>NZ_JACHCY010000006.1:0-384987 GCF_014200835.1 Pseudomonas sp. JAI115
CTGCCGAGTGGCATTCACCCTGATGAAGAATCAGGGCGAATACCGATCAGTTTGAGATTCTAGGGTTGCTGAGCAACATAGAATCTCCCACAGGGGCATTACGCTGTTGTGGGAGAGCTACGCAGCCTGCTGAAACTGCTGCCGATACTGGTTCGGCGACAGCTCGGTGTGCTGGCGGAACAGCCGCGCAAAGAAGCTCGCATCGTCGTAGCCGACCTCATAACTGATGGTCTTGATGCTCTTGCGACTGCCGGACAGCAAGCCCTTGGCGGTCTCTATACGCAACCGTTGCAGGTAGTGCAGCGGCTTGTCGCCAGTCGCAGTCTGAAAGCGGCGCATGAAATTACGGATGCTCATGCCGTGCTCGCGGGCCACGTCTTCGAAGCGGAACTTGTCGGCGAAATGCTCTTCAAGCCAGTGCTGGATCTGCAGGATGATCACGTCCTGGTGGAGCTTCTGCCCGCCGAAACCGATACGTCCCGGCGAATAGCTGCGCTGCACTTCATACAGAATGTCGCGGGCCACGGCTTGCGCCACGTTGGCGCCGCAGAAGCGTTCGATCAGGTAGATATAGAGATCGCAGGCCGAAGTGGTGCCGCCGGCGCAATACAGGTTGTCAGCGTCGGTCAGGTGCTTGTCCTGATTGAGGTACACCTTGGGGAAGCGCTCGGCGAAGGCATTGAAGAAACGCCAGTAGGTGGTCGCTTCCTTGCCATTGAGCAGTCCGGCCTCGGCCAGCCAGAATACCCCGGTGGCTTCGCCGCAGAGCACGGCGCCGCGGGCATGCTGCTCGCGCAGCCACGGCAGGATTTGTGGATAACGGCCGCACAGGGTTTCAAAGTCGTCCCAGAACGCCGGGAGGATGATGACGTCGGCGTTTTCCAGGCCGCCGTCCACCGGCATCATCACGTCACTGAAGCTGTTCACCGGTTTGCCGTCGGGGCTGACCAGGCGGGTTTCAAACGCCGGTGTCAGGCCGTGGCCCAGTTGTTTGCCGTAACGCAGGCTGGCCAGATGGAAGAAATCCTTGGCCTGCATGAGAGTGGATGCGAAAACCCGGTCGATTGCCAGGATGCTGACGCGCCGCAAGGGCGTGGAGACTTGCTTGGACATAATTCAACTTTTGTTTTGTTTTTATAAGGGAAAGTGGTCACCAGACGGCTGGATCGTCTTATTTTTTGTCGGATGTGTCCAGTGTCCTGTGTCGGAGGTGAGGCTTAGTCTCTGAAGGTCATATCCCTCCAACAAGAATGAAAGGTGCCGCATGATCCCCAGAACCTTGTTCAGCTCCGAGCACGAATTGTTCCGCGACAGCGTACGAACCTTCCTCGAAAAAGAGGCTGTGCCGTTCCATGCGCAATGGGAGAAACAAGGCCACATCGACCGCAAGCTGTGGAACAAGGCCGGGGAGGCGGGGATGCTCTGCTCACACCTGCCGGAAGAATACGGCGGCCTGGGCGCGGACTTTCTGTACAGCGCGGTGGTGATCGAAGAGGTTGGTCGCTTGGGTCTGACCGGTATCGGTTTCTCGCTGCACTCGGACATCGTCGCGCCGTACATCCTGCATTACGGCAGCGAAGCGCTTAAGCACAAATACCTGCCGAAACTGGTCTCTGGCGAGATGGTCAGCGCGATTGCGATGACCGAGCCGGGTGCCGGTTCCGACCTGCAAGGGGTCAAGACCACCGCAGTGCTGGACGGCGACGAGTACGTGATCAACGGCTCCAAGACCTTCATCACCAACGGCTTTCTCGCTGATTTGGTGATCGTGGTCGCCAAAACCGATCCCAAGGCCGGCGCCAAAGGCACCAGCCTGTTTGTGGTAGAGGCGAATACGCCGGGCTTCGAGAAGGGCAAACGCCTGGAGAAGGTCGGAATGAAGGCTCAGGACACGTCGGAATTGTTCTTCCAGGACGTACGCGTGCCGAAAGAAAACCTGTTGGGGCAGGCCGGGGCAGGGTTCGCTTATTTGATGCAGGAATTGCGACAGGAGCGACTGACGGTAGCGATCGGTGGTCTGGCCTCAGCCGAAGCTGCGCTGAAATGGACGCTGGATTACACCCGTGATCGCAAGGCGTTCGGCAAGGCGATCGCCGATTTCCAGAACACCCGCTTCAAACTGGCGGAGATGGCTACCGAGATTCAGATCGGCCGAGTATTTGTCGACAAGTGCCTGGAACTGCATCTGCAGGGCAAGCTCGATGTGCCGACAGCGGCGATGGCCAAATACTGGGGCACGGACCTGCAATGCAAGGTGCTCGACGAGTGCGTGCAGTTGCATGGCGGCTACGGCTTCATGTGGGAGTACCCGGTGGCCCGGGCGTGGGCGGATGCACGGGTGCAGCGGATCTATGCCGGTACCAATGAAATCATGAAGGAGATCATTGCGCGGTCGCTGTGAGTTCTGCAGTGAATTGACGGGCCCCTTCGCGAGCAGGCTCGCTCCCACAAGGATCACGCTGTACCTGTGGGAGCGAGCCTGCTCGCGAAGCTTTTAACGGCCGATCAAGGCGCCGGGTTCGGATGATCCTTGTGGATCGCCTCAATCCCCGCCAGCACCTCATCGGAAAGCTTCAGATCAAAACTGGCAATGTTGCTGTCCAGTTGCTCCAGCGTCGTGGCGCCAATGATGTTGCTGGTGACGAACGGTTGCTGGGTGACGAATGCAAGGGCCATCTGCGCCGGATCAAGACCGTGTTCACGGGCCAGGGCCACGTAACGGCTGCAGGCCGCTTCCGATTGCGCGTTGAAATAGCGGCTGAAGCGGCTGTAGAGGCTCAGGCGACCTTTCGGCGGACGCGCGCCGCCTTCGTACTTGCCGGACAGGAAACCGAATGCCAGCGGCGAGTAGGCGAGCAGGCCGCACTGTTCGCGGATGGCGATTTCCGCCAGGCCGATTTCGAAGCTGCGGTTGAGCAGGTTGTACGGGTTCTGGATCGACACCGCACGCGGCCAGCCACGGGCTTCGGCCAAGGCAAGAAAACGCATGGTGCCCCACGGCGTCTCGTTGGACAGACCGATGTGGCGGATCTTGCCGGCCTTGACCTGCTCGTCGAGGGCTTCGAGGGTGTCTTCGAGCGGCGTCAGGTTGGCCTCGATCTTGTGCTTGTAGCCCAGTTGTCCGAAAAAGTTGGTGCTGCGCTCCGGCCAGTGCAATTGATACAGGTCGATGTAATCGGTCTGCAGGCGCTCGAGGCTGGCATCCACCGCGGCGGTGATGTGCTGGCGATTGTGGCGCAGGTTCTTGTCGCGGATGTAGTCGATGGTGTTGCCGGGGCCGGCGATCTTGCTGGCTAGGATCCAGTCGGCGCGGTCGCCGCGACGCTTGAAGTAATTGCCGATGTAGCGCTCGGTGGTGGCGTAGGTGTCGGCTTTCGGCGGCACCGGGTACATCTCGGCGGTGTCGATGAAATTGATCCCGGCTTCCTTGGCCCGTTCGATCTGGGCGAAGGCTTCAGCTTCAGTGTTTTGCTCGCCCCAGGTCATGGTGCCGAGGCAGATTGCACTCACGTTCAGGTCGGTACGGCCTAGCTGGCGATAGTCCATCGGGTGCTCCTTGGGCAAAACAATCATAAAAGCAGGTTGAAAATTTTTTCGCAATCTGCATAATTGCCGACCTCTTTCTGCAGTGGAAGTGATGCGCCGCCGCCGAAGAATCTTGCCGTTGAACGGACGCGCCGACCCGAGCCCCCGAAAGCGTCTGTATCCGGCTGCCTTTGACTTGTCAAAGTACGCACTATTCAGTAAGATCCGCCGTCTTATTTACAGGCGGCCCCTGAGGCTATAAAGAATGAAAACTTTTACTGCTAAACCGGAAACAGTAAAGCGCGACTGGTTTGTCGTCGACGCTGCTGGTCAGACCCTGGGTCGTCTGGCCACCGAAATCGCGAGCCGTCTGCGTGGCAAGCACAAGCCTGAGTACACTCCTCACGTTGACACCGGCGACTACATCGTCGTAATCAACGCCGAGCAGATCCGTGTAACCGGCGCTAAAACCACTGACAAAATGTACTACTCCCACTCCGGTTTCCCGGGCGGCATCAAGTCGATCAACTTTGAAAAGCTGATCGCCAAAGCCCCTGAGCGCGTGATCGAGACCGCGGTTAAAGGCATGCTGCCTAAGAACCCGCTGGGTCGTGACATGTACCGTAAGCTGAAAGTCTATGCGGGCGCTGCACACCCTCATACTGCTCAGCAGCCCCAAGAACTGAAGATTTAACGGAATAGTTCATTATGTCGGCGACTCAAAATTACGGCACTGGCCGTCGCAAGACCGCAACCGCACGCGTTTTCCTGCGTCCGGGTACTGGTAACATCTCCATCAACAACCGCTCCCTGGACTCGTTCTTCGGCCGCGAAACTGCCCGCATGGTAGTTCGTCAGCCGCTGGAACTGACCGAGACTGTCGAGAAGTTCGACATCTACGTCACTGTCATCGGTGGTGGTGTAAGTGGTCAGGCTGGCGCAATCCGCCACGGCATCACTCGCGCTCTGATGGACTACGACGAAACCCTGCGTAGCGCTCTGCGCAAAGCTGGCTTCGTTACTCGCGACGCCCGTGAAGTTGAACGTAAGAAAGTTGGTCTGCGTAAAGCGCGTAAGCGTCCGCAGTACTCGAAGCGTTAATTCGTTTCCACGTTCAAAAAAGAACGCCCGATTCCTCACGGAACCGGGCGTTTTTTTATGCCTGCGATTTATCAAAAGAATTGCGCTGTGACAACTTGCCACATTCGTAGACCCCCTATACTGCAAGGCTTGAGGGTATGAGCTCCGGGTAATTCCCTTGTCAGAATTGGGGCTTTTCATTACCATCTCGGCAAAATTTTTATAAGTAACATTGATTTATTTAGTAGATGCCTGATTTAACAGGCCACAAAGCTGATGGGAGAGGACTGAATGAGCAATGACGGCGTGAATGCAGGCCGGCGTCGCTTCTTGGTAGCAGCCACATCCGTGGTGGGTGCTGCAGGAGCGGTGGGGGCTGCGGTCCCGTTCGTGGGGTCATGGTTTCCCAGTGCCAAGGCGAAAGCCGCCGGTGCACCGGTGAAAGTGAATGTCAGCAAGATCGAGCCAGGACAGCAGATGATTGCCGAGTGGCGCGGCCAGCCGGTGTTCATTGTCCGCCGTACTGCGGAAATCCTGGGGAATCTCAAGAAGATCGAGGGCCAGCTCTCCGATCCGACTTCCAAGAACTCCACGCAACCCACCTATGTCGACCCTGAAGTGCGTTCGATCAAGCCGGAAATTCTCCTGCTGATCGGGATCTGCACGCACCTGGGTTGCTCACCAACCTTCCGTCCCGAAGTGGCGCCTGCAGATCTGGGTAAAGACTGGGTCGGTGGCTATTTCTGCCCTTGCCACGGCTCCCACTACGATCTGGCTGGCCGCGTCTACAAGTCGCAACCCGCGCCTTTGAACCTGCCAGTTCCCCCGCATTCCTATGAGACCGATGACCTGATTGTCATTGGCGTCGATACGGAGAAAGCGTGATGAGCAAGTTCATGGATTGGGTTGATGCGCGCTTCCCTGCGACCAAAATGTGGGAAGACCATCTCAGCAAGTATTACGCGCCAAAAAACTTCAACTTCTTCTATTTCTTCGGCTCGCTGGCGCTGCTGGTGCTGGTCAATCAGATCGTTACCGGTGTCTGGCTGACGATGAGCTACACGCCGTCGGCAGAAGAGGCGTTCGCTTCCGTCGAATACATCATGCGCGATGTCGAGTACGGCTCGATCCTGCGTCTGCTGCACTCCACCGGCGCCTCGGCGTTCTTCATCGTGGTCTATCTGCACATGTTCCGTGGCCTGCTCTACGGTTCGTACCAGAAACCACGTGAACTGGTCTGGGTATTCGGCATGCTGATCTACCTGGCGCTGATGGCCGAGGCCTTCATGGGTTATCTGCTGCCTTGGGGTCAGATGTCCTACTGGGGTGCCCAGGTGATCATCTCGCTGTTCGGTGCGATTCCGGTGATCGGTAACGACCTGACCCAGTGGATTCGGGGTGACTACCTGATCTCCGGGATTACCCTGAACCGCTTCTTCGCCCTGCACGTCGTGGCGCTGCCGATCGTGATTCTTGGTCTGGTGGTCCTGCACATTCTGGCGCTGCACGAAGTCGGCTCGAACAACCCTGATGGCGTCGACATCAAGAAGCACAAAGACGAAAACGGTGTCCCGCTGGATGGCATTGCCTTCCATCCGTACTACACCGTGAAAGACATCGTCGGCGTAGTGGTGTTCCTGTTCATCTTCTGCTTTATCGTGTTCTTCTTCCCGGAAATGGGCGGCTACTTCCTCGAAAAACCAAACTTCGAGCAAGCCAATCCGTTCAAGACGCCTGAGCATATTGCCCCGGTCTGGTACTTCACGCCGTTCTACGCGATCTTGCGTGCGATCCCGGACAAACTCATGGGTGTTATCGCCATGGGCGCCTCGATTGCCATGCTGTTCGTGCTGCCGTGGCTGGACCGCAGCCCGGTCAAATCGATGCGTTACAAGGGCTGGATGAGCAAAATCTGGCTGGTGGTGTTCTGCATTTCCTTCGTGATCCTCGGCATTCTGGGCGTACTGGCCCCGACGCCGGAGCGCACGCTGGTGTCGCAGATCTGCACCTTCCTGTACTTCGCCTACTTCATTCTGATGCCGTTCTACACCAGGCTCGAGAAGACCAAACCGGTTCCGGAAAGGGTGACTGGCTGATGAAAAAGTTATTTTTTGCTCTGATTTTTGCTGCTCTGCCTGTGCTGTCTTTCGCCGCTGAACACGGTGGTCCGGAGCTGGAAAAAGTCGATATCGACGTGTCCGACAAGGCTGCCCTGCAAGATGGTGCGCGGACCTTCGCTAACTATTGCATGGGCTGCCACAGTGCCAAGTTTCAGCGTTACGAGCGGGTGGCCGATGACCTCGGCATTCCCCACGAAATGATGCTCGAGAAGCTGGTGTTCACTGGCGCCAAGATCGGCGACCACATGAACATCGGCATGCAGCCGGCGGACGCCAAGACCTGGTTCGGTGCTGCGCCGCCGGACCTGACTTTGGTGGCGCGCGTGCGTGGTACTGACTGGCTCTACGGTTACCTGCGCTCGTTCTACGAAGATCCGGCACGCCCATGGGGCGTGAACAACAAGGTCTTCCCGAACGTCGGCATGCCTAACGTGCTGGTCGGCCTGCAAGGTCGCCAGGTGGTTGGCTGCAAGCAAGTGCAGATCGTCGAGGACGGCAAGAAGCAATACGATCCGCTGACCGGTACGCCGCTGACCCATGAAGCGTGCGATCAGTTGACCATCGTGCCGAAATCCGGTGCTCTGAACGAAGAGCAGTTCGATGAGAAGGTCAAGAATCTGGTAACCTTCCTGGCTTACTCGGCTAACCCGGTTAAGCTGCAACATCAGCGCATCGGTACTTACGTCTTGCTGTACCTGGCGTTCTTCTTTGTGTTCGCCTACCTGCTCAAGCGTGAATACTGGAAAGACGTGCACTGATACGCTTCAAGCATTGCTGTTAATCGCGCGCGCCCAAGGGCGCCTCCGATAACGCAACACCTGGTTCGCCAGGCATTGCGGGAGGCGCCCTCTGGGCGCGCGCGTTTTTCCGGTTCCGATAATTTCAACAAGCGAGGAGGATCGCCATGGGCGTGACCAATCGGTTGGCCTGTTACTCCGACCCCGCCGACCACTATTCCCACCGAGTGCGCATCGTGCTTGCAGAGAAGGGTGTCAGCGCCGAAATCATTTACGTGGAAGCTGGTCGCCAGCCGCCTAAACTGATTGAGGTGAACCCTTACGGCAGTCTCCCGACGCTGGTCGATCGCGACCTGGCGTTGTGGGAGTCGACCGTGGTGATGGAATATCTGGATGAGCGTTACCCGCATCCGCCACTGATGCCGGTTTATCCGGTGGCGCGTGCCAACAGTCGTCTGCTGATTCACCGTATTCAGCGCGACTGGTGTGGTCTGGTGGATCTGATTCTTGATCCCAAGTCCAAGGAGGCCGCGCGTGTCGTGGCGCGTAAGGAATTGCGTGAAAGCCTGACGGGCGTGTCGCCGCTGTTTGCCGACAAGCCGTTTTTCCTCAGTGAGGAACAAAGTCTGGTGGATTGCTGCCTATTGCCAATACTCTGGCGTTTGCCGATTCTGGGTATTGAACTGCCGCGGCCGGCCAAGCCGCTGCTTGATTATATGGAGCGCCAGTTTGCGCGTGAGGCTTTCCAGGCGAGTCTGTCTGGCGTCGAACGCGATATGCGCTAAGGCTTAAGGAGCCGCTATGAACTCCAGTCGACCTTATCTGGTCCGCGCGCTCTACGAGTGGATTGTGGATAACGATTGCACCCCGCACATGCTGGTCAATTCCGAATACCCGGCAGTGCAGGTGCCGCAGGGCTTCGCCAGTGACGGGCAGATTGTCCTGAACATTTCGCCCAGCGCCGTGCGGCACTTGCACATGGACAACGACGTGGTGACCTTCGAGGGTCGCTTCGGTGGCGTGCCGCACAGTCTGTATGTGCCGATCAGTGCGATCCTGGGCATCTACGCCCGGGAGAACGGGCAGGGCATGGTGTTCGATCTCGAGTCGCCGATGGATGACGAAGACGATATCGAGCCCGATGACGACTTGCCGCCACCGGACAGCGAGCCGCCGCGCCCAAGCGGCCGGCCAAGCCTGAAAGTGGTGAAGTAATAAAAAAGGCGATCCGGATGGATCGCCTTTTTTTGTATCTGCTCGTCGCGTATCAGTCGATGTATTCGAACAGCTTCACGATTTTCTGCACACCGGAAACGCTCTGCACCAGGTTGGTCGCCTGTTGGGCTTCCTGCTTGGTCAGCAGGCCCAGCAGATAGACGATGCCGTTCTCGGTCACGACCTTGATGCGCGAGCCGGGAATGCTGGCATCGGTCAGCATCTGGGTCTTGATCTTGGTGGTCAGCCAGGCGTCGTTCTGGCGGGCGAGGAAGCTCGACGGCGCAATCACTTGCAGCTCGTTGTGCACCTTCTTCACGCGCTGGACGTTGGCGGCGGCCTGTTCAGCCTTGGCCTTGAGGTCTTCGCGCGGCGTCTGGCCGGCGAGCAGCACCACGCCGTTGAAGCTGGTGACGACGATATGCGAGTCCTTGTCCAGGCCTGGGTCGGCCTTGGCCACGTTGACGCCGACTTTGGTCTCGATCAGCGAGTCGTCGATTTTGCTGCCGAAGGTTCGGGTGCCGCGGTCGTCTTCAATCGGCGCTTCACGGCTGGCATTCACCACCGAGGTGCAGCCGCTGATGCCGAGGCACAGGGTCAAGGCCAGAAGGCCAAGGCGATTAGGGGTCATTCTTCACTCCCGAACAGTTGGCTGTCGATCAGATCGCAGAGGCAATGGATCGCCAGCAGATGGACTTCCTGAATACGTGCAGTGACATGGGCCGGTACGCGAATCTCGACATCTTCAGGCAGCAGCAGCGAAGCCATGCCGCCGCCATCGCGGCCAGTCAATGCTACGACAATCATTTCGCGATCATGTGCGGCCTGGATCGCCTGAATAATGTTTGCCGAGTTACCGCTGGTCGAAATCGCCAGCAATACGTCGCCTGGTTGACCCAGTGCGCGGATCTGCTTGGAGAACACTTCGTTGTAGCTGTAGTCGTTGGCGATCGAGGTGATCGTCGAGCTGTCGGTGGTCAGGGCGATGGCTGGCAGGCTCGGGCGTTCGCGCTCGAAGCGGTTGAGCAGCTCCGAGGAGAAGTGCTGGGCGTCGCCGGCAGAGCCACCGTTGCCGCACGAAAGCATTTTGCCTTCGTTGAGCAGGGCGTTGACCATGATCTGGCTGGCTTGCTCGATGTGCGGTGCAAGTACGTCCATCGCCTGTTGCTTGGTGTCGATACTGGCCTGGAAAAGCTGGCGAATTCGGGATTGCATGTCCATCTGTGTGACCTTAAGTAGCGCGGCTGTTCGGCACGTGAATGTGCAGCCCGCAAAGCAAAGAGCAAAAATTGTCGGTGAAAGTGTCCGGGGTGGTGTGCAGAGAATCAACCATCGAACGCATTCTGCAACCAGTTCAACTGATCCGGGTGCCTGTCGATGGCCACCACGTCGAAGCGGCAAGGGGAATCGGCCCAGCGTGACTCACGCTGAAGAAAATACTGTGCGGCGAAAATCAGTTTCTGCCGTTTGCGCTCATCGATGCTAGCGAGCGCGCCACCCCATTGAGTGTTTTTTCTGTAGCGGACTTCGACGAATACTACTGTATCGCCATCAAGCATGACCAGATCAAGCTCGCCCCGTTTGCATGACCAGTTCTGCGCCAGCAGGCGCAGACCGTGGTGTTGCAGATGCTCGAGCGCCTGGCGTTCGGCATCCTTGCCGCTTTGCAGGTGGGAGCCGTCGGGCATCAGCGCGGGGTGTCCGGCAGGCGTTGAACCTGACCGTTGACGAACTGCGCCCATGGCAACTGACGCACCACGCGTTGGGTCTGGGTCATGCCCAGGCTGCCCGACTGACCTTCGATGCGGCTGTCCGGCAGCGCCTTCAACTGACCCAGGCGCGGTGCCAAGCGGTAGGCATCGACGCCCATGGCGTACAGGCGGCCAAGGCTACCGGCCGCTTGTGGCCATTGCGCGGTGACTTGCTGGCGCAGCGGGTCGTTGGCTTCCAGCAACCACGGGGTTTCGCAGAAGCGCACACCGTTCATGTCGTTGTACTGGTTCACATCGCCGCTGGCGCTGTAGACGTGGGACGTTGCGTACACCGGAACGTCACCGGCGTACTGGAAGTTCAGGGTCGGCTTGATCTGCTGCGCCTGTTGCGGGGTGGCTGCGAGGAAGATGAACTCGATGTCCTGACGACGCGACGGCTGCGCGGCTACGTTGGTGCCAGCGGCGTTCTGCAGGCTCTTGGCGCGGGCTTCGCTCTGACGCAGCTGGAACATGTCGGCGATCTGCTGGGCCAGTTGCACCGGCTGATCGACACGTTCGGTGGCGACGATGCTGCCGCCATTGGCCTGCCAGTCCTGGCTGAACGCACGCAGTACGCGGTCGCCCCATTCGCCTTTCGGCACCATGATCGCCGCGCGATGCAGGCCGTCGGCGCGGGCACGACGCGAAACTTCGCGGGCTTCGTCTTCAGCCGCCAGGCCGAACTGGAACAGTTGCGCCGGACCTTGATCACCTTCGCTGTAGTTCAATGCGAGGGTGGTGATCGGCAGTTGCGGACGGGTGCTCAGTTGTTTGACCAGCGGTTTTTCCAGCGGGCCGACCACCAGTTGCACGCCATCAGCCTGAGCCTTGCGGTAGAACTCGTCCATCGAGGTCAGCTTGGAGCTGTCGTAGAACTCGATGGCGGGCGGCTTCTGGCCGGCCTGTTGCGCTTGATAGTGCGCTGCCATGAAGCCTTCGCGCAGGGCCTTGCCGACCGAGGCCAGCGGGCCGTCTTGCGGCAGCAGCAGGGCAATCTTGCTCAGGGGCTGGCTGGCCAGTTCCTTGAGTTTGGTCAGGGGCAGCGGCAGGTTGATCGCAGCGGGGTGTTTTGGATTCTGTGCGCGCCAGGTATCGATTGCGGCTTGCTGCTGTTCCAGGGTTCCGGCAGTTTTCACGGCCAGGGCCAGGCCGATCCAGCCACCGAGATCGTCGGAGGTATTGGGTTGCAGTTGATCGGTTGGCAGCGAGGCGATCAGGGTCCAGATCGCTTCGTGGTTCTTGCTCGCGGCTTCGCCTTTGAGCATTGGCGCGATGAAGATGCGCTCGCGAGCGGCCGCCAGGGTCTGGCCATCGGCTTCCAGTGCGCGGGCATGCACGGTGCCGGTGCGCACTTGCTGGTCTTCCGGCATTTCGCTCAGATGCTGCAGGCTCGGATGGCTCAGAGCCGTCAGCGCGGCTTTCGGCTGATTGCGAGTCATCGCCAGCTCAGCGGACAGGGTGCTGGCGAAGATCTGCTGGCCTGGCTTCAACTGCTCCATCGGCACTTGTTGCAGGATCTGCGCGGACTGGCCGGCGTTGCCTTGGCGATATGCCAGGTCTGCCGCGCTCAAGCGCAACAGCGCGGCTTTTTCCGGCGTCTTGGCCTGGGTAGCCTGTTCGAGCAGTTGCTCGATGCTGGCATCCGGAGTCCGTGGAAGTTCGCCAAGGCTGGAGGAAGGGGAGCTGGCGCAGGCCGCCAGCAAGGCAGCGAGGCAGAGGGCAGTGAACAGCCGCAGGCAAGCGATCATGTAAGTGTTCCTGATACTCGATCAAATTAGCGTGGAATTGTACCCAAGCACTGGCCGGGGCGCGATGTTACTGGCGTGAATCAATCAATTTAGCTGGAGTAAATGTTGCGGCGGCGCACAACTGCGTGCAAAACCGCGCTTGGCTCATACGGTTCGCAAGCCTCGTGACGCGCTACAATGCCGGCTTTTACCGAACACGAGGTGTGCGCTTTGACTGCTCCAGGTCCTTTGAATTCCGCTGCTGGCTCGCTTTATGTGGTGGCGACGCCCATCGGCAACCTGGACGACATCAGCGCCCGGGCTCTGAAAATCCTCCGCGAAGTGGCGCTGATCGCCGCTGAAGACACGCGGCACTCGGCGCGGCTGATGCAGCACTTCGGCATCTCTACACCGTTGGCCGCCTGCCACGAACACAACGAACGTGATGAAGGTAGCCGCTTTATTACCCGTTTGCTGGCGGGCGATAACGTCGCGTTGATTTCCGATGCCGGGACGCCGCTGATTTCCGATCCGGGTTACCACCTGGTGCGTCAGGCGCGGGCGGCGGGGATCAATGTGGTGCCGGTGCCGGGCGCCTGTGCTTTGATCGCGGCGCTGTCGGCGGCGGGTCTGCCCTCCGACCGGTTCATCTTCGAAGGCTTCCTGCCGGCCAAGTCGGCAGGGCGCAAGGCGCGCCTGGAAGCGGTCAAGGAAGAGCCGCGCACGCTGATTTTCTACGAGGCCCCGCATCGCATTCTCGAATGCCTGCAGGACATGGAAGCGGTGTTCGGTGGCGAGCGTCAGGCGTTGCTGGCCCGGGAAATCACCAAGACCTTCGAGACGCTTAAAGGCTTGCCGCTGGCTGAGTTGCGTGCGTTTGTCGAGTCCGACAGCAACCAGCAGCGCGGCGAGTGTGTGGTGCTGGTCGCCGGCTGGTCTGCACCGGAGTCCGAAGACGCCGTCAGCAGCGAAGCGATGCGCGTGCTCAATCTGTTGCTCGAAGAGATGCCGCTCAAGCGTGCCGCCGCTCTGGCCGCGCAAATCACCGGCGAGCGCAAAAACGTGCTGTATCAGGTCGCACTGGAACAGCAGAAGGGCGAGTAACCCGTCGCGCAGACGGGTTTCACGGCTATTAGCGCTTGTTCTTCGGGCGCTCTGCCGTTAACCTGCGCGGCGGAGAGTCGATCGGACAGTCGCTGCCCTCTATGAAAATTAGGGGGGGGAGGAAAGTCCGGGCTCCATAGGGCGAAGTGCCAGGTAATGCCTGGGAGGCGTGAGCCTACGGAAAGTGCCACAGAAAATAACCGCCTAAGCGCTTCGGCGCCGGTAAGGGTGAAAAGGTGCGGTAAGAGCGCACCGCACGTCTGGCAACAGTTCGTGGCTAGGTAAACCCCACTTGGAGCAAGACCAAATAGGGTCCCAAGGCGTGGCCCGCGCTGGGACCGGGTAGGTTGCTAAAGATGTCCAGTGATGGCCATCGTAGACGAATGACTGTTCAAGACAGAACCCGGCTTACAGATCGACTCTCCACCTTTTTCTTTCCCTGCTTGAATCAATGGCATCAGGGCTGGTTATTATCGGCAGGCCTGCGCTAAAGTCCGGCAGCGGCAAATGCAGTAATAGCCATTTCCCACCTTGCTTCAATCAACAGCAGAAGCGCTTTTGTAATACCGAAAAAATCTTACTCTTAACAAATTACTTTAACTTCCGAGCGCAGCTTTCAGTGCTGCATCAAGTTATTGGTCAAAAGTGTCCGCCAATTTGTCGTTACCCCTCCTTTTAAGCTCCTAAATCTCCGTTCTGTAAGGGTTTTCCTTTGATCCGCGCCTTGACGGTGTGGTGGGCGCATTCCTATAGTGTGCGCAAGTGGCGGAAAGTGGCATGAAGTGGGTTTTTTGAGCTCAAAACGATAAAAATTGGAGAAACGCTGACGTGTTTCGCGGAGCTAACGCTATCAGTCTCGATGCAAAGGGCCGTCTCGCCATGCCGAGCCGGTACCGTGACGAGCTCGTTTCGCGTAGTTCCGGCCAATTGATCGTGACCATTGATGCCGTTGATCCGTGCCTGTGTGTCTACCCGCTCGACGAGTGGGAAATCATTGAAACCAAGTTGCGCGCGCTCCCTTCGCTTCGCGAAGAGAACCGTCGCCTGCAGCGTTTATTGATTGGTAATGCCGTCGACCTCGAACTCGACGGCAGTGGTCGTTTTCTGGTTCCACCGCGTCTGCGCGAATACGCCAAGCTTGATAAGAAAGCGATGCTGGTGGGCCAACTGAACAAGTTCCAATTGTGGGACGAGGATGCATGGAACGCGGTGTCTGCCGCTGACCTTGCTGCTATTCAACAACCGGGCGCCATGCCTGATGAACTGCGTGATTTGATCCTGTGACTATTGATAGCGGCTTTAACCACATCACCGTACTGCTTGACGAAGCCGTCGAGGCTCTCGCCGTACGTCCTGATGGCTGCTATCTGGACGGTACGTTCGGGCGCGGCGGGCACAGTCGGCTGATCCTCAGCCAGCTCGGGACGGACGGTCGGCTCATCGGGTTCGACAAAGATCCACAAGCGATTGCCACCGGGCAAACGCTAGCGGCCGAAGACGGCCGCTTTGTCGTTGTGCAGCGCAGCTTTGCCGAGCTGGGTTCGGTGGTTGCCGAGCGAGGTCTGAGCGGCAAGGTCAGCGGTATCCTGCTCGATCTCGGCGTGTCTTCGCCGCAGCTCGACGACGCCGAACGCGGCTTCAGTTTCCTTAACGACGGCCCGCTGGACATGCGCATGGATCCGTCCCGTGGCATCAGCGCCGCCGAGTTCGTCAACACCGCGCCGGTGGAAGAAATCGCCCGGGTGTTCAAGGAATACGGCGAAGAACGTTTCTCCGGGCGCATGGCCCGTGCCGTGGCCGAGCGCCGCGACATCAAGCCGTTCGAGCGCACCGCTGATCTGGCTGAAGTCTTGAAAGTCGCCAACCCGGCGTGGGAGAAGGGCAAGAACCCGGCGACCCGTGCATTTCAGGGTTTGCGCATTCACGTCAACAACGAACTGGGTGATCTGGAGGCAGGCCTCGAAGCCGCACTGGATGCTCTGGAAATCGGTGGCCGTCTGGTGGTCATCAGTTTCCACTCGCTGGAAGACCGCATCGTCAAACTGTTCATGCGCAAGCTGGTGAAAGGCGAAGCCGACAACCTGCCGCGCAACCTGCCCGTGCGCCACGTGGCGTTCGAACCGAAAATCAAAATCCATGGCAAAGCGCAGACGGCCTCCGACGCCGAACTCAAAGCCAACCCACGTTCCCGTAGCGCTGTCATGCGTGTCGCGGAGAAGTTGCGGTGAGCAAGCTTTTCGCCAAGCCCCTGCCGGGCGGCAGCTTTATCATGCTGCTGCTGTTTATCGGCGTGCTCGTGTCGGCCATCGGCGTGTCTTACAGCGCGCACTGGAACCGGCAGTTGCTCAACAATCTTTATAACGAACTCAGCGTGCGCGACAAGGCGCAGGCCGAGTGGGGGCGCCTGATTCTCGAGCAAAGCACCTGGACTGCGCACAGCCGCATCGAAGTGCTGGCCACCGAACAACTGAAAATGCACATCCCTGGCGCCGCTGACGTGAAGATGGTGGCGCCATGATGAAACTCGAAGGGGCACTCTTCCCGTGGCGCTTCCGCCTGATGGTGGCACTGCTGGGCGTGATGGTTGCGGCGATCTGCTGGCGCATCATCGACCTGCAAGTGGTTGACCGTGACTTCCTCAAAGGTCAGGGCGATGCGCGCAGCCTGCGTCATATTCCGATTCCTGCTCACCGTGGTCTGATCACCGACCGTAACGGCGAGCCGTTGGCCGTGAGCACCCCGGTGACGACCCTGTGGGCCAACGCCAAGGAAATGCAGACCGCCAAAGAGAAGTGGCCGGCGCTGGCCGCTGCGCTGGGGCAGGATCCGAAAGCCCTGGCCGAACGTCTCGAAGCCCAGGCCAACAAAGAATTCATTTATCTGGTGCGCGGGCTGACCCCCGAGCAGGGCCAGGCTGTGCTCGATCTGAAAGTGCCGGGCGTTTACGGCATCGAAGAATTCCGCCGCTTCTATCCGGCCGGTGAAGTTACCGCGCACATGGTCGGCTTTACCGACATTGACGATCACGGGCGTGAAGGCGTCGAGCTGGCCTACGACGAGTGGCTGGCCGGTGTCCCGGGCAAGCGGCAGGTCATCAAGGATCGGCGCGGTCGGCTGATCAAGGATGTCCAGGTCACCAAGAACGCCAAGGCCGGCAAGCCCTTGGCGTTGTCGATTGACCTGCGTCTGCAATACCTGGCCAACCGCGAGCTGCGCAACGCGATCATCGAGAACGGCGCCAAGGCCGGCAGCCTGGTGATCATGGACGTGAAGACCGGCGAGATTCTCGCCATGGTCAACCAGCCGACCTACAACCCGAACAACCGTCGCAACCTGCAGCCGGCGATGATGCGTAACCGCGCGATGATCGACGTGTTCGAACCGGGTTCGACCATGAAAGCGATCTCGATGAGTGCCGCGATCGAAACCGGCCGCTGGAAACCGAGCGACACCGTCGAGGTGTACCCGGGCTCCCTGCAGATCGGCAAATACACCATCAAGGACGTGTCGAAGACCGAAGGTCCGGTACTCGACCTGACCGGCATCCTGATCAATTCCAGTAACGTCGGCATGAGTAAGGTTGCGTTCGATATTGGTGGCGAAACCATTTTCCGCCTCGCACAGAAAGTCGGCCTCGGCCAGGACACCGGCCTCGGCTTCCCGGGCGAGCGCGTCGGCAACCTGCCGAATTACCGTGAATGGCGCAAGGCCGAAACTGCGACGCTGTCTTACGGCTACGGTATTTCCGTGACGGCGATCCAGCTGGTGCACGCGTTCTCGGCGCTGGCCAACAACGGTCGTCTGGCACCGCTGACCCTGATCAAAACCGACAAGCCGCCGCAGACCACCCAGGTACTGCCGGAAGCGGTCGCGAAAACCATGCAAGGCATGCTGCAACAAGTGATCGAAGCACCGCGCGGCGTGTTCCGTGCGCAGGTGCCGGCGTATCACGTGGCCGGCAAGTCGGGTACTGCACGTAAAACGTCGGTGGGCACCAAGGGCTACGCCGAAAACTCGTACCGTTCGCTGTTTGCCGGTTTCGGCCCGATGAGCGATCCGCGTTACGCCATCGTGGTGGTGATCGATGAACCGTCCAAGGCCGGTTACTTCGGTGGTCTGGTGTCGGCGCCGGTGTTCAGCCGTGTGATGTCCGGCACCCTGCGTCTGATGAACGTGACCCCGGACAACCTGCCGACCACCCAACAGGCCAACGCTACCCCGGTCGTTCCGCTGAAAGCCAATGGAGGGCGCGGCTGATGTCTCTGAGTCTGAACAAGATATTCCCCCACGCCGGCCACGATCTGCTGATCCGTGAATTGGCGCTGGACAGCCGCAACGTACGCGCGGGTGATCTGTTCCTCGCCGTACCGGGCGGCAAGTTCGATGGCCGTGCGCACATCGCCGATGCCTTGCAGCGTGGCGCGGCGGCAGTTGCCTATGAAGTGGAAGGCGCCACCGTGCTGCCGATCACCGAAGTGCCATTGATTCCGGTCAAAGGCCTGGCGGCGCAGCTGTCCGACATCGCCGGGCGCTTTTATGGCGAACCGAGCCATCACTTGAACCTGATCGGCGTCACCGGCACCAACGGCAAGACCAGCGTGACCCAACTGGTCGCGCAGGCACTCGATCTGCTCGGTCAGCATTGCGGCATCGTCGGTACGCTGGGTTCCGGGTTCTATGGCGCGCTGGAAAGCGGCCTGCACACCACGCCGAATCCGATTGCCGTGCAAGCAACCTTGGGCGACCTGAAAAAGGCCGGGGCCAAAGCCGTGGCCATGGAAGTCTCGTCACACGGTCTGGACCAGGGCCGCGTTACCGCATTGGCGTTCGACGTCGCGGTAATGACCAACTTGTCCCGCGATCACCTGGATTACCACGGCACCATGGAGGCGTATGCCGAGGCCAAGGCCAAGCTGTTCGCCTGGAATGACCTGAAGTGCCGCGTGGTCAACCTCGACGACGATTTCGGTCGGCAGCTGGCCGCCGAAAAACGCGATTCGCGCCTGATCACTTACAGCCTGCTCGACAGCAGCGCCTACCTGTTCTGCCGTGAAGCGCAGTTCGATGACCACGGCGTACGCGCCACGCTGGTCACGCCGCAGGGCGAACATCATCTGCGCAGCTCGCTGCTCGGTCGTTTCAACCTGAGCAACATACTGGCGGCGGTCGGCGCCTTGCTCGGTCTGGATTACGCGCTCGACGAAATTCTCAAGGTGCTGCCGAAACTCGAAGGCCCGGCCGGACGCATGCAGCGTCTGGGTGGCGGCACTCAGCCGCTGGTGGTGGTCGACTACGCCCACACCCCGGATGCGCTGGAAAAAGTTCTGACTGCATTGCGCCCACACGTCAAAGGCCAGTTGCTGTGCCTGTTCGGCTGTGGCGGTGATCGTGATCGCGGCAAGCGTCCGCTGATGGCCGAAGTGGTCGAGCGTCTGGCTGATCGCGTACTGGTCACCGATGACAACCCGCGCACGGAAGACCCGGCGCAGATTTTCGACGACATCCGCGCCGGTTTCAGCGCTGTGGATAACGTCACCTTCGTCGCCGGCCGTGGTCAGGCGATCGCCCAGCTGATCGCCGGTGCTTCGGCGGATGACGTGATCGTGCTGGCCGGTAAAGGTCACGAGGACTATCAGGAAATCAACGGCGAGCGGCACGCTTTCTCCGATCTGGTCGAGGCCGATCATGCCCTCACCGCGTGGGAGGTGGCCCATGCTTAAGGCCCTGACATTGAGCGAACTGACCAACGTGCTCGACGCCCGTCTGATCAGCAGCGACGCCAGTTTTGATGGCGTCAGCATCGACAGCCGTGCGATCACCGCTGGCCAACTGTTTATTGCCCTGACCGGTCCGCGCTTCGATGGTCACGACTATCTGAACGACGTCGCCGGCAAGGGCGCGGTGGCGGCACTGGTCGAGCGCGAAGTCGTCGACAGCACCTTGCCGCAACTGCTGGTCAAGGACACCCGCCAGGCCCTCGGCCAGTTGGGTGCGTTGAACCGTGCCGCATTCACCCAGCCAGTCGCGGCCATCACTGGCTCCAGCGGCAAGACCACGGTCAAGGAAATGCTCGCGAGCATCTTGCGTACCCGCGGTCCGGTGCTGGCGACGCGCGGCAATCTGAACAATGATCTGGGCGCACCGCTGACCCTGCTCGAACTGGCCCCGGAACACACCGCCGCCGTAATCGAACTGGGCGCTTCGCGTCTGGGTGAAATCGCCTACACCGTCGGGCTGACCAAGCCACACGTGGCGATCCTCAACAACGCTGGCACCGCCCACGTTGGCGAGTTCGGCGGGCCGGAAAAAATCGTCGAAGCCAAAGGCGAGATCATCGACGGGCTGGCGGCGGATGGCGTCGCTGTGCTCAACCTCGATGACAAGGCCTTTGGTATCTGGAAGCTCCGCGCCGGCGCACGCAAAGTGCTGACCTTCTCCCTGAGCAATCCTCAGGCAGATTTCCACGCCAGCGACCTGAGCACCGATGCCCGGGGTTGCCCGGCCTTCAACCTGCATACACCTGAAGGTGTGGAGCACGTTCAACTGAACCTGCTCGGCACCCATAACGTCGCCAACGCCATGGCTGCCGCCGCTGCCGCTCACGCCTTGGGCGTGTCGCTGTTCGGCATTGCCACCGGGCTTGGCGCAGTACAACCGGTCAAGGGTCGCACCGTCGCGCAACTGGCGAAGAACGGCATGCGCGTGATCGATGACACTTACAACGCAAACCCCACCTCCATGTGCGCGGCCGTTGATATACTCGCCGGCTTTTCCGGCCGCACCGTCCTGGTGCTCGGAGATATCGGCGAGTTGGGCGACTGGGCGGAGCAGGGGCACCGCGACGTGGGCGAATACGCCCGGGGCAAGGTTTCCGCGCTTTACGCGGTCGGGCCGAACATGGTCCACGCCGTGAACGCATTCGGTAAAGAGGCGCATCACTTCGGCACGCAAGCCGAACTGATCCAGGCCCTCGACGCCGAGCAGGACACAAACACCACCATTTTGATCAAGGGTTCGCGCAGTGCAGCGATGGAAAACATCGTTGCGGCTCTGTGCGGGTCCAGTCTGGAGAAACATTAATGCTGCTGCTGCTAGCGGAGTATCTGCAACAGTTCTACAAAGGCTTCGCGGTCTTCCAGTACCTGACCCTGCGCGGGATCCTCGGTGTGCTGACCGCGCTGGTTTTGTCGCTGTGCTATGGCCCGTGGATGATCCGCACCCTGCAGAACCGTCAGATCGGCCAGTCCGTTCGCAATGACGGCCCGCAATCGCACCTGTCCAAGTCGGGTACGCCGACCATGGGTGGCGCACTGATTCTGTCTTCCATCGGTGTCAGCACCCTGCTGTGGGCTGACCTGAGCAACCGCTACGTCTGGGTCGTGCTGCTGGTGACGCTGCTGTTCGGTGCCATCGGCTGGGTCGACGACTACCGCAAAGTGATCGAGAAGAACTCCCGTGGCTTGCCAAGCCGCTGGAAGTATTTCTGGCAGTCGGTGTTCGGTCTGGGCGCGGCGATCTTCCTTTATATGACCGCCACCACGCCGGTGGAAACCACGCTGATCCTGCCGATGCTCAAGGACTACAGCATTCCGCTGGGCGCCGGGTTCATCGTGCTGACCTACTTCGTGATCGTCGGCTCAAGCAACGCGGTCAACCTGACTGACGGTCTCGACGGTCTGGCGATCATGCCAACCGTGATGGTCGGCGGCGGTCTGGGGATCTTCTGCTACCTGTCGGGTAACGTGAAATTCGCTGAATACCTGCTGATCCCTTATGTGCCGGGCGCGGGCGAACTGATCGTGTTCTGCGGCGCGCTGATCGGTGCCGGTCTGGGCTTCCTCTGGTTCAACACCTACCCGGCGCAAGTGTTCATGGGCGATGTCGGTGCTCTGGCACTCGGCGCGGCACTGGGCACCATCGCAGTGATCGTCCGTCAGGAAATCGTCCTGTTCATCATGGGCGGCGTGTTCGTGATGGAAACCCTGTCGGTGGTTATCCAGGTTGCCTCTTTCAAGCTGACCGGGCGCCGTGTGTTCCGCATGGCACCGATTCACCACCACTTTGAACTCAAGGGCTGGCCCGAGCCACGTGTGATCGTCCGTTTCTGGATCATCACCGTGATTCTCGTGCTGATCGGCCTTGCCACCCTGAAGCTGAGGTAGAACGAGTGTCTCTGATCGCTTCTGACCACTTCCGCATCGTTGTCGGCCTCGGCAAGAGCGGCATGTCCCTGGTTCGCTTCCTGGCGAACCGGGGCGTGTCGTTTGCCGTCGCCGATACGCGGGACAATCCACCGGAACTGGCCACGCTCAAGCGTGACTATCCGCACGTGGAAGTGCGTTGTGGCGAGCTGGACGTCGAATTCCTGTGCCGTGCCGACGAGCTCTACGTGAGCCCTGGCCTGGCGCTGGCGACCCCGGCCCTGCAAGCCGCTGCCGCCCGTGGCGTGAAAATGGCCGGCGACATCGAGCTGTTCGCGCGTAACGCGCGGGCGCCGATCGTGGCCATCACCGGTTCCAACGCGAAAAGCACCGTCACCACTTTGGTCGGCGAGATGGCGGCTGCGGCCGGCAAACGCGTCGCGGTGGGCGGCAACCTCGGTACGCCAGCACTGGAACTGCTCAGCGATGACGTCGAGCTGTACGTGATGGAGCTGTCGAGCTTCCAGCTGGAAACCACCGACCAGCTCAACGCTGAAGTGGCCACCGTGCTGAACATTAGCGAAGACCATATGGACCGCTACAGCGGCCTGCCGGCGTACCACCTGGCCAAGCACCGGATCTTCCGTGGCGCGAAGCAGTTCGTGGTCAATCGTCAGGATGCACTCAGTCGTCCGCTGATCGGCGAAGGCCAGCCTTGCTGGACCTTCGGCCTGAACAAACCGGATTTCAAGGCCTTCGGCCTGCGCGAAGAAGACGGCGAGAAATACCTGGCCTTCGAATTCCAGAACCTGATGCCAGTGCGCGAACTGAAAGTGCGCGGCGCGCATAACCAGGCGAACGCCCTCGCGGCGCTGGCGCTCGGCCATGCGGTCGGCTTGCCGTTCGACGCCATGCTTGATGCCCTGCGTAACTTCACCGGCCTCGAACACCGCTGCCAGTGGCTGCGTGATCTCGACGGCGTCGGTTACTACAACGATTCCAAAGCCACTAACGTCGGCGCCGCACTGGCCGCCATCGAAGGCCTGGGTGCGGATATCGACGGCAAGGTCGTGCTGATCGCCGGTGGCGACGGCAAAGGCGCCGAGTTCAACGACCTGCGCGATCCGGTGGCGGCCAACTGCCGCGCCGTGATCCTGATGGGCCGCGACTCGGACAAGATCGGCGAGGCCATCGGTGACGCCGTGCCACTGATTCGCGCGACCTCGCTGGTCGACGCCGTTGCGCAGTGCCGCGCGGTCGCCCAGCCGGGTGACGTAGTGCTGCTGTCGCCGGCCTGCGCCAGTTTCGACATGTTCAAGAATTACGAAGACCGTGGTCACCAGTTCGTCCGCGCCGTGGAGGATCTGGCATGAGCCTGCGCAATATCATCAAGCCGTACCCGTCGCCGATCATCACCGGGCGTGGCATCGACCTCGACTTCCCGATGCTCGCCGGTTGCCTGGCGCTGCTGGGCTTGGGCCTGATCATGATCGCCTCGGCCTCCACTGAAGTGGCGGCGGCGCAGTCGGGCAGCGCGCTGTATTACATGATTCGCCACCTGATCTACGTGGCGCTAGGCCTCGGCGCGTGCATCATCACCATGATGATTCCGATTGCCACCTGGCAGCGTCTGGGCTGGATGATGCTGATCGGCGCATTCGGTCTGCTGGTAATGGTTATCGTCCCGGGGATCGGCCGTGAAGTGAACGGGTCGATGCGCTGGATCGGTTTCAGCTTCTTCAACGTGCAGCCGTCCGAGATTGCCAAGGTCTTCGTGGTGATCTACCTCGCCGGGTATCTGGTACGCCGGCAGAAAGAAGTGCGCGAGAGCTGGATGGGCTTTTTCAAGCCGTTCATCGTGCTGCTGCCGATGGCGGGTCTGTTGCTGATGGAGCCGGACTTCGGTGCCACCGTGGTAATGATGGGGGCTGCGGCGGCGATGCTGTTCCTCGGCGGGGTCGGGCTGTTCCGCTTCTCGCTGATGGTGGTTCTTGCAGTCGGGGCCGTGGTGCTGCTGATTCAGATGCAGCCGTACCGGATGGCACGTCTGACCAACTTCGCCGACCCGTGGGCCGACCAGTTCGGCGCCGGTTATCAATTGTCGCAGGCGTTGATCGCCTTCGGTCGCGGTGAGTGGCTGGGCGTTGGCCTGGGCAACAGCGTACAGAAGCAGTTCTACCTGCCTGAAGCACACACCGACTTCGTGTTCTCGGTGTTGGCCGAAGAGCTGGGCGCCGTCGGTTCGCTGTGCACCGTCGCGCTGTTCGTCTTCGTGTGTATTCGCGGCATGTACATCGGTCTGTGGGCCGAGAAGGCCAAGCAGTTCTTCGCCGCTTATGTGGCTTACGGTCTGTCGTTCCTGTGGATCGGTCAGTTCCTGATCAACATCGGCGTGAACGTCGGCCTGCTGCCCACCAAGGGCCTGACCCTGCCGTTCCTCAGTTACGGCGGCAGTTCCCTGGTGATCTGCTGCGCCTGCCTTGGCTTGTTGCTGAGGATCGAGTGGGAGAGTCGAACCCACCTGGGCAGTGAAGAGATGGAGTTCCATGAGAGCGACTTCGCCGAGGAGCCGAATCATGGGCGCTAACGTATTGATCATGGCCGGCGGCACCGGCGGCCACGTGTTCCCGGCATTGTCCTGTGCCCGCGAATTCCAGGCGCGCGGCTACACCGTGCACTGGCTCGGCACGCCACGCGGGATCGAAAACGAACTGGTGCCGGCTGCAGGTCTTGAACTGCACCGCATCAATGCCACCGGGTTGCGTGGCAAGGGCAAGCTGTCGCTGCTCAAGGCACCGTTCATGTTGCTCAAGTCGGTGTGGCAGGCGCGGGCGGTGATTCGCAAGCTGCGTCCGGTCTGCGTGGTCGGCTTCGGTGGTTATGTGACCGGGCCTGGCGGCATTGCCGCGAAACTGGCCGGTGTGCCGGTGATCGTTCACGAGCAGAACGCCGTGGCCGGCACCGCCAATCGGTTGCTGGTGCCGTTCGCCGCCCGGGTGTGTGAAGCATTCCCCGACACCTTTACTCTGTCGGACACCCGCCGTACCACCGGAAACCCGGTGCGCAGCGAGCTGTTCCTCGAAACATCGCGACCAGCCTTGGCGGGTCGCAAAGCGCGTTTGCTGATCCTTGGCGGAAGCCTGGGCGCAGAACCGTTGAACAAGTTGCTGCCTGAAGCCCTGGCGCAAGTCCCTGCCGATTTGCGTCCGGAAGTGTTTCATCAGGCCGGCAAAAACCACGATGAAGTGACTGCAGAGCGCTACCGCGCCGCCGGCGTGGATGCGCAGGTGCAGCCGTTTATCAAAGACATGGCCCAGGCCTATGGCTGGGCTGACCTGGTGGTGTGCCGCGCTGGCGCGCTGACCATCAGTGAGCTGGCTGCCGTTGGTCTGCCCTCGATGCTGGTGCCTTTGCCCCACGCGATCGACGATCACCAGACCCGCAACGCCGATTATTTGGCCCGTGAAGGCGCTGCCTTCGTGATGCCGCAAAGAACGACTGGTGCCGCGGACCTTGCCGCGCGCCTGACAGAGGTCTTGATGCAACCGCAACGACTCGAAGAAATGGCCCAAGCGGCCCGCCGTCTGGCCAAACCCGATGCCACCCGTAGCGTGGTCGATACCTGCCTGGAGGTGGCCCATGGTTGAAAATCAGAAAGCCATGCCACAACCGGAAATGCGCCGCATCCGTCGCATCCACTTCGTCGGTATCGGCGGCGTGGGCATGTGCGGCATCGCTGAAGTGTTGCTGAACCTGGGCTATGAAGTGTCCGGTTCCGACCTGAAGGCGTCGCCGGTGACCGAGCGTCTGGAATCGTTCGGTGCGCACATCTATATCGGTCACCGTGCCGAGAACGCCGCTACCGCCGACGTGCTGGTGGTCTCGAGCGCCGTCAACACCTCCAACCCGGAAGTGGCGACCGCCCTTGAGCGTCGTATCCCGGTGGTACCGCGTGCCGAGATGCTCGCCGAGCTGATGCGCTATCGCCACGGCATCGCCGTCGCCGGTACTCATGGCAAAACCACTACTACCAGCCTGATCGCTTCGGTGTTCGCCGCTGGTGGCCTCGATCCGACGTTCGTCATCGGTGGCCGACTGAATGCGGCGGGCACCAATGCCCAGCTCGGCACCAGCCGCTACCTGATCGCCGAAGCCGACGAAAGCGACGCGAGCTTCCTGCACCTGCAACCGCTGGTAGCGGTGGTGACCAACATCGACGCCGATCACATGGCGACCTACGACGGTGACTTCAACAAACTGAAGAAAACCTTCGTCGAGTTCCTGCACAACCTGCCGTTCTACGGTTTGGCGGTGATGTGCCTGGACGATCCGGTGGTGCGTGAAATCCTGCCACTGGTCAAGCGTCCAACCGTGACCTACGGCTTCAGCGAAGACGCCGACGTGCGCGCCATCAATGTGCGTCAGCAGGGCATGCAGACCTTCTTCACCGTACTGCGCCCGGATCGCGAGCCGCTGGACGTGTCCGTGAACATGCCGGGCAACCACAACGTGCTCAACTCGCTGGCGACCATCTGCATCGCCACCGACGAAGGCGTCAGTGACGAAGCCATCGTTCAGGGCCTGTCCGGGTTCCAGGGCGTTGGCCGACGCTTCCAGGTCTACGGCGAACTGCCGGTGGACGGCGGCAACGTGATGCTGGTCGATGACTACGGTCACCACCCGACCGAAGTCGCGGCCGTGATCAAAGCCGTGCGTGGTGGCTGGCCGGAGCGCCGTCTGATGATGGTTTACCAGCCGCATCGTTATAGCCGCACCCGTGATCTGTATGACGATTTCGTCAATGTACTGGCCGATGCCAACGTGCTGCTGCTGATGGAAGTCTATCCGGCCGGCGAAGAGCCGATCCCGGGCGCGGACAGCCGCAAGTTGTGCAACAGCATCCGTCAGCGCGGTCAGCTCGATCCGATCTACATCGAGCGCGGTGTCGACCTCGCGCCGCTGGTCAAACCGCTGCTGCGTGCCGGCGACATCCTGCTGTGCCAGGGCGCCGGGGATATCGGCGGTCTCGCGCCGAAGCTGTTGAAAAGTGAATTGTTCGCCGGCGCCGTGGCTGCGTCGGTCGAGGGGAAGTTGAAATGACTGCTGCCTACGCCAACCTGTTCTCCACCATCGCGCCGAAAGACTTCGGCCGTGTCGCCGTGCTGTTCGGTGGCATGAGTGCCGAGCGTGAGGTTTCGCTGAAATCCGGTAACGCCGTGCTCGACGCGCTGCAAAGCGCGGGCGTGGACGCGTTCGGGATCGACGTCGGCGAGGATTTTCTGCAGCGTCTGCTGAATGAAAAGATCGACCGCGCGTTCATCATTCTCCACGGTCGTGGCGGTGAAGACGGCTCGATGCAGGGCCTGCTCGAATGCGCCGGTATTCCTTACACCGGCAGCGGCATCCTCGCTTCGGCACTGGCGATGGACAAACTGCGCACCAAGCAGGTCTGGCACAGCCTCGGGATTCCGACGCCGCGTCACGCCGTGCTGTGCAGCGAAGCCGATTGTATTTCCGCGGCGACGGAACTGGGCTTCCCTTTGATCGTCAAACCGGCGCATGAAGGTTCAAGTATCGGGATGGCCAAAGTGAGTTCTGCGTCCGAGTTGATCGACGCATGGAAAGCGGCCAGTACCTACGATTCGCAAGTCTTGGTTGAACAATGGATTCAAGGTCCGGAGTTCACCATCGCCACCCTGCGTGACCAGGTGTTGCCTCCTATCGCCCTGGGTACACCGCACACGTTCTACGACTACGACGCCAAGTACATCGCCAACGATACCCAGTACCGCATTCCGTGCGGACTGGATGCCGCCAAGGAACAGGAACTCATGGATCTCACGGCCAAGGCCTGTGAGGCGCTGGGTATTGCCGGTTGGGGCAGGGCGGACGTGATGCAGGACGCCGACGGACAGTTCTGGTTCCTGGAAGTGAACACCGCACCGGGCATGACCGATCACAGCCTGGTGCCGATGGCGGCCCGTGCTGCCGGTCTGGACTTCCAGCAACTGGTTCTGGCCATTCTGGCCGCCAGTGTTGAAGGCTCCGGTCATACAGAGGCGCGAGGTTAAGACCATGCAAGGCGCTCATCTCAGACATCAGCCACCCGCACCCGGCCGCAAGCCGGTGCCGCGGGGTGCCAGCCGAATGGTGGCCAAAGAGCCGATGTCCGCGCGCCTGCCGAAAGCCAATTTCGGCTTTCTGAAAAGCCTGTTCTGGCCGGTGCTGCTGGTGGCGCTCGGGTTCGGTACTTACGAAGGCGCGCAGCGTTTGCTGCCATACGCTGACAGGCCGATCACCAAGATCGCCGTGCAGGGCGACCTGAGCTACATCAGTCAGCAAGCGGTGCAGCAGCGAATCGCCCCGTACGTGGCGTCGAGCTTCTTCACCATTGATCTGGCCAGCATGCGTACCGAGCTTGAGCAGATGCCGTGGATCGCCCACGCCGAAGTACGCCGGGTGTGGCCGGATCAGGTGGTGATCCGCCTCGAAGAGCAACTGCCGGTGGCCCGTTGGGGCGACGAGTCGCTGCTCAACAACCAGGGTCAGGCCTTCACGCCAAAGGAGTTGGCGAACTACGAACACCTGCCACAGCTGTTCGGCCCACAACGGGCCCAGCAGCAAGTGATGCAGCAGTATCAGGTGTTGAGCCAGATGCTCCGGCCGCTGGGCTTCTCGATTGCGCGCCTGGAACTGCGTGAACGTGGCAGCTGGTTCCTGACCACCGGTGCCGGCAGCTCCGGCCCCGGCATCGAGTTGCTGCTGGGACGCGGCAACCTGGTGGAAAAGATGCGCCGCTTCATTGCCATCTATGACAAGACGCTTAAAGACCAGATTACGAACATTGCGCGCATCGATCTGCGCTACGCCAACGGCCTCGCTGTTGGCTGGCGGGAACCAGTAGCGCCGACGACAGCCCAACCCGCTGTCGCAAAGAATTAAGAAGAGGCAGGACCCATGGCAAACGTGCAAAGCGGCAAAATGATCGTCGGTCTGGATATCGGCACCTCCAAGGTGGTGGCGCTGGTAGGCGAGGTCGCGGACGACGGCACGCTGGAAATCGTCGGTATCGGTACTCACCCGTCCCGCGGCCTGAAGAAGGGCGTGGTGGTGAACATCGAGTCCACCGTGCAATCGATCCAGCGCGCGATCGAAGAAGCCCAACTGATGGCGGGCTGCCGCATTCACTCGGCTTTCGTCGGCGTGGCCGGCAATCACATCCGCAGCCTGAACTCCCACGGCATCGTGGCGATTCGTGATCGCGAAGTGAGCTCGGCTGACCTGGAGCGCGTACTCGACGCCGCCCAGGCCGTGGCGATCCCGGCTGACCAGCGCGTGCTGCACACCCTGCCGCAGGATTACGTGATCGATAACCAGGAAGGCGTCCGCGAGCCTCTGGGCATGTCCGGCGTGCGTCTGGAAGCCAAGGTTCACGTGGTCACCTGCGCCGTCAATGCTGCCCAGAACATTGAAAAATGCGTGCGTCGCTGCGGTCTGGAAATC
This sequence comes from Pseudomonas sp. JAI115, assembly GCF_014200835.1. Lineage (NCBI taxonomy): Bacteria > Pseudomonadati > Pseudomonadota > Gammaproteobacteria > Pseudomonadales > Pseudomonadaceae > Pseudomonas > Pseudomonas sp. JAI115. Next base: position 28,904 of record NZ_JACHCY010000006.1, read on the forward strand.
GACGACATCATTCTCGAGCAACTGGCCTCGGCCTACTCGGTACTGACCGACGACGAAAAAGAGCTGGGCGTGTGCCTGGTCGACATCGGCGGCGGCACCACCGACATCGCGATCTTCACCGAAGGCGCGATCCGCCACACCGCGGTGATCCCGATTGCCGGTGATCAGGTGACCAACGACATCGCCATGGCGTTGCGCACCCCGACCCAGTACGCCGAAGAGATCAAGATCCGCTACGCCTGCGCCCTGGCCAAACTGGCCGGTGCCGGCGAAACCATCAAGGTGCCGAGCGTTGGCGACCGTCCACCGCGCGAACTGTCGCGTCAGGCCCTGGCCGAAGTGGTCGAGCCGCGTTACGACGAACTGTTCACCCTGATCCAGGCCGAGCTGCGTCGCAGCGGCTACGAAGACCTGATCCCGGCGGGCATCGTCCTGACCGGCGGTACGTCGAAGATGGAAGGTGCCACCGAACTGGCTGAAGAAATCTTCCACATGCCGGTGCGCCTGGGCGTGCCGCATGGCGTGAAGGGCCTGGATGACGTGGTGCGCAATCCGATTTATTCCACTGGCGTGGGCTTGTTGATGTACGGCCTGCAGAAGCAGTCCGACGGGATCTCGTTCTCGGGCATCGGCAGCCGCGACAGCTACAGCAACGATGAGCCACAGGCGCCGTTGCTGGACCGATTGAAGAAGTGGGTTCAAGGCAACTTCTAAAGCTTTACCGCAACACCGCTACAAAAATGCAGTAGGCGAAAAAACTAGAGAATGTAAGGAGAGGGAAAATGTTCGAACTCGTAGACAACATCCCCGCAAGCCCGGTAATCAAAGTTATCGGTGTTGGCGGTGGCGGCGGCAACGCTGTCAACCACATGGTCAAGAGCAACATCGAAGGCGTCGAATTCATCTGCGCCAACACTGATGCTCAAGCGCTGAAAAACATCGGCGCGCGCACCATCCTGCAACTGGGCACCGGCGTGACCAAAGGTCTCGGCGCTGGCGCCAACCCTGAAGTAGGTCGTCAGGCCGCTCTCGAAGACCGTGAGCGCATTGCCGAAGTCCTGCAGGGTACCAACATGGTGTTCATCACCACTGGCATGGGCGGTGGTACCGGTACCGGTGCTGCGCCGATCATCGCCGAAGTGGCCAAGGAAATGGGCATCCTGACCGTTGCGGTCGTGACCCGTCCGTTCCCGTTCGAAGGCCGCAAGCGTATGCAGATCGCCGACGAAGGCATCCGCATGCTCTCCGAAAGCGTCGACTCGTTGATCACCATCCCTAACGAGAAGCTGCTGACCATCCTCGGTAAAGACGCAAGCCTGCTGTCGGCTTTCGCCAAGGCTGACGACGTACTGGCCGGTGCCGTTCGCGGTATCTCCGACATCATCAAGCGTCCGGGCATGATCAACGTCGACTTCGCCGACGTGCGTACCGTGATGAGCGAAATGGGCATGGCGATGATGGGCACTGGCTGCGCCAGCGGTCCGAACCGTGCACGTGAAGCGACCGAAGCGGCCATCCGCAACCCGCTGCTGGAAGACGTGAACCTGCAAGGCGCACGCGGCATCCTGGTGAACATCACCGCCGGTCCTGACCTGTCCCTGGGTGAGTACTCCGACGTGGGTAGCATCATCGAAGCCTTCGCTTCCGAGCACGCAATGGTCAAGGTCGGTACCGTTATCGATCCGGACATGCGCGACGAACTGCACGTCACCGTGGTTGCCACCGGTCTGGGCGCGAAAATCGAGAAGCCTGTGAAGGTCATCGACAACACCGTTCACACCTCCATGGCTGCCGCTCAGGTTCAACAACCGGCTCCTGCGCGTCAGGAAGCTCCGGCGGTGAACTACCGTGACCTGGACCGTCCGACCGTCATGCGCAACCAGGCTCAGGCCGGTGCTGCGACTGCCGCGAAGATGAACCCGCAGGACGATCTGGATTACCTGGACATCCCGGCATTCCTGCGTCGTCAGGCCGATTGATGGAATGTATCAGGGCTATGACGGTGATTGGTGTTCAGCAAAGGCTCGGTCTGCTATTATCGCCAGCCTTTGTTGATACCAGTTCGCAATTTGCGCTGAAGCGGCCCAAGCCATGATTAAACAACGCACACTGAAAAATATTATCCGTGCCACAGGTGTAGGCCTGCATTCCGGGGAGAAGGTCTACCTGACCCTCAAGCCTGCGCCTGTCGACACTGGCATTGTGTTTTGTCGCGCTGACCTCGACCCTGTGGTGCAGATTCCTGCCCGCGCGGAAAACGTCGGTGAAACCACTATGTCGACGACGCTGATCAACGGCGACGTCAAAGTGGACACGGTAGAGCACTTGCTCTCGGCCATGGCTGGCCTGGGCATCGATAACGCCTACGTCGAGCTCTCCGCGTCCGAAGTCCCGATCATGGATGGCAGCGCTGGACCGTTCGTATTCCTGATTCAATCGGCTGGCCTGGAAGAGCAGGACGCCGCCAAGAAATTCATCCGCATCCTGCGTGAAGTGACAGTGGAAGACGGCGACAAGCGCGCCACTTTCGTCCCTTTCGAAGGGTTCAAGGTGAGCTTCGAGATCGATTTCGATCACCCGGTTTTCCGGGACCGCACCCAAAGTGCAAGCGTGGATTTTTCCAGCACTTCGTTCGTAAAAGAAGTCAGCCGCGCCCGTACTTTCGGTTTCATGAGTGATATCGAGTACCTGCGCAAGCACAACCTCGCACTCGGCGGCAGCGTTGAAAACGCGATCGTGGTGGATTCCGATGGTGTACTGAACGAAGACGGCCTTCGCTACGAAGACGAATTCGTGAAGCACAAGATCCTCGATGCGATTGGTGACCTGTACCTGCTGGGTAACAGCCTGATTGGTGAGTTCAAAGGCTTCAAGTCCGGTCATGCACTGAACAACCAGCTGCTGCGCAAGTTGATTGAGCAGACAGATGCGTGGGAAGTGGTGACGTTCGAAGACGCCAGCACCGCACCAATCTCTTACATGCGCCCGGTTGCGGCGGTGTAAGTAAAAAACCTCTCTAGTTTTTTGAAGGCCATCCTCGGATGGCCTTTTTTTATGCCCTGAATTTGATGTTGTCTGTTCTGGCCTCTTCGCGAGCAAGCCCGCTCCCACAGAGGAACGCATTCCAAAATGTGGGAGCGGGCTTGCTCGCGAAGAGGCCATTGCAGCCACCGCAATACTTCAGCCAGCCACCACCACTCGATTGCGACCGCTCTCCTTGGCCTGATACAACGCCTTGTCCGCCGCAAACAGCAGTTGTTCCAGCGACATCTCGACCACCGCCGTCCAGGTGCTGATACCGATACTGACGGTCATCGCCACGTCCGCGCCCTGGACCCTCGGCATCTGCTCGACCGCCTGGCGGATATGTTCGGCAATCTGTCGCGCGCCGCTGCTGTCGGTTTCAGCGAGTATCACCGAGAACTCTTCGCCACCGTAACGGGCGACCAGATCCCCTGGTCGTCGCACGTTCGCGGTGATAACCCTGGCCAGTTCGCGCAGCGCCTGATCACCGGCCTGATGCCCATGCCGGTCGTTGAACGCCTTGAAGTGATCGGCATCGATCATCATCACCGACAGCGGCTTGCCCGAACGCTGGGCGCGGAACCATTCGTGGCGCAGCGACTGATCGAGCATCCGCCGGTTGGCCACGCCGGTCAGCGCATCGGTGGCGGCTAGCTGCGCCAGTTCGCGTTCGGCGCGCTGGCGCAGGCGCAGCTCACGGGCAAGCAGCCAGGTCAGCCACAGCAGCCCGGCGCACAGCACGCCGGTGGCGCCGCTGATCAACAGCGCCGTGCGGCGCCAAGTGCCGAACACCTCATCACTGGACAGCGCGACCATAACGGTCAACGGCAGATTGCCGACCCGCGAATAGGTGTAGAGCCGTTGCTGATGATCCATGCTCGAGGTGCTGGTGAAACTGCCACTGCCATCCTTGTCGCCGAGAATCCGCACCACGTTGGGCCGGTTACCGAAACTCTTGCCGATGGAGTCGCTTTGCAGATGCGGCTTCTGCGCCAGCAGCACGCCGTCGCTGTTGATGATGTTCAGCGTGCTGTCCTTGCCGATGTCGAGGCTGTTGAACAGTTGATCGAAGTAGTCGAGTTTCATCGACGCCACCGCCACGCCGGCGAATTCTCCAGTGTCCGAAGAAATCCGCCGACTGAAGCTGATGCGCCACTGATTGGCTTCGTCGCAATCGCAGCGGGTCTTGAATGGGCGGCTGATGAACATGCCAGTGTCACGGTTGAAGGCATGGGCGAGAAAGTAATCGCGGTCGGCGAAGTTACCCGGTTTGGGTTCGATGCGTGATGAGTCGGCGACCACATCGCCGTGCTTGTCGAGCAGCAGGATGTCGCCCTTGAAGCGTGCGGTGGTCGAGCGGTCGAACAGTGCCAGATGGCGGATCTGCGGGGTGACGTCGCGCAAGTCGTCGCGTTGCGCGGCGGCGATCAGGCCTTGCAGGGTCAGGTCGTACAGCTCGACCGTGCGCAGGACGTCGGCGTCGATCAACTGGGCGATGGTGGTGGCACTGCGGGTGGCCGACTCCTGAGCGTTGGCGTGCTCACGAATCAGCAGAAAAGTGACGATGCACAGAATCGCGATCACGGTCAGCGAACTGCCGCAGATCAGCAGCAATTCGGGGCGTCCGGTCTTGCCCGCCAGAGGTGGGGTACGGCTCGCGATCATGATGGGGGCTGTCGGTTGGGGTAAGACTTATAAGAGTAGTTGCACAAACACTGCTGGGGATAACACTAAAACAGATCTACTGTGGCGAGGGGATTTATCCCCGATGGGCTGCGAAGCGGCCCCAAAAAAGGGTCTGCTGCGCAGCCCATCGGGGATAAATCCCCTCGCCACAAAATCTATTCCATTCAAAAAAAGGATCAGTTGTTACTGAGCTAGAGGGGATCTTAGAAGACGTTGATCGGGTAGTCGACAATCACCCGGTATTCATCGGTATCGGTATCAATCGCGCCGTAACCGTTGCCACCCCGGTTGGTCGCCCATTGCAGGCGTACCGCGAGGTCTTTCGCCTGCCCGCTCTGCACCACGTATTTCAGATCAAGGTCGCGTTCCCAGTGCTTGGCGTTGCGACCGTCAGCGCTGTACCACGAGGCATAGCCTTTGCTGTCCGGATCGACCTTGGTCAGGTCCACGGTGCCGCGCGAATAGGAAACTGCCGAAGTCAGGCCCGGCACGCCGAGACCGGCGAAGTCGTAGGCGTACTTGAGCTTCCACGAGCGCTCGTTCGGGCCGTTGAAGTCCGAATACTGCTGCGAGTTGTCGAGGTAAACGCTGTCGCCCTGGCTGATGTAGTCGAACGGCGTGTTGCCGTTCACGCGCTGGTACGCAGCGGTGACGCTGTGGTTGCCGATGCCGACGGTGAAATGCAGGCTGTAAGTGTTGTTGTCGATGTTACCCAGCAGCGCGTCGCCGGTGTCCTGCGTGTGATAGAAGTGCAGGCCCGGGTTGAGGCTGACCAGATCGTTCAACTGCCAGGTGTAATCCAGGTCGTAGTAGTACTGGTTCCAGATGTCCTTCAGCTCGGCGGCGTACAGATTGCTGGTCAGGCCTTCGACGCCGCTCCAGGACACGCCGGCCCAGTTCAGGTGACGGCTTTCGTCGCCCTCGGCGAGTTGGCCGTAGGACGTGCCGATGCGCTGGCGACCGCTCTGATTGTACGGCTTGGTAAAACTGGCCTGGCCACCTTCGAACATCCAGCCGTCGAAACTGTGATTGGTCAGGCTCACGCCGCGAAAGGTCTGCGGCAGCATGCGCGAATCACCGCCGGCAATCACCGGGTTGGTGAGGAACAGGTCACCGGCCTTCAGCTCGGTATCGAACGCGCGCATCTTCAACGTGCCGCCCGCAGTCGAGAACGAGCCCGGCGCTTTGCCATTGCCATCGCTGATCGGCAGGATGCTCGAACCATCGGTACCGCCACCGCCGTCGAGCTTCAGCCCGAGCATGGCGTGGGCATCGATGCCGAAGCCGACCGTGCCTTCGGTGTAACCCGACTGGAAGATCCCGAGAAAACCCTGGCCCCACTCGATGTTGTCGTCCGTCTGCTGCAGACGGTTGCGATTCATGTAGTAGTTGCGGGCGTTGAGGTTGAGGCTCGAGCCTTCGATGAAGCCTTGTTTGGCGGCTTCGTCGGCTTGGGCTGTGGGGGCAATCGTTGCGGCAATTGCAATGAACAGCGGGGTGAAACTGACTGGGTAACGCACTTGCGACGGAGCTCCTTGGGTCAACTGACACTTCAATGTCTTGAGGTGCGGGATGTTTCTTGTTTTTTACAGACGAACCAAACGGCTTTCAGACCACAACGAAAAAAGGCCGCTGAAAAGCAGCGGCCTGGAAGGACGACGGTTGAACGGGAAGAGCCAAACAACCGCGTCGAGGGAAATTTTTCGCGGTGCGCGACTCAGCTGTCTTTCTCGGCTGCTTGAGCCTGAGAAGTGGCGGCTTGAGGGGCTTGCGAGGCGTCCTGCGACTTGGCCATCACTTCTGCCTGATACTGTTCGAAGGCGTGAGCGCGAGCGGCATTCTGCGCTACGAACGCTTGCGATTCTTCAGCCATCGCCATCGGCGACAGGATCAATGAGGACAAAACGAAAGCGCTGGCAATACCCATACTGTTGGACATCTTGAAAACCTTCTTGCTTGGCAAGTGCTGTTTGGTGCGGGCAAAGATAAGGTTGCCGGGCGCCGAGAAACAGCGTGATTTTCATAAATGACTGTTACAGCAAAAGCAAAGATCAACCTCGGGTGAACGCCATTCCTTGTGGCGAGGGGATTCATCCCCGATGGGCTGCGAAGCAGCCCTCAATCCTTTGTACTGGTTGTGTCAGGAAGATCGCGATTGCTGATTTTGGGGTCGCTTCGCAACCCATCGGGGATGAATCCCCTCGCCACAGGGGACTTTAATCAGCGATTAAACGGGGAGGTGGATGCCGAAGGTATTCATCCCCCGATCACTGCGCACAAACACATCGCCACCGTGCATCAGTGCAATCGCCTTGACGATCGCCAGCCCCAGCCCATGGTTGTTGCCGCTGTTGCTGCGCGAGGCATCGACCCGGTAGAAGCGTTCGAACAGACGCGGCAAGTGCTCGCTGGCAATCGGCGATCCGGGGTTGGCCACGCCGATGCTGACCTGATGGTCTTCAACTTCGATGCACACCTCGATCACCTTCCCCGGCTCGGTGTGCTGCACGGCGTTGCTCAGCAGATTGATCAGTGCCCGGCGCAGATGCGCGATCTCGATCCGCACCTGCGCATCGCCACTGACGTGCACCTGCACTTGCGCATCTTCGAGGATGAAATCCAGGTACTCCAGAGTGGTCGCGACTTCATCGGCCAAAGAAGTCTCGGTCAGTTTGGTGGCCTTGCTGCCCTGGTCGGCGCTGGCCAGAAACAGCATGTCGTTGATGATCGAACGCAGGCGTTCCAGCTCTTCGAGGTTCGATTGCAGCACTTCGAAGTAATGCTCGGCGGAGCGCCCGCGGGTCAGCGCGACCTGGGTCTGGCCGATCAGGTTGGTCAGTGGCGAGCGCAGTTCATGGGCGACGTCGGCGTTGAACGATTCCAGGCGCGAATAGGCCTGTTCGACCCGCTCCAGGGTTGAATTGAACGAGTCGACAAACTGCTCCAGCTCCGGCGGCAAGGGCGACATGCGCAGGCGTCCGGCCCGTAGTGGCGGTGCCAGGCGCTGGGCTTCGTGAGACAGTTTGATCAGCGGCTTGAGACCGATCCGCGCCACCCAATAACCCAGCGCCGAGGCCAGCAGCACGCCGACAATCGCCAGGCTGACCAAGGCGATCAGCAGGTTGTGCTGAGTCTCGTGGAAAGTCTCGGTATCGATGCCGATCATGAAGCGCAGCGGCGGGCGCTGGTCCTTGGCGGGTAACTCGGTCAGCAGCACTTTCAGCGGATAAGGATGCTCGGGCAACTGCAGGTCATGCATGCCGGTTGGGCGTTTGGCGAAGGCGCGGATTTGCGCGTCCGGCGCGCCGTACTCGTAACCGGGATCACCGCTGACCACCCAGAAACGAATGCGCTTGTCTTCCTCGCCGAGCAGCTTGAGCTTGGCGTTGATCTTCACCCAATGCTCAGGCGTGCCATAACGATTGAGCGCCGACTCCAGTACGCTGTAACGCGCATCCAGCTCGGCTTCCGGCAGCAGACCCAGGCCTTTGTCGACCTGCTGATACAGCGCGCCGCCAATCAACAGAAACACCAGCAGCGCCACCAGCGTAAACATCCCGCTCAAACGCAGGGCAATCGAATTACTGGACACCACGGCTCTCCAGCACATAACCCATGCCACGAATCGTGTGCAGCAGTTTCTCGTCGAACGGCCCGTCGAGTTTGGCTCGCAGGCGCTTGATCGCGACTTCGACGACATTCGCGTCGCTGTCGAAATTGATGTCCCAGACCATCTCGGCAATCGCGGTTTTCGAGAGGATTTCACCTTGCCGGCGCGCCAGAACACTGAGCAGCGAGAACTCTTTCGCCGTCAGATCCAGCCGGGTGCCGGCGCGGGTGGCCTTGCGGCTGATCAGATCGATCCACAGGTCGGCGATGCTCACTTGCACTGGTTCATGGCCACCGCTGCGCCGGGTCAGCGCTTGCAGGCGGGCTACCAGTTCAAGGAAGGAAAACGGCTTGCCGAGGTAATCGTCGGCGCCGTCACGCAGGCCCTTGATCCGGTCTTCGACACGCTCGCGGGCGGTGAGCATGATCACCGGGGTCTGCTTGCGTGCACGCAATGCGCGCAGCACGCCGAAGCCATCCAGGCCCGGCAGCATGACGTCGAGGACGATCACCGCATAGTCGCTCTCCAGCGCCAGATGCAGGCCTTCGACGCCGTCGCGGGCCAGGTCCACGGTGTAACCCTGTTCCGTCAAACCGCGGTGCAGATAATCCGCGGTTTTTTCCTCGTCTTCGATAATCAGAACGCGCATGACCTGCCTCAGTCTGTGGTCGCCAGTGCCGTCGTGGGCATTGGTTTGGGCCTGTGGAAAAGCCGCTCAAGCCACAAGTATATGACCGGCGTGGTAAACAGCGTCAGCATCTGGCTGACCAGCAAGCCGCCCACCACCGCGATCCCCAGCGGCTGGCGCAGTTCCGCGCCGGTGCCGTAACCGAGCATCAGCGGCAACGCACCGAGCAGGGCGGCGAGGGTGGTCATGATGATCGGCCGGAACCGCGTCAGGCACGCTTCGAAAATCGCATCCTGCGGCGCCAGTCCGCGATTGCGCTGGGCTTCCAGTGCGAAGTCGATCATCAGAATGCCGTTCTTTTTGACGATACCGATCAGCAGCACCAGCCCGATCAACGCCATGATCGAAAAGTCCTGACCGCAGATCCACAGCATGATCACCGCCCCGAGACCGGCCGCCGGCAGCGTCGAGATGATTGTCAGCGGATGTACGAAGCTCTCATAGAGCACGCCGAGAATGATGTACACCGCCACCAGCGCCGCGAGAATCAGCCACGGCTGACTGGCCAGCGAACTCTGGAACGCCTGCGCCGCGCCCTGGAAATTGCCGCTGATCGCGGTCGGCATGCCGATCTCGGCCTTGGCCTGATTGAGCAGGATCACCGCGTCGCCCAACGCCACGCCGGGCGCCAGGTTGAACGACAGGTTGGCGGCCGGGAACATGCCGTCATGGGCAATCGACAGCGGGCCGATGGTCGGCGCATCGAATTTGGCCAGCGCCGACAGCGGCACCATCTCGCCACTCAGCGGCGAGCGCAGATAGAAATAGTTGAGGCTTTCGGCTTTGCCGCGTTGCTTGGTGTCCAGTTCCAGAATCACGTTGTACTGGTTGACCTGGGTCTGGAACTCGTTGATCTGGCGCTGCCCGAAGGCGTCGTACAGCGCTTCGTCGACATCGCTGGCGGTCAGGCCGAAACGCGCGGCGGCGCTGCGGTCGATGCTGATGTGGGTGATGCTGCCGCCCAGTTGCAGATCGTTGGAAATGTCGCGGAACGCCGGGTTGCTGCGCAGTTTTTCGGTCAGGCGCTGGGTCCAGGTGGCGAGGGTCGCGCCGTCGTTGCTCTTGAGCACGTATTGATACTGCGCGCGACTCGGGCCGGAGCTGAGGTTGATGTCCTGGCCGGCGCGCAGATACAGGACGATGCCCGGGACTTTCATCAGTTGCGGACGAATGCGGTCGATGAACTGGCTGGCCGAGACGTCGCGGTCGCCGCGTTTTTTCAGGGCAATCCAGAAGCGGCCGTTGGCGATGGTCTGGTTGCTGCCGGACACACCGACCGAGTGCGAGAACGCCTGAACGGCCGGATCGGCGGCGACGATTTCGGCCATGGCCAAGTGTTTTTTCACCATGTCGCCGTAGGAAATATCCGCAGCGGCTTCGGTGGTGCCGAGGACAAACCCGGTGTCCTGCACCGGGAAGAAACCCTTGGGGATAAAGATGTAACCGGCAATCGCCAGTGCCAGCGACAGGCCGAACACGCCGATCATCAGTTTCTGGTGGGCGAGGGCGCGGCGCAGACCTTTTTCGTACCAGCCGAGCAAGCGTTCACTGAAGCCCGGTTTGTCGTGGGCGTGGTGCACCGGTTTGCGCATGAACAGCGCTGCCAGCGTCGGCGCGAGGGTCAGCGACACCACCACCGAAATCAGAATGGTCGAGGTCGCGGTCAGGGCGAATTCCTTGAACAGCCGCCCGACCACACCGCCCATGAACAGCAGAGGAATGAACGCCGCCACCAGCGAGAAACTGATCGAAACCACGGTGAAGCCGATCTCGCCGGCACCTTTGCCCGCCGCCTCGCGCATATCGTCGCCGGCCTCAAGGTGTCGGTGAATGTTCTCCACCACGACAATCGCATCGTCGACCACAAACCCCACGGCCACGACAATCGCTACCAGCGTCAGGTTGTTCAGACTGAACCCGAGAAGGTACATCAAAGCGAAACTGGCGATCAGCGATACGCCGAGCACCGCTGAAACAATCAGGGTTGCCGACAACTGGCGCAGGAACAGCGCCATCACCGCCACCACCAACAGGATCGCGATCAACAGGGTGATCTCGACTTCATGCAGCGAGGCGCGGATGGTCTGGGTGCGGTCGATCAGGGTTTTCACCTGCACCGAGGCCGGGAGCATGGCTTCAAGGCCGGGCAGGGCGGCTTGAATGCGGTCGACGGTTTCGACAATGTTGGCGCCAGGTTGCCGCGAAATCACCAGGTTCACCCCCGGTCGATCACCGGCCCAGGCCTGCACGTAGGCATCTTCCGAACCGTTGACGACTTTGGCGACATCGCGCAGGTGAACCGGGGCGCCGTCCTTGTAGGAAACGATGAGTTGGCTGTAGTCCTCGGGATGGAACAACTGGTCGTTGGTCGACAGCGTCGAGATGCTCGATTCGCCGTATAACGCACCTTTGGCGAGGTTGAGGCTGGTCTGCTGGATCGCCAGACGAATATCGGCCAGGGTCAGGCCGATCGCCGCCAGTTTGTCGGCCGAGGCTTGCACGCGAATCGCCGGACGTTGCTGACCGGTGATGTTGATCTGGCCTACACCGTCGATCTGACTGATCTGACGCGAGAGCAGGGTTTCCACCAGGTCGCTGAGTTCGGTGCCGGGCATTTGCGTCGAGCTGACGCTGAGGATCAGCACCGGGCTGTCGGCCGGGTTGACCTTCTTCCAGGTCGGCAGGGTCGGCATGTCCTTGGGCAGTTTGCCGGCAGCGGTGTTGATCGCCGCCTGGACTTCCTGGGCGGCGGTGTCGATGCTCTTGTCGAGGGTAAATTGCAGGGTCAGCAGGCTGGAGCCGAGCGCACTGCTGGAAGTCATCTGGGTCATGCCGGGGATGGCGCTGAATTGCACCTCCAGCGGCGTGGCCACGGACGAGGCCATGGTGTCGGGGCTGGCGCCGGGCAACTGCGCCGAGACCTGAATTGTCGGAAATTCCGCTTCCGGCAGTGGGGCGATCGGCAGGCGTGGGAAGGCAATCACGCCGACCAGCACCAATGCGATGGTCAACAGAATCGTCGCGACCGGGTGATCGATGCACCAGGTGGAGACGCCTTTGTGCGCCTTCATGGTTTCGGCTCCGCTTGCACCACCTGTGGCGGCTCGCTCATGACCTGCACGGTCGAGCCGGGTTTGAGCCGCGACTGGCCGTCGGTTACCAGCACGTCACCGGCCTTCACGCCTTTGATGATGTCCTGGCCACTACCCTGATAGACCATCTGCACTTGTACGGCTTCGACTTTGTCGCCACTCACCCGGTAAACGAAGTGTTGATCGAGACCGCGCTGTACGACAGTGGGCGGCACCACCAGCGCATTCTTATCCAGTGCCGTCTGAATTTTTACCGTCACCAGCAGGCCCGGCCAGAGCTTTTGGCTGGCATTGTCGAATTCGGCCTTGGCGCGGATGGTGCCGGTGTTGGCGTTGATCTGGTTGTCGATCAGGGTCAGGTGACCTTCGCCGAGCAGGTTGCCGGTTTCGCCGTCGGTATCAGCGCCGATGTAGGCCTTGACCTGTGCGTGCTGCGGATCGTTGATCAGGCCTTGAAGGGTCGGCAGCATTTGTTGCGGCAGGGAGAATTCCACGGCGATCGGGTCGATCTGGGTCACGGTGAACAGGCCGGCGGTGTCGGTCATGCGCAGGAAGTTGCCTTCGTCGACGGTGCGAATACCGACGCGGCCGGTGACCGGGGAGCGGATCTGCGTGTAGGAAAGTTGTACTTGCGCCGCGTCGATTGCGGCCTGGTTGCCTTGGGCGGTGGCCTTCAACTGGTTGACCAGTGCTTGTTGCTGGTCGTAGGTCTGTTTGGAGACGCCGTCGTCGACGCTGAGCAGTTTGTAGCGTTTGAGGTTGACCAGGGCGACTTGCAGTTGCGCCTGGCTTTCGCCCAGTTGTGCGCGGGCCTGGTCGAGGCTGGCGCGGATCGAGCGGTCGTCGATGGTGGCGAGCAGGTCGCCTGCTTTGACGAGTTGGCCTTCCTTGACGAGGATTTTGGTGAGGATGCCGTCTATTTGTGGGCGTACTACGACGCTGTGTAATGAGAGTACGGAGCCGATGCCGGTGGTGTAGCGGGGGACGTCTTTTTCGCTGACGGTGACGACGCGGACCGGGATGGCGGTTGGGGTGGCCAGTTTGGTCGGGGCGGGTTTCATTGCCCACCATGCGCCTGCGGCGGCCAGGGCGATCACTAGGGCTAGCAGGGCTTGGTTTTTCTTGATTCGCATGAAATGGGGCGCCAAGGGCTGGAGTTTGGGCAGGTTGGGTATTTATAAACTTGTTTGGGGGTCAGGAGGGTGACGGCTAGCTGTCAGCGCTGTCAGTTTCGCCGGGGTGTATATCCGTTTCCGCGGGTGTGGCTGATTACGGTTCCGCCCTTACGGCGGGTCACTTTTTCCAGACGCCGAAAAAGTAACCAAAAAGGCTTGCTCCTGCGTTCGGCCCGCTCGCTGGGGCTCGGGGTCCCTTCGCTGCGGGATTGATCCGGGGGCAGCGCCTACGGTTTGCTTCGCTGCACCTCCTCTCGCTGTGTTTGGCTGCGCCAAACGGTCGCTGCGCTCCCACCCCCGGATCAATCCCTCCGCTCAGCCTTCCGACGTCGCCCGTGGATCAAGATCAAGAGCGACAGCCGAGCTTGCGCTCATCCTGGAGTGGGGCGGCATGCGCCGCGTGCGGGTTGTACTTATCTTCCCTGTAGGAGCTGCCGGAGGCTGCGATCTTTTGATCTCGCTTTTGCTTTGCTCTTTTGTGGGAGCTGGCTTGCCAGCGATGGCGGCCTGACAGCCGACCAATCTCCGGTAGGTGTACTCGGTTCAACGGTGGGAGCGGGCTTGCTCGCGAAGAGGTCTGTCCAGTCAGCCGATTACGTTGAGCTGTTTAATTCTGTGCCAAATAACCAGAACCTTCCCACAAGGTTTTCAGGTTGTCCGTCGGAAGCGCGGTCTCTAGTCTTTGGTTGTCGCTGCAAATTCAGCGATCGGGTGTGGAAACCCGATTCAAGTAAAAACAATGCACCAGCACCGTAATCGTTGCCGACGTCTTTTTTCGTCTGCAAACTGCGTCGCGGCGGCTGTGCGTGGGCAGACTTCGGTCTGGCCGGTTGCCTACTTATCGGTTTTCCACCCCGCGCACAGTTGCCACCTTTTGTCGTGTGGAAACGACAAAGGCTGGCTCCCAAATACAAGTAGGAGCTACACCATGGATAAACTGATCCCAGACCCTCCCCCCGAAACCACAACCCCGCTCGCCGAAGCCATCCGCGCTGAAGACCTCGCCAAAAACCGCGAAGCCATAAAACGCGCGCTCGATTTCTACCTCAGTCCGCAACCCGTCCAGTCGCGACAGCCAAGCACCATGTTTCTGGTCAACCCAGGCATCGACACCGAAACCCTGCTCGCCCACGCTTACGAATCGTTGGCCTCTGCCAGTGCCATGGCCAGTAACTTCGCCAATGAACTCGGCGGCCCGCAACGCAGCACGGCGTTGGCGATCCAGCAGATCGTCATGCTCGCCGAACTGGCGGTGAACCGGGCGCTGGATCGGGTTGATCCACGCACTTGATCCGTCCGAGCACCGCGTCATCGTTCATCGCGAGCAGGCTCGCTCCCACAGATTGAAACACAGTCCACCTGTGGGAGCGAGCCTGCTCGCGAAGACGTCTGTGCGGGCGACGCATCTCTGCCGGCTATTGGTGTCAGCCGGTCCCCAAAAGGGATCGATCATTCCCAATTTGGCAAACATTGCACCATCACCTACCTCTAAACCGTTCGGCGTGCGCTGCAAATCTTCAGGTGCTGTCGCAAGGCGCGCAGGTATACTGCGCGCCTTCGCGGCTCACTGTTCGGGCCCGACTTTTTTGCTTTGCGGAGCTTTTATGACTTCCCCGACCCAACCGCCGGTTGACGACGCTGTGAGCGATGTCCCGGCTGAACTGGCTGACGCCAGCGAGAGCAAACCCGAGATCCCGGCTTTCAAGTTCCCGTTCAAACCGGGGGAGCTGGCTGCTGCCAAGGGTTCGAATCAGCCGTGGTACAAGAACGGCGCCAAGAACGGCCACACCAAGACCCCGGGCATGGCGCCGCCGGGTACCCGTCGCTCGATGGGCAAGCGCTGAGTTTCATCCCGCCTTCAGCCATCAACTGCGATTTTCGGTCGCAGTGATGGCTAAGTGCTCAGATCCTGAGCCAGATCAATATTTGACCAATTGGTGCGCTTAGAGTCAGCAGCCCTGCCGACTCTTCCCATAAAACGAGCGCGCTTTCCATGAAGATCAATCTCCCGGTAACCGGCCGTAACGTCGATGTGGCGCCGGACGCGAACATTCTTTCGACCACTGATCTGACCAGCGCGATCACTTACGCCAACGACGATTTCATTAGGATCAGCGGCTACAGCCGCGACGAATTGCTCGGCACGCCACACAACCTGTTGCGCCATCCGGACATGCCGGCGCAGGCGTTTGCGCATATGTGGCAGACGCTGAAGGGCGGGCGCTCGTGGATGGGGCTGGTGAAGAATCGTTGCAAGAATGGCGATCATTATTGGGTCAGCGCGTACGTCACGCCGGTTACGCAGAGCGGCGTGGCGGTGGAGTATCAGTCGGTACGCACCCGGCCGGATGCACGGCAGGTGGCGGCGGCGGAGCGGGTGTACGCGCAGTTGCGTGGAGAGTTGAAGGGACGGCGGCCGCTGCCCACTTTAGGTCTGCGTGGCAGGATCACGGTGTTGGCCAGTGCGTTGCTGGGGCTGGTGTTGGGGATCGAGGCCTGGTTGCGTCCGGAGTCGGCATGGATCGATGGGCTGGCATTTGTTGTCGGCAGCAGTCTCTGCGCGTTGGGCGTGCGCTGGATCCTGCGGCCGCTGGAGCGGCTGAGTGAACGGGCGCGGCAGGTCGCGGACAATCCGTTGAGTCAGAGCATTTACACCGGGCGCCGCGATGAAATCGGCCAGATTGAATTCGCCCTGCAGATGCTCGAAGCCCAGGTCGGCGCGGTGGTCGGGCGCATCGGTGATGCATCGCAGCAGTTGGCCGGGCATGCGGCGCAACTGGTTGATCATTTGCAAAGCAGCCACAGCAGTTCGTTGGCGCAGCAAGCGGAAACCGATCAGGTGGCGGCGGCGATTCATCAGATGGCCGCCAGTGTCGCGCAGGTTGCCAGCCATGCGCAGCAGGCGTCGGTAGCGGCGGACATGGCCGGGACGGAAACGCGCGAGGGGCATTGGCTGGTCGGCGAGAGTCGCAGTGCGGTGTTGCGTCTGGCCGAGGAGTTGCGGCGGGCGACCGAGGTGATTCATCAGCTCGAAGGTCACAGCAGCGAGATTTCCGGGGTGATGGAGGTGATCCGCAGCATTGCCGAGCAGACCAATCTGCTGGCGCTCAACGCGGCGATCGAAGCAGCGCGTGCTGGCGATGCCGGGCGCGGTTTTGCAGTGGTGGCCGATGAGGTGCGCGGGTTGGCGCAACGCACGCAGCAGTCGACCAACGAGATCCAGCGGATGATCAGCAGCCTGCAAAACGGTGCGCGCGATGCAGTGCTGGTAATGCAGCAGAGCAGCGAGCATGTGGATAACAGCGTCGAACAGGCACAGCGCGCGGCGCGGGCGCTGGACGGGATCAGTGAGCGGGTCGAGCAGATCACCGAGATGAGCCTGCAGATTGCCGCGGCGGTGGAGCAGCAGAGCGCGGTGAGCGAAGACATCAACCGCAATATCGTCAGCATTCGCACGGCGTCGGAATTGACGGTGGATGAGGGGCGGCAGAGTCAGCGTAACTCTGAGGACGTGGCGGGGCTGGCGGGGGATTTGCGGTTGCTGGCGCGGGAGTTCTGGGGGCGGCGGGTTAGGGATTGAGGTTGCCTGGGCCGGCCTCTTCGCGAGCAGGCTCGCTCCCACATTTGAAATGCGATCCATTGTGGGAGCGAGCCTGCTCGCGAAGGGGCCATTCGCCCCGACAAAAATTCCGGATCAAGCCGCCCGCAGCGAAATAAACGCATACGTCTGCGCCGGCTCCGTCACCACCTGCGCCCCGGCCGCCACCAATTGCCCGGCAACGTCGTCCCCGGACAAATGAAACAGCCATTCGCTGGACGCTTCACTCAGCGGCTGTGCTGAAACCTGATCGATCACGGCCGCAAAAGCGTCCATCTGCGGCAAATACGCGGTAAACCCATCGCCCTTGAGCGCCGTGGTGCGAATCCCCAGCGCCGCGCAGATTGCATCCTTGATGCGGATGTCATCGCGATCGGCCTGACGCGAACGCTGGATCAGCTCCAGCAGTTCCTGATCGACCAGCTCCCCGCCGACAATCAGCAGCGGCCCCTGTTGCCACGACTCCGGCGGGCAATCCTTGGCCGCCGGGTTGAGCGGAATGTACGGATTGATTTCTGCCGGATAAATCCTGCACACCAACGGTCGGCGCTCGTAGATACGGCACAGGTTTTCTTCGTCAAGATTCCGGCAGCGACCGACGTTGTAGGCGGCGAAGGTGATGGCCACGTGGGCCTCGGTCGTGCCGCTGCGTACCACCAGCGAACGCCGTTCGGCGTGTTCACGCTGCTGCGCCGGCAGGCCCAGGCCGTTGCCGAGAAAGGCCTCCACCAGCACGATCACCTGGCCGCCATCCGCCGCCCACATGCGGGCTTCGGCGAGGGTCAGGGGCACATGGTGGTCGGTGCAGCATTTGCCGCAACCGACGCAGGAAAATGTCGTATTCATTGCACGATCAATCTTCAATCAGAGTGTGATACGGCGACGTAAAGTCGCCAGGCTGAGGCTGATCGAAGCAAGTTGTGCGCCAGCCCTCAGGGCTTGGCGGTCGGGCGGATCGAGTCCCATTCGGTGACGAACGCGGTTTTCGACTTTTTGCTGTACAGGCACAGCTCAGTGCCTTGCTGGCCTTTCATGTGTTTTTGCGGGTATTGGCCTTGCAACAGCACGGCGGTGTAGCCGACGCGGTCATCGAATTGCGCGGGTGTGCCGACGGGTTTGGCGTCTTTCAGGCCGCTGGCCTTGGTGCAGCTGGCGAGCACGGTTTTATCGTAAGCGGCCCAGGCGTCGGGGCTGGAGGCGTGGGCCTGTGAGGCCAGGGCGGTGAGGCAGAGCAGGCTCAGGGAGAGGGTTTTCATCGTGGGCGTCCTTGGTCGTGGGTGGCCAAGGTTGGAGTCTGCCCGGGAAGGGAAGTTGCCTGGGCCGGCCTCTTCGCGAGCAAGCCCGCTCCCACAATTTGGAATGCGTTCCCCCTGTGGGAGCGGGCTTGCTCGCGAAGACGGTCGATCAGTCCGGCACAAGTTCCCGGCGAACCACCATCATCCCGGCACTCTCATACAAACGCTGCGCCCGCAGATTGTCTTCCAGCACCTTCAGATCGACAAATCCTTCGCGCCTTTGCTGAAACACCTTGAATGCATTCAGCAGCAATGCCCGACCCAAACCTCGGCCCTGAGCACGTGGGTGCACCACCAGATTCTTGATGTACGAACTGGTCCAGCACTGCGCCACGCCGATCACGCCTTCGGCATCGCTGGCAATGAAACACAGCGCCGGGTCGTATTCGGGATCGCTCTCGAAGCGCAGCTGCCATTCCTCCAGTGCCGGCACGCGACCACCGCCTTCGCGGTAGCCGAGTTGCATCAGCTGATGCACCGCCGCCGCCAGTTCCGGACGATAGGTGCTCAGCTCAATGCCTTCCGGCCAGTGGATCGGCGGCACGCCTTGGCGAAGGTCGCGCCGCATCAAAAAGCAGTACGTCTGGCCCAAGACTCAGTGACCGTTGGCGGCGACGTGTTTGGCCGCTTCGATCAGGCGCTGGGTCAGTTCCGGCGAGGAGAACTTGGTCAGCACCGCGTTGGCCCCGGCCAGACGCGCTTTCTCGCTGTTCATCGCGCTGTCGAGCGAGGTGTGCAGCAGCACGTAGAGGTGGGCGAAGTCCGGCGTCTCGCGCAGGGTGCGGGTGAAGGCGTAGCCGTCCATCTCGGACATTTCGATGTCGGAGACGATCAGGTTGATCTGTTGCGCGGTGCCTTGCAGATCCAGCAGGCAGTCGATGGCTTCCTTGGCACTGCGCGCGGTGTGGCATTGCAGGCCGAGGTTGCGCAGGGTGTGCACCGATTGCTGCAACGCCACCTGGCTGTCGTCGACCACCAGAATCCGTGCGTTGCCCAGTACCTCGGCGTCTTCCATGCTCAGGTCGGTCGGGGCCATCTCGATCTGCGCCGGAGCGATGCTGTGGATGACTTTCTCGATGTCCAGCACCTGCACCAGCGTGCCGTCCACCGAGGTCACGCCGGTGATGTAGGCGCGCGAGCCGCCGGAGCCGAACGGCGGCGGCTTGATGTCGGTGGTCAGGCAATGGACGATCTTGCTCACCGCCTGCACATGCAGGCCCTGCTTCGAACGGCTGACGTCGGTGACGATCAGGCAGCCGCCGTTCGGGTCTTCCAGTGGTCGCTCGCCGATGGCGCGGCTGAGGTCGATCACCGACAGCGACGCGCCGCGCAGGGTGGCGATGCCTTTGATGTGCGGATGCGACTCGGGCATTTTGGTCAGCGGCGGGCAGGGGATGATTTCACTGACTTTCAGCAGGTTGATCGCCATCAGCTTGCCGCTGCGCAAGGTAAACAGCAGAAGCGAAAGTGAATCTGCGCGGGCTTTGTTGGAAGACATAAAAACCTTCTGTGGAAAAAGGTGATGGGCGAGGGTGCAAATCGCCAGAAACTATTGATGCCGGGTTATCGGCGTTAACGGGGTGGGCTTTAGGTCGGTTATCGGCTGGCGGCAGATCCAAAGCCCCTCACCCCAGCCCTCTCCCGAAGGGAGAGGGGGCCGAACGAGGTGTCTGGCGCTGTACATCGACCTGAATGACCGAGTCGATTATGGATTCAGTACAGATCTTTCACGTCGGCGGAATTCTTGAATATCCCCCAATCAGTCCCCTCTCCCTCCGGGAGAGGGCTAGGGTGAGGGTGTGCTTTTAGCTCTTCATCCCCAACCGCTTGGCCATCCGCCCAAGATTCGCCCTATCCAGCCCCAACTCCCGCGCCGCACTCGCCCAGTTATCCTGATGACGCTCAAGCGCAGCACTGATCAACTGCCGCTGATATTGCTCGGTGGCGCTGCGCAGATCGCCGTTGATCAACGGCATCGCGGGCACCTCGGCAGCCGGCTCAATTGAGTTATCCACAACCTCCCGCGGCAGATCCAGATCCGCCGCGCTCAAACTGAGGATCTTCGGCCTTACCTTGCAATTGCCCAGCGCCTTCAGTGCGCTGCGGCCGATCAAATGTTCCAGCTCGCGCACGTTGCCCGGCCAAGTGTAGGCGAGCAACGCGTCCTGGGCATCGCTACTCAAACGCAGGCTGTTGAGGCCCATGCGCGAGCGGTTCTGTTCCAGAAAGAAGCCGCTGAGCAGCAACACATCGCGGCCGCGATCGCGCAGCGCCGGGACGCGCAGCGGGTACACGCTCAAGCGGTGATAGAAGTCGGCGCGGTAGCGGCCGCTGCGCACTTCTTCGGCCAGATCGCGGTTGGTCGCGGCGATCAGGCGCACATCGACCTGATGTTCCTTGTCCGAGCCGAGCCGCTGCAACTGGCCGCTTTGCAGCACGCGCAGCAACTTGGCCTGTACGGTCAGCGACAGTTCGCCGACTTCATCGAGAAACAGCGTGCCGCCATTGGCCAGTTCGAACTTGCCGCGGCGGTCGCTGGTGGCGCCGGTAAAGGCGCCGCGCACGTGGCCGAACAGTTCGCTTTCTACCAACGTATCGGGCAGAGCGGCGCAGTTGAGGCTGATGATCGGTTTGTCGGCGCGCGGCGAGGCGGCGTGGATCGCTTGCGCCACCAGCTCCTTGCCGACCCCGGTTTCGCCGGTGATCAGCACGGTCAGGTCGCTGCCGCCGACCAGATTGATTTCCTCCACCAGCCGTTTGTGCGCCTTGCTCTGGCCGATCATTTCACGCTGCTGCTGACCGCTGGCCTGGCGGTAGACCTCGGCGCGTTGGTGTTCGTCTTCGGCACGCAGCGCCAGGCGTTCGATACGTTCGGCGGCGTTGACCGTGGCCGAGGCGAGACTGGCGAACGCTTGCAAGGCGTCGAGTTCGATCGGCTCGAAACGCTCCGGATCGAGCGCATCAAGGGTGATCAGGCCCCAGAGTTTTTCATCGACGAACAGTGGGCAACCGAGGCAGTCATGCACTTCGAGATGTTCGCCCAGACCATCGACCAAGCCGTCGTAAGGATCGGGCAAGTCGCTGTCGGCGGCGAACCGCGTTGGCCCGGCGCCGTCCAGCAGGATCTCGAAACGGGGATGTTCGCTGACCTTGAAGCGCCGGCCGAGGGTGTCGGTGCTCAAACCATCCACCGCCAGCGGCACCAGCCATTCGCCGTCCAGGCGCAGCAACGCGGCGGCATCGCACGGCAGCAGGGCGCGCATGGCTTCGAGCAGGCGCCGATAGCGCTCGCCTTCGGGCAGTTCGCGGGACAGGTCGGAGACCAGTGGCAGTAGAGCGGTGAGCAGAGATTTGGCGGTCATGGTCTTGTAGTCAAAGAGACTCGATGTAGTCGCGATGACTATAAAGCGCTTTGAGTCTAAATGACTACGTAAAAAATAATTCATTGATTTATAAAGATAATTTATCTGGCACGAAAACTGATAAGCCTAAGGTAATTCTCAAAAAGCTCAGGAGTCACTCTTATGCTTAGCGTCCAGGATCGTGCCATCGTCAAATCCACTGTGCCTCTGCTGGAAAGCGGCGGTGAAGCGCTGATCACCCACTTCTACCGCATGATGCTCTCCGAATACCCTGAGGTGCGCCACTGTTCAACCAGGCGCATCAGGCCAGTGGCGATCAGCCGCGCGCGTTGGCCAATGGTGTGTTGATGTACGCCCGGCACATCGATCAGCTCGACCAGTTGGGCGATCTGGTGGCGAAGATCATCAACAAGCACGTCGCCCTGCAAATCCTCCCGGAGCACTACCCGATTGTTGGCACCTGCCTGCTGCGGGCCATTTCCGAAGTGCTCGGCGACGAGATCGCTACGCCTGAAGTCATGAGCGCGTGGGCCGCGGCGTACGGGCAATTGGCCGAGATTCTGATCGGTGCTGAAGCCGCGATCTACGACCAGAAAGAACAGGCAGTCGGCGGCTGGCGTGGGGCGCGGGATTTCATCGTGGTGGACAAGGTCGAGGAGAGCGCGGAAATCATTTCGTTCTACTTCGAGCCGGCGGACAAAGGCCCGATCCTGGCCGCAGAACCGGGTCAGTACATTGGCATGAAGCTGATCCTTGATGGCGAAGAAATCCGCCGCAATTACTCGCTGTCGGCGCTGGCCAATAAAGGTCAGTACCGCATCAGCGTCAAACGCGAACCGGGCGGTCGTGCGTCCAACCACTTGCATGACCAATTGCACATCGGCGCGAGCATTCAGCTGTTCCCGCCATCGGGCGAGTTCACCCTGACTGCCAGCGACAAGCCGTTGGTGCTGATCAGTGGTGGCGTCGGCATTACCCCGACTCTGGCGATGCTCGAAGCAGCGCTGCAAACCGAGCGCCCGGTGCACTTTATCCACTGCGCGCGCAACGGCAGCGTGCATGCGTTCCGCGACTGGATCGATGGGCTGGCGGCGCGTCATCCGCAGCTCAAGCGCTTCTATTGCTACGCCGAAGACGACGGCGTGAGCCCGGCGGCGGACAAGGTCGGGATCCTCAGCCAAGAGCAATTGGGTGAATGGCTGCCGGCGCAACGTGACGTCGACGCTTACTTCTTGGGGCCGAAGGGCTTCATGGGCGCGATCAAGCGGCATCTGAAAGCGTTGGGCGTGCCGGAGCAGCAGAGCCGTTATGAGTTCTTCGGGCCGGCGGCGGCTTTGGAGTGATCTGAAACCGGGTTGTCTTCATTCGCGAGCAGGCTCGCTCCCACAGGATTTGTGTTCAACGCAGATCCAATGTGGGAGCGAGCCTGCTCGCGAAGGCCGTTACGCGGTCTCGATTCTTAAATTCTGTTTAAAGGTTAATCGTTTCTTAACCGGTTTATCGTTTATTCCCCGATGCTGATGATAGGCGCTCGTTCGTTTAACTGATCAGGATCGCCCCCATGTCGCACATCATCTTCTCCTCTCGTCTGAGCCTGGCAATGCTTGGCCTGTCGGCTGCTTTGCTGGCCAGTCCATTTGCTGCGGCCGAATCGGCGTTGATCGCACCACAGACCCTGGTCGTCGATCAGAGCCTGCCCAAGGCTCAGCGCGATGCAATGGAGTTGGCGGCGCGGCGTTACGGCAGTTTCTGGAACAGTGGAGAAGAGGCCCTGGCCACGGCAGCCTTGTCGCCGCAGTTTGTCGACAAGACCCCGCCTGAAGGTCGGGTGCAGGGGCCGACCGGGCCGTTGCTGGCATCGAAGTTCTTTCGTACGGCGGTGCCGGACCTGAGCTGCGAGATCGAGCAAATGATCATTGCCGGTGACCGCGTGGTGGTGCATCTGCACTTTCGCGGACACTTCAGTGGGACGTTCAAGGCTCTCAAAGGGCAGGGCCAGCGTGTAGACTTCCGGGCAACCGATATCTATCAGATCGACAACGGTCGCATCGCGGCCAATTGGCATATCGAAGACAACATCAGTCTGATGGCGCAACTGCAAGCGCAGCCGCCAGCCAGCTGAACCATGGACATACAAGGGAAACGCGATGAGCGAGGAAACGATTCGACTGGGACGTGAGCGGCGCTTTCTGGTGCTGCTGGGCATCATCTGTCTGGCATTGATTGGTGGCGCGCTGTACATGCAGATCGTGCTGGGCGAGGCACCATGCCCGCTGTGCATCCTGCAGCGTTATGCATTGCTGCTGATTGCGCTGTTCGCGTTTATCGGCGCGGCCATGCGCACCCGCCGCAGCATCACGGTGTTCGAAGTGCTGGTGGTGATCTGCGCGATCGCCGGCGCCGGTGTTGCCGGGCATCACGTGTACACCCAGTTCTATCCGGCGGTGAGCTGCGGCATCGATGTGTTGCAGCCGATTGTCGACGACCTGCCGCTGGCGAAGATCTTCCCGCTGGGCTTCCAGGTCGATGGTTTCTGCTCGACGCCGTACCCGCCGATCCTCGGTCTGTCGCTGGCGCAATGGGCGCTGGTGGCGTTCGTGCTGGTGGTGATTCTGGTGCCGCTGCTGACCTCGCGTAACCGAAAAGCACTGCGCTGAATCAACTCTTCGGCAGATTGGCCGATACAGAAAACGCCCCGATTTGCGTATCAGCCGATCGGGGCGTTTTGCATTTCAGAGTGATTGTGAAATCACCGTGACGAACGGCAATGGAGAGTGCGGCAGATGTGCGACATGTTGTCACACGCGCCCTGTCGCAGGGGCTTTCGGCGACCCGGATTGGCGTAATGTTACAAAAAAGGATTGGTCTGTTTCGGCATTTTTCTGGTTTTGCACGCAGGTGCCAGATCAGGCAGTTTTAACAGGCTCTGGCAGATGGCCAGAGGCCTTTGAATATCGGGCTTTGCGCCGATTCGCTGCCGGGAAAATCCCTTCGGAGCTGTCTGAACTGAGGTGTATAGGCCTACATTTTTTGGTGTTTTTTGTTGAGAATCGATTTCGATAACATGCGGAACTTTTGCAAAAACGGTGATGGATTGTTGCTCTGAGCGATAAAAATTATTTCGGGATAAGACATGGTGTATAGGGCGCTACCTATCTACAATCGCCCGCACTGAATTCCCGGCACTGTTCAGCCTTTATTAAGGAACTGGACAGGAAGTCGGGTGTCGAGCGGGCCGAAAGGCTTTTGCGACACCCAGGTGTCGGTGCCTTCCAACTTTCCGCACCAAATGGAATTGGTCTGTAACAAGGCCTTTGACCACGAATTCGAATAAGAACTGACCGCTGTCCATGGTTTTGTCGAGCGTCTGACGCGCGACGGGCGGCCCTTATTCAATCCAAAGAAAATGCCAACCCTTGGCAGGGTGAAGTGTTGGCGATCAAAACCCAACTGCATTGCGCAAGCTGCTTTAGAGGTCGTGAGATGAGTAAAAACAGGTACCCCAGATTACTAGGCCTAGTGCCGCTGCTCGGCACGTTGTTGCTGGGAGGCTGCAACATGACCCTGCTCAATCCAACGGGCCAGGTCGGCCTGGAACAGCGCAACCTGATCATCACCGCCACGCTGCTGATGCTGTTGGTCGTTGTGCCGGTTATCGTCATGACCTTCCTGTTCGCCTGGAAGTACCGCGCGTCCAACAAGGATGCCGTCTACACCCCGAAATGGTCGCACTCGACCAAAATCGAAGTGGCGGTCTGGACCATCCCGGTTCTGATCATCATCGCCCTGGGTTACATCACCTACATTTCGACCCACAAACTGGACCCGTACCGTCCGATTGAATCCGACGTCAAGCCGGTGACCATCGAAGTCGTTGCGCTGGACTGGAAGTGGCTGTTCATCTACCCGGAACAAGGCATTGCCACGGTCAACAAGATCGTGTTCCCGGCGCACACTCCGGTCAACTTCCGGATCACCTCCGACGCCGTGATGAACTCGTTCTTCATCCCGGGCCTGGGCGGCCAGATCTACGCGATGGCGGGCATGACCACCAAGCTGCACCTGATCGCTGACCGCAACGCTGAAATGGACGGTATCTCCGCCAACTACAGCGGCGCTGGTTTCACCGGTATGAAATTCAAAGCGATCGCAACTTCTCAGGAAGATTTCGACGCCTGGGTAAGTGAAGTCAAAAAGGCACCTAAACAGCTTGAACAAGCTGAATACGCAGCCCTTGCCAAGCCAAGCCAGAACAATCCAGTCGAGCTCTACTCCTCGGTCACGCCGAACCTGTTCCAGACCATCGTCGACAAGTACGAAGGCATGAAACCGGGCAAGCCGCTGAAGCACGAGAAGAAAGAGAAAGAAGTGGCGGCAACGGACATGGACTCGAATTCGCATTCAGCTGCCGGGGCAGAGGAGTAAACGATGTTTGGTAAATTAAGTTGGGAAGCGATCCCTTTCCACGAGCCGATCGTGATGGTCACCATCTCGATGATCGCGCTCGGTGGTCTGGCGTTGTTCGCTGCAATCACCTACTTCAAGAAGTGGACCTACTTGTGGACCGAGTGGCTGACGTCGGTCGACCACAAGAAAATCGGTGTGATGTACATCATCGTTGCCATGGTCATGCTGCTGCGTGGCTTTGCCGACGCCATCATGATGCGTACCCAGTTGGCCATGGCCACCGAGGGTTCGCCTGGCTACCTGCCGCCTGAACACTATGACCAGATCTTCACCGCTCACGGTGTGATCATGATCATCTTCATGGCGATGCCATTCTTCACCGGCCTGATGAACCTTGCAGTGCCGCTGCAGATCGGCGCGCGTGACGTTGCCTTCCCGTTCCTGAACTCCCTGAGCTTCTGGCTGCTGGTGTCCGGCGTGGTGCTGATCAACCTGTCGCTGGGTGTCGGCGAATTCGCCAAGACCGGTTGGGTTGCCTATCCGCCGCTGTCGGGTCTGCAGTACAGCCCTGGCGTGGGGATGGACTACTACATCTGGGCGCTACAGCTATCCGGGTTAGGGACGACGCTGACGGGGGTCAACTTCCTCGCCACCGTGCTGAAAATGCGTACCCCTGGCATGAAACTGATGGACATGCCGATCTTCACCTGGACCTGCACCTGGGCTAACGTCCTGATCGTGGCTTCGTTCCCGATCCTGACCGCTACCCTGGCACTGCTGACCCTCGACCGTTACATGGATTTCCACATTTTCACCAATGAACTTGGTGGCAATCCAATGATGTACGTCAACCTGTTCTGGGCCTGGGGCCACCCTGAGGTTTACATCCTGATCCTGCCGGCATTCGGCATCTTCTCGGAAGTGATCTCGGCGTTCACCGGCAAGAAACTGTTCGGCCACCACTCGATGATCTACGCTTCGGGCGCGATCTCGGTACTGGGCTTCATGGTTTGGCTGCACCACTTCTTCACCATGGGTTCGGGTGCCAGCGTAAACGCCTTCTTCGGTCTGGCGACGATGCTGATTTCCATCCCGACGGGTGTGAAACTGTTCAACTGGCTGTTCACCATCTACCAGGGCCGTCTGCGCTTCACCAGCCAGGTTCTGTGGACTCTGGGCTTCATGGTGACCTTCGCCATCGGCGGCATGACCGGCGTACTGCTGGCCATTCCGGGTGCTGACTTCGTTCTGCACAACAGCCTGTTTGTGATCGCGCACTTCCACAACGTGATCATCGGCGGCGCGGTATTCGGCTACATCGCAGGTTTCGGCTTCTACTTCCCGAAAGCGTTCGGCTTCAAGCTGCACGAAGGCTGGGGTAAAGCAGCGTTCTGGTTCTGGATCTCGGGCTTCTTCGTCGCGTTCATGCCGCTCTATGCACTGGGCTTCATGGGCATGACCCGTCGTCTGAACGCCACCACCAACCCTGAGTGGGTACCGTACCTGTACGTTGCCATGTTCGGTGCGGTGATGATCGCTGTCGGTATCGCCTGCCAACTAATCCAGCTGTACGTCAGTGTGCGTGACCGCAACAAGCCAGAGAACATGTGCGAACACGGTGACCCGTGGAATGCCCACACTCTGGAATGGTCGACCTCGTCGCCACCTCCGTTCTACAACTTCGCTGTGCTGCCTAAGGCTGACTGCATCGACCCGTTCACCGAAGCCAAGGAAAACGGTACTGCGTACCAGGCTCCGGCCAAGTACGAGCCGATCCACATGCCGAACAACACCGCCACTGGCGTGGTGATGGGCGCACTGCTGACCGTCTTCGGTTTCGCGATGATCTGGCACATCTGGTGGTTGGCGATCGCCAGCCTGGCCGGCACTGTCATCTACTTCGTGATCCACGCCGCACGTGACGACCAGGGCTACATGGTTCCGGTTGAAACGATCGAGCGCATCGAAGCCGAGCAGCACAAGCGTCTGGTCGCGGCAGGGAAAATCCCGGCCAATGCCACCCGTGTAACCTCGTTGGAACAGGCTTAAACCATGTCGAACTTAGTGACCAATGTTGGACACGCCCATGGTGACCATGGGCACGATGACCATCACCACGACTCGGGCGAGATGACCGTATACGGTTTCTGGCTCTACCTGATGACCGACTGCATTCTGTTTGCGTCGATCTTCGCGGTTTACGCAGTACTGGTAAACAACGTCGCCGGTGGCCCGTCGGGCCACGACATTTTCGAACTGCCATACGTGCTGGGCGAAACCGCTCTGCTGTTGTTCAGTTCGATCACCTACGGCTTCGCCATGCTGGCGTTGTACAAAGGCAAGAAGCAGCAGGTTCTGGGCTGGTTGTTCATGACCTTCCTGCTCGGCGCAGGCTTCATCGCCATGGAGATCAACGAGTTCCACCTGCTGATCTCCGAGGGCTTCGGTCCTAGCCGTTCGGGCTTCCTGTCGGCGTTCTTCACCCTGGTCGGTACCCACGGTCTGCACGTGTCCGCGGGTCTGATCTGGATGGGCATCATGATGTACCAGGTCAACAAGCACGGCCTGACGGCGACCAACAAGACCCGTCTGAGCTGCCTGAGCCTGTTCTGGCACTTCCTGGACGTGGTGTGGATCTGCGTATTCACCGTTGTTTACCTGATGGGGACTCTGTAATGGCTAATGCACACTCCCATGACAGCCATGATGCTGGCCACGGCAGCGTAAAGTCGTACGCCATCGGCTTCATCCTGTCGGTGATCCTGACTGCCATCCCGTTCGGCCTGGTGATGTTCCCGACCTTGCCGAAGTCGACCACGCTGGCAATCGTCCTGCTGTTCGCAGTAATCCAGGTGATTGTTCACCTGTACTACTTCCTGCACCTGGACCGTTCGATTGCACAACGTAACAACGTGATCGCGTTTGTCTTTACGGCCATCGTGATCCTGCTGCTGGTTGGCCTGTCGCTGTGGATCATGTTCAGCATCCACACGTACATGATGGCGAAGTGAGGTAGACCCGATGTCGCTCAAGCACTTTATCCAAATCACCAAACCGGGGATCATTTTCGGTAACGTGCTTTCTGTGGCAGGCGGGTTCTTCCTGGCCTCGAAAGGGCATGTAGATCTGGCGGTGTTCCTGGCCGCCATGATCGGCACTTCCCTGGTTGTGGCCTCCGGTTGCGTGTTCAACAACTGCATCGACCGCGACATCGACCTGAAGATGGAACGCACCAAGAACCGGGTGCTGGTGCAGGGCTTGATCTCCCTGAAACTGGCCCTGGTCTACGCGACCATCCTGGGTGTTCTCGGCGTTGCCTTGTTGTACAAGGTGGCCAACCCGTTGGCCGCCCTGTTCGCGGTAATCGGCTTCATCATCTACGTCGGCTTCTACAGCCTGTACCTCAAGCGCAAGTCGGTTCACGGCACGCTGGTGGGCAGTCTGTCGGGCGCCATGCCGCCAGTGATCGGTTACGTTGCCGTAACCAACAGCTTCGACATGGCCGCACTGACCCTGCTGGTGATGTTCAGCCTGTGGCAGATGCCGCATTCCTACGCCATCGCGATCTTCCGCTTCAACGACTACCTGGCCGCATCGATTCCGGTGTTGCCCGTCAAGCGCGGAATCGAAGTGGCCAAGAAGCACATCCTGCTCTACATCCTGGCGTTCCTCGTGGCGACCTTGATGCTGACCTTCAGCGGTTACGCCGGCATGAGCTACCTCGCGGTCGCCGCGGCCATGGGCATGTACTGGTTGTACATGGCCTGGACCGGCTACAAGGCGGTGGATGACACGGTCTGGGCACGCAAGCTGTTCGTGTTCTCGATCTTCACCATCACCGCCCTGAGCGTCATGATGTCCCTGGACTTCAAGGTGCCCGCCGAGCTGCTGCTGACGTACGCGCCGTAAGGCTGGATGGCTTCACGAAAAACCCCGCACATTGAGAGATGTGCGGGGTTTTTTGTTGATCGGATGTTTATCAAAGGTCGAATTTGTTGATAGTCTCTCCATGGGCAAGTTGCCTATAGTTTGCCCATGCGAACTGTATTTTTTGAAACCACAATATTCACCGCGAGCGTTGGTCATTATCTGACGGACGATGAGTATCGGGAGTTGCAGAATTATCTGCAGTGCAATCCAGCGTCGGGCGACGTAATACCGCGAACTGGCGGCTTCCGGAAATTACGTTGGTCTGACGCTCGGCGTGGCAAAGGCCGACGAGGTGGCTTGCGGGTCATCTACTATTGGCTTATGAATGATCGTCAGTTCTGGATGTTTGCGATTTATGACAAAGATGAGCTTGAGAATCTGTCCGCCGAGAAAGAGAAGGCGCTCAAAAAAGCCATTGAGATAGAGTTGAGAAAAAGAGGTGCCTCATGAAAAAACGCGACCTGTTTGCGGAATTGATGCAGGGCGTTGAAGAGATGGCCGCCCATCGCGAAGGTAAAATTACGCTGCGCAATACGGTCGTCGAGGACAAACCGGTTCCCGAGGTTGGTGCACAAGAGATCGTTGCACTGCGTGAAAAATTGCACATGTCACAAGCGGTATTTGCAAAGCGAATCAGGACCAGCCCGAGCACATTGAGGAATTGGGAGCAGGAGAAGTCCAAGCCCAATGCTCAGGCGGCACTGTTGATCCGCTTGGTGGAGAAATTCCCTGATATGGTTGAGCGCTTGGGCGCTGTGTAGATAGTTCGTTGATATACGTCATCAAGCCCCGCGATTCGATAGAGTCGCGGGGTTTTTCGTCCAGAACGGCAGGTTGCGGTATCGCCGCAAACCACCTAGATTTGGATCCAGTCCTTAGTGATAGCGCCATGCCACTTCCTCGGCGCTCAACTGTTCCACTCCGCGATTCTTCATGCACTGATCAAAAGGCTGGGCGAAATGACTGAGAGGATGACCTGCGACGAACGTTTCATTGCCCTGGCACACGAGCTGAACTACGACATCTATGGCGAGAATACCGCCGGCGGCAATTATGCGCCGCTGATCCGTCATCGCGATGAGTTGTACATCAGCGGCATGGTGCCGCGGGTCAATGGCAGGATTCTGTATCCCGGTCGCGTGGGGTTGGAGTTGACCCTCAAGGACGCCCAGGCCGCCGCGAGCATCAGTGCCATGCGCTGCCTGGCGCTGATTGTCGATGCGGTGGGTTCGCTGGACAAGATCCGGGCGTTGTTGCGGGTCACGGTGTATGTGAAGTCGACCCCGGACTTCGTAGACCTGAGCGAAGTGGCCAACGGTGCATCGGACGTGTTCAGCCATGTGCTCGGCGATGCCGGCCGGCACACCCGCACCACGGTCGGTGTCTATCAGTTGCCGAAGAACGCCGCGATTGAAGTCGACATGATCGCGGCGGTGCAGTCGGAAGTCTGATCGCCGCGCCGCCCAACAAAAAGCCCCGCCTGAATCTCAGAGCGGGGCTTTTTTGTCGGCGCCGGGATTACTGCGCGGCGATGCTGTAACCATCGAACGCGGTTTGCTGTTGCAGGGCGGTGATGATGTTCTTGCGGTTGATCGCGTGTTCGGTGCCGGCGTTGTCGATGAAGGTCTCGCCCTCCAACTCGGCTTCTTCGCCTTCACCGACGAAGGTGAAACCGAGGAACTCCAGCGCTTCACGGTCAACGTTCAGACGCGAGCGCGGCGTGCGCAGCGGCAGGGTCACGCTGTTGCCGTCCTTGCTGATGGTGAAGATTTCCAGTTCTTTCTTCTTGGCAGCCTTGCTCTTGCCGCCGCTCGGGTTGCTGATCGCCTGGTGGGTCTGATTCAGCACTTTGAGCGCGAGGCCGTAAACGATTTCCTGGAACGCGGGATCGTCCTTGAAGCAGGACAGGATGCGGCCGATCGAAAACTTGCTGCTCAGGTCTTCGAGGGCGGCGATGTCGGCGGCCTCGGCGTCCTTGAGGCGCTTGAGTTCGCCCATCAGCTCGTAGGCCTTGTCGTCATCGAAGCTGTCGTGCGCCTGACGGATCGCGGCGCGCAGCTCGCGGATCTGGTCACTTTCGCGGGTCGACTGGAAAGCATCCAGCACCATCTCGCTGATGATTTTGGCTTGTGGAAGGTGTTGTGAAAGATTGATGGAGTTTTCGTATTCCGCTTTGGACGATTCGGTGACTACGGATTCAGCGGTGTTGAAATCGGACATTGAAATTTCACTACTTTTTTAACTTGAGTGGAAACGAGAAAGCGCGAGGTCTTTTTCAGGCCGGTTAATTTAGGGGAGCGGGGCGGCGTTGTCACGGAACAACAGTCCGGTGGTGCGGATTATTTGTCCGGCGTGTTCAGGTTCATCGAGCGCACCATCCACTGTTCAGCGGTTTGCTGATCGGTCGGCAGCGTGAAGCGGAAAGTCGCCCCGCGCCCGGCGACATCGATCAACTGAATGTCACGCCCGTGCAGTTGCAGGATGCGGTGGACGATCCGCAGGCCCAGTCCACCGTCACGCCGCGCGCCGCCAATATTGAAAGGACGCAGGAACAGACCTTCGCGCAGATCCGGAGCGATGCCGGGGCCGGTGTCGCTGACCGTGACTTCGACCAAGGCGCCCAGGGGTTTCAAATCCAGCTCGATTTCACCGCCCGCAGGCGTGTGGCGCAAGGCGTTATCCACCAGGTTGGTCAGCACCCGTTCGATCAACCCAAGGTCGGCGCACACCGTCGGCAGGTTCGGACCGAAGCTGGCCTTGAGTTCGACGTGGCGTGATTCGGCGGCCAGTTCGAATTTCTGGAAAATGTCCTGCAACAGATCGATCAGCGAGAAGCGCTCCAGTACCGGCTGCACGAAACCGTGCTCCAGACGTACCAGCTCCAGCAGCGATTGCGCCAACCCGCCGACCTTGCGGCTCTGATCCAGCGCGATGCCCAGATACCGGCGGCGTTCTTCGGCGGTGAGTGTGGCGTCCTTGAGCGTCAGGGTTTCCAGATAGCCGTGCAACGAGGCCAGCGGTGTGCGCAGGTCGTGAGAAATGTTCGCCACCAGTTCGCGGCGCTCCTGATCCTGGCGGGTCAACGAGCGCCACTGTTCACCCAGTCGGTTTTGCATCTGCCGGAAGGCGCCATCGAGTACGGCGATTTCATCCGGGTCAGCGCTTTTATCCACAGCCACTGAAGGTGCAGGCAGAGGTTGCGGCGCGCCATCAATGTCGAACCGGCTGACGGTTTCGGTCAATCGGCGCAGTGGCCGGGTGATCAGGTTGAACGCCGTGAGACCCGCGATCAGGCACAACAGCGCCACCAGCCCGATCGACAGCAACGCCGTATTGAGTGCAGCACTGGTCGCGCCCCGTTCAGCGAAGCGATCGTGTTCTTCACTGAGCAACACCACGTACAGATAACCGGCGGGCTTGCCGTTGACCCGTAACGGCGCGGCACTGAAGACCTTGCGCCCGTCGGCACTGCGCGGGTCATCGCCGAGAATAGGCAACGGCTGGTCATCGAGCAGCCGGCGGATCGGCGCCAGATCAACCGTTTCCCGGCGCAGATGTCCTTCCGGTGCCGCATTGCCGACAATCCGTCCCTCGGGGTCGAGCAGGTACACCTCGACACTCGGGTTGACCAGCATCAGCTTGCTGAACAGTTCGCGCACGGCGCCGGGCATCAGGCCATTGCTGTCCATCAGCACCGTGTCATGGGCGATGTGCTGCGCCAGATCCCGCGACAGGCCTTGCACCACTTCCAGTTCATGCATCTTGCTGGAGCGCACCTGCAGCCATGCCGAGGTGCCGCAGCACACCAGCAGCAAAACGGCGAACACCAGCGACAGGCGCTGCGACAGGTTCAGTCTCATGGTTGTTCCGTGCCGAATTTATAGCCGCGACCCCACACAGTGAGGATGCGTGTCGGTTGCGCCGGATCGCTTTCGATTTTCGCCCGCAGGCGATTGATGTGCGTGTTCACCGTGTGTTCATAACCCTCGTGGCTGTAGCCCCACACCGCGTTCAGCAGGTCCATGCGTGAGAACACCTTGCCCGGCTGTCGGGCGAAGAAATACAGCAAGTCGAACTCTCGCGGAGTGAGGTCCAGACGCGCACCGTTGAGGGCGACGTCGCGGGTGATCGGGTCGATGCTCAAACCATCGAGACTGAGGCTGCCGGCGTCCATTTTCAGGTTGCGCGCCATGGCGTCGACCCGGCGCAGCAAGGCTTTGACCCGAGCCACCAGTTCCAGCATTGAAAACGGTTTGGCAAGGTAATCGTCGGCACCCAGCTCCAGACCCAGAATGCGGTGCAATTCGCTGGAGCGGGCGCTGGTGATGATGATCGGCGTATAGCGCGCCATCGCCCGGGCGCGGCGGCAGATTTCCAGGCCGTCGACCCCCGGCAACATCAGGTCGAGGATCAGTGCATCCCATTGTCCCTGTTGCAACAGGCGCATGCCTTCGTCGCCGTCGGCGCTGTGCACGACGTCGTAATGTTCATCGCGCAGGTGCAGGCTAATCAAGTCGGCGATGTGTTGGTCATCCTCGACCACGAGGATGCGTCTGGTTAATTCCATCAAGCTCAATCCTTCGGCGCAGTGAGCGCATTGTGCGGGTTTTCCTCGGGGCGAGTTATCACGAATTCGTTAACTTCCCGTGAGGATTTGGCGATCAACCCAAGCCTAGGCTGTGTTCCATGACAGGCACCTGGAATTTTTGGAGACGGCCATGTTTTCACGGCGACAGATTCTCGTAGCGAGCGGCGGGCTGGGGGTTGCAGCTCTGGTGGCGGGTGTATTGCCAAAATTTTCCTCGGGCTCCGCACTGATCGAGCAAGCCCATGCCGATGAGGTTTTCGAGGTGAGCCACAGCGACAGTGAATGGCACTCGCTGCTCTCGGACGAGCAGTACGCCATCCTGCGCGACGAAGGCACCGAACGGGCCTATACCAGCCCGCTCAACAACGAACATCGCAACGGCACATTCGCCTGCGCGGGTTGTGATCTGGCGCTGTTTTCATCGGCGACCAAGTTCGACAGCCGCACGGGCTGGCCGAGTTTCTGGGCACCGTTGGAACATGCGGTGGCCACGCGTCAGGACCGATCATTCGGCATGTCACGCAATGAAGTGCACTGCCGACGCTGCGGCGGGCACTTGGGACATGTGTTCGACGACGGCCCGAAACCCACCGGCCTGCGCTATTGCATGAATGGCCTGGCGATGACGTTCAAACCCGTGGCGGCATGAGCCATGGCCATTTTTCGATGTTCACTTTCTACAGGACGACACCATGTTGCTCTTGGTTCTCGCTTATCTGGGCGGTGTGCTGACGATCGTCAGTCCCTGCATCCTGCCTGTTCTGCCTTTTGTCTTCGCTCGCACCGGGCAGCCGTTTATCAAGAGTGGCTTGCCGCTCTTGGCCGGGATGGCGCTGACTTTCGCCCTCGTCGCCACACTGGCGGCGGTGGGCGGCGGTTGGGTGGTGCAAGTCAATCAGTACGGGCGCTGGCTCGCGTTGCTGTTCGTTGCACTGTTCGGGCTGACGCTGCTGCTGCCGCGCCTCGCCGAGCGCCTGACGCGACCGCTGGTCTCGGCCGGCAGTCGGCTGTCCGAAGCCGCGGGCCAGGACAATCGTCCGCGTCCCGGCGCCTCGTTTCTGATTGGCGTCGCCACGGGTCTGCTCTGGGCACCGTGCGCCGGGCCCATCCTCGGTTTGATTCTGACCGGAGCCGCGCTGCAAGGGGCAAGCATCGCCACCACGCTGTTGTTGCTCGCCTACGCGGCGGGCGCCGCGACTTCACTGGCGGCGGCGCTGCTGCTGGGCGGTAAGGTCTTTGCGTTGATGAAGCGCTCGGTCGGCACCGGTGAGTGGATCCGGCGCGGGTTGGGGGCGGCGATGCTGGCGGGTGTCGCAGCGATTGCGCTGGGCCTCGACACCGGGCTGTTGGCGCGGCTGTCGACGGCTTCCACGGGCGGGATTGAACAGGCGCTGGTCGGCAAGCTGACCAGCAAATCGCCGACGGGCAACGGAACCATGATGGCGCAGATTCCTGCTGCCGGCGGGGCGATGAAAGTTGCCGACAAGGCACCGGGAACACTACCGGTCGAAGGCCAGTTGCCGCCGCTCAATGGCGCCGTGCAATGGCTCAATTCGCCACCGCTGGACGCCCAGGCATTGAAGGGCAAAGTGGTGCTGGTGGATTTCTGGACCTACTCCTGCATCAACTGCCTGCGCACCTTGCCATACGTCAAAGCCTGGGCGGAAAAGTACCGCGATCAAGGCCTGGTAGTGATTGGCGTGCACGCCCCGGAATTCGCTTTCGAGCGCGATGTCGGCAATGTCACCAAAGCCATGAAGGAGCTGGGTATCAACTATCCGGTCGCCATCGATAACGACTACAAAATCTGGCGTGCTTTCAACAACGAATACTGGCCGGCGCATTATTTTGCCGATGCTCAAGGACGGATTCGTTACCACCATTTTGGCGAAGGGGATTACGCCGAATCGGAACGGGTCATACAGCAGTTGCTGCGTGAGGCCGGGGCGAAAACCGTCGCCGACGGCTTGATCAACGCCGATGCCCAAGGCGTGCAACAGGCGCCGGACATGAATCAGGTGCTGTCACCGGAAACCTACGTCGGCTACCAGCGTGCGGAACATTTCGTACCGGAAACCGGGCTGGTGCCTGACAAGGTCGCGACCTATAACCCACCCGCCAACCTGACCCTGAATGACTGGAGCCTTGGCGGCCAGTGGGCCGTCGGTGCCGAGCAGGCCACCGCCAGCGCGCCGGCCAGTCGCATCGTCTACCGCTTCCACGCCCGCGATCTGCATCTGGTGCTGGGCCCGGGTGCGGATGGCAAACCGGTGCGTTTCAACGTGTCGATTGACGGGCAGGCGCCGGGTGACGCCCACGGTGTCGATGTCGCCGCGGATGGCAGCGGCCGCGTGACCGAGCAGCGCCTGTATCAACTGGTACGGCAAACCGACGAGGTGAAGGACCGGACCTTCACCATCGAATTTCTTGACCCGGGCGTATCGGCTTACGCCTTCACCTTCGGCTGATCGGGAGTGCGCAACATGAAAGCTCAAAACAACTGGCGACGTGCATTGCTCGGCGTCGCCATGGCAGGTGTGATCGGTCAGTGCTCGGCGTTCTCTTTCGGTGCAGAGGACGCGGTGGTCATCCCGCCGCCAGTCCTCGACGAAACCACTCAGGCGCACAGTGAAACCGCGGTGTTCGCCGGTGGTTGTTTCTGGGGCGTGCAAGGGGTTTTCCAACACGTCAAAGGTGTGCAGAAAGCCGTTTCCGGTTATGCCGGCGGTGCGGCGAACACGGCGGAATATGAGCGGGTCAGCGAGGGCGACACCGGTCATGCCGAGTCAGTACAAGTCACCTTCGATCCGACGCAAGTCAGCTACGGCAGCCTGCTGCAGATCTACTTTTCGGTGGCCCACAACCCGACCGAACTCAACCGCCAAGGGCCGGACAGCGGCACGCAATATCGCTCGGCGCTGTTCCCGGTCAATGCCGATCAACAACGTGTGGCCCAGGCCTACATCGCCCAACTCGACGCGGCGCATGCCTACAACAAACCGATCGTCACCCAACTGGAAACCTACAACGGCTTTTACCCGGCGGAGGACTATCACCAGGATTTCCTCACCGAACACCCGAGCTATCCGTACATCGTGATCAACGACATGCCCAAGGTGGCGCAGTTGAAGCAGTTGTTTGCGCAGCGTTATCAGGAGAAACCGGTGTTGGTGAAAAGCGGGAGTTGAATCTCACGTGTTACTTGAGCCTTGGGCGCTCCATGGCAATCACCGATGTTTCAAACCCCAAACTGGCAAAAAACGCCTCCGCACCTTCGCGCCCGGCGCGCAGGACCCAAGTGATCTCGGGGTTGTCCCCCATGACATGCTCGACCAGTGCGCGCCCGACGCCGGCGCGCCGATGCTGGCCATCAACCACGACCATCGACAGATAACCGTTGGACAAACCATCGGTGATGCCTCGGGCGAAACCGATGATCTGCTCGCCGCTCAGCGCGACGGCAGTGCGTTGCGAGTTTTCGATGAGTTGGGCGAAGTAGTCGCTGGAGCCTGTCCGGTGTCCCCAGCCATGTAGGCCGAGAAACAGCCGCACTGGCTCCACTTCTTCGGGCAACAGATCGCGTACGGTAAGGTCGTTTTTCATCACGTGGCAGCATCCTTGTCGGCAATCACCGGAGCGTAGTCGATAGCAACTGAGTCAGGATCTGCCCCAGGTTTGCATTGCGAATTCGACGAAGCGCCGCAGCTTGGGCAAACGATAACGATCCGGGGCATAGAGCAAATGCAAAGGGCGGCTTGGGGGCTGATAATCGGGGATCACCGTCACCAGTTTGCCGTCGCGCAGGTCTTGTTCCACCAGCGCATCCGGTAGCATCACGATGCCCATGCCGGTGCGCGCTGCCTGATGCAGGCCGGCGGAGGTATTCATCAGCATCGGGCCGCTGACGTCGACCAGAATCTCGCCGTTCGGGCCGCTGAGGCGCCAGCGTTTTTCGACTGATTGCCAGTCGTCGCCGGCAGGGTAGGCGAACGACAGGCAGTCGTGTTGTTGCAGGTCTTCCGGGGTGATCGGCATGCCGCGTCGGGCGACGTAAGCCGGCGAAGCGCACACGGTCAGGGTGTAGTCGATCAGCGGCCGGGCGATCAGGTTCGACTGCTCGAAATGTCCCAGCCGAAACGCTACGTCGAGGCCGCTTTCCAGCAGATCCGGGCGGCGGTTGGTCAGCACCACATCCATTTTCACCTGCGGGTATTGCAGGGAAAATTCACTGAGCGCTGGGGCCAGGCGTTCGACACCAAAGGTCAGCGGCGCGGTGATGCGCAACAGTCCGCGCGGCTCGTCTAGGGCCTGTTCGGCCAAGCGTTCGGAGTCGGCCACCAGACCCAGAACGTCCAGACAGCGCTGGTAGTACACGCTGCCGAACTCGGTAAGCCGCTGCCGGCGGGTGGTGCGCTGCAACAATTGCACGCCGAGCCGTTGCTCCAGTGCGCGCAGGTGATTTCCGACCATGGTCGTGGACATTTCGCACTGCAACGCGGCCGCCGTCATGCTCCCGGCTTCTACAACCTTCACGTAGACGCTCATTGCCTGCAACAGGTCCATTATCAAGCTCTGCTTTTAAATGATTGAAGTCTTACCGAGTTTATCCAGTTTTGGTGGCTAACCATACTGCAAACACACCGACCTTCACTGGAGTTTGAAGTCATGACCGCCGCCCTGATGAACACCTACCAATCGCTGGCTCTGAGTTTTACCAGAGGTCTGGGCACTCGCCTGTGGGATCAGGCCGGTCGTGAATACCTGGATGCTGTCGCCGGGGTTGCGGTGACCAATGTCGGGCACTCGCACCCACGGATCGTCGCGGCCATCAGTGAGCAGGCCGGAATGCTGCTGCACACCTCCAATCTGTACAGCATCGACTGGCAGCAGCAACTGGCCAAACGGCTGACTGAGCTGTCGGGTATGGATCGCGCGTTCTTCAATAACTCGGGTGCTGAGGCTAACGAAACCGCACTGAAACTTGCGCGCTTGTACGGCTGGAGCAAAGGTATCGGACAGCCGCTGGTGGTAGTCATGGCCAACGCATTTCATGGCCGCACGCTCGGCACGTTGTCGGCGAGTGATGGCCCAGCGGTGCGGCTGGGCTTCAATGATCTGCCGGGGGATTTCGTCAAAGTGCCTTTCGGTGATCTGGCGGCGCTGGATCAACTGCAGCAAAAGCATGGCGAGCGCATCGTGGCGATTCTGGTCGAGCCGATCCAGGGCGAAAGCGGCGTGCAACTGGCGCCGCCCGGCTACCTCAAAGCTCTGCGGGAAGTGTGCAATCGGCGCGCCTGGCTGCTGATGCTCGACGAAATCCAGACCGGCATCGGCCGCACCGGCCAGTGGTTCGCGTTCCAGCATGAAGGCATCGTGCCGGACGTCATGACCCTGGCCAAAGGCCTCGGCAACGGTGTGCCGATCGGCGCCTGCCTGGCACGGGGCAGAGCGGCGGACCTGTTCACTCCCGGCAGCCATGGCAGCACCTTCGGCGGCAACCCGCTGGCCTGCCGGGTCGGTTGCACGGTGCTGGATATCATCGAAGAACAGGGCTTGCTGGAAAATGTCCGGGTGCAGGGTGAGCGCCTGTTGACCCGCCTGCGCGCCGAACTGGCAGACAACCCCAATGTGTTGGCGATTCGCGGGCAGGGCTTGATGATCGGCATCGAGTTGAAACAGCCGATTCGCGATCTGACGCTGATTGCGGCGCGGGATCATGGATTGCTGATCAACGTGACGCGTGGCAAGACGATACGGCTGTTGCCGCCGCTGACGATTGATGAGCGGGAGGTGGGGATGATTGTCAGAGGTGTGGGGCTTGTTGTAGCCGCGCACTGACAGGCACCGACAACCCCTGTGGGAGCGGGCTTGCTCGCGAAAGCGTGTTGTCAGTCGACACTGATGTTGAATGATCAATTGCATTCGCGAGCAAGCCCGCTCCCACATTGGAAAAATGCGTGATGCTAATCAGGATAATCCCCCAACTCCGGCGCCAGCATCCGCGTCTTCACCGCCCCGTTTGAATTGTGCTGAATGATCTCGCTCGGCTGTCCCTGCGCATTGAAAAACACCTGGCCGATCCCGGCTGAATTCCACAGCCGTTCACCCGCTTCGGCATGTTCCGGGGTATAGGGCATGATGCGCATGCGTCGGCGTTTGGTGAACCAGTTCAACGGCGAGCGCGGCGAGTAGAGCCAGCGGTTGAGGCGGTCGAACCATTCCAGCAGGGTTTTCGGGAACTCGTTCTTGATCCCGCTGCTGGTGATCTGCCAGATCCGTGGCCCGGCCTTGCGGTGTCGGATAAGCACTTCGTAGACGAAGGAATAATGCACGTCGCCGGACAGCACCACGTAGTTCCCGGGTGTGCGGGTGTGTCGGAAAATGTTCAGGATCACCTGCGCGGCGCCGCGATGAGCCATCCAGTTTTCGGCGTCGACCAACAGGGGATAGCCGCACCAACTGAAAACTTTCTGCACGGTTTCGATCAACTTCACGCCGAAGATCGGCGCGGGGGAAACGATGATCGCTGACGGATGATCGAGCAGTTCCTGCTGCAGTTCGCTCAGCGCCTCCCAGTCCAGTAAACCGGAGGGTTGCTTGAGTGCCATCTCGCTGCGCCAGCGGCGGGTGCGGGTGTCGAGCACCACCAGCGCCGGGCTGCTCGGCAGCACGAAATGCCAATGCTGAAAGCGCAGCAAATCATCGATCATCGCGTCCTGCACCGAGCTGGCGAGATATTGATCGTCACCACTGGCGCTCAGGCGTCGGGTGTTCTCCAGCACATCCTTGAACGCATCCGGATTGTTGCCCCAGCCCTGACACAACATGTACGCGATCAAGGCGTTGCCGATGATGCGTTTGGAGAACGGATGACCGTAGGCGGTTTCCTCCCATTGCGCGGAAAGATTCCAGTCATCGGTGATGTCGTGGTCATCGAAAATCATCAGGCTCGGCAGGTGCGCCAGCGCCCGGGCAACGTTGGCCAACCCGGCCTTGAAACCATCGATTCGGGTCTGCTCCAGAGTGTAGCGCTTCAAGCGTTCAGGCGTCAGCGATGGAGCAGCAGGATTGATCAACGCCCAAGCAACTGGTGACCACACCAGCAAATACATCGCCATCACTTCGGCGAAGGTCACCAGGTGATTGTCGGCGCTGCTGCTGGTGAAAATCGGCTTGCGCGCACCGCCGAAAAATCGCTCGCGCAAGGTCTCGTTGCTCTCCAGCGCCGGTAACAGATCCGCACGGTGGTAGTAACTGGCCGGGTGTTGGTAGAGCTTGGCGCTGTCGCTGACCACGGCACCTTCGAGGTGTTCGTCGAACAGGCCGAGGCGCTTGATCAACGCATGAATCGCCCGCAGCATCGGGCCGGCAACGTCGTCTGCGTAAACCTGGTCGCCGCTCATCATCAGCAGCGCTGGGCGTTGTTGCGGATCGGTTTCGCCTGACAGCAGTTGATCGACGCACAGCAGACCGTCTGCCGCCGGATGATGTGGCTTGCGGCAGGAGCCATGCAGCAACTGATCAATCCGTGAGCGCACGACGAGGTTTGGACAGCGGGCATTGCCGTACAGCAGGTGCGGCGCCCATTCGGCGATGGGCGTCTGGCCGTCGATCAGCAGGTCATAGTCGATGCGCGTGTCGCAGGGCAGGGCGCTGTCGAGCACAACGTCAATCAAATGAACGAACGCATGACGGCCTACAGGAATGACCGTGCACTTCCCGGCATCGAGAGGGATGTCTCCTACGCCTAGCAGGCGCAAGGTCAGCGACAGTTGACGCGTACCGACCAGCCACAGCACCACGCGCGTGGTTTCCAGCCGGCGCAGCAGTGGGCCGGCCAAGACGGGAGGCAGCGGATTCAGGTCAGCAGGTATCGGGGACATTCGGGGGCAAAGCTCAAGGCGCACAGGCTGGCGATGATAGCGCAGCCGGCGCCTTGAACCCTTAAACGAGGCTTAAGAACCGACCTTCTGCAACTTCAGATTCAGCAGTCGCCATTCGGCGGACGCGGGTTGCTCCTGCACCGAACAGTCGAAGCGATAAGTGACGTCATCACCGTTCATGTTGCGCGCGGTGACCTTGTTGCTGAGGGTGTAGACCTGATCCTTGAAGCGCTTGGTGACAATGGCAGAACTGTCGGCGAAGCGCTCCGACGCGGGGAAGCGCAGTGTGCTGGTGACCACCGTGCCGCAAATGACATACGC
This sequence comes from Pseudomonas sp. JAI115, assembly GCF_014200835.1. Classification (NCBI taxonomy): domain Bacteria; kingdom Pseudomonadati; phylum Pseudomonadota; class Gammaproteobacteria; order Pseudomonadales; family Pseudomonadaceae; genus Pseudomonas; species Pseudomonas sp. JAI115. The sequence goes on from NZ_JACHCY010000006.1 coordinate 71,563, forward strand.
GAGCATCGATTTATCGCTGTCTGCATTTTGCCCAAGCTTGTCGCGCAGCGCGGTGAGCGCTTTACGGCCCTGCGCGTCGCTCTGATCCAGGACGGTTTTTTCCGATATCGATTTCGGCGCCCGGCTGGCGTAATTCGGCAGCAGTGCGGAATCCGGCGGAGAAGGTTGGTTATCCGGCTCGATCGCGGCAAAGCCCGGCGCGTTTTCCAGCACCGCGGACGTCGAATCCGACTCGGCTTCGGGCAACAGACTGGTGGTGACATCGCTCTGTGTGATCACGTCTTCGACTGGCGCCTTTTCGGCGTTATGCGCCGACGGGAACAACGACAGGAAGATCGACAGCACCACCATGCCGACGATAAAACCGCCCGCCGCGCCAACGATGTTGCCGTAAAACAGATTCCAGCTGCCGCGGTTTTTCACCACCCAGCGCCACATCAAACCCCAGGCGGCGATAAATGCCAGAAAACTCAGAAACTCCATTCGATCCTTTCCTTAACCCTTCAATAGCCTGCAAAACAGCACCCACTGGCGGTGAGTGCTGAAGATGGACGGCAAGATATCAAAATAGAGGTCTGACGCCACGAAGACATTCACATGCCGAGATTGGGCGGATTGATCTGAACAAAAAACATGATCGCCGTTATGCCGGCCACAACGCCGCAAAGGCCGGCCAGTAGCTGACGCGCGACAGGGTGTTCGACCTGCGAGCGACGGGCCACCAGCATCCAGACGCCGGTCAGCGCCGCGGCAGTCGCCAGCATTTCCAGAAGCGATCCCATGACCCCCGGGACCGGTGGCCGGCTAGAGCCGAACAGACCGACACAAAGCTGCGAAACCACCAGGCCGACAATCATGCCGCTGGCCGCACCCAACACATTGGCGAGTAGCAGATTCCACGCACCACGCTGCCTGACGACCCAGACCCACATGCCTATCCAGGCGATAAAGAAAAACACAACATCCATCGTATCCATCCTTCGAAACCCGTCACGGTACAAACGCTCGGCACCTTGCCGACAGTGGACGGCACGATAGCAAAATAGTAGCGTCGCGCCACTTTCTTGATTCCTGTAATGGACTACTCATGCCAAAAGCCGCTTCTGTTCTGCGCTTGCTCTGTGCAATCACGTGCGCCGCTGTCATTACCCCGGCATTCGCCGAGTGGAAGGAGCCCCCGGAAAGCAGCTGGCAGTATTACCTCGCCAACTGCCAGCGAATGCAGGAGAAAATCGCCGACGTCCAGAGCGGTCGCGTACCCAGCGCCTATGAGGTGATCGGCGACCTCGACAACAGCCTGCGGAGCATGAACCAGCGCCGCTCGAACCTGACGCCCCAATACCTCGGCTCCCGCGAATTCGCGCAATGCGAAAACGTCGCCGCCCAGGCCGAAGCAACCATTGCGCAAGGCAATGCCGAGTTTGCCGCCAGAATGAACCAAGCCGCCGAACAAGGCCGCATCGCCCACCAGAACTCCCCCGAATACAAACGCGCTCGTTCACTCGGCTACAGCGACGTCGGCGACATCTCCTTCCTCAAACTCCACGAAGACATGGACGGCGAAGCCCGCCTGAAAACCATGCTCATCACCGTCGACGAAATCTGCGGCCAACACTTCCGCGCCACGCAATATGTGAAGCCGTACGTCATCTACACCGTGCGCCCGTCGGATGGCGGCTGTGGCGAGGAAAAACGCGTGGCGATCGTCGGTGGCCGGTCGGTGGAGAAGGGCGATTACATCGATGAGCGGGGCGAGTTTCAGTATGTGGGCTGGAAGAAGATTGTGGGGGCGGATGGGTTTCCCACGGATATTCGGGTGTTGAAGGCTCGACGCTGAAAGACTGTACGGACGGCGCGATGGATCAGAGGATGTCTTTCAGATAACCCTTGAGCGCGAGGAGCGGCTGATCAAGCTGCTCCAGCGACTGCGCCTGACTGAAATCGGCTGACAGCTTGTGCAGCTCCCGCCCCAGCGGTTTCTCGACGCCGCCCAACGCATCCATCGCCAAGCCCAGGCACTCGTTCATCTTGAACTGGATGGTCTCGACATCACCCCGGCGCACCAGCAGTTCGAAAACGTCTTTCTGATAGTCACCCATAACCATGTCATCCCGCAGAATCGGGCTCAGGCCTTCCTCCTCGTAAGCGAGTTTGAGAGAGAACAGGGCGACGGTTTCCAGTGACTTTTCCATGGTTGGCCTTGGAGGTCCTTAAGCATGAGTCTTGAAAGTCGGAACGACCAACGAAAGCCGCTACGGGCGGCAGACCGCGTGCGGGCGGGCGTGATTATACTGAGCGGACGCATCAGGTGCAGTCCTTAGGCAAAACAGGTTGCACGGACAGCGCCGAGACATTCAATGACCTAAGCAACAGAACGAGTTTCTCAGGATGGCCAGCGAGTATGAGCTGCCAGACAAACTCAACGATAGTTCAGGCACATGAGCGGAGCGACGATCATGGAATACGACGAAAAGTTGATTGAAGAGGCTGTGCTTGCCCTGTTGGCCGCTTTCAGTTCCGACGACGGCAATGCATGGAAAGGCTTCGATTTTGAAGTCATGAACCGATTGCATGAGCAGGGTCTCATCAGTAATCCGGTAAACAGGAACAAATCGATCTGGTTGACGGAGGAGGGCCAGGAACGAGGTCGTCAGATAGCTGAGCGTTTGTTTGGGGGAGTTGTTCAAGCCCCGCGTGCGCCTGATCCAGATATCTGAGTTCCTGTATCGGCTCGTCGTTTGAACTGCGCCGCGCCAGTGGAACGCAAATGGAGGGGTTTTCCCGTTGGAGCATTTTCTGAATGAACCACAACTGACAAATGTGAGAGCTGCGCTTTCTGAGCCATTCAACGATTTTCCCACTGATTACGATTACATCGCATGCCAGCTAAAAGGCGTCGATCCAGCGGTGCTCTACGAGATTTTTTATTCAGAAGTAGCGCCGGTGTGCTTTATGAACATTGCAGCGGTCTTGCCGACTGTCTGGACAGGTTTTGACCCTGATCGGCTCAGGGGCGAGATAGAGGAAAGGCTTGTGGCGCGGCAGCGTAATTGGTTTCGCAGGTTGTTCGACAAGTTGCTGATTCGTTGGTTGAAATACAACTACGACCATATGTGGCAAGAAATCGCCAGCAGGCTTTGAGCTTGTGGCGAGCGTCTGAAGTTCTTCGCTTTTAGCGATAAATACTTCGCCAAGTTTATCGCGCAACCGGTCTCATCGCTGGTGAGCAGGTGGCCATTGAGTGGAGAGGGGGCACTTTCCGACAGACGAAAAAAAAGGCCTTGCTAAGCAAGACCTTTCTTAATTTTGGTGCCCCGAGGGAGACTCGAACTCCCACTCCTTTCGAAAACGGATTTTGAATCCGCCGCGTCTACCAATTCCGCCATCAGGGCTCAATGGCGGCGAAGTATAGAGAGGTGATTACCGTTGGTCAATCACGTTTCATGGTCAATTTTTGATAATTCCGCTAGACTTTCCGGCCCTGCTAGACGAACCCCATCATGCGCGTTGCTGACTTTACCTTCGAGCTTCCTGATTCGCTGATCGCCCGCCACCCTTTGGCCGAGCGTCGCGGTAGTCGCCTGCTGACCCTTGATGGGCCGAGCGGCGCCCTTGCACACCGTCAATTCACTGATTTGCTTGAGCATTTGCGCCCGGGCGATTTGATGGTATTCAACAATACCCGGGTGATTCCGGCGCGGCTGTTCGGGCAGAAAGCCTCGGGCGGCAAGCTGGAAATTCTCATCGAGCGCGTGCTCGATTCGCACCGCGTGCTGGCCCATGTGCGCTCCAGCAAGTCGCCGAAGCCGGGTTCGAAGATCCTCATCGACGGTGGTGGCGAAGCCGAGATGCTCGCGCGTCACGATGCGCTGTTCGAGCTGGGCTTTGCTGAAGAAGTGCTGCCGCTGCTCGATCGCGTCGGGCACATGCCGTTGCCTCCTTATATAGACCGCCCGGATGAAGGCTCGGATCGCGAGCGCTATCAGACCGTGTACGCCCAGCGTCTCGGTGCGGTGGCGGCGCCGACGGCGGGGCTGCATTTCGATCAGCCGCTGATGGAGGCGATTGCCGCCAAGGGCGTCGAGACCGCGTTCGTCACGCTGCACGTCGGTGCGGGGACGTTCCAGCCGGTGCGCGTCGACAAGATCGAGGATCACCACATGCACAGCGAGTGGCTGGAAGTCGGCCAGGACGTGGTCGACGCTGTTGCCGCGTGCCGTGAGCGTGGCGGGCGGGTGATTGCCGTGGGCACCACCAGCGTGCGTTCGCTGGAAAGTGCCGCGCGCGATGGCGTGCTCAAGCCGTTCAGTGGCGACACCGACATCTTTATCTATCCGGGCCGGCCGTTCCATGTGGTCGACGCCTTGGTCACCAACTTCCATTTGCCGGAATCCACGCTGTTGATGCTGGTTTCGGCGTTCGCCGGTTATCCCGAAACCATGGCCGCCTATAAAGCCGCTGTCGACAACGGCTACCGCTTTTTCAGCTACGGTGATGCGATGTTCATCACCCGTAATCCCGCCCCGACTGCCCCTGAACACACAGGCCCAGAGGAAACAGAATGAGTCGCGAATGTCGCATGTCCTTTGAACTGCTTGCCACCGATGGCAAGGCTCGTCGTGGTCGGCTGACCTTCCCGCGTGGCACCGTCGAGACCCCGGCCTTCATGCCGGTGGGCACCTATGGCACGGTCAAGGGCATGTTGCCGCGTGACATCGTCGCCACTGGCGCGGAAATCATTCTGGGCAACACCTTCCACCTGTGGCTGCGCCCCGGCACTGAGGTGATCAAGGAGCACGGCGACCTGCACGATTTCATGCAGTGGAAAGGCCCGATCCTCACCGACTCCGGTGGTTTCCAGGTGTTCAGTCTGGGCGCGATGCGCAAGATCAAGGAGGAGGGCGTGACCTTCGCCTCCCCGGTCGACGGCTCGAAAGTGTTCATGGGCCCGGAAGAATCGATGCAGGTGCAGCGCGATCTGGGTTCCGACATCGTGATGATCTTCGACGAATGCACGCCGTACCCGGCTGACGAAGACGTCGCCCGCGTATCCATGGAGCTGTCGCTGCGTTGGGCCCAGCGCTCGAAAAACGCGCATGGCGACAACACCGCGGCGCTGTTCGGTATCGTTCAGGGCGGCATGCACCAGGATCTGCGCATGCGCTCGCTGGAAGGCCTCGACAAGATCGGCTTCGATGGCCTGGCCATTGGCGGTCTGTCGGTGGGCGAGCCGAAGCACGAGATGATCAAGGTGCTGGATTATCTGCCGGGCATGATGCCGGCTGACAAACCTCGTTACCTTATGGGCGTTGGCAAACCGGAAGATCTGGTTGAGGGTGTGCGCCGCGGTGTGGACATGTTCGATTGCGTGATGCCAACCCGTAATGCCCGCAATGGGCATCTGTTCATTGACACAGGCGTGCTGAAGATCCGTAACGCGTTCCATCGCCATGATGATTCGCCGCTGGATCCGACCTGCGATTGCTATACCTGCCAGAACTTCTCCCGCGCTTATCTGCATCACCTGGACAAGTGCGGCGAAATGCTCGGCAGCATGCTCAATACCATCCATAACTTGCGCCATTATCAGGTGCTGATGGCTGGTTTGCGCGAGGCTATTCAACAGGGTACATTGGCCGCCTTTGTCGATGCCTTCTACGCCAAACGCGGGCTCCCCGTTCCGCCTTTGGACTGAGTTTTCTGACCCCAAGATTCAACATTTGCAACTGGAGTGCTAAATGAGCTTTTTTATCTCTAACGCCATGGCTGACGCAGCTGCACCGGCTGCTGCAGGCCCAATGGGCGGCGGCTTCGAGTGGATTTTCCTGGTCGGCTTCCTGGTCATCTTCTACCTGATGATCTGGCGTCCACAGGCCAAGCGCGCCAAAGAGCAGAAGAACCTGCTGAGCAGCCTTGCGAAGGGTGACGAAGTGGTCACCACCGGCGGCATCGCCGGCAAGATCACCAAAGTGGCCGATGACTTCGTGGTTCTGGAAGTTTCCGACACCGTGGAAATGAAGTTCCAGAAGGGCGCCATCGCCGCCACGCTGCCAAAAGGCACGCTGAAAGCGATCTAAGGTTCCAACTTCTACTCAATCGACGGGGCGCGCAAGGCGCCCCGCGTTCATAACGGGCGGCGTGATGCTGAACAAATATCCTCTGTGGAAATACATTCTGATCCTGGCGGTGCTGGCGGTCGGTCTGATTTATTCCGCTCCCAATCTATACCCCGATGACCCGGCCATTCAGATCAGCGGCGCCAGCACGGCACTGCAGGTCAATCAGGCCGATCTGGATCGCGTCAGCACCGCGCTGCGTGAGTCCGGGATCAACGTCAAGGCAGCTTCGCTGGCCGCCAACGGCAAGGGCGGTCTGATCCGTCTGGCCAAGGCTGAAGACCAGCTGCCGGCCAAGGACGTTGTGCGCAAGGCATTGGGTGATGACTACGTCGTCGCACTGAACCTGGCACAAACCACCCCGCAATGGCTGCGCAACCTGGGCGCGCACCCGATGAAGCTGGGTCTGGACTTGTCCGGTGGTGTGCACTTCCTGCTGGAAGTGGACATGGACAAAGCCCTCGACGCCCGCCTGAAAGTCTACGAAGGCGACGTCAAGAGCCTGCTGCGCAAAGAGAAGCTGCGCTATCGCAGCCTGCCACAACTGGGCGGCGCCATTCAGTTGGGCTTCAGCGATGCTGACTCCCGCGAACAGGCCCGTGCGCTGATCCGCAAGAACTTCAACGATTTCGACATTGTTCCGGCCGATCTCAACGGTCAACCGGTGCTGCGTCTGGCGATGACCCCGGCCAAGCTGGCGGAAATCCGTGAATACTCCATCAAGCAGAACTTGACCACGGTACGTAACCGCGTCAACGAGCTGGGTGTTGCCGAACCGATCGTTCAGCGTCAGGGCGCCAACCGCATCGTGGTTGAGCTGCCGGGCGTGCAGGACACTGCCGAAGCCAAGCGTATTCTCGGCAAGACGGCCAACCTTGAGTTCCGTCTGGCTGCAGAGCCGGGTGCTTCGAAAGCCACTTCCGAAACCTTCGAGTTCCGTGAAGGCAAGCGTCCTCCTGCGCAGATCGAGCGTGGCCTGATCATCACCGGTGACCAGGTAACCGACGCCAAGGCTGGTTTCGGCGAGCACGGCACACCAGAAGTGAACATCCGTCTGGACGGTCACGGTGGCGAGCTGATGAGCCGCGCGACCCGTTCGAACGTCGGTCGCAGCATGGCGGTGATCTTCATCGAACAACGTCCGGTGACCACTTACACCAAGCAGGTTGTCGACGGCGTCGAGAAAGACGTGCCGGTTCAGACCTTCAAGGAAGAGAAGAAGATCATCAGTCTGGCGACCATTCAGTCGCCGCTGGGTGCGCAGTTCCGTATCACCGGCCTGAACGGCCAGGGCGAATCGTCCGAGCTGGCACTGCTGCTGCGTGCCGGTGGTCTGGCCGCTCCGATGTACTTCGCTGAAGAGCGCACAATCGGTCCGAGCCTGGGTGCTGACAACATCACCAAAGGTATCGATGCATCGCTGTGGGGCATGCTGTTCGTCTCGCTGTTCATCATCGCCATCTACCGCTTCTTCGGTGTGATCGCCACGGTCGCACTGGCGGTGAACATGGTGCTGCTGCTGGCGCTGATGTCGCTGCTGGGTGCAACGCTGACCCTGCCGGGTATCGCCGGTATCGTCTTGACCATGGGTATGGCGGTCGACGCCAACGTGCTGATCTTCTCGCGGATCCGTGAAGAGATCGCCGCCGGCATGACCGTGCAGCGTGCAATCAACGAAGGCTTCGGCCGGGCATTCACCGCGATTCTCGACGCCAACCTGACCACTCTGCTGGTCGGCGGCATCCTCTTCGCCATGGGCACCGGCCCGGTGAAGGGCTTCGCAGTGACCATGTCCCTCGGGATCTTTACCTCGATGTTCACGGCCATCATGGTGACCCGCGCAATGGTCAACCTGATCTTCGGCGGACGTGACTTCAAGAAGTTGTGGATTTAAGGGGCTGCCATGTTACGTACAATCAACTTCATGGGCGTTCGCAACTTTGCGTTCGGCGTCACTGTGTTTCTCACCGTTCTGGCCTTGTTCAGCGTTTTCCACAAGGGCATGAACTGGGGTCTGGACTTCACCGGCGGTACGCTCATCGAGCTGACCTACGAGCGTCCGGCTGACGTCACCAAAGTGCGCGAGCAACTGGCGACTTCCGGTTACCACGAAGCCATCGTGCAGAACTTCGGTGCGACCACCGATCTGCTGGTGCGCATGCCGGGTGAAGACCCGCAATTGGGTCATCAGGTAGCAGACGCGCTGCAGAAAGTCGGCGGCGACAACCCGGCGACGGTCAAGCGTGTCGAGTTCGTCGGCCCGCAGGTCGGTGAAGAACTGCGCGACCAGGGCGGCCTCGGCATGCTCCTGGCGCTCGGCGGCATCCTGATCTACCTGGCTTTCCGCTTTCAGTGGAAATTCGCGGTCGGCGCCATCGTTTCGCTGATTCACGACGTGATCGTGACTGTCGGTATCCTGTCGTTCTTCCAGATCACCTTCGACCTGACGGTGCTGGCGGCGGTACTGGCGATTATCGGTTACTCGCTGAACGACACCATCGTCGTGTTCGACCGGGTTCGTGAAAACTTCCGTGTGCTGCGCAAGGCTTCGTTGATCGAGAACATCAACATCTCGACCACCCAGACCTTGCTGCGGACCATGGCAACGTCGATCTCCACCTTGCTGGCGATCGCTGCGCTGCTGTTCTTCGGTGGCGACAACCTGTTCGGCTTCTCCATCGCCCTGTTCATCGGCGTTCTGGCGGGTACCTACTCGTCGATCTACATCGCGAACGTGGTGCTGATCTGGCTGAACCTGAGCACCGAGGATCTGATTCCTCCGGCCAACACCGAGAAGGAAGTCGACGACCGTCCATAACGGCCATCGCTTCACCGGTTGTCAGCCCGAAAAAGGCGCGAGTTGAACTCGCGCCTTTTTTTATGCTCCAAGGCTGGGAGAAGCGCGGGCGCGTCCCGCATGTGATGGTCAGGAGGTTCATGTGAACAAGTCGTTGCTGGTTGGTGCGGTATTGGGTGCTGTCGGTGTGACTGCCGGGGGTGCTGTTGCCACCTACAGCCTGGTTAAAAGCGGCCCTGAGTATGCGCAAGTGCTGGCCGTAGAACCGGTCAAAACACAGATCAAGACTCCACGTGAAGTGTGCAAGGATGTTGCTGTAACCCGCCAGGCGCCGGTCAAGGATCAACACCAGATCCTCGGTACCGCGATTGGTGCGGTAGCGGGTGGTTTGCTGGGTAACCAGATCGGCGGCGGTACCGGCAAGAAGATTGCCACGGTCGCTGGCGCGGTCGGTGGCGGTTATGCCGGTAACAAGGTGCAGGAAGGCATGCAGAACCGCGATACCTACACCACCACCCAGACTCGCTGTAACACCGTGAATGACATCAGTGACAAGGTTGTCGGTTACGACGTGCGTTATTCGCTGGATGGCAAGGAAGGCAAAGTGCGGATGGATCGCGATCCGGGCAACCAGATTCCGGTCGACAAGGAAGGCAAGCTAATTCTGTCGCAGAATCAGCCGGCTCAGTAAGGACCGACTGTTTAACAAGAAGCACCCTGCGGGGTGCTTTTTTGTGCCCGGAATTTCTGGCTAAACCCGGATTTCTTGTGGGAGCGAGCCTGCTCGCGAACGCATTCTGACAGTCAATATTGATGTCGGCTGGCATACCGCATTCGCGAGCAGGCTCGCTCCCATATGAAGGTTTTGGTGATCTGAAGATCGAATTCCAGGCATAAAAAAAGCACCCCAAAGGGTGCTTTTTGCTTTTCGCAGGAAGCTTAGCGCTTCAGCGAAGCCGGCAGGTGCGGCTGGATCGCCGTCAGTACTGCCTTGAAGCATTTGGTATTGCCGGCAACGATGTGGCCTTTTTCAAGGAAATCGTGACCGCCGGTGAAGTCGCTCACCAGGCCGCCTGCTTCCTGGATCAGCAGGGCGCCTGCAGCCATGTCCCACTCGGACAGACCCGATTCCCAGAACGCGTCGAAACGACCGGCAGCCACGTAGGCCAGGTCCAGGCTGGCGGAGCCGGCGCGGCGGATGCCGGCAGTCTGGCCAACCAGGGCGCGGAACATGCCCAGGTAGTTGTCGAGGTTGTCCATCTGGTCGTCACGGAACGGGAAGCCAGTGCCCAGCAGAGCGCCGTCGAGGCTGGTGCGACCGCTGACGCGCAGACGACGACCGTTCAGTTGAGCGCCGCGACCACGGCTGGCGGTGAATTCTTCCTGGCGAACCGGGTCCAGAACCACAGCGTGTTCCAGGCGACCACGGTATTTGCAGGCAATGCTGACGGCAAAGTGAGGAATGCCACGCAGGAAGTTGGTGGTGCCGTCCAGTGGATCGATGATCCACAGGTACTCTTCGCCTTCGATGCCGTTACCGACGTGCATGCCGGTCTCTTCACCCTGGATCGAGTGATTCGGGTAAGCCTTGCGCAGAGCATCGATGATTTTCTGTTCGGCGGCGCGATCGACCTCGGATACATAATCCTTGGCGTCTTTTTCGTCGACCTTGATGGTATCCAGGCGCTCGATGGAGCGGAAGATCAGTTCACTGGCGCTGCGGGCGGCGCGCAGCGCGATATTCAGCATGGGCTGCATGGATGTGTCACCTAAGGTTGTTAAAGAAAGCCGCGCATTCTATCAGAACTTTTCTTCAGGTGAAGGTCGCTGTTCGCTTTCATAGCTTAACGGTAGGCTGTTCTGTAAGATTTGCACCCCTTTCCTGTGTCCGAGAGCGCCTCCCTTGCTGCAGAACATTCGTGTCGTCCTGGTCAATACCAGCCACCCCGGCAACATCGGCGGGGCCGCGCGCGCCATGAAAAACATGGGTCTGTCGCGGCTGGTGCTGGTCGAACCGCGGTTGTTTCCGCACCACGAAGCCGATGCGCGTGCTTCCGGTGCCGGTGACATTCTTGAAAACGCCCAAGTCGTCGCCACTCTGGAAGACGCTTTGGTCGGCTGCAATCTGGTGCTCGGCACCAGCGCCCGTGACCGGCGCATTCCCTGGCCGCTGCTCGATCCCCGCGAATGCGGGAGCAAAGTGGTCGAGGAGGCGGGGCAGGGCGCACAAATCGCGTTGGTGTTCGGTCGTGAAGACTCCGGCCTGACCAACGAGGAGCTGCAGCGATGTCACTTTCACGTGCACATCCCCTCCGATCCTGAGTTCAGCTCGTTGAACCTCGGGGCGGCGGTGCAGGTGTTGAGCTACGAAGTGCGCATGGCCTGGCTGGCCGCTCAAGGGCAGCCGACCAAGATCGAGAAAGAAGAAGTGGCTTCGGTGAAAAGCGCCGAGCTCGTGACCATGGATGAGCTGGAGCGCTTTTACGAGCATCTGGAGCAGACGCTGGTCGCCATCGAATTTCTCGATCCGGAAAAGCCTCGGCACTTGATGGCGCGCCTGCGCCGATTGTACGGACGCAGCTCGGTCAGCCGGGCGGAAATGAATATTTTGCGTGGCATCCTCACGGAAACCCAAAAAGCGGCCCGTGGTGAGCTTCTTAAGCGGAAGGACTGAATGATGTTTGAGCGTTTGCGTGAAGATATCCAGAGCGTATTCCATCGAGACCCGGCGGCGCGTAACGCTTTTGAAGTCCTGACCTGCTACCCCGGTATGCACGCGATCTGGATTCATCGGTTGGCCGGGATGCTGTGGCGCAACGAGCTGAAATGGCTGGCGCGGCTGGTATCGAATTTCGGTCGCTGGCTGACCGGGATCGAGATTCATCCGGGTGCCAAAGTTGGTCGGCGCTTTTTCATTGACCACGGCATGGGCATCGTTATTGGTGAAACCGCCGAGATCGGCGATGACGTGACTATTTATCAGGGCGTGACCCTCGGCGGCACCAGTTGGAACAAGGGCAAGCGCCACCCGACGCTGGGTGATGGAGTTGTCGTGGGTGCTGGTGCCAAAGTGCTCGGTCCATTCACGGTGGGGGCTGGCGCGAAAGTCGGCTCCAATGCAGTGGTCACCAAGGAAGTGCCGCCGGGCGCCACAGTGGTGGGGATTCCGGGGCGGATCATCGTCAAAACCGATGAAGAGCAGGACGCCAAGCGCAAAGCGATGGCTGAGAAGATCGGCTTCGATGCTTATGGTGTCAGCGAAGACATGCCCGATCCGGTGGCCCGAGCCATCGGTCAGTTGCTCGATCACCTGCAAGCGGTGGATGGACGGCTGGAAGGGATGTGCGGCGCGCTGAAGGATCTGGGCAGTAATTACTGTGCGAAAGATCTGCCTGAGCTGCGCGAAGAAGACTTTGCCTGCGTGAAGGGCAAGGATCAGAGCCAGGCCAGCTAAACCGGGGCGCTGCGTTTCGCGAGCAGGCTCGCTCCCGCTGGTGAATGCTTTCCAATGTGGGAGCGAGCCTGCTCGCGAAGAACGATCTCGCGGTTGCGCTGGCTGTACGCCGCCAGCCTTTGCTATGATGCGCGCGCTCTTTTGCGGGTAAACCCGACTAAAGCACTAGGTCTTATAGTTGACTTAAATGCTCGGGAATTGCATACTCCCGCCCATTCCGAACTCCGTGGTAATTGTCCATGCGACTGACTACAAAAGGCCGATACGCCGTGACCGCCATGCTTGACCTGGCGTTGCACGCGCAGCACGGGCCGGTGTCCCTGGCCGATATCTCCGAGCGCCAAGGCATCTCCCTGTCCTATCTCGAACAGCTTTTCGCCAAGCTGCGCCGCAGTAACCTGGTTTCCAGTGTTCGCGGTCCAGGCGGTGGCTACCAGCTGTCGCGCGACATGCAGGGCATCCAGGTGGCTCAGGTGATCGATGCGGTCAACGAATCGGTCGATGCTACAAAGTGCCAGGGCCAGGGCGATTGCCACTCCGGCGACACCTGCCTGACTCATCACCTGTGGTGCGACCTGAGCCTGCAGATTCACGAATTTCTCAGCGGTATCAGCTTGGCCGACCTCGTAACTCGCCGTGAGGTGCAGGAAGTGGCCCAGCGTCAGGATCAGCGTCGTTGCAATGGCAAGGCGCCGCGCCTGGACAAGATTGAAGCGTCCGCCGTCGAATGACAGCCAAAGAGCTAGCGGCACGCCAGCCAGCCTGATTTAGGAGATAGTCCATGAAATTGCCGATTTACCTTGATTACTCTGCGACCACCCCGGTCGATCCGCGCGTTGCGCAAAAGATGAGTGAATGCCTGCTGGTCGACGGAAACTTCGGTAACCCGGCGTCCCGTTCCCACGTGTTCGGCTGGAAAGCTGAAGAGTCCGTCGAAAACGCCCGTCGTCAGGTGGCCGACCTGGTCAACGCCGACCCGCGTGAAATCGTCTGGACGTCCGGCGCCACCGAATCCGACAACCTGGCGATCAAGGGTGCGGCGCATTTCTATGGCTCCAAGGGCAAGCACCTGATCACCAGCAAGATCGAACACAAGGCCGTTCTCGACACCATGCGCCAACTGGAGCGTGAAGGTTTCGAAGTGACCTACCTCGAGCCGACTGAAGACGGTCTGATCACCCCGGCGATGATCGAAGCGGCACTGCGCGAAGACACCATTCTGGTGTCGGTGATGCACGTGAACAACGAAATCGGCACCATCAATGACATCGCTGCCATCGGCGAACTGACCCGCTCCAAGGGCGTTCTGCTGCATGTTGACGCGGCTCAGTCCACTGGCAAGGTCGACATTGACCTGCAGAAGCTGAAAGTCGACATGATGTCGTTCTCCGCCCACAAAACCTACGGCCCTAAAGGCATCGGCGCGCTGTACGTCAGCCGCAAGCCGCGTGTGCGCATCGAAGCGACCATGCACGGTGGCGGTCACGAGCGCGGCATGCGTTCCGGCACGCTGGCGACCCACCAGATCGTCGGCATGGGCGAAGCGTTCCGTGTAGCCAAGGAAGACATGGCTGCCGAAAACGTGCGCATCAAAGCCCTGAGCGACCGCTTCTACAAGCAGGTCGAGCATCTGGAAGAGCTGTACGTCAACGGCAGCCTGACCGCCCGCGTTCCGCACAACCTGAACCTGAGCTTCAACTACGTTGAAGGCGAGTCGCTGATCATGGCGCTCAAGGATCTGGCGGTATCGTCCGGTTCGGCCTGCACCTCGGCGTCCCTGGAGCCTTCGTACGTGCTGCGTGCCCTCGGCCGCAACGACGAACTGGCACACAGCTCGATCCGTTTCACCTTCGGCCGTTTCACCACCGAAGAAGAAATCGACTACGCCGCGCAGAAAGTCTGCGAGGCCGTTACCAAGCTGCGCGCTCTGTCGCCGCTGTGGGACATGTACAAAGACGGTGTCGACATTTCGAAAATCGAGTGGGCGGCACACTGATTTCAAGTCGCCGCGAACCGGCCCTGCGACCCCAGGTTGCAGGGCTTAAAGAGCGACTCTCTGATGAGTGAGGATTAAGCACCATGGCTTACAGCGAAAAGGTCATCGACCACTACGAAAACCCGCGCAACGTCGGCAAGATGAACGCGGAAGACCCGGATGTCGGCACCGGTATGGTCGGCGCTCCGGCGTGCGGCGACGTGATGCGTCTGCAGATCAAGGTCAACGATCAAGGCGTTATCGAAGACGCCAAGTTCAAGACCTATGGCTGCGGTTCAGCAATCGCTTCCAGCTCCCTGGCCACCGAGTGGATGAAGGGCAAGACGCTGGACGAAGCCGAGACCATCAAGAACACTCAGCTGGCCGAAGAACTGGCTCTGCCGCCAGTGAAAATCCACTGCTCGGTACTCGCTGAAGACGCTATCAAAGCGGCTGTTCGCGACTACAAGCAGAAGAAAGGCTTGATCTAAGCATTGCGCGACGAGTAAGGAGTCAACGATGGCTATCAGCATGACAGAAGCGGCTGCTCGACACGTGCGACGCTCCCTCGACGGGCGCGGCAAAGGTGAAGGGATTCGTCTGGGTGTTCGCACCACGGGCTGTTCCGGCCTTGCCTACGTGCTGGAGTTTGTCGACGAGGTGGTTGCCGAGGATCAGGTGTTCGAAAGTCACGGCGAGAAAGTGATCATCGACCCGAAAAGCTTGGCTTACCTGGACGGCACCGAGCTCGATTTCGTCAAGGAAGGGTTGAACGAAGGCTTCAAGTTCAACAACCCCAACGTACGCGGTGAATGTGGCTGCGGCGAAAGCTTCAACATCTGAGGCTTGTCGTGGGTATTCCTTGTCATTTCGCTTTATTCGAGCTGCAGCCGAGCTTTCGCCTGGATCTCGAGCAGTTGGCCACGCGCTACCGTGAGTTGGCGCGCGGTGTTCATCCTGACCGCTTTGCCGACGCTTCCGAGCGCGAGCAGCGGTCGGCGCTCGAGCAGTCTGCGCGACTCAACGACGCGTACCAGACGCTCAAGAGTCCGGCCCAGCGTGCACGCTATCTGCTGACCATCAGCGGGCATGAAGTGCCGATGGAAGTCACGGTCCATGATCCCGAGTTTCTTCTGCAGCAGATGCAATGGCGCGAAGAACTCGAAGACCTTCAGGACAGTGCCGACCTCGACGGTGTCGCGGTATTCAAGCGGCGCCTGAAGGTGGCTCAGGAACAGTTGAACGAAAGCTTCGCAGCCTGTTGGGATGATGCAGCGCAACGCGAACAGGCCGAACGCCTGATGCGGCGCATGCAGTTCCTCGACAAGCTCACCTACGAAGTGCGCCAGTTAGAAGAGCGCCTCGACGATTAACCCAGTGCCGCTCCGGTCGCACGCCTGATATACAGATAAGTCCTGATCACGATGGCCCTACTGCAGATCGCCGAACCCGGCCAAAGTCCTCAACCGCACCAGCGTCGTCTGGCTGTGGGGATCGACTTGGGCACTACCAATTCGCTGGTCGCTGCGTTGCGCAGTGGTCTTTCCGAGCCACTGGCCGACGCTGACGGGCAGGTCATCCTGCCGTCCGCCGTGCGTTATCACGCCGACCGCGTCGAGGTTGGCGAGTCGGCCAAACTGGCCGCGTCCTCCGATCCCTTGAACACTGTGCTGTCGGTCAAGCGCCTGATGGGGCGTGGTCTGTCCGACGTCAAGCAATTGGGCGAGCAACTGCCATACCGCTTTGTCGGCGGCGAATCGCACATGCCGTTCATCGACACCGTACAAGGTCCGAAAAGCCCGGTCGAAGTCTCTGCCGATATCCTCAAGGTTTTGCGTCAGCGTGCTGAATCGACCCTGGGTGGCGAGCTGGTCGGTGCGGTGATCACCGTTCCGGCGTATTTCGACGATGCGCAGCGCCAAGCCACCAAGGATGCGGCGAAACTCGCCGGTCTGAATGTGCTGCGTCTGCTCAACGAGCCGACCGCTGCCGCCGTGGCGTATGGCCTGGATCAACACGCCGAAGGTCTGGTCGCAATCTATGACCTGGGCGGCGGAACCTTCGATATTTCGATTCTGCGTCTGACTGGCGGTGTTTTCGAAGTGCTGGCCACCGGCGGCGACAGCGCGCTGGGCGGCGATGACTTCGATCACGCGATTGCCGGCTGGATTATCGAGAGCGCCGGCCTGTCTGCCGATCTCGACCCGGGCGCACAACGCAATCTGCTGCAAACCGCCTGTGCGGCCAAAGAAGCCCTGACCGATGCGGCCAGCGTTGAAGTCGCCTACGGTGACTGGAAAGCGCAGCTGACCCGCGAAGCCTTCGATGCGCTAATCGAGCCGATGGTTGCTCGCAGCCTGAAAGCCTGCCGCCGCGCTGTGCGTGATTCCGGTATTGAGCTGGAAGACGTGCATGCCGTGGTCATGGTCGGTGGTTCGACCCGTGTGCCGCGTGTTCGCGAGGCCGTCGCCGAAGCCTTCGGTCGTCAGCCACTGACCGAAATCGACCCGGATCAAGTGGTGGCCATCGGGGCCGCGATCCAGGCGGATACGCTGGCTGGCAACAAGCGTGATGGCGGCGAACTGCTGCTGCTCGACGTGATTCCACTGTCCCTTGGGCTGGAAACCATGGGCGGGCTGATGGAGAAGGTGATTCCGCGCAACACCACCATCCCGGTCGCCCGTGCGCAGGACTTCACTACTTATAAAGACGGCCAGTCGGCCATGGCGATCCATGTGCTGCAGGGTGAGCGCGAGCTGATCAGCGATTGCCGCTCCCTGGCGCGCTTCGAACTGCGCGGCATTCCGGCGATGGTGGCCGGTGCGGCGAAGATTCGCGTGACCTTCCAGGTCGATGCCGACGGCCTGCTCAGCGTGTCTGCCCGCGAACTGGGTTCGGGCGTCGAGGCGAGCATTCAGGTCAAACCGTCCTACGGTCTGACCGACGGTGAAATCGCCAAGATGCTCAAGGACTCGTTCCAGCACGCCAATGACGACAAGGTTGCCCGCGTCCTGCGTGAGCAGCAAGTCGATGCCCAGCGCCTGATCGAAGCGGTGCAGGGCGCTCTGGAGGCTGATGGCGAGCGTTTGCTCGACGCCGAAGAGCGCATGGTCATCGAGCTGCAGATGCAGGAACTGGCCGAACTGATGAAAGGCACCGATGGTTACGCCATCGAGCAACAGACCAAGCGTCTGTCGCAAGTGACCGATGCTTTTGCTGCCCGCCGCATGGATCTGACGGTGAAAGCCGCTCTGTCGGGGCGCAATCTGAATGAAATCGAGGATATCTGATGCCGCAGGTCATTTTTCTGCCCCACGAGAAGTTCTGCCCTGAAGGCATGGTTGTCGAGGCCGAGCCCGGCACTTCGATTCTCGAGCTGGCTCACGAACACCACATCGAGATGGAAAGCGCCTGCGGCGGCGTCTGCGCCTGCACCACTTGCCACTGCATCATCCGCGAGGGTTTCGACTCGCTGGAAGAGGCGGACGAGCTGGAAGAAGACTTCCTCGATCGCGCCTGGGGTCTGGAAGCGCAATCGCGTCTGGCCTGTCAGGCTATCGTTGGTGAAGAAGACATCACCGTCGAGATTCCGAAATATTCGCTTAACCATGCGGCCGAAGCGCCGCACTGACTGGTAAGACTGTCATGAGCTACGGTTGGAATGATGTTCAACGCATTGCAGAAGAATTGGCCGAGACCCATGAGGGGCTCGATCCGTACTCTGTAGGTTTCGTCCGTCTGCAGCATATGATCGAGGAGCTGCCTGACTTCGATAAGACCTCTGGCCGCGTTGGCGAGAAGGTGTTGGAAAGGGTTCAGGAGCTTTGGGCCGCAGAATTGGACTGATCGTCTCGCAGGTTAGGCAATACCCAAGAACCCGCGTATAATTCGCGGGTTTAATTTTTCGCAAATTACTGTTTCTGGAGTTACACCATGGCTGTTCAACGTACTTTCTCCATCATCAAGCCTGACGCTGTTGCAAAAAACGTCATCGGCGAGATCACCACTCGTTTCGAAAAAGCAGGCCTGCGCGTTGTAGCTTCGAAACTGAAGCAACTGTCCAAAGCCGAAGCTGAAGGCTTCTACGCTGAGCACAAAGAGCGCGGTTTCTTCGGCGACCTGGTTGCTTTCATGATCTCCGGTCCTGTTGTTGTTCAGGTTCTGGAAGGCGAAAACGCTATCGCTCTGAACCGTGAGCTGATGGGCGCTACCAACCCTAAAGAAGCTGCTGCTGGCACCATCCGTGCTGACTTCGCCGAGTCGATCGACGCCAACGCCGTTCACGGTTCCGACTCCGAAGCCGCTGCTGCTCGCGAAATCTCGTACTTCTTCGCAGCTACTGAAGTAACCACTCGCTAAGCATTGCTTAAAGAGTGAAGGTGAATCCATGACTACATCGACTGTTAAAACAAACCTGCTGGGTCTGACCCAGCCGGAAATGGAAAAATTCTTCGACTCAATCGGGGAGAAGCGTTTCCGTGCCGGTCAGGTAATGAAATGGATTCACCATTTTGGCGTCGATGATTTCGACGCCATGACGAACGTCAGCAAGGCCTTGCGCGACAAGCTCAAGGCTATTGCTGAGGTCCGTGGTCCCGAAGTGGTCAGCGAGGACATTTCCAGCGACGGCACCCGCAAGTGGGTGGTGCGCGTGGCGTCCGGCAGCTGTGTCGAGACCGTGTACATTCCCCAGGGCAAACGCGGCACGCTGTGCGTTTCGTCCCAGGCAGGCTGTGCCCTGGACTGCAGTTTCTGCTCCACCGGCAAGCAAGGCTTCAACAGCAACCTCACCGCCGCCGAAGTCATCGGTCAGGTGTGGATTGCCAACAAATCCTTCGGCAGTGTTCCCGCCACCATCGACCGCGCCATCACCAACGTGGTGATGATGGGCATGGGCGAACCGCTGCTGAACTTCGACAACGTCGTGGCCGCCATGCATCTGATGATGGATGACCTCGGTTACGGGATCTCCAAGCGCCGCGTGACCCTGTCCACTTCGGGCGTGGTGCCGATGATCGATGAGCTGGCCAAGCACATCGACGTCTCCCTGGCGTTGTCTCTGCACGCACCGAATGACGCATTGCGTAACCAATTGGTGCCGATCAACAAGAAATATCCGCTTAAGATGCTGCTCGAGTCGTGCCAGCGCTACATGTCCGCCCTGGGCGAGAAACGCGTGCTGACCATCGAGTACACCTTGCTCAAGGACGTCAACGACAAGCTTGAGCACGCCGTGGAAATGATCGAGCTGCTCAAAGACATTCCGTGCAAGATCAACCTGATTCCATTCAACCCGTTCCCGCATTCCGGGTACGAGCGGCCGAGCAACAATGCCATTCGTCGGTTCCAGGATCAGTTGCATCAGGCCGGCTTTAACGTCACTGTCCGCACCACCCGTGGTGAAGACATCGACGCCGCATGTGGTCAATTGGTAGGGCAGGTGCTGGATCGCACCCGTCGCAGTGAACGTTACATCGCCGTGCGCGAGTTGAGCGCCGACAGCGATCTGGCACAGAACGCCGCGAACACTAACTAAGAGAGGATCTCTATGTCCCTGCGCTTTGCGCTGCTGTTGCTGATGGCCAGCCTGTGTGCTGGTTGTGTCCTGTCGGGTGACTACAACCCGATGAAGACCAGCAAGGGCCGCGACGAAGCGCGTGCCGCCTACGTGCAGCTGGGACTGGGATACTTGCAGCAAGGGATGACCGAGCGCGCCAAGGTGCCGCTGAAGAAAGCGCTGGAGCTGGACGGCTCCGATCCTGATGCCAACGCTGCCCTCGGCCTGGTGTTCCAGGCCGAAATGGAGCCGAAGCTGGCCGACGAACATTTCCGCAAAGCCCTGTCCTCGCGTCCCACCGATGCACGAATCCTCAATAACTACGGCAGTTTTCTCTACGAAGAACAGCGTTACAAGGAAGCCTACGAGCGTTTTGAGCAGGCAGCCGCCGATACCCTGTATCCTGAGCGTTCGCGAGTCTTCGAGAACCTCGGCATGACCGCCTCGAAACTCGGTCAGCGGGATCTGGCACAGCAGCAACTGGAAAAAGCCCTACGGCTGAACCGTCAACAACCGCGCGCTTTGCTGGAAATGGCTGAGTTGTCCTTCGAAGACAGGCATTATGTGCCCGCGCGTGACTATTACGACCGTTTCAGCCTGCTAACCGAGCAAAATGCACGTAGTCTATTGCTCGGCGTTCGGCTGGCAAAAGTGTTTGAAGATCGCGACAAGGCCGCCAGTTATGGCCTGCAATTAAAACGACTCTATCCCGGTACGCCGGAATATCAGCAATACCTGTCGGAGCAATGATGAAAGCGGCGCATCCCGAAGTTGTAGCAGCGACTCGCGTTAATCCCGGTGAGACTTTGCGCCAGGCCCGCGAAAGCAATGGCTGGTCGCTGGCCGAAGTGGCCCTCAAGCTCAACCTCACCGTGACTTCCCTGAGCAATCTTGAAGCTGGCGCTTTCGACAAGCTGCCGGGGCATACCTTCGCTCGCGGTTACATTCGCGCTTATGCCAAATTGCTCGGGATGGATCAGACTGTTCTGGTTCAGCAATTCGACCAGTCCACCGGCACCGACTCACAGGGCAGCAACGTGCATGCGCTGGGTCGTATCGAAGAGCCGGTGCGGGTTTCACACACTATTTTGCGTATTGTCAGCCTGCTGTTGCTGGTCGCGGTCATCGGCGGCGGTTTCGTCTGGTGGCAGGATCAGACCTCGCAGCGCAGCAAGGACGTGACCAGCCTGGCCCCTGAGCACGTTGAAGTCGAAGGCGCCGACGGCACCACACAGATTCACCCGATCGACGAGCCGGAAGACCAGGCCGTTGCCGAAGGTCAGGCCGAGGGCGCAACCGCGCTGGCACTGCCGCAATCGGAAACCACCGCTGAATCGACCGGTGCCGAGCCGGTTGCTCCGGCCACCGCACCAGCCGCCCCGGCTGCAACCACGCCAGCCGCACCGGTTCACACACCGGCTCCGGTTGTGGCGGCTCCGGCGACTCCGGCACCGAATGCCCCGGCCACACCAGCGCCGACGGTCACCGCACCAGTGGTCGCGGCTACCCCTGCGCCGACCGCAGAAGCAGCTGTCCCAGCGGCTGGCGACGGCCAGGTGCAACTGCAGTTCACCGCCGATTGCTGGGCACAGGTCACCGATGGTCGCGGCAAAGTGCTGTTCAGCGGTCTGAAACATAAAGGCGACAGCGTTTCGGTTTCCGGCAAGCCGCCACTGGCGGTGCGTCTGGGTGTGGCTCGCGCCGCACAGGTCAGCTACAACGGCCAACCGGTCGATATCGCTCCGTTCACCAGTGGCGAGACTGCTCGCCTGAAGTTGGGTCAATAAGTCATGCACGGCGAATCTCCAATCAAACGTCGCGTTTCGCGCAAGATCTGGGTCGGTAACGTACCTGTTGGCGGCGATGCGCCTATCGCTGTGCAGAGCATGACCAACAGCGACACCAATGATGTGGCTGCCACCGTCGCCCAGATCAATCGTCTGGAAGCGGCCGGCGTCGACATCGTCCGCGTTTCGGTACCGGACATGGACGCCGCCGAGGCGTTCGGCAGGATCAAGCAACTGGTCAAGGTGCCGCTGGTTGCCGACATCCACTTCGACTACAAGATCGCGCTGCGCGTCGCCGAACTGGGTGTGGACTGCCTGCGCATCAACCCGGGCAACATCGGTCGTGAAGACCGGGTGCGTGCCGTGGTCGATGCCGCCCGTGACCGCGGGATTCCGATCCGTATCGGTGTCAACGCCGGCTCGCTGGAAAAAGACCTGCAGAAGAAATACGGCGAACCGACCCCGGCTGCACTGGTCGAGTCCGCGCTGCGTCACGTCGAGCACCTCGAGCGCCTGAATTTCCAGGACTTCAAGGTCAGCGTGAAAGCCTCCGACGTGTTCATGGCCGTCGAAGCCTACCGTCTGCTGGCGAAAGAAATCGTCCAGCCGCTGCACCTGGGCATCACCGAAGCCGGTGGATTGCGTTCGGGCACAGTGAAATCCGCCGTGGGCCTAGGTATGCTGCTCGCCGAGGGGATTGGCGATACTATCCGCATCTCGCTGGCGGCCGATCCGGTCGAGGAAGTGAAGGTCGGTTACGACATTCTCAAGTCTTTGCATCTGCGTTCCCGTGGCATCAACTTCATCGCCTGCCCGAGCTGCTCGCGGCAGAACTTCGATGTGGTCAAGACCATGAACGAGCTGGAAGGGCGCCTTGAAGACCTGCTGGTGCCGCTGGATGTCGCGGTGATCGGTTGCGTGGTCAACGGCCCCGGCGAAGCCAAGGAAGCCCATATCGGCTTGACCGGCGGCACGCCAAACCTGATTTACATCGACGGCAAGCCGTCGCAGAAACTGACGAATGACAATCTGGTGGACGAGCTGGAAAAGCTGATCCGCGAGAAAGCGGCCGAGAAGGTCGAAGCTGACGCAGCGGTCATCGCGCGCGGCTGAGCCTGACTGAAAGCCGAATGAATTTAAGGATTTAAAGTGAGCAAGTCTCTGCAAGCCATTCGTGGCATGAACGACATCCTGCCCGAACAGACCCCGCTGTGGCGTTATTTCGAGGGCACTGTCGCGCGTCTGCTGGATAACTACGGTTACAAGCAGATCCGCATGCCAATCGTCGAATTCACCGAGCTGTTCAAGCGCTCGATCGGTGAAGTGACCGACATCGTCGAAAAAGAGATGTACACCTTCGAAGACCGCAACGGCGACTCCCTGACCCTGCGTCCGGAAGGCACAGCGGCGTGCGTGCGTGCGGTGCTCGAACATGGCATCACCGGCGGTGGTCAGGTGCAGAAACTCTGGTACATCGGCCCGATGTTCCGCCACGAGCGTCCGCAGAAAGGCCGTTATCGCCAGTTCCACCAGATCGGTCTGGAGGTGTTCAACCTCGACGGTCCGGACATCGATGCCGAGCTGATCATCATGACCTGGCGCCTGTGGGGCGAGCTGGGTATCCGTGATGCGGTCAAGCTCGAACTCAACAGCCTGGGCACCAGCGAGTCCCGTGGTCGCTATCGTGAAGCGCTGGTCGAGTACCTCTCGGCGCACCACGACAAGCTCGACGAAGACAGCCAGCGTCGCCTGAAAACCAACCCGCTGCGCGTGCTCGACACCAAAAATGCCGACACTCAGGCGGTACTGGTCGATGCGCCGAAGATGGCCGACTACCTGGACGACGAATCCCGTGCGCACTTCGAAGGTCTGAAGGCGCGTCTGGACGCGGTTGGCATCCCGTACGTGCTCAACCCGAAACTGGTGCGCGGCCTCGATTACTACAGCAAAACCGTATTCGAATGGGTCACCGACAAGCTCGGCGCTCAGGGCACGGTCTGCGCGGGCGGTCGTTACGACGGTCTGGTCGAGCAGATGGGCGGCAAGCCGACTACAGGCGTGGGTTTCGCCATGGGCATCGAGCGTCTGGTGTTGATGCTCGAAACCCTGGAGCAGATCCCGGAAGAAATCTCCCGTCAGGTCGACGTTTACCTCTGCGCCTTTGGCGAGGAGGCCGAACTGGCCGGTCTGGCCCTGGCCGAGCGTGTGCGTGACCAGCTTCCGAACCTGCGCCTGCAAGTCAATGCCGGCGCCGGCAGCTTCAAAAGCCAGTTCAAGAAAGCCGACAAGAGCGGTGCGCTGTATGCACTGATCCTGGGTGACGACGAAATGGCCCAGCAAGTGGTAGGTTTCAAACCCCTGCGTGGCCAGGGCGAACAACAAAGCATTGCCTGGGATGCGCTTGCCGCTCACCTGGCCACCTGCGTCGTGCAGGGTTGAAGCTGTCTAAACAGCCGATTTAGCGATTAAGGAGTATTGGGGTGTCGAGTACCGAAGACGAACAGTTGGCGGATTTGAAGGACTGGTGGACACGCAACGGCAAACCTCTGGTCACCGGCGGCCTGTTGGCGCTGGTCATCGTGTTCGGCTGGCAGGCTTTTCACAAGTATCAGAGCAACCAGTCGCAAGGCGCCTCGGTGCTCTATCAGCAACTGCTGGAAACAACGCTGACCCCGGACGGCAAGCCTGACGCTGCCCGCGTTGCGGATCTGGCCGGCAAGCTCAACAGCGAATTCGGCGGCACCGCGTACGCGCAGTACGGCAGCCTGTTCGTGGCCAAAGTAGCGGTCGACAGCGGCAAGCTGGACGACGCTGCGACTGAACTCAAAGCCATCGTTGCCAAACCGGCCAACCCGGCGCTGGGCGAAATCGCCCGTCAGCGTCTGGCGCAGGTGCTGGGTGCGCAGAACAAGGCCGATGAAGCCCTGAAGCTGCTCGACGGCGATGCCGACAAGGCGTTCCTGGCCACTCGCGAAGAACTCAAGGGTGATCTGCTGGTTCAGTTGGGTCGTACCGACGAGGCGAACACCGCGTATCAAAAAGCCAAGGCGGCACTGTCGGATGAAGCGGCAGTCGGTGGCCTTCAAATCAAGCTTGACGACCTGGCCAAAGGGGATGCGTGACGTGATCCGTTGGAAGCATGCAGCATTGCTGGCTCTGGCCATTCTGGCCGCGGGTTGCAGCAGCAACAGCAAAAAAGAACTGCCACCGGCCGAGCTGACCGACTTCAAAGAAGAAGTGGTTCTGCAAAAGCAGTGGAGCCGTTCGATCGGTGACGGTCAGGGCGAAACCTACAACATGCTGGTGCCGGCGATCGATGGTGACACCATCTACGCCGCCGATGTGACCGGCGTGCTGATGGCCATGGATCGCAGCAATGGCGACGTGAAGTGGAAAAAAGATCTTGAACTGCCTGTCTCCGGCGCCGTTGGCGTGGGCTACGGTCTGGTCACGATCGGTACCCTGAAGGGTGAAATCGTTGCCCTCGACGCCATCAACGGCGAAGAGAAGTGGCGCGCCCGGGTATCCAGCGAAGTCCTCGCGCCACCGGCCAACAACGGTGACGTCGTAGTGGTACAGACTCAGGACGATCGTCTGATCGGTCTGGACGCTGCTACCGGCGACCGTCGCTGGACTTACGACAGCACCCCTGCGGTACTGACCCTGCGTGGCACCAGCGCCCCTGTCGTGACGAACCGCCTCGCAGTGGCTGGCCTGTCGACCGGTAAAGTGGTCGCCCTGGACATTTCCAACGGTGTGCCGGTCTGGGAACAACGGGTCGCGATTCCAACCGGTCGTTCGGAACTGGAGCGCGTGGTCGACATCGACGGCGGTCTGCTGTTGTCCGGTGAAACCCTGTACGTTGCCAGCTATCAGGGTCGCGTTGCGGCACTCGATCTGCAAAGCGGTCGCCAGCTGTGGCAGCGCGATGCATCGAGCTATGCCGGTGTTGCCCAGGGTTTCGGCAACGTCTACGTGAGTCTGTCTTCGGGCACCGTTGAAGGCGTTGACGAGCGTTCGACCACTGCACTGTGGAGCAACGACTCGCTGGCTCGCCGCCAGCTGTCGGCGCCGGAAGTGTTCTCCAGCTACGTAGCCGTCGGTGACCTGGAAGGTTACCTGCACCTGTTGAGCCAGGTGGACGGTCGTTTTGTGGGTCGTGAGCGTATCGACAGTGACGGCCTGCGTGCCCGTCCGCTGGTGGTGGGCAACACGATCTATGTGTATGGCAACAGCGGCAAACTGGAAGCCCTGACCATCAAGTAACAACTATGCTTGGGGTTAACGCCCCAGGCAGCTTCATTTGTGGGAGCGGGCTTGCTCGCGAAGGCTTCAACGAAGACGCGTACAGCCTGATTAAACGCGGTGCTGATACGGTCTTTCGCGAGCAAGCCCGCTCCCACAGTGTTGCCCCGAGCACCAGCCGCTGCCTCGCAGCGGCTTTTGTATTTTCTGAAATAACGAAGTGGAGAGCCGCATGGTTCCCGTAATCGCCCTGGTGGGCCGACCGAACGTCGGCAAATCCACCTTGTTCAACCGCCTGACCAGGACTCGCGACGCCATCGTCGGCGACTTGTCCGGTCTGACCCGTGATCGCCAGTACGGTGAGGCCAAGTGGCAAGGGCGTTCCTACATTCTGATCGACACCGGTGGTATCTCCGGTGACGAACACGGTATGGACGAAAAAATGGCCGAGCAGTCGCTGCTGGCCATTGAAGAAGCGGATGTTGTGCTGTTCCTGGTAGATGCCAAGGCCGGTTTCACCGCCGCCGACCAGATGATCGCCGAACACTTGCGCAAGCGTAACAAGCGTTCCCACGTGGTTGCCAACAAGGTCGACAACATCGACCCGGAAATGGCCCGCGCTGAATTCGCCCCGCTGGGCATGGGCCACGCGATCCCGATCGCCGGTGCTCACGGCCGTGGTATCACTCAACTGCTGGAAGCGGCGCTGAGCGATTTCCCGCGTGACGAAGACGAGCCGCAGGAAGGCGAAGAGGAAGAGATCGTCGCCGAGGGTGAGGAAGCCAAGCGCATTCCTGGCCCGAGCGAAAAAGACGGGATCAAGATCGCCATCATCGGCCGTCCGAACGTCGGCAAGTCGACTCTGGTCAACCGCATGCTCGGTGAAGACCGCGTCATCGTCTACGACCAGCCCGGCACCACCCGCGACAGTATCTACATCCCGTTCGAGCGTAACGACGAGAAGTACACGCTGATCGACACCGCCGGTGTGCGCAAGCGCGGCAAGATCCACGAAGAAGTCGAAAAATTCTCCGTGGTCAAAACCCTGCAGGCGATCAAAGACGCCAACGTGGTGATCTTCGTGATGGACGCCCGCGAAGGTGTGGTCGATCACGACCTCAACCTGCTGGGCTTTGCCCTCGAAGCCGGCCGTGCGCTGGTGATCGCAATCAACAAATGGGACGGCATGACCCCGAGCGAGCGTGACTTCGTCAAGGTCGAGCTGCAGCGTCGGCTGTTCTTCGTCGACTTCGCCGACATTCACTTCATCTCGGCGCTGCACGGCACTGGCGTGGGCAACCTCTACGCCTCGGTGCAGAACTCGTTCAAGTCCGCGGTCACCCGCTGGCCGACCAGCCGCCTGACGCAAATTCTCGAAGACGCGGTCAGCGAGCACCAGCCGCCGATGGTCAACAGCCGCCGGATCAAGCTGCGTTACGCTCACCTGGGTGGCGCGAACCCGCCGATCATCGTGATCCACGGTAACCAGATCGAGAAAGTGCCGAAGTCGTATGTGCGCTATCTGGAGAACACTTACCGCCGTGTGCTGAAGCTGGTCGGTACGCCGATCCGCATCGAGTTCAAGGGGGGCGAAAACCCGTACGAAGGCAACAAGAACACGCTGACCGACCGCCAGGTCAACAAGAAGCGTCGTTTGATGTCGCACAACAAGAAAGCCAGCAAGAAGCGCCGCGACAAGAAGTGATCCTGTGGTGAGGGGATTTATCCCCGACGGGTTGCGAAGCGACCTCAAATACCTGTCATAGGGTTTGCGACTGCTTCGCAGCCGATCGGGGATGAATCCCCTCGCCACAAGGTTGCTGCGCTATAAATGAAAGAAGGGTGCTCAGTTGGGCGCCCTTTTTTTATGGGCGCCGGATGGGCTATTCTCGGGCTCTCCCGCGCCGCCGTCAGAGCCGGGTGTAGAGCAGGGAACCCCTCGATGATCACCAGTAAGCTGCCGAACGTCGGCATCACTATTTTCACGCAGATGTCTCAGCTCGCGGCACAGACCGGAGCGATCAACCTGTCCCAGGGTTTCCCTGACTTCGACGGCCCGCAATCCCTGCGTGACGCGGTCGGTCGGCATATCGCCAGCGGCCACAACCAGTATTCACCGATGACCGGCCTGCCGGCGCTGCGCGAGCAGATCGCGGCGAAGATCGCGCGCAGCTATGGCGTGAAAGTCGATGCCGACAGCGAAGTGACCGTCACGCCGGGTGCGACCCAAGCGATCTTCTGTGCGATTCAGGCGGTTATCCACAGCGGCGACGAAGTCATCGTGTTCGACCCGTGCTACGACAGCTATGAACCGGCGACGCAGTTGGCGGGCGGCCGCTGCGTGCATGTGCAACTGAACCCGCACGATTTCTCCATCGATTTCGACAAGCTCGCCGCGGCCCTCAGCCCGCGCACGAAAATGATCGTCATCAACACACCGCACAACCCGAGCGGTGCACTGATCAGCCGTGCCGAACTGGATCAACTGGCGGAGTTGATCCGTGGTCGCGACATCTATCTGATCAGCGACGAGGTGTACGAACACTTGGTGTTCGACGGCGTGCCGCATGTCAGTGTGTTGGCTCACGAAGAGCTGTATCAGCGCGCCTTCGTGGTCAGCTCGTTCGGCAAGACCTACCACGTCACCGGCTGGAAAACCGGTTACGTGGTTGCACCGCCGGCGCTGACCGCCGAGCTGCGCAAAGTGCACCAGTACGTCAGTTTCTGCGGTGTCACGCCGCTACAATATGCCCTGGCCGATTACATGGCCGAGCACCCGGAACACGTCGAAGAGCTTCCGGGTTTCTATCAGGCCAAGCGCGACCTGTTCTGCGATTTGCTGGCGCCGTCGCGCTTTACCTTCACCCGCGTCACCGGCACGTATTTCCAGTTGGTCGACTACTCGCAGATCCGCCCTGACTTGAACGACGTCGACATGGCGATCTGGATGACTCGCGAACACGGCGTGGCGAGCATTCCGGTGTCGGTGTTCTACCAGAATCCACCCGAAGGCCAGCGCCTGGTGCGCCTGTGCTTCGCCAAACGCGAGGAGACGCTGCGCGAAGCAGCGGCAAAACTATGCGTGATCTGAGTGCATTGCCCGATCTCAATCTGGCGCTGATCCAGACCAGCCTGGCCTGGCATGATCGTCAGGCCAACCTCGAGCACTTCGAGGTGCTGCTGGAGCAGGCCCGAGGCGCCGACCTGATCATCCTGCCGGAGATGTTCACCACTGGCTTCTCCATGGAGTCGGAAACCCTCGCCGAAGCCGAGCATGGCCCGACCAGCAAGTGGATGAAGGCGCAGGCCGCGAAGCTGAATGCGGTGATCACCGGCAGCGTGATCATTCAGGCGGCGGACGGCAGCCATCGCAATCGCCTGCTGTGGGCACGCCCGGACGGCGAAGTCTGGCATTACGACAAGCGCCACCTGTTCCGCATGGCCGGTGAGCACAACCACTACACCCCCGGCGAGCGCCAGGTGCAGTTCGAAC
Organism: Pseudomonas sp. JAI115; assembly: GCF_014200835.1. Lineage (NCBI taxonomy): Bacteria > Pseudomonadati > Pseudomonadota > Gammaproteobacteria > Pseudomonadales > Pseudomonadaceae > Pseudomonas > Pseudomonas sp. JAI115. Next base: position 100,987 of record NZ_JACHCY010000006.1, read on the forward strand.
TCAAGGGCTGGCGGATTCGGCCGCTGATTTGCTACGACCTGCGTTTCCCGGTGTGGAGTCGCGACGCGCAGGACACCGATCTGCTGCTGTACACCGCCAACTGGCCGGGTGCGCGGCGTCTGCACTGGAACCGCTTGTTGCCGGCGCGGGCGATTGAAAACCTGTGCTACGTGGCGGCAGTGAACCGGATCGGCACCGACGGCAAGGGCTTTGCCTATACCGGCGACAGTCAGGTGCTGGATTTCCAGGGCGAGACGTTGCTGGCGGCGGGGGAGGCGGACGGGGTGTTCAAGGTCGTGCTGGAAGCCGCGCCACTGGCGGCGTATCGGGAGCGCTTTCCGGCCAATCTGGATGCAGATACCTTCGAGTTCACCTGATACTCGCAGCGCCTGTCAGGACGCCTTCGCGAGCAGGCTCGCTCCCACAGGGAAATGCATTCCAAATGTGGGAGCGAGCCTGCTCGCGAAGGGGCCATAAAAGTCAGTAAAAAAGCATCAGGCAAAAAAAAGGCCCCGGAACTTACATTTCGGGGCCTTTTGCATGTCAGCGAAGGCTTAAGCCGCTTTCGCCTCAGGCTGGCTCAACGAGCGGTTCAGCGCACTGAACAGCGCCTTGAAGCTGGCGGTGGTGATGTTTTCATCGATACCCACGCCGTGCACCGCACGTTCGCCATTCACGCGCAGCTCGATGTACGCGGCGGCCTTGGCGTTGGTGCCCGCGCCGATCGCGTGTTCGTTGTAGTCCATGATCTCCACCGGAATCGGCAGGCCGGCCACCAGTGCTTCCAGCGCACCGTTGCCCTTGCCGCGCCAGTGCAGGTTGGTTTCGCCCTGACCCTTGCTTGCCACTTCCACTTCGACGGCGCTGTTACCGTTTTCTTCCTGCAGGCGATGGCTAACCAGCGCGTACGGGGTGTTGGCTTGCAGGTATTCGCTGATCAACAACGAGTGGATCTGCTTGGCGGTCATTTCCAGGCCGAGGCGATCGGTTTCACGCTGCACCACCTGGCTGAACTCGATCTGCATGCGACGCGGCAGGCTGATGCCGTATTCCTGCTCCAGCAAGTAGGCGATACCGCCCTTGCCCGACTGGCTGTTCACACGAATCACCGCCTCGTAGCTGCGGCCAATGTCGGCCGGGTCGATCGGCAAGTACGGGACTTCCCACAGGGTGTCCGGTTTCTGCTGGGCGAAGCCCTTGCGGATCGCGTCCTGATGCGAGCCGGAGAATGCGGTGTGGACCAGGTCGCCGACGTACGGGTGACGCGGGTGCACCTGGATCTGGTTGCACTCTTCAACGACTTTGCGCACGCCGTCGATATCGGAGAAGTCCAGCTCAGGGTCGACGCCCTGGGTGTACATGTTCAGGGCCACAGTGACGAGGTCAACGTTACCGGTACGCTCGCCGTTGCCGAACAGGCAGCCTTCGACACGATCCGCGCCGGCCATCAGACCCAGCTCGGTGGCGGCGACGCCGGTGCCACGATCGTTGTGGGTGTGCAGGCTGATGATCACGCTGTCACGACGGTTGATGTTGCGGCCGAACCATTCGATCTGGTCGGCGTAGACGTTCGGCGTTGCGCATTCAACGGTGGCCGGCAGGTTGAGGATCATCTTGTGCTCAGGCGTCGGGTTCCAGACCTCGATCACCGCGTCACAGACTTCCTTGGCGAACTCCAGCTCGGTGGCGCTGAAGGTTTCCGGGGAGTATTCGAAAGTCCACTCGGTGTCCGGCTGCATCGCCGCGTATTTGACGAACAGCTTGGCAGCGTTGACCGCGATCGCCTTGATGCCGTCCTTATCCTGGTTGAAGACGATGCGACGAAAGGACGGCGAGGTGGCGTTGTACAGGTGAACGATGGCTTTCTTCGCCCCGCGCAGGGATTCGAAGGTGCGCTCGATCAGGTCTTCACGGCCCTGGGTCAGCACCTGAATGGTGGTGTCGTCCGGGATGTGGCCTTCTTCGATCAGGGTACGCACGAAGTCGAAGTCGGTTTGCGAAGCGGCCGGGAACGAGGCTTCGATTTCCTTCACACCCACCTGAACGAGGGTTTTCCAGAAGCGCAGCTTCTTCACCGCGTCCATCGGCTCGATCAGCGACTGGTTGCCGTCACGCAGGTCGGAGCTGCACCAGATCGGCGCGGCGTCGATGGTTTTCGACGGCCAGGTGCGATCCGGCAGATTGATGACGGGGAACGCGCGGTATTTCGAAGACGGGTCTTTGAGCATGCTCATCGGGAAATTCCTTATTGTCTGGGCCGAAAAGAGGCGGCCTGCCGGTGGAACGAATGTTCGGGGAACAGCTTGGGACGAGGCGCAGCGATTCAGCCCGGCAGTCGTGCGCTGACGAGGCACAGACTGCGGTGCTGGCGAAGCTGAATAAGGGTGTGAGAGGTTTTCATGCCTTCAACCCTAACCGCGAGGGGAGAGGATGGCAAGCAGTCGAAAAAAATTGAGAGGAATACTCGAAAAGCGCGGATTTGCGCGATTTTATTGTGCTTCAGGCGGATGATCTTATTGATGTTTGCGCGGGGTTGGATTGGGGCGCAATTGAAACTGGTGGGGTGTCAGCGGTGTTTGCAGTGTGGGATGGGTCGTCTTCGCGAGCAGGCTCGCTCCCACATTGGATGTGTGTCGCTCAAAGATCCTTTGTGGGAGGGGGCTTGCTCCCGAAGGGGCCGGTAGCCTCAATCAGGAATTACGGTTGGAACGCACCAATGAAAATCGCCGGATCCACCCGCGCATCGTTCAAGCTGATGTTCCAGTGCATGTGCGGCCCGGTCGCCCGGCCGGTCGAGCCGACCTTGCCCACCACCGCGCCACGGGCCAGTTGATCGCCGACCTTCACGTCGATTTTCGACATGTGGCAGAACATGCTGATAAAGCCCTGGCCGTGATCGACAAACACCGTGTTGCCGTTGAAGAAGTAGTTGCCGGTCAGAATCACTTTGCCCGCCGCCGGGGTCTTGATCGGCGTGCCGGCCGGCACCGCAAAGTCGAGACCAGCATGGGGGTTGCGCTCTTCACCATTGAAGAAGCGGCGCACACCGAACTTGCTCGACAATGGTCCGTTGACCGGTTTGTCCAGCAGCAAGTTGCTCGGAGTGTTCGGGCTGAAGCTGCGGTAGGCCTTGATCTGCTCGGCCAGTTCACCCTCGATGCGCTTGAGATTGGCCGGGTTCGGATTGACCTGTTGAGTGTTCTTCAGGGTGATGTGCTGTTCCGGATATTTCTTGGTGCCAACGGTGAACGGCAGATTACGCCCGCCGCTGCTGATCTGCTGGCTGCCGGGTTTGACCGTCAGCGGCACACCGACAATCGCCAGCCAGTTGTTCTGTTCTTTCACCACCAGCACCGGTTTGCCCTGATAGGTGGCTTTTGGTGCCTGCGCGGCGCTGCCCAGATCGACCACCGCGACGCCGCCCGGCACCGGTTTGTTCAGCAAACGGGTGATGTAGCTGTCGGCGTGGGCGTTGAAGGAGGTCAGGCACAGCAACAATAACGGAGCAAAAAAACGCGGCATGGATCAGTCCAGTAAAGAAAGGGTGACAGGCGTCAGGTGGTTGTCCTCGACGCGCACTTGCAGTTCGCCTTCGCCCAGCTTGGCTTTCAGGCGTTGGCCGGTGTGGGTCTGCGCGGCGTTGCGAATGGCGTGCCCGCGCTCATCGAGCAGAATGCTGTAACCCCTGCCGAGGGTTGCCAGCGGACTGACCACATGCAGCGTCTGCATCTGGCTGTGCAGTTGCAGGCGACGGCTTTTCAGACCTTCGCGCATGGCTCGCGGCAGGCGTTCGGCGAGGCTGTCGAGGCGCTGACGGAGCATCGCCAATTGGCGTCCCGGATGTTGCCCGGCGAGGCGGGTTTCCAGGCGGATCAGGCGCTCGCGGCGGGTATTCAGTTGGCGTTCGAACGCCCGGCGCATGCGCATGTCCAGGTCATCCAGGCGTTGCGCTTGCTGGCGCAGGCGTTCGCCGGGGTGGCGCAGACGGCGGGCCATGCCTTCCAGGCGCAGACGATCGCGCATCAGCCGGTCGCGCATGCGCATCACCAGACGCCGGTGCAGGCTTTCGACCTGACGGATCAGGTGGCTCGAATCCGGGGCCAACAGCTCAGCGGCAGCAGAGGGCGTTGGGGCGCGCACGTCAGCCACGAAATCACTGATCGACACGTCGGTTTCATGCCCGACGGCGCTGACAATCGGCGTCACGCAGGCATCGACCGCGCGGGCCACGGCTTCTTCGTTGAAGCACCAGAGGTCTTCCAGCGAACCACCGCCACGGGCGAGGATCAGCGCGTCGAAACCACGGGCGTCGGCCAGTTTCAGGGCGCGGACGATTTGCGCGGTGGCTTCACGGCCCTGCACGGCAGTCGGGATCAGCGTCAGTTGCACCTGCGGCGCCCGCCGGCGGAACACGCTGATGATGTCGCGAATCACCGCGCCGGTCGGCGAGCTGATGATGCCGATGCGTTGCGGATGCGCCGGCAGCGGCACTTTGCGTTCGGCATTGAACAGACCTTCGGCGCTGAGCTTTTCCTTCAGCGCATCGAAGGCCAGGCGTAGCGCGCCGTCACCGGCCGGCTCCACGGTGTCGAGAATCAGTTGGTAGTCGCCACGTCCTTCGAACAGCGAGACCTTGCCGCGTACCTTCACGGCCAGACCGTCCTTCAGCGCCTGACGCACCCGCGCCGCATTATTGCGGAACAGCGCGCAACGCACCTGCGCACCGCTGTCCTTGAGGGTGAAATACACGTGGCCGGACGCGGGGCGGGCGAGGTTGGAGATTTCGCCTTCGACCCAGATGTTGCTGAACACGTCTTCGAGCAACACCCGCGCGCGGCCGTTGAGCTGGCTGACGGTCAGGACTTCACGGTCCAGGCCAAGTCTTGCAAAGGGATCTTTAATCATGGGGCGCAGTTTAAGGGCATTTGCCTGTCGATCACCATGACCCAACACAAAACCAATTGTGGGAGCGGGCTTGCTCGCGAAAGCGGTGTGGCAGGCAAATCAAGTTTCGACTGACACGTCGCTTTCGCGAGCAAGCCCGCTCCCACAGGGTTTTGTGAACATATTGATGAAGTGTTGAACCAGTGGCGTGGGGGTCTGGCGATAGGCGAGGGCCACGGTGCTTTGGCAATCGGGATCGCTCAGCGGCAGAAATCGTACACCGCCGGGGGCGATGTCCTGCATTGATTCGGGCAGCAGGGCGATGCCGAATCCAGCCTGGATCAACTGCAACTGCGTAGTTTTGCGCGACATCACCCGCGCCGCTTTGGGAAAAAAGCCCTGACGCATACACAGGTCGGCACACAAATAGCTAAGCCCGCCACGCTGCGGATGCGGGATCGAGATAAACGGCTCGTCCTTCAGTTGCGCCAATTCGACAGCGGCTGAATCGGCCAGGCGATGATCGTTCGGCACCGCCAGAAGCAAGCGTTCGGTGAACAATGGCACCACCTGAATACCTTCACGCTGACGCAGCACCGGCAGGCGCAACATGCCAATGTCCAGGCGTCCTTCCGCGAGTTCCTCAAACTGCGCCTCGGAGGACGACTTCCCGATGTCCAGCGACACGCCCTGCTGCTGATTCAGATAAGTGCTGATCCGACGTAATAAATGCCCGCTGATCGACACGGTGCTGGAATGACTCAGGCGCAACGTGCCCAGCTGGCCATTGCCTACTTCGGTCGCCATCGCGCTGGCTTTGCTCAGTTCATTGAGCAGGTTTCTGGCTCGCGGCAAAAACGCCTCACCTGCCGCCGTGAGCCGGGGCTGGCGTGCGGTGCGTTCGAACAGCGAGGTTTGCAGGCGCGCTTCCATGTCCTTGATCTGCCGGCTCAGCGCCGACTGCGCGATGAACAGGCGTTCAGCCGCGGCGCTGAAACTGCCGCATTCGGCGATTTCCACGAAGTAGCGCAGTTGACGGGTTGAAAGCATCAGGTATGCCCTTTCGAGATGGGTGAGTGGCTTTGAACATATTAGTCGCAAGGCTTGGTGCTGGCTAAAGTCATCACAGGCTTATAAAGGAAGCGAACCGATGAGCGTGGCGGGGTTGTTGAGCGAGTGGACGTGGGGCGCGGGCGGCTGGGTGGTGATCGGCCTGGGAATCGCGTTGGCCTATATCGTGTTCGGGATTGCCGGGTTCGGTACCGCACTGGTCGCGGGGCCGATTCTGATTCTGTTCATGCCGTTGTCGAAAATCGTGCCGCTGCTGGTGCTGCTGGATTTCGTCGCGGCGTTCGGCAACCTGCTGCCCTCGCGCCGGGATGTGGCCAAGCCCGAGTTGTTGCGGCTGCTGCCATGCATGGCGGTGGGGTGCACGTTGGGGGTGATTTTCCTGCTCAACCTCAAATCCGACCTGTTGCTGCTGTTGATGGGGCTGTTCATCAGCACTTATGCGGTTTACAGCCTGTGGGTGAAAACCCGGCCGACGCAGTTGTCTGCCGCATGGGCGCTGCCGATGGGCACGGTAGGCGGCCTGTTTGGCGCGCTGTTTGGCAGTGGCGGCTTTCTATATGCGATCTATCTCAACAGCCGCCTGCCCAAGGACGCGGCGCGGGCCACGCAAAGTGCGCTGATCAGTTGCAGCACGGTGGTACGTTTGAGTCTGTTCGCCATCGCCGGGGTGTATGCCGAGCTACCCTTGTTGATGCTGGCGCTGTGTCTGTTGCCGGCCATGGCGCTGGGCCTGTGGATCGGGCGGCGGTTGACGATGCGCTTGTCGCGCGAGGCGTTTGTCCGATTGGTGACCTGGCTGGTGCTGGCGAGCGGGATTGCGTTGATCGGGCGCTACATTATTAGTATGGCGTGAGCACTTGACCGGATTTCGTCAGGGATTAAGCTGCCGGCCTTTAGGGCCCCTTCGCGGGCAAGCCCGCTCCCACATTGGAATGCATGTCCCTGTGGGAGCGGGCTTGCTCGCGAAGGCGTCAGAAGCCATACCGCAGGACTTTCCATGAATTCGCAAAGCATCATCGTCCCGAAAATCTCCACCCTGCCGGTCCACGAACCCCGGGCGCGGGCGATCGTGCGCTGGCTGGTGCGCAAGAACATCATCGAAGAACAGCTGACCACTTGCGGCCGCACCGGCAATCGCATGGCCCATGCGATTGCCGACGGCGCGCGTGCGGTGGTGCTGCACCCCGAGGCGCTGCCCTTCGGTGAGCCGGTCAATGGACTGGAGATCATCGTCAAGCGCTGCATCTACACGCCGGCCAAGGGCTTTCTCGAAGAAGCCGGGTGCGCCGAGTGCCGCCGCGAAGTCGGCGAAGCGCTGTTCGAAAGCCTGGAAGACTGGTTTCCAGGCCGCACCGACAACTTTACCTGCCCGGAATGCGGGCATGAAGACGACATCAACGGCTTTCTGTTCTTGCAGGAATGTGCGTTTTCCAACCTCGGCTTCATCTTCAACAACTGGCTGGAAGCCGGGTTCAAGCAGAGCTTTATCGATGAGTTCGCCGATTGGCTCGATCAACCTGTCTCTTGGGTCAAGGTGGAGCTTTAGCGGCGGGGGTCTCCGTATATCAGCAACATTGATATTAAGCTGAGTTTTACATTGAACAGCAGGGGGTGTCTGACTATAATGGCGCGCTTCCATTTTCCCGCTCGGGAGCCCCCGCGATGCTGCGTATCAGCCAAGAAGCTCTGACATTCGACGACATTCTCCTAGTGCCTGGTTATTCCGAGGTGCTTCCTAACGAAGTCAGTCTCAAGACCCGCCTTACCCGTGGCATCGAGCTGAATATTCCTCTGGTTTCTGCCGCCATGGACACCGTTACTGAAGCCCGTCTGGCAATCGCCATGGCTCAGGAAGGTGGTATCGGTATCATCCACAAGAACATGACCATCGAGCAGCAAGCTGCCGAAGTGCGTAAGGTCAAGAAGTTCGAAGCCGGCGTCGTGAAAGATCCGATCACCATCGAGGCTGATGCCACGGTGCGTGACCTGTTCGAACTGACCCGCATGCACAACATTTCCGGCGTTCCGGTGCTGCACGATGGCGACCTGGTCGGCATCGTCACCTCCCGTGACGTCCGCTTCGAAACCCGTCTGGAAGCCACCGTACGTGAAGTGATGACGCCTAAAGAGCGTCTGGTCACCGTGCGTGAAGGCGCCGACAAGAACGAAGTCCGCGAGTTGCTGCACAAGCACCGCCTGGAAAAAGTCCTGATCGTCGACGACAAGTTTGCCCTCAAAGGCATGATGACCGTCAAAGACATCGAAAAAGCCAAAGCCTACCCGCTGGCCAGCAAGGATGATCAAGGTCGTCTGCGCGTTGGCGCTGCCGTCGGTACCGGTAAAGACACCGGTGACCGCGTTGCCGCGCTGGTCAACGCCGGTGTGGACGTGGTGGTGGTCGACACCGCACACGGTCACTCCAAGGGCGTGATCGACCGCGTTCGCTGGGTCAAAGAGAATTTCCCTGAAGTGCAGGTGATCGGCGGCAATATCGCCACCGGCGCAGCCGCCAAGGCCCTGGCCGAAGCGGGTGCCGATGCGGTCAAGGTCGGTATCGGCCCTGGCTCGATCTGCACCACCCGTATTGTCGCCGGTGTCGGCGTGCCGCAAATCAGTGCCATCGCCAACGTCGCCGCTGCCCTTGAAGGCACTGGCGTGCCGTTGATCGCCGACGGCGGCATCCGGTTCTCCGGTGACCTGTCCAAGGCCATCGTGGCTGGGGCGTCCTGCGTGATGATGGGTTCGATGTTCGCCGGTACTGAAGAAGCCCCGGGCGAGATCGAACTGTTCCAGGGCCGTTCGTACAAGGCTTATCGCGGCATGGGTTCGCTGGGCGCCATGTCCCAAGCGCAAGGTTCTTCCGACCGTTACTTCCAGGACTCCTCGGCAGGCGCCGAGAAACTGGTTCCGGAAGGGATCGAAGGCCGTGTGCCGTACAAAGGCACCCTGACGGCGATCATCCACCAGTTGATGGGCGGTCTGCGTTCCTCGATGGGTTACACCGGCAGCGCCAACATCGAAGAAATGCGCACCAAGCCTGAGTTCGTGCGGATCACCGGTGCCGGTATGGCCGAATCCCACGTTCACGACGTGCAGATCACCAAAGAAGCGCCAAACTACCGCGTAGGTTGATGCTTCAAGCAAATCGTTAAGCAACCGGGGCTGTTTTATTCAGCCCCGAGTTGTTTCTGAATCACGACTGTTTCTGAATTACTTAGACGAGACTGAATCATGGCCCTCGACATTCACGCTCACCGCATCCTGATCCTCGACTTCGGTTCGCAATACACCCAACTGATTGCCCGCCGCGTGCGCGAGATCGGTGTGTATTGCGAGCTGCACCCGTTCGACATGGACGAAGAGGCGATCCGCGAATTCGCACCTAAAGGCGTCATCCTCGCCGGCGGCCCCGAGTCCGTGCACGAAGCCAACAGCCCGCGCTGCCCACAGGCAGTCTTCGATCTGGGCGTGCCGGTCTTCGGTATCTGCTACGGCATGCAGACCATGGCCGAGCAACTGGGCGGCAAGGTTGAAGGTTCCGAGCTGCGTGAGTTCGGTTACGCCCGCGTTGACGTAGTCGGCAAGAGCCGCCTGCTCGACGGCATCGAGGACCACATCGACGCCGACGGCCTGTTCGGTCTCGACGTGTGGATGAGCCACGGTGACAAGGTCACCAGGATGCCGGAAGACTTCCACATCCTGGCCAGCACCCCGAGCTGCCCGATCGCCGGCATGTTCAATGACGAACGTGCTTACTACGGCGTGCAGTTCCACCCGGAAGTGACCCACACCAAGCAGGGCGGTCGCATCCTCTCGCGCTTCGTGCTCGACATCTGCGGCTGTGAAGCCCTGTGGACTCCGTCGAAGATCGCGGAAGACGCCATTGCCAACATCCGCGCACAGGTCGGCACCGACAACGTGCTGCTGGGTCTGTCCGGCGGCGTTGACTCCTCGGTGGTTGCGGCGCTGCTGCACAAAGCCATCGGCGATCAGCTGACCTGCGTCTTCGTCGACAACGGCCTGCTGCGTCTGCACGAAGGCGAGCAAGTGATGGCCATGTTCGCCGAGAACATGGGCGTCAAGGTGATCCGCGCCAACGCGGAAGACCAGTTCCTGAACAACCTGGCCGGCGAAGCTGATCCAGAGAAGAAGCGCAAGATCATCGGCCGTACCTTCATCGACGTGTTCGATGCCGAATCCTGCAAGCTGGACAACATCAAGTACTTGGCGCAAGGCACCATCTACCCGGACGTGATCGAGTCGGCTGGCGCGAAAAGCGGCAAGGCGCACGTGATCAAGTCGCACCACAACGTGGGCGGCCTGCCGGAAGAAATGAACCTGAAACTGGTCGAGCCACTGCGCGAACTGTTCAAGGACGAAGTCCGTCGTCTGGGTCTGGAACTGGGCCTGCCGTACGACATGGTCTACCGTCACCCGTTCCCGGGCCCGGGTCTGGGCGTGCGCATCCTCGGTGAAGTGAAGAAGGAATACGCCGACCTGCTGCGTCGCGCCGACCATATCTTCATCGAAGAACTGCGCAAAGCCGACTGGTACCACAAAGTCAGCCAGGCCTTCGTGGTGTTCCAGCCAGTGAAATCGGTTGGCGTGGTCGGCGACGGCCGTCGTTACGCCTGGGTCGTGGCCCTGCGTGCCGTGGAAACCATCGACTTCATGACCGCACGTTGGGCACACCTGCCTTACGAACTGCTGGAAACCGTCTCCGGCCGCATCATCAATGAAATCGAAGGTATTTCGCGCGTCACTTACGACGTGTCGAGCAAGCCGCCGGCGACCATTGAGTGGGAGTGATCCCGCGCAAGCCGTAAAGGCTTGATCGCTGCAACCGAAAAGCCGTGTGAAATCCGTTTCACACGGCTTTTCTGTTTTTGCGTTACAGCGGTTTTGACCAGCCACCCAGTTGCATGCCCATGTCATCCAGAGCTTGCAGCAGGGCTTTCATGCTCGGGTAGCGTTTACCGCTCACCGAAGGCCAGCCGGGGCGTTCGATGTAGAAGTGCTTGCCGTCTGTGTCGATGACGGTCCGTACCAGTTCTCGGGTGCGGCTGCGATGGACAATGAACGTCAGGTTGGGTTGCTGCTTCAGGGAGTACATGCCGTAGCGAGGCAGCAGGGTTTCGAATTCGGTCATCGTGTGCGCGGTCCAGGGTGTTTCGATTTGCAGGCGCAAGTCGCCTCTGACCAGCGCGGAACGATCGTGCGCCGTACCGCCCAAGGGCAGGATTCTCCCGGGATCGACTTCAATGCCCCGTGAAGTCCCTTCGGCGACATCCTCGACGCGAATGCCGATCGCCTCTTCCAGTTCGCTGACGCCGGCAACCCCATCAAAAGTGTTGGAGTGAGAGTTGCCCATCAGCGCCACCCATTTGTGCGCGCCGCGTGCGGACTGATCAGCGCGGATCATCAGGCGGGCGAAGTAATTCATCATTTTCTGCCGCGCGGTGTTGTTGCCCAATGGCAAGTCCATGCCGTTGAGTCGGTAACTCGCCATGCAATCGATGGCTTGTACATGGATCCCCTGCTTTCTGGCTTCCTTGACCAGTTCCAGGAACGTGTAGCGCTCCAGCGGATCGGTCATGTTGCCGACGTCGAGTGCCTTGAGATAGGTCTCGAGTTTTTGCGGCATGTTGCCGGTGCGGAAGAACTCATCAAGCGCGGCTTGATGGAAATCGGTCAGCAGGTGCTCCATGTACAGGCTCTTCAACTGTTTGCTGGCGAGCAATGGCATGTTCTCGATCAGCCATTGCTTGCTGCCGATGGCCGTGTGGCTCTCGCCGAGCACCAGGCCTCGGGCATGTTCGAGGATTTTTTCGATGATCTCCTCAGCAGTCGCGTCCGCCGCCAGGGCGGGCACCGGAGGACGATCGGGCAGGCGCAAGGTGCTGTAAAAATCCAGCGCGTCGCGATACAGGCGTTTGCGGATGACCTTGAAATCGCGGTAGGCATCGAACTCGTTCAAGCTGTCGTAGAAGTCACGCAGGGCTTCGTCATTCAGTCCCGCTGCGCCTTCCTCCAGATGCGCCTTGAGCGGTGCAGGTACGTCGTATTGCGAGGCGGGCAGGGCGGCCACCGGGCTGCGGCTGCTCGATCCGGCCAGTGCCGAAGGTTTGCCACCGCCGGCGAGTCCTGCGCGAGGCATGGTTTCCCATTCACCCTCAGGGTTCAGGCGTACCGGGATCGAGCGAGTAAAGCCGTGGGGGTGCTCGGGATCGATGACCGCCCAGTGTCCGCTGCCGTTGATGTCGGCTTCGTAGCGTACGTAATAGGCGGTGTCGTCCATCAGGATGGCGGTTGAGGGGTTCGAATCGAGCAGATAAATGCCCTGGAATTTTCCGGGCTCGCTCACCGGCGTAACGCCATCGAGCAACTCATTGGCTTGCCAGCTCGGCGGAATGACCGGTCGCGGGGTGTCTTCAATCAGGGGGGTGGCAATCGGCGGCTGAGGCCCACCCATCGGCGTCCCGACTTTATCGGTCAGGTCGCTCATCTCCGCCGCTTCGGCGGCATCCACCTCGGGTCCGACCTCGGCCAATGATCCCGGGCCCTTGAGTGCCAGCAGATTGAACAGCATGTCGATGCCGCTGAGCACCGCACCGACAATCCCGGCCTTGCGCTCGGCGGCGGTTTTGCCATTGACCGCCTGATCGATGTTCAGCCCCATGTTGGCAATGCTGGCGCCGATCACCGGCAATGCGACTGGCCAGCCGACCACGGCCATTGGCCCGAACACCTTGACCCCGGCGCTGAGGTAGCCGATCCACAGCTTCTTGCGCAGGTCACCGTTGGAGGTCAGGGACAGGCTGGCTTCTGCAAACATCGCCGTGCGGGTCGAGTCACTCAGCCAAGTAAAGGCGTCGCCACTGACCGCGCGGTTGTCCTGATTGATCAGCGAATGGTCGTAGCGGCCCCATGTAGCCACCAGGCGATTCATCAGGTCACCAAGATTGGCGTTGATCTGCTGCCGGTCGGCCAGCGAGAAATGCGCAAGGAATGTCTCGCGCGCCGCAGGTGTGTTCATCCGCTGCAGGATCCAGAAGTGCAGGTCGGTGGCGCTTTCCAGTACATGGAAGGCATCGCTGTTGCCGGGCAGGTAGAGGATCTGCCTACCCTGGGGCATGACGAAACGCAGGACGTTGGTAGCGGCGTAACCGGCAATGTCCAGCGTGCGCACACTGTCCGGGCAAGGGTGGCTGGTCTGCAGCATTGGCAGGCTGACTGGCCACGTCAGCGGGCCGATCGCCGCTTGCGTGACGAACTGGAAATCCTCGCCACTCAGCTGACGTTTGTCCCGCGCCTGCAGCGCTTTGATCAGGAAGTTGCACTTGGCCAGGGTACGAAAGTCGCTGCCGCTGGTATTCCAGAAAGCGTTCAGTTGAGCGTCGTACAGTGCGCTGAAGTCGATGCTCCAGAAGTCCTTGAGCACATCGTTGCCGTGCAGGCGCACTTCATTGCGTTCATCGAAGGTGCGGGCATCGGGACCGGCAGTATAGAAACCGCCATAGACGTCGAGCAGGTCGGCGTTGTCCTGGTCGGTGACGCGGAAGCGGTGAATCACCAACTGGGTCAGGGTCATGCTTGACGTGGGCGTGGCGTGCACATGCTCCCAGCCGGTGAAGGCATTCGAGCTGCTTTGCGAGGCGTCGAAGCGGTGGAAATACACCTGATCCGGGTCGAGGCCGTGGACCTGGTATTTGATCAACAAGTCGCTGGCGACCTGTCGAGCAGCGTCCTGCAGGCTCGGGCAGGTCTGGATGACGGTGGCGGCAATCGCCTTGAGCGCGGCCTTGTCGGCGGCGTTGGGCATCGGGTTGGGCATGTGTTTGGGCTCTCTTTCCTTGAGAAACGGGTGGCACAGGATGGCCCGGCTGTTCGATGCATGTGCACTACATAGTTATGTCACTTGAGCGCTCGAAATCGTGTACGCGCGAGGCGCAACTGCGTCCATCCGCCGCGCTGCCCTTACTGTTTCGCAATTGCAGGTGTATCGTATTTGCCTTTTGCGGGCCCGGTGCCCGACGCAGATACGTGAGGTAGTTGAGTTCATGTCCTTTACCCGTCGCCAAATCCTCGGTGGCCTGGCCGGTCTTGTTGTCGTTGGTGTCGGAGCGGGAGGCGCGTCGCGCTACTGGCTGGGCAAGATGGCCGATGCTGACGCGGGCCACGACTACGAGCTGATCGCGGCGCCACTGGACGTTGAGCTGGTGCCGGGGCACAAGACCGAGGCATGGGCGTTCGGCCCATCGGCGCCGGGCACTGAACTGCGCGTGCGTCAGGGCGAGTGGCTGCGGGTGCGCTTCATCAACCACCTGCCGGTGGCGACCACCATTCACTGGCACGGCATCCGTCTGCCGCTGGAGATGGACGGCGTGCCGTACGTCTCGCAATTGCCGGTGCTGCCCGGTGAATATTTCGATTACAAATTCCGCGTGCCGGACGCTGGCAGCTACTGGTATCACCCGCACGTCAGCAGCAGCGAGGAGCTGGGGCGCGGGCTGGTCGGGCCGTTGATTGTCGAAGAGCGCGAGCCGACCGGTTTCAAGTACGAAAAGACCCTGAGCCTGAAGAACTGGCACATCGACGAGCAAGGCAATTTCGTCGAGTTCAGCATTCCCCGTGAAGCGGCGCGTGGCGGTACGGCGGGGCGCTTGTCGACCATCAACGGCGCGCCAACGCCGGTGATCGAGTTGCCGGCCGGGCAGATCACCCGTGTGCGTTTGCTCAACCTCGACAACACCCTGACCTATCGCATCAACATTCCCGGCGTCGAAGCGCAGATCTATGCGCTGGACGGCAACCCGGTCGAGCCGCGGCCGCTGGGCAAGGAATACTGGCTCGGCCCCGGCATGCGCATTTGCCTGGCGATCAAGGCGCCCCCGGCCGGTGAAGAGTTGTCGCTGCGCAACGGCCCGGTGCGTCTGGGGACCTTGCGCTCGGTAGCCAATAACGATGCGCCGACCGAGTGGCCGAAAGCCTTGCCCGCCAACCCGGTGGCCGAACCGGATCTGGCGAATGCCGAAAAACTCAACTTCAATTTCGAATGGGTCGGTTCGGTGTCGGTGAATGTCGACAACGGCAAGCCACCGAGCCTGTGGCAGATCAACGGCAAGGCCTGGGACATCACGGACAAGACCTGCGCCGATCGGCCGATTGCCAGCCTGAAACTGGGCCAAAGCTACATCTTCGAACTGAAGAACATGACCCAGTATCAGCACCCGATCCACCTGCACGGCATGAGTTTCAAGGTGATTGCGTCGAACCGGCACAAGATCACGCCGTACTTCACCGACACTTATCTGCTGGGCAAGAACGAGCGTGCGCAAGTGGCGCTGGTGGCGGATAACCCGGGGGTGTGGATGTTCCACTGCCACGTGATCGATCACATGGAAACCGGCCTGATGGCCGCCATCGAGGTGAAGTGATGCGCCAGATTCGCCCCGCCGCGATCATCGACCGCAGCCGTGACCGCGACTTCATGCGTGAAGCGCTGGAGCTTGCTGCCCAAGGCGCAGCGCTTGGCGAAGTACCGGTGGGCGCGGTGCTGGTGCAGAACGGCGAAATCATCGGGCGTGGCTACAATTGCCCGATCACCACCAGCGACCCGAGTGCCCACGCGGAAATGGTCGCGATCCGCGCTGCCGCTCAGGCCATCAACAACTATCGCCTGCCGGGCAGCACGCTATACGTGACGCTGGAACCGTGCAGCATGTGCGCCGGGCTGATCGTGCATTCACGCATTGCGCGGGTGGTGTATGGCGCGCTGGAACCGAAGGCCGGGATCGTGCAGAGTCAGGGACAATTCTTTACCCAGGGCTTTTTGAATCACCGGGTGTTGTATGAAGGTGGGGTGCTGGCCGAAGAATGTGGAGCAGTGCTGACCGAATTCTTCAGAGCCCGTCGCGCAAAACCATCTGAATAAACACAACCCCCCAATGTGGGAGCGGGCTTGCTCGCGAAAGCGGTGTATCAGGCAACATTTTAATCGCCTGACACACCGCTTTCGCGAGCAAGCCCGCTCCCACAGGGGGGATCTCCCGTGTAGGGGAGATCGGGTTATTTCTTCGCGACAATCACCGCGCGCATCGGCGCCGGCAGCCCTTCGATAGTCTTGCTGTGATCTTCCGGATCAAGGAAGTCACTCAGCGACTGATACTTCATCCATTCGGTGCCTCGTTGTTCATCGACCGTCGTCATGCTGACGTCGACACAACGAATATCGGTGAAACCTGCCCGCCGCAGCCACAACTCCAGCGCCGGTACCGATGGCAGGAACCACACGTTGCGCATCTGCGCGTAGCGATCTTCCGGCACCAGCACTTGATGCTTGTCGCCTTCAACCACCAGCGTTTCCAGCACCAGCTCGCCACCCTTGACCAGGCAATCCTTCAGCGCCAGCAAATGCTCGATCGGCGAACGACGGTGGTAGAACACGCCCATCGAGAACACTGTGTCGAAGCCTTCGAGGTTCGGCGGCAGGTCTTCGAACGGGAACGGCAGGTGCCAGGCATTCGGCTCGGACAGATAACGCTGCACGGCCTGGAACTGGCAGAAGAACAGCCAGTTCGGATCGACGCCGATCACGCTGTCGGCACCGGCGCCGAGCATGCGCCACATGTAATAGCCGTTGCCGCAACCGACGTCGAGGATGCGTTTGCCCTTCAGGTCCAGATGCGGGGCGACCCGCGACCACTTCCAGTCCGAGCGCCATTCGGTGTCGACGTGTACGCCGAACAGGTCGAACGGCCCCTTGCGCCACGGCGACAGGCCCATCAGCGCGGTGCGCATCTGCGCGCGGGTTTCGTCGTCGCAGTCGGTGTCGAGTTTCAGGCCGTTGAGCAGATCGACTTCAGTCGGCTCAAGTTTCGGCAACGCGTCCAGCGCACTCTGCCAGCGCTCCAGATCGCCGTGACCTTTCTCCATTTTCTTGTCGAGTTGCCCTTGCAGGGTGTTGGCCCAGTCGGCCAGCGGGCTACCGGCCAGACGGCGGGCGAGGGGGGACAGATCAATCATGGCAAGGCAATCAACGAGGCAAAGTTAAGACACTGGAACCACGGCACGACTTTCGAGAACCCGGCGGCCAGCAGGCGTTCACGGTGTTCTTCGAGGCTGTCGGGCTTCATGACGTTTTCGATGGCGCTGCGCTTCTGGGCAATTTCCAGTTCGCTGTAGCCGTTGGCGCGTTTGAACGCGACGTGCAGATCGGTGAGCAGCGCGTGCTCTTGCGCATCGTTGAAGCGCAGCTTCTCCGACAGAATCAGCGCGCCGCCGGGCAGCAGCGACTGGCGAATACGCGAGAGCAACGCGGTGCGCTGCTCCGGGGCGATGAATTGCAGGGTGAAGTTCAGTGCCACCACCGAGGCCGGTTTGAACTCGAGCGCGAGAATGTCGCCTTCGATCACTTCGACCGGGAGCAGCTCCTGGAACATCGAATCCTGACCGTTCAGGTACTCGCGGCAGCGTTCGACCATCGCCGCCGAGTTATCCACCGCGATCACCCGGCAACCATCGGTGCGCACGTGACGGCGCAGGGCCTGAGTCACGGCGCCGAGCGAAGCGCCGAGGTCGTACAGAACGCTGTTCGGTTGGGCAAATTGCGCCGCGAGTACGCCTAGGTTTTCGACGATGGTCGGGTAACCCGGCACCGAGCGCTTGATCATGTCCGGGAACACCCGCACCACGTCCTCGTTGAAGGCGAAGTCAGGCACCTGGGCCATCGGCTGGGCGAAAATGCGATCGGGTTCTTTGCTCACGGCGGTTCCGGCGGTGTTGATGAAAAGGCCGGCATTTTAGCCAAAGTGACGTCGGGATGCTTGGGTTGTCCGACGTGGCGAGGGGATTTATCCCCGATGGGCTGCGAAGCAGCCCCAAGATCTGTGCCTGCGGTCTGTCTGACATACCTGATTGACCGGTTTCAGGGCCGCTGCGCAGCCCATCGGGGATAAATCCCCTCACTACAAAGTTAGCGGTGTTTCACGGAAAACGCCGAAGCGGCAATCCCCCACTGCCCC
Organism: Pseudomonas sp. JAI115; assembly: GCF_014200835.1. Taxonomy (NCBI): domain Bacteria; kingdom Pseudomonadati; phylum Pseudomonadota; class Gammaproteobacteria; order Pseudomonadales; family Pseudomonadaceae; genus Pseudomonas; species Pseudomonas sp. JAI115. The sequence goes on from NZ_JACHCY010000006.1 coordinate 118,965, forward strand.
AGCCAGTAACTGAGGATGATCACGTACGGCGCGGCGTGGAATGGCGATACGAAGCGATCAATGCCGATCACACTGTCGGAGAACACGAACGCCAGCGCACCCGCCGCCGCCAGCAGCGCCGATCGCTTGGGCACATCGGTGCCGAGGCGGGCGAGGGCGCGCCAGAGCATGGCGCTGATCGCGGTGCCATAGACGACCACTGGCACTAGCAACGGCCCGAGGCCACTGGAAATCAAAATCCCCAGCAGCACCGCGCCGACGCCGAGCGCGAGCACCAGCGGCAAAAGCGCCAAACGCTTGCAATCGCTGAGGTAAGCCTTGAGATACGCCAGATGCGCCACCAGAAACGCCCCCAGGCCAAACACAAACAAATCCCCCGGCCACGCCAGCAACACGTCACCGAGCAAAGAGAAAATCAGCCCCAGACTGATCCAGCGTCGATAGTCGCTGGGTGGCGCATCGTGCAGCCAGCCGAGCAGCGCCAGCACCGGTAACGGTTTGACCAGCAGGCAGAGCAATGCCGCATGCGTGCTCACACCGTAGAGAAACGTCACCGCGCCCATCAGCGCCAGAATCAGCCAGCCCACGATCAGTTCACCGAAATGGCGCAGTCGAAGGTTTCTGCCGGTTCAACTTCCGGTTCCCACGGCTGCTGCGAGGTCAGGCGCAGGCGGCCGGTGCCGGTGGCAAAGGCCTGGAAGCGCCAGGTGGAAAAACCGCCCGCGCCGACCATGCCGGAATCTTTCGGACTGCTGTAAACCTCAGGGCTGAGTGCATGTAGCACGCCGCCGGCGGAATCCTGAATTGCCCAGCGATAGCCCGTGGTCGGGTTGCTCGGCAGCATCACGATCAGGTTTTGTCCGTTGGTTAACTGCACGGGGCATTCGCTCTGGTTTTCCACGGTCACGTTCTGTTTTGGCTGCGTGGCGCAGGCGGCCAGCAAAGAGAGGGCGAGAGGGACAAACAGGCGAGTGGCGGACATAGGCTCAGTGGCTCCGGCGTTGACGACGAACGGCGAGCATAACTCAAGTAGCACCGGATGCTAATTGGACGATGCCAGAATCTCGCCGACAACTTGCCCTTGTCGTCGGCAGATTCCGCAATGCGTTAACCTGTTAGGAGATATGAATGCCGAAGATGCTTTTAATGTTTAACGGTTCCTGATTGACTAAAAACTTAATGTCCAGATGTCCGAAGTAAAGTTTTTTTGTCGGGTCAAGGCATATCGTTATTTTTCCAGTTTGCGGGATGCCTACAAAGTTCTGGCTGTCTTTAATACCGTTGTAACTGACTTTGATGAGCTCTTTGTCCAGCGGATAGTCATAGAGTCCATTCGGAGGCAAATCCTGCTGCCCATTACCAAGTTTGCTATCCTTAATCTCGATTCTGAAATCAAAACCGGTCCGATCCGACCTGCGCGAGCCTTGTAGGATGACAACATTGCTATGGATAGTCCCATATAGGCTGTCGGCGAACAGAGTTTCATGATCAATGTCGAGTAACCATATGCCTGCGGCTGGCTGTAGAGTGGTGGATTTTTTCATACCTGCTCCGGGATGGATTTATAAAAAATCAGCCCGGTTAGTTTTGGGATTTTTCAGTCGTAGTGTCTACTGTCATAAATAACAGTGTTTAATAACGTTTCTCTATAGGTGTGCAGTATTTAAAGTATAAAGCGAAACGCTGCCAATTGAGGTTGACAGCGTCTCAGTCTAAGTCAGAACAAAACTTTCGCTACATCCGCAAAGCGCTTGGCAAAGTGCACCGTAATCCCTTCCTTCAGATAATCCGGCAACTCCTCGAAGTTGCCGCGGTTCGGCTCCGGCAGGATCAGTTCGAAAATCTTCTGCCTTCTCGCCGCAATCACCTTCTCGCGCACTCCGCCAATCGGCAGCACATGCCCGGTCAGCGTCAGTTCGCCGGTCATCGCCACGCCTTTTTTCGGCGGCTGATTGCGGGCGAGGGAGAGCAGGGCACTGGCCATGGTCACGCCGGCGCTCGGGCCGTCTTTCGGTGTGGCACCTTCGGGTACGTGCAGGTGGACGAAGGCTTCATCGAAGAATTTCGCATCGCCGCCAAACTGTTTCAGGTGCGAGCTGACGTAGCTGTAGGCGATCTCCGCCGACTCTTTCATTACATCGCCCAGTTGTCCGGTGAGTTTGAACCCACGGTTAAGCGTGTGAATCCGCGTGGCTTCGATCGGCAGGGTCGCGCCGCCCATGCTGGTCCAGGCCAGACCGGTGATCACACCGGTGCCCGACAGCACTTGTTCATTGCGGAACACCGGATGACCCAGCGAGGCTTCCAGATCTTTCGGGCCGAGCTTGATCACCGCTTTCGGGTCTTCGATCAGCTTCATCACCGCTTTGCGCACCAGTTTGCCCATCTGTTTTTCCAGCTGGCGCACCCCGGCTTCACGGGCGTAACCGTCGATCAAGGCCTTGAGCGCGCTGTCGCTGATGCTCAGGCTGCCCTTGGACACGCCGGCCTTTTCCAGCAGTTTCGGCCACAGGTGGCGCTTGGCGATGGCGACTTTTTCTTCGGTGATGTAGCCCGACAGGCGAATCACTTCCATGCGGTCCAGCAACGGCCCGGGAATCGAATCCAGGGTGTTGGCGGTGCACACGAACAGGACTTTCGACAGGTCCATGCGCAAGTCGAGGTAATGGTCGAGGAATTCGACGTTCTGTTCCGGGTCGAGGGTTTCCAGCAGCGCCGAGGCCGGGTCGCCCTGGTAGCTCTGGCCCATCTTGTCGATCTCGTCGAGCATGATCACCGGGTTCATCACTTCGACGTCTTTCAGCGCCTGCACCAGTTTGCCCGGCTGCGCACCGATGTAGGTGCGGCGGTGGCCCTTGATCTCGGCTTCGTCGCGCATGCCGCCGAGGCTGAAGCGGTAGAACGGCCGGCCAAGGGATTCGGCGATGGATTTGCCGACGCTGGTTTTTCCCACGCCCGGCGGGCCGACCAGCAAGACGATGGAGCCGCTGATTTCGCCTTTATAGGCACCGACCGCGAGGAATTCGAGGATGCGGTCCTTGATGTCGTCGAGGCCGGCGTGGTGTTTGTCGAGTACCTTGCGCGCGTACTTGAGGTCGAGTTTGTCCTCGCCGTACACGCCCCACGGCACCGAGGTCGCCCAGTCGAGGTAGTTGCGGGTGACCGCGTACTCTGGCGAGCCGGTTTCGAGGATCGACAGTTTGTTCATTTCCTCTTCGAGGCGTTTCTGCACCTGCGCCGGCAGAACCTTGCCTTCCAGGCGTTGCTCGAACTGTTCAAGGTCGGCGCTGCGGTCGTCCTTGGTCAGGCCGAGTTCCTGCTGGATCACCTTGAGTTGTTCCTTGAGGAAGAACTCGCGCTGATGCTCGCCGATCTTGCGGTTCACTTCTGCGGAGATCTCTTTCTGCAGGCGCGCGACTTCGACTTCCTTGCGCAGCATCGGCAGGACTTTTTCCATGCGCTTGAGCATTGGAACGCAGTCGAGCACTTCTTGCAGTTCATTACCTGTCGCCGAAGTGAGGGCGGCGGCGAAGTCGGTCAGCGGCGACGGATCGTTGGGGCTGAAGCGGTTGAGGTAGTTCTTCAGCTCTTCGCTGTACAGCGGATTGAGCGGCAGCAGTTCCTTGATCGCGTTGATCAGCGCCATGCCGTAGGCCTTGACCTCGTCGGTCGGCTCGGTCGGCTGGTGCGGGTATTCGACTTCCACCAGGTACGGCGGGCGGTGGTGTTTGAGCCAGGTCTTGATGCGCACGCGGCTCAGGCCTTGGGCGACGAACTGCAATTTGCCGTTTTCGCGACTGGCGTGGTGCACCTTCACCAGCGTGCCGTATTCGGGGAGGGCGCCGGTGTTGAAGTGGCGCGGGTCTTCCTGGGGCGTGTCCATGAAGAACAGGGCCAGGGAGTGGTGGTCGGATTTGCTCACCAGGTCGAGGGTTTCGGCCCAGGGTTCTTCGTTGACGATGACCGGCAGCACTTGGGCCGGGAAGAACGGGCGGTTGTGGATCGGGATGACGTAGACCTTGTCCGGCAGGTTCTGGCCGGGCAGGGCCAGGCCTTTGCCGGATGAGGTGTGTTCGATGTGTTCGGCTTCGGTGTAGTCGTCGGGGTTGTCCGGGAATTCTTGCTGGTCGCTCATTGGGGCACCTGCGCAATGGGGTATGGGTCTTAGATGGGGCAGGCTTTGGGTGGTTTCAATGGGGGGCGGTGTTTCTGCTTGTGCGTTCAGGGTTTTGACAGGCGTCACGCTTTGGACTTGGCGGCCTTTGGGCCGACCATGTTCATGGGGTTTTGGGTGTTTATCCGTTTTTTTGGGTGTGGCGGCTGGCGGTTTCGCCCTTACGGCGAGTCACCTTTTCCAGACGCCGAAAAGGTAACCGAAAAGGCTTGCTCCTGCGTTCGGCCCGCTCGCTGGGGCTCGGGGTTCCTTCGCTGCGGGACTGATCCGTGGGGCAGCGCCTCCGGTTTGCTTCGCTGCACCTCCTCTCGCTGTGTTTGGCTGCGCCAAACGGTCGCTGCGCTCCCACCCCCGGATCAATCCCGGAACGAAGCCTTCCGACGTCGCCCGTGGATCAAGATCAAGAGCGGTACTCGAGCTTGCGCTCATTGTTTTGAGTGGGGCGGCTGCGCCGCATGGGGCATACACAAATCAAAACTGTGGGAGCTGGCTTGCCGGCGATGGCGGCCTGACAGCCGACCAATCTCTACCTGAATGCACCGGGTTCAAACTGTAGGAGTGAGCCTGCTCGCGATGGCGGCCTACGAGCCGACCAATCTCCACCTGACTCAACCAATTCCACTGTGGGAGCGGGCTTGCTCGCGAAAGCGGTGTGTCAGTCACCGCAAGTGTTGGATGTGCTGACGCTTTCGCGAGCAAGCCCGCTCCCACTATGGCTCAGCTGTGTGCCGCAGATTGGGTGATTTCCACATTATCCAGCACCCGATTCACCGCCAGTTCGGCGAGCATGATGATTTGCTGAATGGCCAGTATCGTCCGGCGCTGCGGGATGTCGATGTACGCAGCGATGTCGCTGGTCATGAGGCTGGCTTGGGCCAGTGATTCGCAGGCGTGAACCAGCAGGCTTTCGTTGTCCATGTCCGGGGCGACCTGGAACATGCTGCTGGGTTTGTGGAATCTCACCGCGGCGGCGGAGGGTTTCAGGTAGTGATCCAGCGCACGCTCGGCGGCGTCGTGGAGTTTTCTGGAATCGAGGGATTCGTAGGGCGAGGTTTCTGGGGGATTGGGTGTGGGTTTGATCATGGTGAATTCTCAGTTGGTGAAGTGGAGCTACCTTCAATTGCCGCGACGCAATCTGAGGTGGCAGCTGTACGCGGGTTCGCGGACCGATAACTGAGGAATCGGCATACCCCCAAAGAAGGTATCCCGCGCACAGCCGCCATGACACAACCAACAGGCATCCGAGGTGCTGTCAGGTTGGCGATTATGCATCAGTTATCAGGCCGCGACGCCCGGCCGCTGAATTTCCAGCGACCACCAGAGCCTATCCAGCCAACTTCCGAGGCACAACCGACGCGACTTGTCGGAAAACTCCCGCGTATAACGCGCTTCTGTAGGACGGACACCGTCCATTGTGGGAGCGGGCTTGCTCGCGAAGGCGGTGTGTCAGCCGGCAAGTTAATTGGCTGACACACCGCCTTCGCGAGCAAGCCCGCTCCCACAGGTTTTTCAGTGAGTTCAGAAAAACGGTGGGCAACAAAAAAGGCGATGCCCCTCACGGAACATCGCCTTTCCTTTACCGCCGCTGAAACTTATTCCGGCAGTTTGTACGCAATCACATAGTCACCCATCTTGGTGCCCAGCGAGCCGTGACCGCCGACAACGAGCAGCACGTATTGCTTGCCGTCCTTGCCGGTGTAGGTCATCGGGGTCGCTTGGCCGCCGGCAGGCAGACGCGATTTCCACAGTTCTTTACCGGTGTTCACGTCGTAGGCGCGCAGGTACTGGTCGAGGGTGCCGCTGAGGAAGCCGACGCCGCCTGCAGTGACCATCGAACCGCCCATGCTTGGTACGCCCAGGGTGAAGCCGATCGGGATCGGCGAGCTGTCGCGGCTGGTGCCGTTTTTGCGTTTCCACACGACTTTACCGGTGGTCAGGTCGATACCGGCGACGTAGCCCCAGGCCGGGGCCTGGCACGGTACGCCCAGTGGCGACATGAACGGGTGCATGATCACCGCGTATGGCGCGCCGGTGTTCGGTTGCACGCCAGCGGTTTCGCTCTCGCGCTTGCTGCCGGCGGCGACTTTCTCGCGTGGCACCATTTTCGAGACGAAGGCCATGTAGTTCGGGCTGGTGAACAGCATCTGGCGAACCGGGTCGACCGAGACGCCGCCCCAGTTGAACACGCCGACGTTACCCGGATAGATCAGGCTGCCCTGTTCCGACGGAGGCGTGTATTGGCCTTCGTAGCGCAGTTCCTTGAACTGGATGCGGCACAGCATCTGGTCGAACGGGCTGGCGCCCCACATGGCTTTTTCAGTCAGTTCCGGGGCCAGCAGGTTGAGGTCCGAACGGGCCTGGGTCGGTGCGGTGTGATCGCCTTTCACGGCGCCTTGCGGAACCGGGATTTCCTTGATCGGGATGATCGGCGTGCCGTCACGACGGTCGAGGACGTACAGGCTGCCCTGTTTGGTCGGGGCGATCAGCGCCGGTTTCACGCCGTCGGCGGTTTTCATGTCGAGCAGGGTTGGCTGGCTGCCAACGTCCATGTCCCACAGGTCGTGGTGGGTGAACTGGTAGTTCCAGCGCACTTTACCGGTGGCCAGGTCGAGGGCGACGACGCCGGCGCTGAATTTCTCGGCGCCTGGAGTGCGGTCGGCGCCCCACTGGTCTGGAGTCTGGTTGCCCAGTGGCAGGTAAACCATGCCGAGTTTTTCGTCGACGCTGGCCAGCGACCACATGTTGGCCGAGTTGCGGCTGTAGGTTTCGCCCGGCGCCAATGGCTCGGTGGCGTCCGGCTTGTCGCTGTCCCAGTTCCACACCAGGTGACCGTCGCGCACGTCGAAGGCGCGGATTACGCCCGATGGCTCGTTGGTCGACTCGTTGTCGGTGACGTGACCGCCCATGATCACCAGATCACGGGTAATCGCCGCTGGCGAGGTGGAGTAGTAGCCACCGGCGGTGAACGGGCCGATGCCTTGGGTCAGGTCGACCACGCCGTTTTTGCCGAAGCCTTCGCAGATCTTGCCGGTGTCGGCGTTCAGGGCGATCAGGCGCGCATCGGCGGTTGGCAGGTACAGGCGACGCGGGCAAGCCTGAGCAACGGCTTTGCCAGCTTCGGAGATAACGGCCGAGGCAGCGTTCTCAGACTTGGCGTAAGCGGCTTCGTCGTAGTACGACACGCCACGGCAGGTCATGTGGGCGAAGCCCTTGAAGCCGACCGGGCTCTTGATCTGCGGGTCGAAGCGCCACAGTTCCTTGCCGGTGTCCGGATCCAGCGCCAGCACTTTGCTGTGCGCGGTGCAGGCATAGAGCATGCCGTTGGCTTTGAGCGGGGTGTTTTCGTTGGTCAGCTCGACCGGGTCATCTGCGGTTGGCAGGTCGCCGGTCTGGATGCGCCAGGCTTCTTGCAGCTTGCCGACGTTGGCCGGAGTGATCTGCTTCAGCGGCGAGTAGCGGTCACCGAATTCGGTGCGGCCATAGGCCTGCCAGTCGCCATCAGGCATTTGCGGCGCGGTGCTGGTCATGTCTGCGGTGTCGCGGCCCAGTTCGCCAAAGGTTTCGCCCGGGTGGGTGAACAGGCTGGCCAGGGCAGTGACGCCGGCCAGCACCACGGCTACGGTCAGGCCACCCGTGCCCATCGGCGCCGGGCCATTGAGCAGCAGCGGACGACGGAACCACGGCAGCAACATCACGATGCCGAGAACGAACCACAGGGCCAGACGCGGCACCAGTTGCCACCAGTCCAGACCGACTTCCCACAAGGCCCAGACCGTGCTGGCGAACAGCACGATGGCGTACAGGCCCAGCGCTGCACGACGACGCAACAGCAACAGAATGCCGCTCAGCGCGATGCCGATACCGGCCAGCAGGTAGTACAGCGAGCCGCCGAGCATGCTCAGCTTGACTCCCCCGGCCAACATGGCCAGGCCCATCAGTAGAAGCAGAATGCCGAGCAGGCTCGGTAGCAGACGGCCCCGACTCGAAGCACTTTCGGTGCTCATAGTGTGATTCTCCGTGACGTTTATGTAGTCCCGCGCTGTAGTCACTTTAGATGACGATTGGGCACAGGTATGGTTCAGATAAAACTTGTGTAGCTAACGAATTTCATAAATCCCCCTGTGGGAGCGGGCTTGCTCGCGAAAGCGGTGTATCAGAAGGCTGATGCATCGACTGACACGCCGCCTTCGCGAGCAGGCTCGCTCCCACATTGAGTATTTCGGTGTGCTTTAGAACGACGACTGGATCTTGATCCCCGCGATCAGGGCGTCGTCGACATTGTTCACGCCGCCCGGATGGCGGATGTATTGCAGGTTCGGGCGCACGGTCAGCCAGTTGGCGACGTGCACGCCGTAATACAGTTCGGCGCTGTATTCGGTGTCCTGCGGCGGCAGGAAGGACGGGTCGTCATAGTCGTAGACGGCGTGCGCCTGATTGCTCGCTTCGGCGTTCTTGCGGAAAGCCGGGTTGACGTGCACGCGAGCCAGGGCGAAACCGATGTCGTCCTTGGCGCGGGCATCGAACGGGCCTTTGTAGACCACGCCGGCCTGCACGTAGTTGTCGATGGCGTTGGTTTTCTTGTCGTGCATCGTCGCGTTGGCAAACACGCTCAAGCCGCGCGAGTGGTCGCTGGCGAGGCTGGTGACTTGCTGCTGCGCACCGAACCACACGCCGTGCTTGCTCGACGCGCTGCGGTAGGCTTCGCCGCTCAGTGCAGCAGGCTGGCCGTTCTGGTCTTTATAGACGTCAGAGGCCTTGGCGCTGCTGTAGTAGTAACCGGCGCGGTATTCGCCCGGCAGACCATTGAGTTTCGGCGTCCACACCAGTTCGACTGGCAGCACCGCGCCCTGGGTGCCGCTGCCGCTGAGTTTGAAGCCGTTGCCGCGATCGAGGTTTGACGGGTTCTGCTCGTAAGCGCCGACCTGCGCGTACAACTCTGGGGTCAGGTGATATTTGACCCGCAGCGCCCACTGGCTGACCGGCCAGTTGTACCAGATGCCGCCGACCCAGTTGCCGACCTGCGAGCCGCAGAACGCCAGGTTCTGGAAGTCGCACGGGAAGCTGTTGAAGTCTTCGCCTTCACCGAAGCGGCCGACCTTGATGTCGAGCTTCTGGTCGAAGAATTTCTGCTGGTACCACATTTGCGTCAGGCGCGTGGTCTGGCCACGGCCCCAGACTTCCTGGGCCGAGGTGAAGCCGCCCACGCGTGGATCGTTGATCCGGTCGTTGCTGATGTTGTTGCCGCTGCGCTTGGTGATGGTCAGCTGAAACTCGGCGTCGTCCCAGCCAAGGATTTTTTGCAGGTCCAGGTGCGTGCCCAGACCGAACTGGTCGCTGTAACGCGCGGTGCGATCGTGGTCGTAGCCGCCGTGCAGGTTGCTGCCCATTTCGCCGGTGTAATCGAGTTTGAAGTCGTAGCCTTTTTCCGCGAGTTCGGTACGCGTGCCGTTCCAGTCACCGAGCATCCATGGTGAGTCGCTATCGAAGGCGGGGGCTGCCTGGGCGTAGGTGGCGAAGCCGAGCGCGGTGCAGCCGCCGAGCAGGCGCAGGGCTGAGATAGCGCTGTCTCGGGAGAAGGAAAAATCAGGCATGGGTCAGTCTTTTTTTGGTGTTTTACGGGGGTAAACCGAGCGCTTCAATTTGACGCAGGCAGTGAAGCGATTCAGCTGAAGGGCGGCAGGATAATGATCTGTAACAAAAAGACAAAGGGCTTTTGCAGACATGCAGCATTTCTGATTCGGTAACAGTGCGGCAAACGGGCGCATTGTGGCGATGGCTGCAGGCTGCGATCTTCTCGGGTTGGCCTACATTTGATCCAAGGCCTTCCACCTGACCGGCCCCTCGGCTAAGGTGCGCGGCTTGTGCATTTTCCCTCCGTCCAAAGGCCTGGCATGAACGACCACACTCCCGATCCGCTGCATGGCGTAACCCTCGAACAGATCCTCAATGCGCTGGTGGCGCATTACGAGTGGTCGGGGTTGGCCGAGCGCATCGATATCCGCTGCTTCAAGAGCGATCCGAGCATCAAGTCGAGCCTGACCTTCCTGCGCAAAACCCCGTGGGCGCGGGAGAAGGTCGAGCGCTTGTACGTGAAACTGATGCGCACCAAGCGTCCGCTCTGAGATGGACGCCGTTACGCGGCGACGCCTGATCACGCTCATCGCCACGCTCGGTTGGGCCGGGCTGAGTATCCAGCTGTACCTGATTTTCCTTGCGCGGCTGAGTGTCGACGCCAGCCTGCTGGGCGGGCTGGTGAGTTTCTTCAGTTACTTCACGGTGTTGACCAACACGCTGGTGGCAACGGTGCTGACCTGCGCGGTCACCCGGCGTGAATCCGCTGCGCAGCGCTGGTTTCTGCAGCCGTGGGTCAGTAGCGGGGTGGCAGTGAGCATTGTTGTGGTGGGGCTGGCCTACAGCATTTTGCTGCGGCATTTGTGGCACCCGCAGGGCTGGCAGTTTATTGCCGATGAATTGCTGCACGACGTGATGCCGTTGCTGTTTCTCGGTTACTGGTGGTTTTGCGTACCCAAAGGCACGTTGCGCCTTTGGCACCTGCCGCTGTGGCTGATTTACCCGTTGGTGTATTTCATTTACGCGTTGCTGCGCGGGCATCTGCTTGGCGCGTATGCGTATCCGTTCATCGATGTGGCGCTGCTGGGTTATGCACAGGTGTTCATCAATGCCGGGGGGATATTGGTGGGGTTTGTGCTGATTGGTTTGCTGGTGATCGGGATCGACCGCTGGCAGTCAGGACGAAGTTAAAAGGTCAATGTGGGAGCGGGCTTGCTCGCGAAGGCGTCAGGTCAGTCAACATCATGGTTGAATGATCGACCGCATTCGCGAGCAAGCCCGCTCCCACAAGGGTAAATCACTCTTCTGCGGAACCCTCGGCGCGCCAGTAGCCGACGGCTTTGACGAACTGCTCATTGAGTCCATGCTCATCCAGCAGCACCCGACGGATCTGCCGCGAGACCTTGGTCTCGGTCGCCACCCATGCATACAGATTGCCCTTGGGCACTTGCAACTGTTTGACGGTGGTCAGCAGGTTGTCCTTGCCGCCTTCACGCAGGATCCAGATCACATTGACCTGCGCCGCACTTTCCAGCACTTGTTGCTCGGCACCGTTTTCCACTTCGATCACTACCAGCGCCTTGCGATTGCTCGCCAGACCTTCGAGGCGGCGGGCGATGGCGGGGAGGGCGGTTTCGTCGCCGATCAGCAGATAGCTGTCGAAGATGTCCGGCACGATCATCGAACCGCGTGGCCCGCCGATGTGCAGGAATTGCCCAGGTCTGGCCTGTTCAGCCCAGGTCGAGGCAGGGCCGTCGCCGTGCAGGACGAAGTCGATGTCCAGCTCGAGTTTGTCCAGGTCATAGCGGCGCGGGGTGTAGTCGCGCATCTCGGGCAGCGGTCCGTTGTCCTTGCCGGCGCCGAGCACCATGGTCTCCAGCGCAGCGGTTTGTTCGGCATTCTGCGGGAACAGCAATTTCACGTGATCGTCGGTGCCCAGGCTGGTGAATCCGGCCAGCTCCGGGCCGCCGAGGGTGATGCGGCGCATGCGCGGGGTCAGGTCGACCACGCGCAGCACTTCGAGTTTGCGGCGTTTGATTTCGTGCATCACGCGGTGAATAGTTTGCGTATCGACTGCAGTCATTCGGCTTTCTCCGGGGCAGATTGAACGGCAGGGCCGTCGACGATGGCTTTGGCGGTGTCGTTGAGCAACGCGGCAACCCGCTGGATTTCTTCCACGCTCCAGCGTCCATGGTGCAGTTGCAGGGCGTGACGCAGGTTATGCACTGCCTCGTGGATTTCCGGCGGCCGGTCATGGCCGCGCAACGAGCGTTTGCTGACGTCGATGCGCATGCGCACGCCGTCCAGCGCTACCGCTTGTTCGCTTAGGGACAAACGACCGGCGTCGGTCACGCTGTAGCGTTTTTTGCCGGCCTCGGCGTCGCCGCTGATCAAGTCGCTTTCTTCAAGGAAGGTCAGGGTCGGGTAGATCACGCCGGGGCTTGGGCTATAGGCGCCGTCGAACATGCCTTCGATCTGGCGGATCAGGTCATAGCCGTGGCACGGCTGCTCGGCGATCAGCGCCAGCAGCAACAATTTCAGATCACCGGGGGCGAACACCCGTGGGCCGCGTCCACCGCGTTCGCGGCCGGGGCGTTTTTCGAAGCCGTCACGGCCGTCGCCGTGTTCGCGGTGATGATGGGGGGAATGATGGTCTCTCATTTTCCTGCTCTCTCGTCGTGTTTAGATACAACTTAAGATATATCTTTAGGCGTTGACAAGGGTTCCTGACCAACGGCGCACACCTGACCGATCGAATCTGCGGTCGAAAAAACCGGAAAATGATCAAGAAAACGCAGTATTAAATCCCCCGGCAAAGGCGCAAATTAGTGCAGATTCTCTAATATTCCGTTTCGCCCTTTGTTTCCGGGAAAGTGTGGTACATGTCTTACGGAAGTTACTACCAAGTTGTGGCGCATGCAGTCATTCGGCTGGCGCGCTGTAGCCTGTTTCTTACAGTTGGACAGGAACTTTCCTGAATTTCGCGGTTTTTTCTTTCTCATCTAATGGCGTCCAGGCTACATGGTCGCAGGACGTTGCCTGCTTACTTTGAAGATAAATTGGTTGAACATTCTTCGGCGTTGAAAGTTAACGGTGAGCACTGACTGCTCGTGACTGTTCAGTTCGCCTTGACTGCTCGACGACTCAACTAATTTATATAAGACAGGTATTCAATGATGCTCAAGAAACTCGCCTTTGCCGCCCCTCTGACTGTCCTGGCCATGAGCGCCTCGATGGCGTTTGCCGCCACTGAAGCCAAGCACTCCATCAGTCTCGTGGCGCACGTACCGGCTGACGACTTCTATGCGGTGCCGGTGGATGCCGATCTGGTCAACAAGGATCAGGACATGAGCTACAACCCGGCCACCAATTCGATGCGCGAAGTCAACGGGCACTTCGACGTGCTGCACACGGCCGGCAAGGTTCATGCACGTCTGGAAGGGGTGCCGAAGCTGATTGGCGGCAGCAACACCATCGATCTGAAAGTCGAACTCAACGGCAAGACGCTGACCACCACCTCGCAGGAAGTAGTGGGTGATACCGAGTCCAATACGCGTTATCGCGCGCCCTTCAAGATCAGCGCTACCGGTGCCAAACCGGCCGCTGGCGACTACACCGGTGTGGTCATGCTGGTCGTCGAACCTTCGGTTTGATTCATAACGGCAATACCTGACGTTACTTGTCCAGTAACGTAACCGGCCGGCAACTTTGAAGTTGCCCGGCCGGGCTTTTACTTCCGGTAATCAGAGTATTAATCCATGTATCCGATGACGCCCATCGCGGCTGCGCTTGCCTTGCTTTTGAGCAGCAGCGTACTGGCGGCGCCGCCTCCAGTCGATAATACCCCGCGAAGTTTGCTGGCTCAGGCGAAAGGTCTTCCGGCAGACTTTGAAGAGCATTTCTTTGATGTGCCTTTGGCGGTTCGTGTCGAACTTGATCAACAACCGCTGGGCGAGGCAATGATTATATTGTCGCGCGATGATCGAATTACCTTGCTCGACTTCACCGACACCAGTGACAGTCGTATCAGTGCCGCCGAGCGCGAAACCTGGGCCAGTCTCCTCAAATCCGGCGTAGCGCTTGGCAACTGCAGCGGGCAATGCCCCGAGCAACTGCTGGCGGTGCATTACAACCTGGAAAATTCACTGCTCTCGATCGCCACCGAAAACGCCGAGCGCGATCTGCAGACGCAACGCTTCCACGAGCAGCCCGAGGGTGGCAGCAGCGGTCTGATGCTGCGTAATCAGTTGAACCTCAATGGCGGCCAGAATCAGGATCTGGGCGGACGTTTCGGTCTGGAAGCCAGTGCCAGTCTCGGCAACTGGAGCCAGGCCTTCAATATGCAACTGGCGCGCCTCGGCGGGCCGGACACCAAGACCTATCATGCGGTACACGAGCTCTACACCCAGCGCGAACTGCAGGGCAGTTTTTTCCGCCTGGGCTATTTCACCCCCAATTCCGAAGGCCTGACCCGCCAACCCCGGTCGTTCGGCACCAGCCCCGATACGGCGGTGGGCGTGATGTATGGCAGCTCCGACAGCCTGGCGGTCGACAGCCCGCGGCCCAGCGTCTACCCGATTTTCGTCACGGCCAATCGCCAGGCGTCGGTGGAGATCTATCGCGATGGCCTGTTGATCAACACGCAAGCCGTGTCGGCCGGTTTACAGACGCTGGATACCCGGCCCTTGCCCGGTGGCATCTACGAAGTCGAAGTGCGTCTGATCGAGGATGGCCAGACCACCGCGACCACTCAGGAGCTGGTCTACAAACCGGTGAACTGGCAAAACCTCGACCAGCGCTGGCGCTATAACGTGTTCGCCGGGCAGGAAAGCAAACTGCTGAGCAATTGGGAGGAACAGCAAAGCGGTGATCTCACTGCCGGCGCCGCGCTCAACTACCTGCTGCACCCACGCGTGATCCTTGGCCTGTCGGCGCGTCAGGTACGCGATACCTTGCAGTACGGCACCTCGATCGACTGGAGTCTGGCCGACAGCATCAGCCTCTTCGCCAATCTCTATCAGACCGAAGACCACGGCACCGGCGCCGATGTGCAGGGCCTGTACAACTATGGCGCCGGCAGCCTGGTGGTCAGCCACAACCGCAGCTGGCTCGATACCCGTAACAGTTACGACACGCTGCCCGACGGCACCCGCGTGCGGCAGCGCAATGTGTTCACCGGCGAAACCAGTAACTCGTCGCTGGCGCTCAACCACCGTATCAGCCGCAAGAACTCGCTGAGTGCGCGGGTTTCGCACAGCACAGGCAACGTCGAAGGCGTGGGCATGGACCTGGGCTGGACGCAGCGCACCGAGCTGTTTGGCAGCGATGCCAACTGGCGGCTGTCGCTGTTCGACCGGCCGGGCAGCTACAGCAGTGGCGAGGCGCGTAATCGCGGGATCGACCTGAGCATCAACATAGCGCTGGGCGGGCCGGGGCAGCAGATTTCCGGCAGCATCGGCAGCCGCACCGCCCGCGATGGCGGGCGCGACAACAATGGCTCGATCGGCTATCGCAAGGATCTGCAGAATCACATTCTGCAAAGCGTTTCGGTCACGGCGCTGACCGACACCTACGGCGTCGGTCTTTCGAGCCTGGCCAACTTCCGTACCGACTGGGTCAATGGCGACGGCTTCGTGCAGCGCTCGTCCTACAACGGCAACTTCACCGGTGGCGTGAACCTCGACAGCAGCGTGATCGTTGGCGGTCAGCAACTGGTCATGACCAGCCAGCATCAGGGCCGTGGCGCCGGAATGATCGTCGATGTCGAGTCGGATATCGCCGACGTCACCCTGCGCGCCGACGACCTCAGCGGCGGCAGTTCAGCGCTGCGGCCGGGGCGTAATTTCATCCCGCTCACGGCGTACCGCAACAGTTCGGTGGGCTTCGATTTCGAAGGCAATCACGTTCCGGCCGCCAACATCGAACCGTCTCGCGCCCGCTATCACCTGAACAAGGGCGGCGTGGAGTACCGCAAGGTGCGGGTGATGAAAACCGTCACCGTACTCGGACGCCTGCTCGACCCCCAGGGCCAGCCGCTCAAAGGCCACCACGTGATCAATCACGCCAGTCGCGGGGTCAGCGAAGTCGACGGGTTTTTCTCGATGGAGATGCACGCCGGCTCACCGACCCTCGAAGTGCGCTACGCCGATCAACTGCTGTGCCAGTTCCGGCTCGACCCCGACCAACACCGTAGCGAAAACAACGTGCTGATGATCGGCGATTTGCGCTGCTCGCCGGACACGTTGGCCGACGTCACCCAAAAGGCTCACACCGCGGGTTGATGCGGCCTGCTTCAGGAGATTTGCAGACATGAACGTCTCACCCTTGGCTACATACCTGCGTCGCGGGCTGGCCGCTGTTGTGCTGGTCGCCGGCACGGTATCTGCGGCTCACGCCGAACAGGTGTCGATCACCGCCGAGTTCAAGCCGGACTCGTCTTATCCGCACCGCAACAAGTTCCACAACACCACGCCTTCCAGTGGTTACTGCACCTACGATCCGGCGCAGTGCGAGCAGCACGAAATATTCAGCTTGCAGGTGCCGATTCAGTTCAACGCTCGTGCGCCGATTGCGGCGAATCATCCTTCGCCGCGGCAAGGGGCAACGTTTCAGGTACCCGTGCAGTGGCGTGAACTGACGGTCTATCACGAGACCACCCGCGAGCCAAAAATCGTCAAGGTGCGGATCGTCGGTATCGGTTCGCGCTATGTGACCGAGAACGTGATGAAACTGGTGGAGGGCGCAGAAGACGATCGCAGCGCCCACAACCTGTTGTGGGGCTTGAGTTGGGTCTATGCTCCGGCGCCCTGTCAGTACAGCGGTGTGGGTTGGTACTCCCCCGATTCATACTCGTTTTTCTGGAAAACGCCAGCGGCCGCTGCCTGTACCAAACAGGCGAAGTTCGATGTGCCGTGGTTGCGTCTGGAACACCTCGATTTTGCCTATGAACTGGTCACCCCCGATCCGCTGGGCATGTCGTCGGGGGACTACAGCGGTTCGCTGACCTACAGCGTCGGGCCGAATGCGGATTTCGATTTTGGCGATGTGATGTTGCCGTCGAGTTCGTCTCTGACCTTGAATTTCAATCTGAATGTACAGCACACCCTCAAGGTTGAAATTCCTCCCGGTGGTGAAAAAATCCGCATGGTCCCCGTCGGTGGCTGGCAGAGCTGGCTGCAGGCCGGACGGCGGCCGGTCGGGCTGTTCCGCGACCAGACCTTCAACATCTCGGCGTCATCGCGTTTCAAGATGTCGATAGGCTGCGGCCCAGGATTGAATGGTGAATGCGCGTTGGAGGACCGTGAAGCTAACCGTCGAGTGGAGCTGTTCGTCAGCGTCAGCCTGCCCAACGGGATAACCGACCTTGCCGGCCAGCCTGTGAGGCGCTTGCGACTGAGGCCAGGACTAGGGAATGAGCAGTATTTCAAACCGGGTTTCTACGTGGATCGAACGCCGGGAACCCTGCACTTCGAAGTTCCGCCATATTCGATGGCCGGGATGCTGCAACCCGGTGCGGGAGGCTCGTATTCCGGCATCGTCATTGTGATCTGGGACTCGGATATCTGATGGGCTGCGTATCGATGAGTCGAATCGGCATTGTGTTCAACGACCAAGGAATCAAGGTGATGAAGCGTCTGGTGTTATTGATGGTTTTGAGCGGGCTGCCCTTTGCCCTGCAGGCCGGCCCGCAGATCAATGTCGGGACGGTCTACGACTACCTCGACGGTGACAAGAGCACTTACCTGAAACGGGTATTCAACAGCGGCGACAGCACTGCATTCGTCAAGGTCAACATCCTCGAAATCCTCTACGACGCCGACGGCACCTCGCGGGAAATCGAGGTCAGGAGCCAGGCCGACATGAGCAGTCGAGACGGCCTGATGGCCAGCCCCGCGCGGCTGATCGTGCCGGCCAACGGCATGCAGGGTACGCGTCTGTTGATGATGGGCGAGCGTGACCGGGAGCGCTATTTCCGCGTGCGGTTCATCCCCGTTGTCCCGGAAAAGGAAGACGAATTCGCCGTGTCCGCCGAAGAGCGTGAGCAATACAAAACCACGCTGTCGGCCGGGGTCAACGTCATGACCGGTTTCGGTACGGTGTTCTTTGTGCGCCCGAAAAGCAGTCGCTTCGACAGCGTGATCGAAGACACCCCGGCCACGTATCGAGTGCGCAATAACGGCAACACCGTGGTGCTGATCGACGAGTTCCGCAATTGTGCGCTGAAAGACGAAACCACCTGCCAGCCAACCACCAAACACCACATCCGCGCAGGCAACAGTTTCGAGTTCGACAAGCAGGCCGGACGTGAATACCGCTTCAATCTGGTGGAAGGCGACAGCAAGAAGTCCCTGCGCGTAGCCGGCCAATCATCAGGGGGGGCCTGAAATGATCAAGCCATCGTTGATGATCCTGTGCGCGGGCGTGCTGACCCTGTTCAGCGCAGAATCGTTTGCGGCACGCGAAGAGCATCGGTTCGAGGTGTCGGTGGATATTCCGACGCTGGGTTTTTATGTGATACCGGCCGAAACGAACTGGATTCATCGTGCGCAGATTCTGCCGTGGAATATCAGCACCAAGAGCCTCGGCGGAATGCGCAAACACTTCGACCTCAGGCACGACACCAGTGCCATCGAGGCCCGCCTTGAGAACGCCGCGTTTCTGTCCAATGGTCGCGAGGAGCAGAACATTTATCTGCGCGTCAGCTTCGCCGATACCGTGCTGACTCACGAGACGCCGCGTCAGGTGGTTTCTGCGGAGCAGGCCAGGGCCGGCGGGCGTTATGCGCTGGAGATCCAGCCGATCACGCCCGCCGGCGGCTATAAGCCGGGGAATTACTATGGCAACGTGCACCTGATCTTCAATGCGGCGGCGCCCTGAGGTTGCCCGGCCTGCCCGATGTGCAACGGGCAGGCCGGCACGCCGTTATCAAAGCCCGGCGCGGGTCAGGGCTTCACGGGTCAGGCGACGCGCGAGCTCTTTTTCGTCATCCGCCAGATCGACCAGCAGCCGGTCGAACAGCGCGTCGCTGATCGGTTCTTCATTGAACACCACGGTTGCCGGCGCCGGCAGATCGTTCATCAACGTCTTGAGCTGTTCGCGCAAGGCTGCGCGTTCCTCGGCCACGGTCGATTGCACCCACTGGCGCTGGATCTCGCGCAGCGATTCAAAGGCTTCGTAGCGGTGCTGGAACAGACGCTTGTTGCTTTCCAGGCGCACGGGATAGCGCTCGCTCAAATACTCTTTCCAGAAGTCGAGCTCAAGCATCTGGTTGACCAGGCCATCACCTTCACCCAGCGCCAGTACCGTGTCGCAGGCCTGATCGATCATCGCGTCAGTGACGCCGGACACCGCCCGGTACAGCATGCCCTCGGACTGCCAGGGCAAGCCGAGACGTTTGGCCAGGCCGGTCTGGTAGGCCAGATAAGCTTCCACGTCGTCGGGATTGCCGCCACGGCTGGCGACATCGGCCCGGGCGATTTCGTTGACCTGTTCCAGGCGCGCCGCGCCTTTGGCCAGCGTCACCAGCTTCAGTTCCAGTTCCTTCGGCTCGACCGAATAGGCATGCGCCTCGTAGGCCAGCACGTTCACCCCCATGTGGTTGAACAGCTGCGTACCGGCATCGGCGCAGTCCACCGGCGCCACCACCATGGTGAACAGTTTTTCGCGCAAGCGACTGTCGACGTGCACGGCGTCGAGCATGCGCCAGACGCGTTGCATCAACTGCTCGCGCGCCGTTCCGCCAGCGCGGAAATCGGCAAACTCACGCACGCTGAGCAACGTCGCCATGAACGGTGCGGCCATGGGATCTTCCACCAGCTCTGTCCACGGTGTTTCGCGATCAATGCCCCAGCCCGGCACGTCGGACCAGTAGTCGGCGCCATAGTTGGAGATGATCGAGGTGCCCGGGATGGCGACCGGCATGATCGGCTCCGGTGGCAGTGCCATCGAACGGCGACTGTCCTGGTAACGCAACTGGTTGAGGTCCGACAGGGCGGCGACGTCCAGACGCGTGCGCGCCACCAGCCATTGCGCATCGGAACCGCTCGGCACGTCGGGGATTACCGTCAGCGGGTTGCCGCGCAGATCGAGCAGCAAACCGCGTGGCCGTGGCTTGGCCAGAATGCCGTCAGGCCAGCTGGTCAGGCCGGTGTTCTTCAGCGCCACCACCTTGAGGCGCGGCATGCGCGACAGATCAGGCGACAGCCCCAGCGGGTTGTCGTCCATTCTCAGCACTTCGAGGTAGGTCAGGCTGCCCAGCCGTTCGACGGCGGCGCGGTCCAGCACAATGTGGTTGTTGTTCAGGCGCAGACGTTCGAGGCGGCGCATTGTGGTTCCGATGCGGTCCGGCAAGCGCGTCAGCTCGCAGTATTTGGCGCTCAGCTCGACCACGTTCGGAAAGTCTTTGAGCAGGCCGTTGGCGTCGGGGGAAAACCGCGCGTTGTCGAGATTGAGCAGCGTGACCTTGTCGAGAAACTTCTTCAGCGGTGGACGTTTCGCCCACCAGGTTTCCAGATTCGTGGAGAGCAGTTCCCGCGACAGATCCAGCGCATAGGCGGACGGATCGGCGCGGTTGCCCAGGTGCGCGTTCTTGCGTTCGAAGCAGTCCAGCAGACTTTCGTAGATATGCAGCCCGCCACCGTCACGGAACCCCTGACTGCCCGGCCCCCAGGTCTGCGGTTGCTGATAGCGCCAGCGATGGACGATGACCCGCAGTTCATCGAGTTCATCTTCATGTGCCTCGATGGCCTTGAGCGGCTCGCCGCGTTCGGTCAGGGCATTGGCAAACGCTTCGACCTCGCTCGGGCTGAAATGCGGATGCAGATCCTGGATGCGTTGCTCCAGCGTGGCGGCATTGCGGCTCAGGCCCGGGCCGCGCACCAGAAACAGGGTGTTGTATTCAGCGATCGGGCGGATCGGCGGACTGGCGAGTAGCGTGCGCCGCTCGCTGGGGGCCTGGGTTCTGGCGATGATCCACTGCTTGAACGGTTCGATGTCGTCGGTTCGATACCCCAGGGCACTGCGGCCATCGTGATTGATCGCCTGCAGGATTGCCTCGTACAGGCCACTGGCAGGGTGGATCGGCAGGTCCGCGCCATCGCGCACTTGATAGCGATCGGCAGCGACCCGCACCAGCACCCGGACGCGCTCGGCGACCGCGGCACCGGCTTCGCAACGCAACTCGCCATCGAACGTGCCTTCACGGATTTCAATCCGCAGCGCCCCGAAGGTATCGCTGTAATGCCGCAGCGCGCCGAGGATCAGCCGTTCGCTGTCGATATTGCTCAGGGCTTCCTGCTGCAAACCCTGGGCGGCGCGCACGGACTGCAATTCAAACTGCACCTCGCGGGCGGTCGTGCGCAAACGCAAGGGCAAACGGCGCTGCGTCGTGGCTTGCTGCTGTTCCAGCGGCCGGGCATGGGACACCACCCGTTCGGCGAGAACCGGCGTCAACTGTGGACAATCCACCAGCACCTGGCTGGCCGCCGGCGACAGTGGCGTGTCGGGCTGCACCGGGCGCGCCGGGCCGAGTCGATCCAGCGTGTCGCTGAGCAACGGTGGCGGCGGGGTGTTGTCGACATGCATGCGACGCAGCATGTCCTCGTCGGTGCCGGTCAGCAGGCGCAGGTGCTCCAGTTGCGCGTCGCTGAAACCATCGGTGCGATGGCCGATGCGCCGCAGCAGTTTTCGACTGTCCCACAGACGCGGGTTTTCCGTTTCACAGACCCAGGCCCCGTCGGCGTTGTGCGCAAGCGTCGGCGCGTAGGCCCGGGGACGTCGCGGATGGCGCAGGCGGTGTTTCCCGGAAACCGGATCCTTGGTCACCTCGAAGACGTGTTGATCCAGGCGCAGCAATTGTTTGTCCCCCAGCGTATGAACGCCGTGCGCATCCGGGCGGGCCGGGCTCGGCAGGGTCTGTTCCGGCAGGCGATAGGGCGCCAGATCCGGGTGCCACAGGCGGGTCTGGCCATCGGCCAACTGCACCGGTTTCAGGCCTTCGACAAACGACGACAGCTTGACCCGTGCGACACGTCCCAGGCTGGCGCCAGCGGCGAAGGCGCCGAGCTGGACGATGCTTTGCAGCACGCCAATGGCTTGCTCACCCGCTTCGGCCAAATGCCCTTCGGCCATGTCGACGATGCCTTCAAAGACGCCGTCGAGCAGTTGATACGTGGTGTAGGCCAGCATCAATTCGCCGAGCCCCGGCACCAGCGGGGTCACCACCAGCAGCGCCACGTTGAAAATATCCGAGAGGATTTTCCCTAGGTTGTCCCACCAGGCCCAACGGGCCATGCGGTCGGCATACTCGGTGGAAATGGCGATCTCCCGGGCGTCATTGAAAATCTTGTTGAGCTTCTGCTGATGGAAGTAAGCCCAGAGACTGCCGGTGTAGCGGGTATCGCGGTCGTCCTGGACTTTCGTCAGGCGAAAGCGCAGGTCGGGGTGATCCACAGGCGTTTCGCGCCAACTGGGCAGGTGGGTTCCCGGCGGTACGGCGTGCCATTTCACGGTGCTCAGGCGGGCGTTCAAGCCTGCAAAAAAATGCCCGCGCTGCTGATGGTTGACGAACTGGCTGAAAAACCGCTGATAGCTGCCGGTAGCGTCGCGGTCACGCAGTTGCCGCGTCAGTTCCGCCATGAAGTCCAGCGCCGAGGGGTATTGTTTGAGCGGGTGTTCCGGGTCATGGGGCACATAGGCAATCACCGGGACCGGGGCGTTGGCGGTGTCCACGTCGGGGGCGATGAGGGTGATACCGGTCAGCGCCGTATCCATCATGGCGAGGTTGTAGTAGTTGATGGCACGCCCGCGCCAGCGCAGGTTGCGCCGGTCATCGAGCATGCCCTGAATGACCTCGTAGGCGTCGCGGTCAATGTCCTTTTTTGCCAGAGCCAACTGGGCACAGACGCTCAATGTACTTTTTTGACTGAAGATGACCCGGTACTGCAAAACCTGGCGGGCCACACGGTTGCCCGAGCGCAGAAAATCATTGAGATGCTGCTCGTATCGGGCGCCGATATTCAGCTCGCGGCACAGTGACTTGAACTGCTCGATACTCACTTTGTGCTTGAGCGGCCTGACCGTGAAGTGGCCGTTGGCATCGGGGCGGGTAATGAACTCCGAGGCCGGGCTGAACGCTTCATCGCGGGAGAAATTATGCAATGCAGCGTCGAGCAGCGAGACGGTCCGGCTGGTGGTTGCACCGGCAAAGTCATGGGCCCACCACGCGCTGTTGACGGGGGCGTACAGGCGCAGCCAGGTGTTCTCGACGTCGTCTTCGACACCGAAGCGCTGTTGCAGTGCCTGCTGTAATAACGGTTTGGCGAAGGCGTAGACGTCTTGCAGACTGCTCAAGGCCTTGTCCACGTCGTTTTGTGCTTTCCAGGCATTTTGCATCTGCTGTTGCAGACGCCGATGTTCGGCGTCCGATACCTCTTGATACCAGGCCGGCAGTTTCAGTCGGTGCAGCTGCAATTCATTGACCCGCTTTGCTGAGCTTGCGCGCAGCCAGGCCGGGATGGCTTTTTCGATCGTCTGATAATGAACACTGACATCCGGTGAGACGAGGTGCGCCGTGCGTGGCGGTTGCCCCTGCGGGGAAAGGGTGGGCATTGCTGGATCGTCCTTGATCAAAAATGGAACGATCAGCCTAGGCAAGGACAGTGGGTGAAAAAAGCGCAAATACCCGGTTGAAAGCGCCGGGGTTACGCGCGGAGGCTTCGAAAAACACGGAGTGAAAAATACACAGTTACCACCACGCCACGCTGCTTTCGTGGCTTAGCGGGCGGCGGTGACCTCCGGCGCCTGGCACATCGTGTGTGTGCCCGGTTGCAGGTACGGCGAAAGGATCGGCGCCATGCCCTTGAGCACTTGCACCGGCAGCGCCGAGGTGAACTTGAAGTTCTCCGCCGAGCGCCCAGGGACGAACGCGGTGAGCGTACCGAAGTGGTTGTTGCCGATGTAGAACACGAAGGTCGCGGTACGGTTGATCGACTTCGAACTGAGTATCCGCCCGCCGGAGCCGATGGCTTCGATGCGGTTGTCGCCGGTGCCGGTCTTGCCGCCCATCACCAGCGGGGTGCCGTCGGCGGTTTTGAAACTGCCGGACACCCGTTTCGCCGTACCCGAGTCCACCACTTGTGAAAGAGCCTCGCGCATCGCTGTGGCGACCTCCGATGGCATCACCCGTTTGCCCACATGCGGGTCGTTGGTCAGACGCGTTTCATACGGGGTGTCTGCAGCAAAGTGCAGGCTGTCGATGCGCAGGGTCGGCATGCGCACGCCGTCGTTGAGGATGGTGCCGATCAGTTCGGCGAGCGCCGCCGGGCGGTCGCCGGAGCTGCCGATGGCGGTGGCCAGCGACGGCACCAGATGGTCGAACGGATAGCCGACTTTCTGCCAGCGCTGGTGGATTTCCAGGAACGCTTCGATCTCGAGCATGGTGCGGATGCGGCTGTCGCGGGCGCCCTTGTGCTTGCTCTTGAACAGCCAGCTATAGACTTCCTGACGCTCGAACTGGCTGGCCTTGACCACCTGGCTGAAGGTGGCGTCCGGGTTGTGCAGCAGATAGCCCATCAACCACAGGTCCAGTGGGTGGACCTTGGCGATGAAGCCCTGATCCGGCAGATCGTAGGTGCCCGGGCCGTAGGCGTCGTACAACCGGATCAGGCGATCGTCGGTGAGTTTCTCGGTGAGCTTGGCGCCTTTGAGGTGTGCGCGGACGAAGCTGTTGAAATCTTCCTGACTGGCATTGGGCAGCAGATAACGATGCACGGCGGCCATGCGGATCGGGGTCGGGCGCATGCTGTCGAGGAAGGTGTCGAGGCGCGCCTGGGTGTCCTTGTTCTTGTACTTCTTCCAGAACTTGAGCAGGAACGAGGTGCCTTCGCGGTCAGCGAAACTGGCCAGGTATTCCTGACGTCGCGGATCGCGGTCGTCTTTGAGCAGTTCGGCGCTGCTGTTGGGGCCGGAGTAGGTGACGTAGCGCACCACGTCGCGCATCAGGCGAATGAATGGCAGGTTGATCGACTCGCGCAGCGCATCGCGCAGGGTCGGCAGGCGGCCGTTGTCTTCCTTGCGAAAGTTGTGGAACACATGCAGGCCGCCACCGGTGAAAAACGCCTCGCCGGGGCTGGCCGAATATTTGCGGTCGAGCGCGGCGCCGAGCATTTTCGACAGGTCGTGGTCCTTGTTCTGGATCAGGTAATCGATCACCCACTGGCTGAGGCGGTCCTGATCCGGTACTTCGACCTTCTTCAGTTCCGGCACGCTCATGGCGCCGTACTTGTCGTGCAGTTCGGAGATGATCTGCAGGTAAGTGGTGAGCACGCGCATCTTCGCCGTCGAGCCGAGCTCCAGCTTGCTGCCTTCGTTGATGTCGAACGGCTGGTCGGTGCTGTCGGTCTGCACGCGCACCCGCGAGCCGTCCGGGGTCAGTTCGAACAGGGTGAAACTGTAGCGCACCTGGGTGGTGCTGGTGGGGGTGAGCAGGCGTTCGCCAATCAGGCCGATCTGCCCGGCAAACGTGGGGTCGGCGAGTTTTTTCAGGTAATCGGTAGCCTGGGTCTGCAACTCGCCCTGCAAGGTGCTGGTGGCCGAGAGGTCGAGGCGATCGAGGTCATACAGCGGACGGTTGAGCATACTCGCCAGACGGCTGCGGGCGACGCTGATGCCCTTGTTGGTTTCGATCGGCTGAAGGGTCGGCTGGGTCTGCCAGTCGCGGTAAGTGACCTTGCTCGCCAGTGCGGCATCGGCCAGCGCGCTGTCGATCACGCCGCCCTGTTTGAGCAGGCGCAAGTGGCTGTCGGTGAGGTCGGCGAGTTCTTCGCGGCCTTTGGTCAGGTAATGCGAAGGGCGGCGCTGGGCGATCATCAGCGAGAGCATTTCGCGCAGGGCCAGGCCTTTGTCGGCCATGGTTTTCGCATCGGTGGCCGGGCTGTTCAGCTGTGCATTGGCCTGGTTGAAATCGCTGCCGTACCAGACCCGCAAACCTTCGGCCATGCCGTGTACTTCACCGTGCCCCGGCACAGCGGAAAGCGGCACGCTGTTGAGGTAGTCGCGGATAATGTTCTGCCGCGCGCCGAGGGTTTCCGGGCCGGGCTGATAGGCACGCACGCTGGCGGAAATCATCTGACGGATCTTCTCGGCGCCAGACACCGTCAGGCCATCGGGCGAGTGCCGGTACTTCTCCAGTTGCGTCGCCAGGGTGCTGCCGCCCGCCGATTGCCCCGGCAGATGGAGCAACTTCGCCACTTGCGACCACGCGGCCATGCCGAAGCGCGGCCAGTCCACCGCCGGGTTGGCCAACGGTTGCTTGGGGTCGAGCAGAAAGCGGTTTTCGATGAACAGCAGACTGCTGACCACCACCGGCGGAATTGCCGCAAAACTCGAATACAGCTGCTGCGGATACTTGTACTGATACAACGGCGCGGCGCGGCAATCGGTGATCGACAGCCCGGCCTGGATCTTTTCCGAATAGGGCACGAACAGGCCCTTGTCGGTGTAGCTCAACAGCGCGGGTGAAAATCGCGTCTGTTCGGTGATCACATAATTGCGCTTGAGCAGGCGTGGCAGGAATTCATCGAGGGAGCTGTAGCCCAGACGCAGATCGAACGGCCCGTTGCCCGGATAGCGGATCGCTTCGCTGGGGCCGGGCTCCAACTGATATTTGAGCGAGGCGGCGTACTGGCTCAGCTCCCGGGACTGGAAACGCGAGGTACGCATCTCCTTGCTCGCGGCCAGACCCACCACGATGGCGATAATCAGCAGCAATAACCAGAACGCCTTCCAGCCATGCCGGCTGCGGCGTTTTTTTGGGGGGACAGGCGCTTCATCCACACGTTCAGTCGGAACCACGGCTTTACTCGAATCGGTTTGCCACAAAGCGCCCATAGTCGATTGATCCATTCACGCAGATTGATCGGACTTGACTGAAGCTTAGACGGTGGTTGGTGATGGGGAAAAAAAAGTGCGGGGAAGCCATCTGAACAAAACTGGAGTCGCTGGCTATTTTGAGTGGAGGTTAACTGTGGTGAGGGGATTTATCTGTGGTGAGGGGATTTATCCCCGATGGGGCGCGAAGCGGCCCCTGAACAAGGGGCTACGCATTTTAATAGCTGGGCCTGCTGCGCAGTCCATCGGGGATAAATCCCCTCGCCACAGATAAGTCCCCTCACCACATTCAAATCTCCTGACCACAGATGAATTGACATGATTGAGTTTAGGTAATGGACCTAGAGCCAGCAGGCGTCCCAAAGCGGGTAGTCGCCAATCCGCTCCACCAATCCTGCCCGTAGCGGATTGGCGATGATGTAACGGGCGAACGGTTTCAAGTCTTCGCCATCACGGATGGCGCGGTCGTGATAGCCGGTTTGCCACAATCGACCGCGACGACCGGTTTTCCTGTTAACGGCTTGGGTGCAGCGCGCCTTTACCGCGCCAACGATTTTGCCAAGATTGTCGCTTTTCAACTGCATCAACCAATGAAAGTGATCAGGCATGACCACCCAGGCGATGGACTCTACTAAGCCTTGTTCATGGGCGTGGCGAAACTCTGCAACCAATAAACGGCCTGTGCGCCAGTCGGAAAATACGGGGTGGCGGTCATACACCACTGAAGTGACGAAATAGGCTCGGTCTGTTTCGGAATGTCGTCCTAAACGAAGACGGTAGGAATTTGGTTTGACTGGCATGTTCGCTCCCTGCGTTCAGTCATCAAGGCCTGAAGGCTAGTGGCGGATTACTTGAGCCGGGTCTGTAAATGCCGTAGGAATTTTCGTTTTTCAGGCGGGGCGGGGAATATTGACGTCACGTGTGGCGAGGGGATTTATCCCCGATGGGGCGCGAAGCGGCCCTGACCAAGGGTGATCACATTTTAAGAGCTTGGGCCTGCTGCGCAGTCCATCGGGGATAAATCCCCTCACCACAGAAAGCTTTCAACGCAATAGGCCATATGAACTGAGGAGTACCGGTTTAGAGCTGTTTAATCTTCAAGACCACCAAAGCAGGGCCATGACGGTGCACCATCATCGTGCAATACTCGCCGGGATTTTTGTGGTGAATATTCCTACGCATATCAGGTAATATCTCTCCGCAAAGCGGCTTTTTGCCGAGACTTCTAGCTGAATGTTGTCACTTATAGAGTGAAAAGCCCTGTGACAAGCTTTCTATACTGCACGCCCCGCTGATCTTGCAGGCAGGGTCCTGCATGACGTGTCTGCCCACGAAGCAGGCGCGGTGTCGGGAAGCTGAGGCCTATCGGTCGGGGCTTCGACACACGGTGGTCATATCCAATAACAAGACGAGGTTGTATCCCTATGCCAGTCGGCAATCACCTGCCCCATGGCGAGACCGCTCACGGCGGCCCGCTTAAACGCGAACTCGGCGAACGGCATATTCGCCTGATGGCACTCGGTGCCTGTATCGGCGTCGGCCTGTTTCTCGGCTCGGCCAAGGCCATTGAAATGGCCGGCCCGGCGATCATGCTGTCGTACATTCTCGGCGGCCTGGCGATCCTGGTGATCATGCGCGCCCTCGGTGAAATGGCCGTACACAACCCGGTGGCCGGCTCGTTCAGCCGCTACGCCCAGGACTACCTCGGCCCGCTGGCGGGCTTTCTCACTGGCTGGAACTACTGGTTCCTGTGGCTGGTGACCTGCGTCGCGGAAATCACCGCCGTCGCCGTGTACATGGGCATCTGGTTCCCCGATGTACCGCGCTGGATCTGGGCCCTCGCGGCGCTGATCAGCATGGGCTCGATCAACCTCATCGCGGTAAAAGCCTTCGGTGAATTCGAGTTCTGGTTCGCCCTGATCAAGATCGTCACCATCATCGCCATGGTCATCGGCGGCGTCGGCATCATTGCTTTCGGTTTCGGCAACGACGGCGTGGCGCTGGGGATTTCCAACCTGTGGGCCCACGGCGGCTTCATGCCCAACGGCGTGACCGGTGTGCTGATGTCCCTGCAAATGGTCATGTTCGCCTACCTCGGTGTCGAAATGATCGGCCTGACCGCCGGTGAAGCGAAGAACCCGCAGAAGACCATTCCCGATGCGATCGGCTCGGTGTTCTGGCGCATTCTGCTGTTCTACGTCGGCGCGCTGTTCGTGATCCTGTCGATCTACCCGTGGAACGAAATTGGCACCCAGGGCAGCCCGTTCGTGATGACCTTCGAGCGTCTGGGCATCAAGACCGCCGCCGGCATCATCAACTTCGTGGTGATCACTGCGGCGCTGTCGTCGTGCAACGGCGGCATCTTCAGCACCGGGCGCATGCTCTACAGCCTGGCGCAGAACGGCCAGGCCCCGGCCGGGTTCGCCAAGACCTCCAATGGCGTGCCACGCCGCGCGCTGCTGCTGTCGATTTTCGCGCTGCTGATCGGCGTGCTGCTCAACTACCTGGTGCCGGAGAAAGTCTTCGTCTGGGTGACGTCGATTGCGACCTTCGGCGCGATCTGGACCTGGGTGATGATCCTGCTGGCGCAACTGAAATTCCGCAAAGGCCTGAGCGCCAGCGAACGTGCCGGCCTGAAATACAAGATGTGGTTGTATCCGGTCAGTTCGTACTTCGCGCTGGCGTTTCTGGTGCTGGTGGTCGGCCTGATGGCGTACTTCCCGGACACCCGCGTGGCGCTATATGTGGGGCCGGTGTTCCTGGTGCTGCTGACCGTGTTGTTCTACGTGTTCAAGCTGCAACCGACCGGTGAAACGCAGGGTGCGGTGCGTTCGGTCTCGTAAGTCAACGGTAAGGTAACAAACAAGCCCCGGCCTATTGGTCGGGGTTTTTTATGGGCGTTTCAGAAGCTGTAACCGCCGGTCTGAAAGCGCGATAAAAACCTCGAAGCAAGGCTCAAACCTGTATCACTTCGCAAATTTCGCGCGGCATTGAAACGGGGCGCGCACATGAGAACGAGCGCATTTCTCCAACGAGAACTCAGTCAGCGTCAGGTCGTGCTGTTCTTCCTGCTGGCTACCGCGTTGTACGTCCTGCCCCTGATCCTCGCCGACTTTCCCTACATCGACGATAACTGGCGCACGCTGGCCGCCGGCAATGCCTGGGCCGGGCAGGGGCGATTGTTTGCCGACTGGTTTTATCAAGCGCTGACGTTCACCGGCGCCGCGCCGAACATCTTTCCGTTGCTGCTGTTGCTCGCCGTCGTAGCGATGAGTCTGGCCCTGACGCGCCTGACCTTTCACTACTTTGCAGAACCGACGCTGGCCTGCTGTCTGGTGCCGTTGCCGCTCTGGTATAACCCGTTCCTGCTGCAGAACTTGTCCTATCAATACGACGGCCCGATCATGGCCCTGAGCATGGTCGCGGCGATCTACGCCATCACATTCGAAGGTTCATCGCGGGTGCAGCGCTGGCTGGTGCCTGCGGCGTTGCTGGCGCTGGCAATCGGTCTTTATCAGATCAGCTTCAATGTGTTTCTCGGGCTGTGTTGTGTCGAGTTGATCAGGGCTGTTCAGCGGCGAACGCAGTGGCCGGAGATTCTGCGGATGCTGGGCTGGAAACTCGCACAAGCGGGCCTGGGCATCCTGATCTACAGCGCCACGGCGTACCCTTTCATGGAAACGTTGCGAAAAACGGATCTGTTGAACCTGGACGCCGATCCGCTGTTGCAGATCGGCATCAATTTCGCTCGGGTCCTGGAGAAAGTCGCGCTGCTGTTTCACGGTGGCTACCCGTGGGTTTTCGCTGCGCTGGTGTTGTGTGCGATCGCTGGCAGTGTGCGACTGGTTCAGTGCCGCCCGCACCGTTGGCCAGACTTGCTGCTGTGCTTGCTCACGCTGCCTGTCCTGGCTTTGCTGGTGCCGGGGATCACGCTGCTGTTCCGTGACTTCAATGAGGGCGCGCGCACCCTGATGGGCTTCGGCGTGTTGTTGCTGGGGTTGTTCTATCTGTCTCACGTTGCGTTGGCATCCGCGCACCGTCGCTTGCCCTTGCTGCTGATTATTCCGCTGCTGGCGACACTCTCGCTGTCCTTCGCCTACGGCCGGGTACTGAATCTGCAGAAAACCTTCGCCAACAGCGCGCTGTACAGCCTGAGCCACGACATCGCCGCCCATCGCGAGTTGCGTGAAGCCAAGCGGATCTATCTCTCGGTGAGCTACTCCGATCGCTGGCTGGTCAGTGCG
Source organism: Pseudomonas sp. JAI115 (assembly GCF_014200835.1). Lineage (NCBI taxonomy): Bacteria > Pseudomonadati > Pseudomonadota > Gammaproteobacteria > Pseudomonadales > Pseudomonadaceae > Pseudomonas > Pseudomonas sp. JAI115. The sequence continues at coordinate 149,841 of NZ_JACHCY010000006.1, forward strand.
ACCGGTTCATTCAAACGGCTACCGGTTCTGAAGTATTTGCTCAACGTCGACTACTTCATGCTCGCGGAAAATCTGCCGTCAGCAGGCATTACCAACGTGGTCACCGAACGCGAGCGGCGCAACGCCACCCGCGTCGGCTATCAGGGGTTTCCAGCGCTGGTGGACAGCCTGTATTACCGGATTTACCTGATTGGCGATTACGGTTTCATCGTCATGAAAGAGCCGCCGCCCCACCGCCTGCTCAGTTGGTGACGATGCTCAGGCTGCCGCCACTTCCTGCGGCTCAAAGCTGTCTGCTCGCGCCATCTGCCACATCCGCGAATAGAACTCGCCATTCACCTCACCCGTGAGCAATTCCCCCGGTTTCAGAAACACATGCAACTGCGAAAACAGTTTGATCTCGGTCGCCGACATGCGGCGCACCAGGTGCTTGGCCGACAGTTGCGACGGATGCTCAAGGCCTGCGGCGGCGAGCATTTCTGCCAGCGCCTTGAGCGTGTTGCGGTGGAAGTTGTAGACGCGCTGGGCCTTGTCCGGGACGACGAGGGCGCGTTGGCGCAGAGCGTCCTGGGTGGCGACGCCGGTCGGGCATTTGTTGGTGTGGCAGCTTTGCGACTGGATGCAGCCGATGGCGAACATGAAGCCGCGCGCGGAGTTGGCCCAGTCGGCGCCGATGGCCAGCACGCTGGCGATGTCGAAGGCGCTGACGATCTTGCCGCTGGCGCCGAGTTTGATCTTGTCGCGCAGATTCAGGCCGACCAGGGTGTTGTGCACGAACAGCAGGCCTTCGCGCATCGGCACGCCGATGTGGTCGGTGAATTCGACCGGTGCGGCACCGGTGCCGCCTTCCTTGCCGTCGACCACGATGAAGTCCGGCAGGATGCCGGTTTCCAGCATGGCCTTGGCGATGCCCATGAATTCCCACGGATGCCCGAGGCAGAACTTGAAGCCCACCGGTTTGCCGCCGGACAGTTCACGCAGCTGCTGGATGAAATGCATCATTTCGATCGGCGTGGAAAACGCGCTGTGGCGTGACGGCGAGATGCAGTCTTCGCCCATCTGGATACCACGGGTGTCGGCGATTTCCTGGGTCACCTTGTGCTTGGGCAGAATCCCGCCGTGGCCGGGTTTGGCGCCCTGACTCATCTTGATTTCGATCATCCGCACCTGCGGATTCTGCGCCTGAATGGCGAAGCGTTCCGGGTCGAAGCGGCCATCGCTGGTGCGGCAGCCGAAGTAGCCGCTGCCCAGTTCCCACGTCAGGTCGCCGCCGTGTTCGCGGTGATACGGGCTGATGCTGCCTTCGCCGGTATCGTGGGCGAAGTTGCCGAGCTTGGCGCCCTGATTCAGCGCGCGGATGGCGTTGGCGCTGAGCGAGCCGAAGCTCATCGCCGAGATGTTGAACACCGAGGCCGAATACGGCTGGGTGCACTGCGGGCCGCCGACGGTGACGCGGAAACCGCTCGGGTCGCTCAACGGCGCCGGGCGCATCGAGTGGCCGATGAATTCGAAGCCCGATTGATACACGTCGATCAGCGTGCCGAAGGGTTTGTCGGCGCTTTCATTTTTCGCCCGCGAGTACACCAGCGAACGCTGGGCGCGGGAGAAGGGCAGGGCGTCGCTGTCGGATTCCAGCAGGTACTGGCGGATCTCCGGGCGGATGCCTTCGACCAGATAGCGGATGTTGCCCAGGATCGGGTAGTTGCGGCGCACCGCGTGCGGGCTCTGCAGCAGGTCGAACAGACCAAGCAGGCTCAGTACGCCGGTGACGGCGGTGATCGGCCACAGCCAGTCGTGTTCGAGAAAGGGCAGGCTGGCGAGGGTGAAAATCACGCAGACGGCAAAGAAGGCGTAGCGGCTCAGGAGTGACAGGCTCATACGGTTTCCTTGGTTCGGACTCAATGGTTTGCAAACCTGTGGCAGCAGGCGGGCCTGTTGATGAGATTTATTGTGGTGAGGGGATTTATCCCCGATGGGTGGCGAAGCCGCCCCAAAACCATTCACTGCGGTTTAACTGAAAGACCGCATGCATAGACTTGGGGCTGCTGCGCAGCCCATCGGGGATGAATCCCCTCACCACAGAGAATCTGTCGACACAGGAAAGCATTTCCACGCGTTATCAGGCGTTCTGCGCCTGGAGAAAAATCGAAAACAGCTCCGACTGGGATTTGATCCCCAGCTTGCTGTACATATGTTTCTTATGGACTTTCACGGTTTCTACGGAGATTTCCAGCTTACGGGCGATTTCTTTACTGGAGCAACCGCTGAGCATCAAACGCCCGACATCCAGCTCCCGGGCGGTCAGTTGCGCGCCCTTGAGTTGTTGCACCGACGCTTCCAGTTGCACCCGCCAGTCAGCGGGTGCAGGTGCGGCAGCGAGGGCCACGGTCTGGTTGATCTCGTACGGCAGACGCTGACGCAACAGGCCCAGCACCCACGGCTGGATCAATGACAGCAAGGCAATCTGTTCGCCAGTGAAACGTTTTTCACTGCCCAGCGACAGACACAGCGTGCGCTCGCCTTCGAGTTGGCAATTGAACTGGATTTCGTCGGCGACCACATTCAGACGAAAGTATCGCTGGTAATACTCGGTCAGCTCGAAATGCTCCGGTGCCACCTCGGACAGGCGGTACAGCCCGGTGCGCGACTGCTCGCGGCAGGCGATGTAGAACGGGTCGAGCAGGTACAACCCGCGCAGATAATCCTGAAACAGCGGGTCGGGACTGCCGTCCTCGCCGGGGCATTCGGCGAACACCTGCGGGTGCTGATCGGCACTGAACAGCAGCACCACCCAACTATCGAACGCCACGTACTGGTCGAGCAGGCGCACCAGTTGCGCCCAGAAATTCGGCTTGTCGAGCGCGTCGATCAGTTGCCCGACGGCGCGGTGCCAGGTGATGTCATCAAACGAAACGGTCATGGATCTACCCCTATCGGGTTACCCCGGCCGCGTGATTCCCTGGCCGGTTGCTTGCTGCGCATACTGGCCCACAGACAGCCACCGGGCAATCTTTCAGCGCCCGCTGCCCATCACAAGGAATTCTCATGAAAGTCGAACTCGCCCAACTGGCGGGCCGTGACAATGGCACCGCATACAACCTCGAACGTGTCCTCGCGGCGATTGCCGCATGCGCCGCCGACACGCAATTGATCGTGTTCCCGGAAACCCACCTGATGGGCTTCCCGAGCGCCGACACCGTGGCGCAGATCGCCGAGCCGCTGGATGGCCCGACCGTCCGCGCCGTGCTGGCCGCCGCCCGCGAGCGCAATATCGCCGTGGTGATCGGCATGGCCGAAAGCGACAACGGGCGCTTCTACAACACCACGCTGCTGATCACCCCGGAAGGCATCGCGCTGAAATATCGCAAAACCCACCTCTGGGCGTCGGATCGCGGCGTGTTCGAGGCGGGCGACCGCTATGCCACTTGCGAGTGGAACGGCGTGCGCGCCGGCCTGCTGATCTGCTACGACATCGAGTTTCCCGAATCCGCCCGCGCACTGGCGCAACTGGGTGCCGAATTCCTGATCGTGACCAACGGCAACATGGACCCGTACGCCCCGACTCACCGTACCGCGATCATGGCCCGCGCCCAGGAAAACCAGGCGTTTGCGCTGATGGTCAACCGCGTCGAGGCCGGGGATGACGGTTTGATGTTTGCCGGCGGCAGTGCGCTGGTGGATCCGTTGGGGGAATTGCTGTTCGAAGCGGGGCGGGAAGAGGGGCAGTTCAGCGTCGAGCTGGATTTCGACCGGTTGGAGGTTGCGCGCAAGGATTACCGCTACCTGGATGATCAGCGTTTGAAACTGCCGGGGGAGGTGGTGGAGCACGCTTCTGGATTGCGTGAGTTGCTGATTCCTGCGCGCTGATCCGGGTTCTGTGTCGGTCGGGCTGACGCCTTCGCGAGCAAGCCCGCTCTCACAGGGGAACGCGGTCACTGTGGGAGCGGGCTTGCTCGCGAAGAGGCCAGTCCAGACAACACACCTGCTTGATCCAAAAAACAACAAAGCCACACCCGAAACATTCGCCGAACTCGGCTCTGCCATAAATCCAATAACATTCGGAGTAAGTCGCCCATGGCTCGTTTGCAACGCACCCTGTCATTAGGGTCGGTGGTGCTGTTCGGCATCGCCTACATGACGCCGATCATTGTCCTCGGCACTTTCGGCATCCTCGCGCAATCCACCGCCGGCATGGTCCCGGCCGCGTATCTGGCGGCACTGGTGGCGATGTTCTTCACCGCCATGAGCTACGGGCACATGGCCGCCGCGTTCCCGGTCGCCGGTTCCGCCTACAGCTACGTGCGCAAGGCGATCAGCCCCAAGCTCGGCTTCATCGCCGGTTGGGCGGTATTGCTCGATTACCTGTTTTTGCCGATGGCGATCTGGCTGATCGGCGCGGCGTACCTCGCTTCGGCCTTCCCGTCGATCCCACAGTGGATCTGGGTGCTGGCGTTCATCGGCATCACCAGCGCGATCAACATCATCGGCCTGAAACTGGCCAACGGCATCAACGCCTTGCTGATGCTGGTGCAATTTCTGGTGCTGATCGCTTTCGTCGCGCTGTGCGTGCACTACGTCGGCGGCGATGTGCGCACGCCGTTGTGGTCGATCAAACCGTTCTTCAATGGCGACATGCAGATGCCGCTGATCATGAGTGGCGCGGCCATCGCCTGTTATTCGTTCCTCGGTTTCGACGCGGTCAGCACGCTGACCGAAGAGACCCGCGACCCACGCCGCACCATTCCACGGGCGATCATGTTGATCACGCTGATTGGCGGGCTGATCTTCGTCGGGGTGTCGTACTTTGTGCAGATCGCCCACCCGTCATTCCAGTTCGACAGCGTCGACTCGGCGGCCTATGAAATTGCGCGCAACATCGGCGGCGATCTGTTCGTCTCGATCTTCCTCATTGGCTTGGTCGTCGGCCAGTTCGCCTCGGGGTTGTCGGCCCAGGCCAGCGGTTCGCGTCTGCTGTTTGCCATGGGCCGCGACGGCGTGTTGCCCAAGTCATTTTTCGGCACCTTGCATGCGCGCTTCGGCACACCGGTCAACAGCATCCTGCTGTGTGCAGTGGTGGCGTTGCTGGCGCTGAAACTCGACGTGACCACGTCCACTTCGTTCATCAACTTCGGCGCGTTCCTGGCGTTCAGTCTGGTCAACCTGTCGGTGATCTTTCATTACTGGATCGGCGGCGAGAAAAAGGGCCCGCGTGAGCTGGTGCTGTTTCTGGTCTTCCCGTTCATCGGTCTGGTGGCGGACTTGTGGCTAATGGTCAGCCTGGATCACCTGGCGGTGTATCTGGGCCTGAGCTGGCTGGCGATTGGCGTGGTGTATCTGGCGGTGCTCACCGGCGGCTTTCGTCGTCAGCCGCCGGAGATGGATTTTCAGGAAGCGACCTGAGACACCTCAGGCTGCGGGTCGGCTTTGGCGCATCGGTAACTCGACGCGAAAGGTTGTGCCCACGCCCGGTTCGCTGCGGACTGAAATGTCGCCACCGTGTTTTTTCACGATGCCGTAGGACAGGGACAGGCCAAGCCCGGTGCCCTGACCGACCGGTTTGGTGGTGAAAAACGGATCGAAGATTTTCTGCAGGATGTCCGGCGCGATTCCCGCGCCGGTATCCGCGACTTCCACCCAGGCCGTGTCCTGCTGCTGCCCGGTACGCAAAGTAATGGTGCCGCGCTCGGGCCCCATGGCCTGCGCCGCGTTGACCACCAGGTTCATGATCACCTGATTGATTTGCGAGGGCAGGCACTCGATGTCCGGCAACGGTTGATATTCCTTGATCACATCGGCCTTGTACTTGAGTTCGCTGGCGACGATGTTCAGCGTCGAGTCGATGCCTTGTTGCAGATTGGCCCACTGCCATTGCTGATGGGTATCGACCCGGGAGAAATCCTTCAGATCCTTGACGATCTGTCCGACCCGGCCAATGCCTTCCTTGGATTCGCGGATCAACACCGGGATGTCTTCGAGCAGAAAATCCAGATCGGCGTCTTTGCGCAGTTGCTCAAGCCGGGCTACGGATTCGCTGTCCGGCGTGGGGCCCAGCGTCTGCCAGGCATCGAGTACGCTCAACAATTGGTTGAAGTAGCCGTCGAGGGTGCCGAGGTTGGAGGAGATGAAGCCGATCGGGTTATTGATTTCATGGGCCACGCCGGCCGCCATTTGCCCCAGTGAAGCAAGCTTTTCCGACTGCACCAACTGACTTTCCAGTTGCTTGCGTTCATCTATTTCGCGCTGCAGTTCTTCGCTGGCCTGCTTGAACTGCGCGGTACGCTGATCGACCAGATGTTCTAGATGATGCATCTGCAACGAGGCGCGTTCGGTCATCTGCCATTTGGTCAGCAGGGTGTTGGCCATCTGCTGCACTTCGATGTTGTCGAACGGCTTTTTCAGGATCAGTAACCGGTCATGCGCCTGCAGACGTTCGAGCAGTTCATCCCAGGAATAATCCGAGTAGGCGGTACACACCACCACCTGCAACAGCGGATCCTGCTGCCATAGATGCTCGATGGTTTTCGCGCCGTCCCAGCCGTCGGGCATGCGCATGTCGACGAAGGCCAGCGCGTAAGGGCGTTGTTCCTGCAAGGCCTGCATCAGTTTGCCCAGACCTTCCTCGCCGCCGTAGGCCGAGTCCAGCTCGAACGGCGGACGTTCGGCGCGAATCTGAGCGCCAAACAGTGCTGCTTCCATCTCGTCCAGTTCCACTGACTGTGCTGCCGGTGGCGCGAGGATCTTGCGGAAGTCTTCATGAATCGACGGCATGTCGTCGATCAGCAGAATGCGGCGGTTCGACAGCTCGCTCATGCGTTCTCCGTGACGCTGATCAGGGGGATCTGCAAGGTGAACAGCGCGCCTTTGCCCGGTCCGTCGCTGTGCGCGGTGAGGTGCCCGTTCATCTCGATGGCCGCCAGCGCGCAGCTGTGCAGACCGAAGCCGTGACCTTCCTTGCGGGTGGTGAAACCGTGGGCAAAGATCCGCGTCATGTTTTCCGGCGCGATGCCTTCGCCGTCGTCCCTGACGCTGATTTCGAGGAAGTTGTCATCGACGATTCTTACCGCCAGGGTCATGGTGCGGGGGCGGTTGCTGAGGTCAGACATGGCGTATTTGGCATTGCTGATGAGGTTGATCAGGATCAGCAGCAAACGGTGTTTGTCGCCCATCACCTGCGGCACCTCGGCGTACTCCTTGACCACCGTGACGTGATGCCGGGTCAGGGCCCCGGCGTTCATGCGCAACGCATCTTCGAGCAGCTCGTTGATAAACAGCGGCTCGGTCATGCTGTTGGCGCCGGCGTAGGATTGCTGGGTGGCGACGATGTCCTTGATGTGATCGACGCTTTTGTTCATCTGGTTCAATTCGTCGATCATTTCCTGCTGTTCCTGGGCGATGGCTCCGACCAACTGGTTGAGATAACCGGGGAGCAATTTGCCCTTGGCGTCTTCGCTGAGAAAGGCGCCGAGGTCGTGCGGGTGCTCGTTGATCAGCTGCATCGCCTTGCCCAGGCCCTGGGTCTTGCTGCTGCGCAGCTTGCGCGCGATCAGATCGCTGGAAATGTTCACGCTGTTGAGCACGTTGCCGACGTTGTGCAGCACGTTGGTGGCGATTTCCGCCATGCCGGCCTGACGTGCAGCGTCGAGCAGCTCGCTCTGGGCGTTCTTGAGTTCCCGGGTGCGCTCCTCGACGCGTTGCTCCAGCGCATCGTTGGCGGTTTGCAGGGCCGTATTGACCCGATTGATCTCGGCGAAACTGCCGATCAGGCGGATGGCCAGCCACACCAGCGACAACATCAGCAGCACCGAGAACAGCAGCAGATAGAAGTGGTATTGGCGGTCGACCTGATCGACGCGCTGTTGATCGCGATCGAGCATGGTGGTGAGGGTATCCAGGCGCTCGGCCACGGGAATGTTTTCGATGCTTTCGAGCAACTGATTGACCAGTGGCTGCTCGCGAGCGATCAGGCTGATGTGATTGCTCATGATCTTGATCGGGGCTTCAAACGCCGGCGGAAGGCGTTGGGCGTTGACCTTCAGTTTGTTCAGGCCGACCTCGATGTCGGCGGCCCTGTCGTCGGAGGTGACCTGGGCGAATTCCAAGGCGCTGAGCAGCAGGTCATAGGTGTCGGTGGTGATGTTCTGCAGCTGTAATTTATCCAGGTCCGCCAGGTTGGCGAGCTGCTCTTGGATGTCGTCTTCGGCGGTGGGCAAAAACGCCAGGGAATTGCGCAGCAGCGCGTTGTGCGATTTGAACTGTTCGACCAGACGGGTTTTCTCCTGCATCGCCTGCAGAAAACCCTCGTGAGCTTCGTTCCATTGCGCCGAGTCGCTGCGACCATGCCCGGATTCGATTGCGTCGAAGCGCGCCCACAGCCGGTTCATCTCGTTCATCGGTGACACCAACGGATCGTAGTTGTGGGTCAGTGCCACCCTGGCCTTGAGGATCTCGTTTTCCCACAGTGAGTTCTGCTGTTTGATCTGCCGGATCAGATCCCGCGACTCGGTGTACGTCATGGTCTGGTCGGAGCTGGACTTGAAGTACAGAAACAGCAGGATCGAGGCCAGTGCCAGGGCGACCAGGGTCAGCAACAGCAGGCTGCGTCGCCGCGAGATGTTGATCATGGTTTGTCTTCCCGTTGGCCGGTCAGGGTTGTGAGAAACAGCATGATCAGCCGTTTGTCCTCTTCGCTGGGCATGCGCCCCAGCTGATACTGGAACATCACATCCACGGCCCGTTCGAGGGTGGGCGCCGAGCCGTCGTGGAAATACGGTGCGGTGATCGCGACATTGCGCAGGCTCGGCACCTTGAACACCGCCCGGTCGACTTCGTCGCCGGTCACGTTGAAACGACCCTGATCGGCCACGGTCGGGTTGCCGCGATCGGCAATGTAATCACCGAACACGCCGAATTTCTGGAACATGTTGCCGCCGATGTTCACCCCCTGATGGCAGGCGATACAGCCGTACTCCTTGAAGCGCTGATAACCGTATTTTTCGTCCAGCGTGAGGATGTCGGTATTGCCCAGCAGGTACTGATCGAAGCGTGAGTTGGGGGTCAGCAAGGTACGTTCGAAACTGGCCAGCGCCTGCTGGATGTTGGTCTTGGTCACGCCGTCCGGGTAGGTGGCGGCGAAATCGCGGCGGTAATCGGCGTCGTTGGCGATCCGCTCGACGACCGTGCTCCAGTCGCTGCCCATTTCATGGGGGCTGGTGATGACGACATTGCTCTGTTCTTCCAGCGTCTCGACGCGGCCATCCCAGAACTGGCGGAAGTTGAGGCTGGCGTTGAACACGGTCGGCGTGTTGACCGCCACCGGTTTGCCGTCGAATCCCAGCGAGAGCGCCCGGCTGTCGGCACCGTTCTTGTCCAGTTGGTGGCAACTGGCACAGGACAGTGTGTTGTTGATCGACAAGCGTGGCTCGTGGAATAACCGACGACCCAGTTCCACGCGTCGGGCGTCCTGCTGTGGCACGGCGGGCAACGGTTTGAGCGGCTCGTCCAGCGGGTCGGCACTGGCCCCGGCGCAGAGTCCGCACAGCAGCAGCGTCATGGCGGGACGGAACAGGTTCATCGGCAATCGTCTCCTTGACTCAAGGCCGGTATCGAGGCGTTCATCGCGCCGTCCACGGTGGCGGGGCTGCGTTGGCCAGCCAGTGCGCAAAGTCGTCAGCCGGTAATGCCTTGCTGAAAAAGTAGCCCTGACCTTCTTCGCAGTCGTGGGCCTTGAGGAACGCCAGTTGCTCGGCGGTTTCGATGCCTTCGGCGATAACGTTGAGCCCCAGACTCTTGCTCAGGCTGATAATGGCGCTGACCAGTGCCGCATCATTGCTGTCGTTGCACAGGCCGCGAATGAACGACTGGTCGATCTTCAGCACATCAATCGGAAACCGGCGCAGGTAACTCAGGCTGGAATAGCCGGTGCCGAAGTCATCGATGGCCAGGCGGGTGCCCAGCGCCTTCAAACGATTGAGCGCTACCATCGTTGTTTCGACGTTCTGCATCAGCACACCTTCGGTGATCTCGATCTCCAGCCAGTCAGGGGCCAGGCCTGTCTGCTCAAGCACGCGTTCGACGCCCGCAACGAAGTCACGCTGGCGAAAATCGATGGGTGACATGTTCACCGACATGCGGATCGGCGGCAGACCGGCTGTTTGCCAGGCGCGGGTCTGGCGACAGGCTTCGCCCAGTACCCATTTGCTCAAGGGCACGATCAGTCCACTGTCCTCGGCCACCGGAATGAACTCCGCCGGGTAGATCCAGCCGTGTCCCGGTTTCTGCCAGCGTATCAGCGCTTCGGCGCCGACCACGGTGCCGCTGCGCAGGTCGATTTTCGGCTGATAGTGCAGGACAAACTCGTGTTCGTGCAGAGCGCGGCGAATGCCCGACTCGATGCTGTGCTGCTCGCGGGCGTGCTGGTTCATGGCTTCGATGAAGAAGCCAACGCTGTCAGGGCCGTGCTCCTTGACGTTGCGCATCGCCGTCTCGGCTTTTTTGATCAGCTCGATGGCTTCGAGGCCGTCATCGGGGTACACGCTGATGCCGACGCTGGCGGTGACGCTGACGTCATGCCCGGTTATCGTCTGCGGCAGACGAATGGCGGCCAGCAGTTTTTCCGCGACGCCGTGGGTTTGCTGAGGATGGTTGATGTCGCCGAGGATCACCACGAACTCGTCCGAGCCATAGCGAAACACCGAGTCGGAATCACGCACGCATGACAGCAGTTGGCGGGCGGTGCGTTTGAGCATTTCGTCGCCCGCCGGATGGCCCAGCGCATTGTTGATGCGCTTGAAGCGATCCAGACCGAGGAACATCACCACCAGTTGCTTGTCATGGCGCCGGCAGACAGCCATGGCCTGGCTCAGGCGATCACCCAGCAAGGTGCTGTTGGGCAGCTCCGTGAGGCTGTCGTATTGCAACAGATGCGAGACCTTGAGCAATTCGTGAACCCGCGCTTCGATGGTCCGCTCAAGGCTGAGCATCTTCAGCGCTGCGTCCTGCGCCAGTTGCCATTTCCAGGTCAGGGCGTTGGCCATCTGGCGGATTTCCAGACTGTCGAACGGCTTTTTCAGGATCAGCAACTGGTCGCCGAATTCCAGCCGTTCGGCCATCGCCTCCCAGCTGTAATCGCTGTACGCCGTGCACAAGGCTATCTGCAGGTTGGGGTCGACTTGCCATAATTGCTCGATGGTTTCCAGGCCATCCCAGCCCGGTGGCATGCGCATGTCGATGAACGCCAGAGCATACGGACTGCCATGGCTCAGCGCCTGTTTGACCAGGGCCAGGGCTTCCTGGCCCTGATAGGCGGAATCGAGCTGGAAGGTCAGGTGCGGCGATTGACGGGTGCCGAACAGTGTCTGTTCCAACTGATGCAAGTCGACGTCGTCCTGCGCCTGCGGGGCCAGAATCTTGCGAAAGTCCTCATGAATCGCTGGCGTGTCATCGATGATCAGGATGCGCCGGTTGGTCTGGGGGAAGGCCGTTTTCATGCCTCATCCTCCTTGGGGGAGGGCGCCGCGCGGGGCACGTCCCGGAGCAACCGGCCCGCCTGTTCGGCGCTGACCGCTTCGCTGAAATACAACCCCTGTGCGCTGGGCAGCGGTGCTTCGGCACGGGGAACATCAGGTCGATTCAGGGGTGTCTGGCCTTCGGCGATGATGCCGATGTCCAGGTCCCGGGCGAAATTGACGATCGCTCGCAGGGCGTTGGCTCCGGCCACATCCTGGGACGCGCTGGCGATAAAGCCCTGGGCCAGTTTGAGGTGATTGACCCGGTAGGTTTTCAGGTAATCGAACGAGGAATATTCGGTGCCGAAATCATCGATGGCAATCGCCACGCCCAGCTCACGCAGGCGCGGCAATGCATCGTTGTGGGTCCACTTGGTCTGGGCCAGCGTGGCTTCGGTGACATCGAATCGCAGGTCCCAGGGGGCGAGTTCCCAGCGTGCGGTGGTGCGCAGAACGTCGTAGATCAGTTCGGGGCCACTTTTGAGCTGTGCCAGGGAAATCTTGATCGCCATCACTGGCGGGGCGACCCCGTCATTTCGCCACAGGTGCATCTGGTGGCAGGCGTGATTCAGTACCCAGCGCCCGAGCGGAATGATCGCGCCGGTTTTCTCCGCAATCGGTACGAAGGCGGAGGCGGGTAACAGGCCGAGGCGCGGATGTTGCCAGAGGATTTGTGCCTCCATGCCCAGAATCCTGCCGCTGTGCAGGTCAATCTCCGGTGCGTAATGCAGCAACAGTTGATTGCCCTGAAGGGCGCTGGTCAATTCGTCGACCAGGGTCATGCGTTCGGCCACTTCCCGCGAGATGTCCTCGGAGTGGAAGTGATACTGGTTGCGCCCCATTTCCTTGGCGCGGTACAGCGCCATGTCGGCCTGCCCGAGCAGGCTGTCGGCGTCGAGGCTGAGCCCGCTGTAACTGCTGATGCCGATGCTCACCGAAATGTGCAGCGCATTGCCGGCCAGGTTGTAGGGCGCCAGCAGCGTGTCGCGGATATTGGCCGCCATGGCGGCTGATTGGGTCGGATCGCTGACGTCCAGTTGCAGGATCGCGAATTCATCGCCGCCCAGGCGCGCCACCACGTCGCTTTCGCGCACGCCTGATTTGATGCGGCGGGCGACTTCCTGCAGCAGCAGATCGCCCACCGGGTGGCCCAAGGTGTCGTTGATCCGCTTGAAGTGGTCAAGATCCAGATAAAACACCGCAAACGGCGCGGCCCCCCGACGCGCGGCGGCGAAGGCCTGATGCAGGCGTTCGATCAGCGTGGCGCGATTGGCCAGGCCTGTCAGGCCGTCGGAGCGCGCCAGCAACGCCAGTTTTTCCTCGGCCACGCGGCGCTCGGTGATGTCGAGGATGATGCCTTCGACTTCCAGCAGACGGCCGTCATCATCGCGCACCGGGATATAGCGGTTTTCCACCCAGCGCCAGGTGCCCTGGCCGGTGCGCATCCGGAACTCGATCGAAGCGCCTGACGCATGCCGGTCCAGCACCCGGGCCATGGCGGCATCGACGCTGGCCTGATCGTCCGGATGAATCAGTTCCTGCGCCCAGTTGGGCGAGCGCAGCAGGTCGGCGGCGACATGGCCGTAGCGGGTGATGTTGTGGGAGATGTACATCAGGGCAAACGACGGATCGCCGCGCAGCCGGTACAGGATGGTCGGGCTGTTCTGCACAATCATGTTGGCGTCGGACAGCTCGCGGGTGCGCTCCTGAACCGCCTGTTCCAGCTGGTTCATTTTCAGCTCGGCGTCTTCGGTCATCTGCCATTTGACCGTGAGCGCGCTGGCCATCTGCCGGATCTCGATCGCGTCGAACGGCTTTTTCAGAATCAGCAAGCGGTCATTCAGTGCCAGACGCTGGTCGATGTCTTCCCAGGAATAGTCGGAATACGCCGTGCACAGCGCGACTTGCAGCTTGGGGTCGACTTGCCACAGCCGTTCGATGGTCTCCAGGCCATCCCAGCCTGGGGGCATGCGCATGTCGATGAACGCCATGGCGTAGGGGCGGTTTTCAGCCAGCGCGGCTTCGAGTTTTTCCAGCGCTTCGCGGCCCTGAAAGGCCGAGTCCAGCTCGAAATGCTGGGACGGTGTCGCGGACGGGGTGCCAAACAACAGATTCTCGGTTTCGCCCAGGCCGTCGTCAGCGGGGACGAGCGGGTAGAGAATCTTGGCGAAATCGCCATGAATCGACGGGCTGTCGTCGACGATAAGCACCCGACGATTGATATGCGCTGCTGGCTGGTTCATGCCGCGCCGCCCATGAGGCCGCTGGCGGGTGTCATCCGGGGCATCCTTTTCCCTCGCAACTTGTCGGTTCAACCGATGGAGTATTGCGCCGTGTTCAGCATAGTCGTCCCGGCGCGACGCCGTGGCCTGTGAGCGAAGATTTGCGTGAATGCAGTCAAAAATCATCTAGCCTTGGACTCAGGCGCGGGCCAGTGAGGCGGTCGGTCGATGTGTCGTTAACCCTGTTTCTTGAGGCCAAGCCATGGAAGAGCAATCCGCCCCGTTGCCGGTACATCGACCCAAGGTGTTGCTGGTCGATGACGAGGAATCGATCCTCAACAGCCTGCGTCGTCTGCTGCGGGGACAACCCTATGACGTCCTGTTGGCGACCAGCGGTGCCCAGGCGCTGGAGATGCTGGAGCAACAGCCAGTGGACCTGGTGATGAGCGATGCGCGCATGCCGAACATGGATGGCGCCTCGTTACTGGCGCATGTCCGTCAACGCTATCCGGCGACCGTGCGCATCATGCTCACCGGTTATGCCGACCCGTCGGCAATCATCAAGGCGATCAACGACGGGCAGATTCACCGCTACATCAGCAAACCGTGGAATGACGAGGAGTTGCTGCTGATCCTGCGCCAAGCCCTCGAACATCAGCATTCCGAGCAGGAGCGCCTACGTCTGGAGCGCTTGACCCAGGTGCAGAACGACCAGCTCAAGCTGCTCAACAGCACCCTGGAAAAGCACGTCGCGGCGCGCACTGCCGAACTGCAGCAGACCGCCGACATGCTTGACCTGGCCTACGAAGAACTCAAACACAGCTATGTCACCGGCACCGAAGTGTTCTCGCTGCTGGCCAATTTGCGTCTGCCGCCTGCCAAGCAGACCAATCGGCAGATCATCGAACTGGTGCGCAGCTACTGCAAACAGCACGGTCTGGACGAGGCCACCAGCCGTGATCTGACCATGGCCGCCGCGCTGTACAACATTGGCAAACTGAGCTGGACCGACGGCATGATGACCACGCCTTCGGACTTGCTGCGCCATACCGATCGCGAGCGTTATCGCAGCTATCCGAAGCAGAGCGAATCGCTGTTGATGACGCTTGACCCGATGAAGGACGCGGCCCGTCTGATCCTGCATCACCAGGAGCGCTGGGACGGCAGCGGTTTTCCTGACCGGCTCAAGGGCGAGGCGATTCCGTTGGGGTCGCGGTTGCTGAAACTGGCGGTGGATTTCGTCGAGTTGCAACGCGGCCTGATCCTCGAACGGCATTTGAACAGCGACGAAGCGCTGCTCTATCTGCGGCAGTACGCCGGGCGTTTGTATGATCCCGAGCTGGTCGAAGATTTCATTCAGGTGTGCGCGGCATTTCTGGGCGACGTCACCCTGGCCGACCCGTCGGTCAAGGTGCTGACCACCCGGGACCTGGCGGCAGGGATGATTCTGGCGCGTAATCTCAATGCCGATAACGGCATGCTGCTGCTCAACGCCGGCAAGGTGCTCAGCGCGCTGTTGGTGGAAAAGCTGATTGCCTTCGAAGCCATGGAGGGTGGCAAATACAAGATATTCGTCAAGCTGCCCGAGGAGGATGAAACCGCGCTCAAGGCTCAGGGGGAGTGACCTGTGAGGTGACTGAATCAGGCCGGGCATGGGATCCTTGCGGTTTTTCCAGGCCGGTGGCTGACCCATGACCTCTGCATCCGTTGTCGCTCCAAACCTCATCCGTATCGCCGCGGCGCTGTTGCTCAACGCCGAAGGCCAGACTCTGCTGGTGCGCAAGCGCGGCACCACGGCGTTCATGCAGCCGGGCGGCAAGATCGAAGCGCATGAGTTGCCGGTGCACGCACTGGCCCGCGAGCTGGAAGAAGAGCTGGGCCTGCAGATCGAGCCGGCGCAGGCCTGCTTCCTTGGCCAGTTCTCGGCGCCGGCCGCCAACGAGCTGGGATTCGTCGTGCAAGCGGAGATCTTTCAGCTGACCATCGACGCCGATGTGACGCCCGCTGCCGAAATCGAGGAAGTGATCTGGATTGATCCCGCCACTGATCCTGCTGTGGTTCTGGCGCCATTGACACGCGACCTGATCCTGCCGTTTTATCGCAGCTCACTGACGGCGCTCGCCTGATCATTCACGCAAAGGACATTGCCATGATCCCGCTTCAAGACCTGCTGATCTTCGCCGCCGCCGCGCTGTTGATGGTACTGACGCCGGGGCCGAACATGATCTACCTGATCTCGCGTTCGATCTGTCAGGGACGCAAGGCCGGAGTCACCTCGTTGCTCGGTGTGGTCGCGGGATTTTTCGTGCATATGTTTGCCGCGGCCGCCGGTTTGACCGCGGTGTTTCTGGCGGTGCCGCTGGCTTATGAAGTGCTGAAGTGGGCCGGAGCGCTGTATCTGCTGTGGCTGGCCTGGCAAGCGGTCAGACCCGGTGCGCGCTCGCCGTTCGAAGCGCAGCAACTGCCGGCGGATTCGTCGCGCAAACTGATCACCATGGGCTTTCTTACCAGCGCCCTGAACCCGAAAATCGCCGTGTTTTACCTCTCGGTGTTTCCGCAATTCATCAGCCCCGAACACGGTTCTGTGTTCACCCAGAGCATCATTCTTGGCCTGACCCAGATCAGCGTCAGTTTCAGCGTCAATCTGCTGATCGCGCTGTTCGCGGCGGGCATTGCGTCGTGGTTCGTGCGCAATCCGACATGGCTGGCGCTGCAGCGTTACTTCATGGGATTTGTACTCGCCGGTCTGGCGGTGCGTCTGATGCTTGAACAACGCAGGACGGCCTGAACATGTGGATCGAACGCCTCGACGCCAGTCATGCCCTGGCTTACCGCGAGATGATGCTCGAAGCCTACGACCGCCATCCGCAGGCCTTCACCTCCAGCGTGCGCGAGCGCGCGGTGATGCCGTTGAGCTGGTGGGAAGCGCGGCTGACCAGCAAGCTCGACGTAGTGCTCGGTGCGTTCGAGGAAGGCACACTGGCCGGCATCGTCGGCCTGGCATTCGAGCCGCGAGAAAAGGCCCGCCATAAGTCGACCCTGTTCGGCATGTACGTATCAGCCGATTTTCGCCAGCACGGTCTGGGCCATGAATTGGTGCAGGCTGCCATCGCCGAAGCGCACACCCATCCGGCACTGAAACTGATCCAACTGACCGTCACCGCTGGCAACGACGCCGCGTTCTCCCTGTACCAACGCTGCGGCTTCATCCAGTTCGGCCTTGAGCCGCTGGCGGTGCGGGTCGGCGAAGACTACTTCGACAAGATTCACATGTGGCGACAACTCTGATCGTCCCCCTAAGTGAGAGGTTTTTGTGGCGAGGGGATTTATCCCCGATGGGCGGCGAAGCAGCCCCAAATCCTACAAACGCGGGCTATCTGAAACACCGAGTGCACAGGTCTCAGGGCTGCTGCGCAGCCCATCGGGGATAAATCCCCTCACCACAATGAATCTTTTTGTCTCGCAAATGTTCTCGGTTTACCGTCAGTCATGAGGCACCTTGGTGTCAGCGAACCGCGCTGACCCCATCCAGCGTCGAGAACGAGGTGTCCTTGGCGGTCAGCAGGAAATCGCGCATGTAAGGCGCATCGAGCATGTCGGCGCGGATCGCCGCGTACAGCGTGGCAAACAGACCCTTCTCGCCCAGACGCTTGGCCTTCACGTAACCGCGCGAGCTGTATTCGTGCAGCGCCCAGTGCGGCATGCCGCAGACGCCACGGCCGCTGGCGACCAGTTGCATCATCATCACCGACAGCTCCGAGGTGCGCACTTGCGCCGGTTCGATGTCGGCCGGTTCGAGGAAGCGGGTGAAGATGTCCAGCCGATCGCGCTCCACCGGATAGGTGATCAGCGTTTCAGTCAGCAGGTCTTCGGGAACGATGTACGGTTTGCTCGCCAGCGGGTGCTGGTTGGCGACTGCGAGCATCGCTTCGTAAGTGAACAGCGGCACGTAAGTGATACCGGCGATGTCCAGCGGATCGGAGGTCACCACCAGATCCAGATCGCCGCGGGCCAGCGCCGGCAGCGGGGCGAAGGCGAAGCCCGAGGCGAGGTCGAGTTCGACCTCCGGCCAGGCGTCGCGGAATTGGTCGATGGTCGGCATCAGCCACTGGAAACAGCTGTGGCATTCGATCGCCATGTGCAGGCGCCCGGCGGTACCCCCGGCCAGACGACTGATGTCGCGTTCGGCGGCGCGTAGCAGCGGCAGGGTGGCGTCAGCCAGTTGCAGCAGGCGCAGGCCGGCGCTGGTGAAACGCACCGGTTTGGTCTTGCGCACGAACAACGGCATGCCCAGGCGCTCCTCCAGTTCCTTGAACTGGTGCGACAGCGCCGATTGGGTCAGGTGCAGGCGGTCGGCGGCATCGACCAGGCTGTCAGCCTCGCGCAGGGCGTGCAGGGTTTTCAGATGACGGATTTCAAGCACTGCTGGCCCCATGAAGAAAATTTGTGATCATGACGAAAGCGGTGAGTTTGTCTCATGTTGACGGCGCTGTCGACCGCTCAAGCAGCAGCGGGGCACAGGCAGTGCCCCGCTGGTTTTGCTTTAGAGATCAGCGAAATGCAGGATTCCCAGCGGTTTGCCGATATCGCCACGCCAGATCGCCTCGACCTGCGCACCGCCGGCGGCCTGGGCCTGCTGCCATTGCAGGCCGAGATTGCGTTGCTCCGGCAATTTCAGATGGGCTTTGACGAAGTCGGCGAACGGCACCTTGTCCGAGGTGTAGTGAAAGTGCGCATACCACAGCGTGCGCGGCGGCGTGCTGGTGAGGTCGCGCACTTGGTATTCCTGAAGGAAATCCTTGCGCCCGTCAGCGCGTTTGCCCAGTGCCCGCAGCGATCCTTCCTTGCGAATCTCCACCACTTGCTGTTGCAGCAAATAATCCAGATAGCCTTCGGTAGGCGTCTTGCTGCGCAGTGATTGATCGATGCGCAGCGTGCGGCCGGTGCGCCGCAGTTCAGCGGCCGTGTCGCGCAGTTGCCGCACCACTGGTTCAACCGGTGACAATTGCTCGATGGTCTGTGCGCGGGTGCTCAGCTCGGTCGCTTCGCTGACGAGCATGTGTTCCAGATCCACCGGCAGCATGTCCTGGGGAGCGTAGGCCTGAACCCGGTTGCTGTAGGCCGGAACCGCCGCGAGACGTTTTCGCGCCTCGGCCAGCAACGGCTGAACATCGGTAGGCAGTGGTGCAGCGGCTTGCGCGGGTTGGGCTGGCAGATGGTATTTACCGCTGGAGCGCTGTAGCCAGGTTTCGCGGAAACCGTCGATGCCTTCGACGGTGAAGCGTTTTTCCCGGGTGCCGGGGTCAATGCTTTCGGTACCGATCAGCAACTGGTTGTCCTCGGTTTCGAACAGTTGCCTGCCGCCGGGCTCCTTCGGTTTGATCGGCGGGCGCTGTTTGATCGAGTGCCGCGCGTGTGCTTCAACCTTGCTCAGGCCATCGAGGAATGGCCCGACCTGTTCCAGATCCAGGTGCTGCGCATAACCCAGTGTCCAGGCGTTGAGCTGACGACGGAAACCGGCATAGATCTGCAGGCAATCCTCGATCACTTGTTTGCGCTCGACCAGGCTGGCGCTGACCTCTGGCAGGTGATGCTGGGTCAGGAGCGCGCGCCCGACTTTTCCCCTCGCTTCCTTCATTTGCGTGTGGAAGTACATCCAGTACAAATCATCGACCGCTTCGTATCGGGTAATGGTCTCCAACAGATGTGCGGTTCTCAGGTAATAGTGAGTGCGTTCGCCGTAATTGCGGTTGAGGGCTGTGATGTCGGCTTCTATCTTGGCTCTCTGGGTGGGGTTGATGTGAGTCTTCCACAGGTTGGCCTGTTCAATGGTCGCGTGCAGGTGATCGAACTCCTTGAGAAAAGCCTTGCGAATCAGCTTGCGTCGGCCCATCAGGTGCACATGCGCTGCCGTGTGGTGGTAAGGCGTGGCGTCCGATTCGGCGACCAGAGCATCGATCTGGTTCAGGTATTCGAGCAGTCGGTCGCGGGCGATGGTCGCGCGTTCTACCGTCCGGTCTACCACCAGTAATGCACTGCCGCTCTTCAGCTCCTTGAGCTGTTGGCGTTTGTTGCCGTGGCTCAGAGGCAGCAGTTCGTCCGAGTTCTGAAAAAGCTGGATGGCCCTGTCGATGTCGTTGACACAGGCCGTGTCGACCTCCGCCTGCAGCGGCTTGCGCTGGGCGAACTCAAGACTCTGATGCTTTTTCAGCAACTGGTTGGAGGTATCTATCTGGGCCTTCAGGCGTCTTCTATAGGCCTCGACGGTATTGGTCAGGGTCAATTGCCTGCGCAGTTGCCGATCGGTCCACCAGCGCGGCAACCACTGGCGAATTGGCGCGGGCCAAAGTGGGTCTATGCCGTCGGCCAGATGTCCGAGCACGGCGCCACCGCCTGC
This sequence comes from Pseudomonas sp. JAI115, assembly GCF_014200835.1. NCBI lineage: Bacteria > Pseudomonadati > Pseudomonadota > Gammaproteobacteria > Pseudomonadales > Pseudomonadaceae > Pseudomonas > Pseudomonas sp. JAI115. Next base: position 169,964 of record NZ_JACHCY010000006.1, read on the forward strand.
ACCGCCACCGTCCATAACGGTGCCGTACACCGCGTAATGGGTGTTCCACTGGCCATTTTCGTCGAGGGCGATCGGTTGTTTGTAGCTGCGCATCCGTGAGCCATAAAGCCTCCAGCCACGCGGCGCATCGCTGAGCTGAACCTGATAGATGCGGCCCTGACGAACAATGAAGTCGCCATCGGCGTGGCGGTAGACGTTGCGATAGACCCCGTGGGTGGCCGGGTGCAGGCCGGCGAGGGAAATTTCGTATTCGTACTCGTAACCCTTGAAACGCTCGAGCGTCTGCCTGGTCCATTGCCAGGACGTCGACATCGCGGCGGATCTGCCCAGTGCCGCGCGTTGCCGCTGGCGGCTGGCCAGACGTGCGGCTGCGGGTGCCGAAACTGTTCCGGGAAGCACATCCATTGCCGCGTCGATCAGCGACAGCAGCACCGCTTCCACCTCCGCCAGACCATGTCCGAGCTCGCCGCGCAAGAACGCCGCGACCGCCAGATTGGCACTGTTCCAGGCGTCATACAGGGCCACGGCCGCGCCCACGAACGGCAACATGCCGATAGCCATTTTCAGATAGTTGAACAACGCCCCGGACTTCAGTGCACAGCGTTCGAGATACAACGCATCGTTGGAGCGTGAACTGCTGCGATGGGCCTCCAGCAACCGGCCCATGTGCACGTTCAATAAATGAATGGCCAACGATGTGGTCGCCGGCCAGGCCATCCCGACGCCGATCAGCGCATCGAAATTGCGCAGTTGGGCCTGGTTGATCCGGCTGACATGGCTGGCAAAATCGCCGCTCACGGCGCGTCCGGCCAGGTAGCTGACCATTTTGCTGTCCACACAACGCCTGAACAGATCCACCCGCGCCTGTTCCAGCGTTTCGTATTGACGCAGGAGGATCGCGTCGGGGCTGTCGGGCAGGTACAGCAGCGTCAGGCCACTGGTTTGCTCGACAATCAATGTGACACCCGCGAGCGTGCTCGGTCCTTGATGCGCGGTGTCCTCTCCTCCGACGGTCAGGTGCACCGGCAGCAGCGCGATGCGTTGTCCATTCACGGCATACGCCTGAGGTGTATTCGCCTCGATGGCGACTTTCAGCACGGCATGGCCGGCATTGTCGATGTGCCGTTGCAGCAGCGCGAACTCACCTTGCAACCTGAGCATCAGCCGCCACGGTTCGCTCAGGCATTCACGGCGCCAGGCCTGCTGAAACGCCGGTTCTCCCGGCGCGCCGAAAAATGCCTGGCGAATCAGTTCTTCGTAACGTCCGGGCAGATCCAGCTCTGTTACCAGATTGCGCAAATAGGCCGGGGTGATCCCGGCTTCCAGGCGCTGTCGATCAGTGGGGTTCTCGGCGCGGATCCTGGCCCGCATGAAGGACAGGCGCCACTGCACGTCCTGATCGATGTTTTCCTGTGCCAGTTGTTCAAGGGTGAGGTCGCCGCGCTTGTCGCTCGCGGTCAGGATATTGCGTTGCGGTGTGCCAGGCGCGGCGCCTTCCATCACGGTTTTTTGCCAGAAGGTCGAGTCGGGCAGGTCGAGGCTCACGCTCGCGCTTTGTTTGAGCGCAAAGTCTGCGCGCAAGCGGGCGTCGATGCGTTGTTCGGCAAAGGCCTGACGCGGCGGTAATTCCCGTTCGAGCAACGCATGAGCGCGTTGCATGGCGCCGAGGTACTGGCTGATCAGCGTTTTGATCCGTGCACGTGGCGCGTCGTCCAGCTTTTCAAACCATGCAGGCAGGTTGCCGGCCAGCGCCGCGCTGCGATCTTGCGCCTGACGTTCGGTAAATGCCCGTTCACGGGCTTGCGCGACCGCTACGGTCAGGCGTGGCAGATATTGTTCGCGCAGCTTTTCCATCTCGGCCCGGCGCTCGTCGGCACGGCCGGGCAGCGGGTTGTCACGCAGGATCTGCGCGGCTTGCTGTTCGCAGTCATAGAGTTGCTGATCAAGCGACCAAACGAGCGAATCGCCAGCCAGTGGCGTCAGGTGCAAGGTCAGCCCGCCGTCGTTGGGCGAGCGTTTGAACAGGTTCTGCTCCAGCGCCGCACGCGAAGTAAAACGTTGCAGTCCGCCGAAGTGGCCGGGCCAGTAAAGCAACAGGCTGTCGCTTGAGTCGGGCGCCAGCGCCGCAGTCGTCGCGATGATCAGCACGCCATGCAGCTCCTCGACCGCGGTAACGCCCTCATTTGTCGCCGCCAACGATACGCGCGCGATAACCCCGTCCGCTGTCAGCAGGTTGCGCCCCGGTGCGTCCAGCATTGCGATGACGCGCCGATGCTCCTCGATGGACAGTTGCTCCAGCGCCCGTTGCAGTTCGACCTCGGCGCGCAGTCCCGCGATACGCGCCTGAAGCAGGGCGTGGTAGTGCTGGTTGCTGGCCTGGCGCAGTTCGAGCATCGTCAGCGGATGGTGGCTGTCGAGCAGGGCGGATGCCGCGTCATGACTGGCTTGCTGCGCCTCGCTCAAAGCGTCGAATCGTTGCGCCAGTTGCTGACGTTGCGGGCTGTTCAGCTCGGCGTCGCCAAACAAGCGGTCGAGCGCACGTTGTTCAAGCGCCAGCGTCTGCCGGCGCGCGTCCAGGGGAATATCGGCAACCAGCAAACCGAAGGGCGCAACTTCATCGACGGTTTGCCCGGCACTCTCCGGCAGGGTGGGCGCGACCGGGAAAAATTTGTCGAGCGCGGCCCAACTGGCACCGCTGCTTGCCGATGTGGACAGCAGTGGTTCAATTCCGCGTGTGAGTGGATCGCTACCGAACTCGATGAAGTCCAGCGAGGTGATGCGTAACGGATCCGGCTGCTGGTCAATCAGCCAGCGTTCCAGCGCGGTCTGCTGTTCGAAACGGATCAACGGTTGCGAGTGCGTGGGCAGATAAAGCAGCAGCGTTTCCTCCAGCTTGATCAGCAACGTGCCGTACACACGCAGGCGGCTGTTATCGACGCGGTTGAGTACCGGCTGCGCGACCCGCAGGTCCGCCGCGACCTTGTTCGAAGGGGGGAGGAGCTGCGACAGCCTCTGTCGTTGTGTGGCGTCGAGCCTGCCTTCGGCCCCCGCCCAATGAAGCGCGGCCTCGAAATGCCGGTGATAGAGGCTCAAGGCATGCTCGCGCCGCGACAGCGCAGTGCCGGGCGCGCGGACATCCCACCAAGCGCTTTCGGGTTGTTGGGGATGGTGGGCCAGGAGATCCAGCCATTGCTGGTGACAGTCGTTCAAACGAGCCGTCGCCAACAGGTAAAGCGTTTGATCGACGTATGGCTGTAATCGTTGATCAAGGCCGAAGTCGGCCGTTGCAGAGGGCAGTGCGTGGGACATGCGACAAGGCTCCAGAGGGCATGCAGACCGGGTAATCCCGGCCTTCGTGCCTATTAGAGGCGCGCTCTCACAGCCCCATGCGGTACATGGTTATCGCTGGGTAGTGGTTTTGTTTCAGAGGATGTACAGACCGCTCCGGCCTGATTCGTTGCCTTCATCGCGCTGGCGTGGAAGATCGTGTCGGACGTCGGAACGCTGTGCAGGATGACCGCTCGGCAATCTTCATCAAACTGTCACGCAACTGTGGCAGCGCGCTTGAACAAACTTCATCAGACTCGCGCTCTACTGGGGTTCTGCGTTTCGGTGTTTCTTCATGCGTTTATTTTTTCTGTTGGCCGCGCTGTTGTTCGGCCTGCCGTCGATGGCGGCTTCGCGTTGCGACGTCAATGTACCGACTGAACGGGTCGATCTGGCACAGGTGAGCCTGGCGTACCAGAGCATCGGCCGTGCCTCGGATCCGGCGCTGTTGCTGGTCATGGGCCTGGGTGGTCAGTTGATCCATTGGCCGGACGAAGTGGTGGTTGCGCTGTGTCAGCAGGGCTTTCGGGTGATCCGCTACGACAACCGCGATGTCGGCCTGTCGACCTGGCGGCAGGCCCCGGTCGAGGCCAACCTGACCTTTGAAGTGCTGCGCTACAAACTCGGCTTGCCGGTGTCGGCGCCCTATTCGCTGACGGACATGGCCGACGATGCGCTGGGCTTGATGGACGCGTTGCACATCGACCAGTTTCACGTATTGGGCGCGAGCATGGGCGGGATGATCGCCCAGCATCTGGCGGCGATGGCACCGCAGCGGGTAGAGAGTCTGACGCTGATCATGACCAGTTCCGGCGCCGAAGGTTTGCCGGCGCCCAGTGCGGCGCTCGTGCAATTGCTGGCGCGGCGTGGTGCGCCGAATCGCGAGGTGGCGCTGGAGCAGCAGGCCGATCTGCTGGCGGCGCTCGGTAGCCCGGCGGTCACCGATGACCGGCAAGCGTTGCTGCATCAGGCGGCGGTAGCCTACGACCGGGCGTTCAACCCTGAAGGTGTGAAACGGCAGATCATGGCGATACTTGCCGAGCCGAGCCGGGTGGCCTTGCTCAATCAACTGCGGGTGCCGACCCTGGTGGTGCACGGCACGGCCGATCCGCTGTTGCCGGTGATGCACGGCGTGCATCTGGCGGCGCACATTCGTGGCAGTCAGTTGAAGCTGATTCCGGGGCTGGCTCATCGCTTTCAGGAGGCGTTCAAGGCGCCATTGCTGGCGGCGGTTTTGCCGTATTTGCAAGAGCACCGTGAAGACACCTCGCACTGGGCGCAGATCGAGCCGGTGGCAAGCGGCAACCTGCTGTAGCTGAGGTTTTGGCGGTGTTGATTCGGGCCTCTTCGCGAGCAAGCCCGCTCCCACAAGGGGAGCGCATTTCAAATGTGGGAGCGGGCTTGCTCGCGAAGGGGCCATCACTGTCACTCAATGAGTAGGCAGGTGTATCCAGGGCGAGCCGGCAGATCCTGAGTGAAGCCAAGGCTGTGATCAGCTGTGCAGGCGCACCCAGACCGTGACCAGCACGGTCGCCGCGATCAGCCACGCGACCACCGCCACCGCCAGTGAAGCCTCCAGGCGCATGCGGTCAACCATCACGTACAGCGTCGCCAGATAGATGAAGTACGGAATGATCGACCACATGCCGAACACAATCGTCGCCTTCAGATCGTCGATCGAACGACCTTTGCCGACGATGTAGTGGGCGATCAGGGCGAAGGTCGGAAACAGCGGCACCAGTCCGGCGATGTAATAGTTTTTGGTCTTCGACAGCGCGGCGAGGATCAGCACCACCGCCGCGCCGAGTGCTGCTTTGAGTATCAGATCCATCAGTGGCTCAGCCCGTACTTTTTCACTTTGTCGAACAGCGTGGTCTTGGCCATGCCCAGTTCTTGACTGGCCTGGGTCAGGTTGCCGCCACTGCGTTGCAAGGCGTCATTGAGCAGGTTGCGCTCGAAGGCTTCCACCGCTTCGGCGAACGCCAGCCCCTGACCGCCGCTGCTGGCGCCGGACTTCTTGAACGCCGGCAGGCCGAGGGCAAAGCGCTCGGCGACGTTACGCAACTCACGCACGTTGCCCGGCCAGTCGTGGCTCATCAGGTTCGACAGGGTCTGGTTGTCCAGCTCGGGCAATACCCGGTCGAAACGCAGCGCCGACTGCTGGGTGAAGTGTTCGAACAGTTGCAGGATATCTTCACGGCGCTCGCGCAGCGGCGGCAGCTCCAGCGTCACCACGTTGAGGCGGTAGTACAAGTCGCTGCGAAACTCGCCGGCCTTGCTCGCTTCGTCGAGGTCGGATTTGGTCGCCGCAATCACCCGGCAATCCACCGCCACGCTCTGGTTCGAACCGAGGCGTTCGAGGGTGCGTTCCTGCAACACCCGCAGCAGTTTGATCTGCAAGGGCAGGGGCATGCTTTCCACTTCATCGAGGAACAGCGTGCCGCCGTCGGCATGTTCGATCTTGCCGATGCGCCGTTTGCCGGCACCGGTGAAGGCGTTGGCCTCATGACCGAAGATCTCGCTTTCGAAGAGGTTTTCCGGCAGGCCGCCGCAGTTCAGCGCGACGAACTGCTTGGCATGCCGACGACTGAAGTCGTGCAGGCAACGGGCGACCAGTTCCTTGCCGGTGCCGGTCTCGCCTTCGATCAATACGTTGGCCGAGGTGTCGGCGACGTTGGCGATCAGTTCGCGCAGGTTCTGCATGGCTGGCGAGCGCCCGATGATCCGGCCTTCGAGGGAATCGCGTTCGGCCAGTTGCCGACGCAGCGAAGACACTTCCCGGGCGAGGCTGCGTTGTTCCAGTGCGCGACGAGCGACGTCCACCAGGCGCTCCGGCGAGAACGGTTTCTCCATGAAATCGTAGGCGCCTTTCTGCATCGCGCCGACCGCCATGGAGATGTCGCCATGACCGGTGATCAGCACCACCGGCAAACTGCGGTCGCGCGCCTTGAGGCGCGTCAGCAGTTCCAGGCCATCGATGCCGGGCAGGCGAATGTCGCTGATGACGATCCCGGCAAAGTTGTCGCCGACCTGCTCCAGCGCTTCTTCGGCACTGCCGACGCCGATGCAGGGAATGTCTTCCAGGGTCAGCGCCTGCTGGCAGCCGAGCAGCACATGGGGGTCGTCTTCGACGATCAGCACACTAAGGTCGTGGTTCATATTGGCTCGGCAGGAGTAGGGCTTACCAACGGTAAACTGAGGACGAAGGTGGTGCCACCGCTGGCCGGGTGTTCGACACCCAGGTGTCCGCCGGTGGCGGCAGCGAGGCTGGCGGAGAGGGTCAGGCCTAGGCCCAGACCCTGTTCGCCGGGTTTGGTGGTGAAGAACGGCTCGAACAGATGCTTGCGTGCTTCGGCATCGACCCCGTGGCCGTTATCGCGCACCCGCAGGCGATATTTGCCGTTGAACTCTTCGCCTTCCAGCCACAGCTGCGGTGAAGGTTGCGCCTGCATGGCGTCGAGGGCGTTGCCGATCAGGTTGACCAGAATCTGTTCGAGGCGGGTCTGGTCGATCTGCACCTGTACGTCGCTGAACTGCCGGTGCAGTTGCAGCGCCATGCCCTCGACCCGCGCGCCGAGCAGTTGCAGGGCCGCGTCCACCGCTTTGCCGAGACTGGCCTGGCCTTCATTGTCGCCGCGCCGGGCGAACGAGCGCAGGCTGGCGGTGATCCGGCCCATGCGGTCGATCAGGTCGTTGATGGTCTTGAGGTTGGTGCTGGCGACATCGAGCTGGCCGCGTTCCAGAAAGCGAATGGTGTTGCCGGACAGGGTGCGCATCGCCGCCAGCGGCTGGTTCAGTTCGTGGGCGATGCTGGTCGACATCTGGCCGATGGCCGCGAGTTTGCCGGCCTGCACCAGTTCGTCCTGAGCGCGGCGCAAGGTTTCTTCGGCCTGGCGCCGTTCGCGGATCTGGCTCTTCAGCCGTTCGTTGCTGGCGCGCAGATCGCCGGTGCGTTCGGTAATCCGACGCTCCAGTTGATTGTTGGCTTCCTGCAAGGCTTCGCGGGCGGCGAGGCGGGTGGCGATGACCTTGCGCCGCTCGTTCCAGGCGATCAGCAGGAACGCCACCAGCGCGAAGGCCACGGCCACCAGGATGCCCTGATTGATCGCTTCACGACGCAAGTCCTGCAACGGCGTGAGCAGGGTGAAATTCCATGGCGTGTCGCTCAGCGGCCGGGTCTGCGCCAGATAGCTGATGCTGTCGTCATCGGCGCTCAGTTCGCTGTTGGCCGGGAAGGTCAGTTTCTCCACACCGTCGGCCAGGGTTTCGCGGGCCAGCGGTTGCAGTTCGTTGAGCGGGAACCAGTAATACTGCAGGCTGCGCGCGAGCTTCTCTTTGGTTTCATCGCTCAGCGGCACCACCGATTTCAGGCGCCGCGCCGGATCGCTGGAAAGAATGATAATGCCGTTCTCGTCGCTGACGAAGGCTTCCAGGCGGGCGCGTTGCCAGCGCTCTTCCAGCGCTTCGAGGCGCACCTTGACCACGGCGACGCCGATGATCTTGCCGTGTTCTTCCAGACCGTGGGCGAGGTAATAACCGGGTTCGCCGCTGGTGCTGCCGATGCCGTAGAAACGTCCGGGTTCGCCGCGCACGGCGTTCTGGAAATAGGCGCGAAAGGACAGGTCTTCCCCCAGATAACTGTCGACGTCGCGCCAGTTGCTGGTGGCCATGACGCGGCCGGTGGTGTCCATCACGTAGATGGCCCGACTGCGGCTGCGCCGGTTCAGGCCTTCAAGGTAAGCATTGACCGTTTGCCGGTGTTCCGGGGTCGGGTCGGCCAGCAATTGCGGGACACTGGTTTCCAGTTCCAGCAGGCTGGGCAGGTAGGTGTATTTGCTGATCTCGCTTTCAACGGTGCGCGCGTGCAGTTCGAGCTGACGCTGGCCGTTTTCGCTGAGGCTGCGGATGCCGAAATGTTCACTGGTCCAGTAGCCGATGTAACCCAGTCCGATCATCAGGATGATGATCAGCGGCGGCAGGAACAGATGGCGAATCAGACGGGGCTTCACGGCAAGTGATGGCGGCGCTGCGCGATAGAGATTGGGGTCGCATTTCATCACAGTTGCCTTGGGTCAACCACCACACTTATTGGTGAATCCGCGCTGGTTTCGAGGTGGACTCTGTGGCGAGGGGATTTATCCCCGATCGGCTGCGCAGCAGTCGTCAAACCATTGCATGCGGTCTGACTTTGGAATGCTGGGGCCGCTTCGCAGCCCATCGGGGATAAATCCCCTCACCACAGAAGCTCCCTCACCACAGAGTTCAGTCTGTTGCTTTTAGTGCTGCAGGATTTTCTCGAGGAAGTGCTGCGCGCGTTCGGAGCGGGCGCTGATGTCGCCGAAGAACTCCTCTTTCGGACAGTCTTCGATGATCTTGCCGGCGTCCATGAAGATCACGCGGTCAGCCACTTTGCGCGCGAAGCCCATTTCGTGGGTCACGCACATCATGGTCATGCCTTCGTGGGCCAGTTGCACCATCACGTCGAGCACTTCGTTGACCATTTCCGGGTCGAGCGCCGAGGTCGGTTCGTCGAACAGCATGACGATCGGGTCCATCGCCAGCGCACGGGCAATCGCCACACGCTGCTGCTGACCGCCGGACAGTTGCCCCGGGTGCTTATGGGCGTGTGCCGACAGACCGACGCGTTCCAGCAGTTGCAGACCTTTCTTGGTCGCCTCTTCCTTGCTGCGGCCCAGCACCTTGATCTGCGCGATGGTCAGGTTTTCGGTGATGGTCAGGTGCGGGAACAGCTCGAAATGCTGGAACACCATGCCGACGCGCGAACGCAGTTTCGGCAGGTTGGTCTTGGAGTCGGCAATCGAGGTGCCGTCGACGACGATGTCGCCTTTCTGGAACGGCTCCAGCGCGTTGACGCACTTGATCAGGGTCGACTTGCCCGAACCCGACGGACCGCAGACCACGATCACTTCGCCTTTCTTGACCTCGGTGCTGCAATCAGTCAGCACCTGGAAGTCGCCATACCACTTGTTGATGTTCTTGATGGAGATCATACGGCAAACCTTTTTTGCAGACGCTTGACCAGCAGCGAGGCGGAAAAGCTGATGATGAAGTAGACGACACCGGCAAAGATCAGGAACTCGTTGGAACGACCGATGATGTCGCCGCTGGAGCGGGCGGAGTTGAGGAAGTCCACCAGGCCCACGGTGTAGACCAGCGAGGTGTCCTGGAACAGGATGATCGACTGTTGCAGCAGCAACGGGGTCATCTTGCGGAACGCCTGGGGCAGGATGATCAGACGCATGGTCTGGCCATAGGTCATGCCCATCGCCTGGGCCGCGGCCATCTGGCCTTTGGGGATCGACTGCACGCCAGCCCGGACGATCTCACAGAAGTACGCGGCTTCGAACATCATGAAAGCCACGACGCAGGAGGTGAACGCGCCGATCGGGGTGTCTTCGCCGGTGATCCAGCGCAGCACGAACGGCACCGCCAGGTAGAACCAGGTGATCACCAGCAGCAGTGGGATCGAGCGGAAGTAGTTCACGTAGGCGCCGGCGACGCGCGACAGCAGTTTGCTGGACGACAGGCGCATCAGTGCGAGGATCGTCCCCAGCACGATGCCGCCGATCACGCCCATGACCATCAGTTGCAAGGTCATGACCATGCCGTTCCACAGGCCGGGGATCGCGGGGATGATGCCGCTGAAATCGAAGTCCATTATTTACCCCCCACGGAGATCAGGCCGGGCACTGCGACTTTCTTCTCGACCATGCGCATCAGCAACATCAGGCTTATGTTCAGGGTGAAGTAGATCAGCGTGGCCAGGGTGAAGGCTTCAAACAGGTTGGCCGAGAACTCGGCGGTCTGTTTGGTTTGCGCCAGCAGTTCCATCAGGCCGATCAAGGACGCCACGGAGGAGTTCTTGAACACGTTGAGGAATTCCGAGGTCAGCGGTGGAATGATGATGCGGTAGGCCTGGGGCAGCAGCACGTTCCAGTAGATCTGCGGCAGCTTGAAACCCATGGCGCGGGCGGCGGATTCCTGGCCGCGTGGCAACGCCTGGATGCCGGTGCGCACTTGCTCGCAGACCCGGGCGGCGGTGAACAGACCCAGGCATACGACCACGCTCAGGTAGGCCGAGGTGGTCGGGTTCAGATCCTGCTTGTACCAGTCCTGCAGGTTCTGCGGCAGCAGATCGGGCACCAGGAAGTACCAGATGAACAGCTGCACCAGCAGCGGCACGTTGCGAAACAGTTCGACGTAGCAGGTGGCGATGCCCGATACGAGGCGGTTCGGCACCGTGCGCATGACCCCCAGAATGGAGCCCAGCAGCAAGGCGATGATCCATGCCACGATGGCGATGGCAATGGTCCAGCCCAGGCCGGCGATGTACCAGTCGAGATAAGTCTCGCTGCCCACGCCGGTGGACTTGAAGAACACGCCCCAGTCCCAGTTGTAATTCATTAGGGTCTCCCCTCGAAATCGATCGATGTACAAGCACCCGCTTGGGGAAGATCCTTTCCCGTCCGACGTTGAACGCCGGGCACACGCGATCGGCTCGAAAACCGCCAGGTCGAGTGTTCCACTGTAAAACCAGCAGGTAACAGACGCCTGAGGGAGGGTGGCTCCCTCAGGGGATAAGGTTAGTCAGGAATCAGATTTTTACGTCAGGCGCCGGCTTGTCGCTCGGGTTGGCGATCAGTTCCTTGACCTTGTCGCTCATCGGGAAGTTGAGGTTCAGGCCCTTTGGCGGAATCGCGGTTTCGAACCACTTCTTGTAGATCTCGTTGATCTTGCCGGATTTGTACAGGCCGACGATGGCGTCATCCACAGCCTTCTTGAAGGCCGGGTCGTCTTTGCGAACCATGCACGCGTAGGCTTCGAACGATTGCGGAGTACCGGTGATGACCCAGTCGTCCGGCTTCTTGGCCTTGGCTTCTTCGCCGGCCAGCAGGGCGTCGTCCATCATGAAGGCAACGGCGCGGCCGCTTTCCAGCATGTTGAAGGATTCACCGTGGTCCTTGGCGGAGATGATGTTCATGCCCATCTGCTTGTCGGCGTTCATCGCTTTGATGATGCGCTCGGACGTGGTGCCGGCGGTGGTCACGACGTTTTTGCCTTTGAGGTCGGCGAAGTCTTTGTAGGACGGGTTGCCATCCTTGTCTTTCTTGACCAGCAGACGGGTGCCGATTTCGAAGATGTTGACGGTGAAGTCGACTTGCTGGGCGCGCTCGGCGTTATTGGTGGTGGAACCGCACTCGATATCCGCGGTGCCGTTCTGGATCAGCGGGATACGGGTTTGCGAGGTCACCAGGTTGTATTTGACCTGCAGGTCTGGCTTGTTCAGGTCTTTTTTCAGGGCTTCAACGATGGCCACTTGAATGTCGTGGGAGTAGCCCACTGGCTTGCCGGAAGCATCCGCAATGTAGGAAAACGGGATGGAGCTGTCGCGGTGAGCGAGGGTGATGGTGCCGGAATCGTTGATTTTCTTCAGGGTGCCGGTGAGTTCGGCGGCGAAAACTGGAGTGCTGATCAGAGCGGCCGCAATGGCTGCGCCCAGGATATGGGGAACGATGCGCATCAAATTTTCCTCGAATTGTTTTTTTTATGGAGCCAGTTCGTCGGCCCTTTTGTGCTTCGAATGCCTGACGGCTCCTGAAGTGTTGGCACGGCAGGCATTCGTCGAGAGAGTGTAGAGCATGAGTCGTGCCAGAGCAGTCGATAGTGGCTAATGGCTTGATTTATAAGGTGATTAAAGTTTTGTGTCGGTGTTTTTCGATGAAACTGATCCGGTTATCCGAATCGACCGGGAGGTCGCGTTCGGAAATCCGAACGCTCTTTTAATCGCTGCCCTCATATTGATGATCGTTCGAGCCCACATTCCCTTGTGGCGAGGGGATTTATCCCCGATAGGTCGCGAAGCGGCCTTCTTTCAGCGCAAAGGCGAGGACCGCTTCGCAGTCCATCGGGGATAAATCCCCTCGCCACAGGGTTAGTGGCAGGCAAAGTAAGTCACGCAGCAAAAAGCCCCTGAATCTCTCAATTCAGGGGCTTTCGTTTAAGCGATGTTCAAATCACGCCGCTTCAATCTTGCGGTTCTGCTCGACCTTGCCCAGGTAGGCCGCCAGTTTCTCTTGCTCGGCCGGGGTAGTGAACAGGCCCAGTTTGCTGCGACGCCACAGGATGTCGTGCGCCGTGGTGGCCCATTCTTCGCTGCACAGGTAATCGACCTCGCGAGTGTAGAGCCCGCCACCAATGTGTTCGCCCATGTCGGCGAGGGTTTCCACGCCTTCGAGCATGCGCCAGGTGCGGCTGCCGTAGGTGGTGGCCCAGCGGCGGGCGATCTCGGTCGGGACGAAATCGAACTTGTCGCGGATCTGCGCGCTCAAGGCTTGCGGCGTAGTCATGTCTTCGCCGCCGGGCAGGGTCGCGGTGGCGGTCCAGCTCGGGCGCATCTGGGTGAAGTACGGCATCAACTGGGCCATCGCTGACTCGGCGAGTTTGCGGTAGGTGGTCAGTTTGCCGCCGAACACCGACAGCAGCGGTGCTTCTTCGCCACCGCCAGACAATGCCAGGGTGTAATCGCGGGTCACGGCGGACGGGTTGTCGGATTCGTCGTTGCACAGTGGACGCACGCCCGAGTAGCTGTGCTGGATGTCGTCGCGGCTGATCTGCTGCTTGAAGTGCGCGTTGACCACTTTCAGCAGGTAATCGGTTTCGCCGTCGGTGATTGCCACTTTCGCCGGATCGCCGGTGTATTCACGGTCGGTGGTGCCGATCAGGGTGAAGTGGTTCAGGTATGGAATGGTGAAGACGATGCGCTGATCTTCGTTTTGCAGGATGTGCGCGTGATCGCCTTCGTACAGCTTCGGCACGATGATGTGGCTGCCCTGAATCAGGCGGATGCCGTACGGCGATTCCATTTTCAGGTCGTCACGGATGAACTTGGCGACCCACGGGCCGGCGGCGTTCACCAAGGCTTTGGCAGTGATCGAAAACAGGCTGCCGTCGGCGCGTTCCAGATTCAGGTGCCACAGGCCCTTGGCGCGGCGGGCGCTGACGCAACGGGTCTGGGTGTGTACGTGGGCACCTTTTTCCCGGGCGGCCATGGCGTTCAGAACGACGAGGCGGGCGTCATCGACCCAGCAATCGGAGTATTCGAAGCCTTTGGTGATTTCGCTTTTCAATGCGCTGTCGGCACCGAACTTCAGGCTTTTCGAACCTGGCAGCTTTTCACGCTTGCCGAGGTTGTCATAGAGGAACAGACCGGCGCGGATCATCCACGCCGGGCGCAGGTGGGGACGGTGCGGCAGCACGAAACGCATCGGCTTGACGATGTGCGGCGCCTTGGCCAGCAGCACTTCGCGCTCGGCCAGCGCTTCACGCACCAGACGGAATTCGTAATGTTCGAGGTAGCGCAGGCCACCGTGGATCAGCTTGCTGCTGGCCGACGAGGTGTGGCTGGCCAGGTCATCCTTTTCGCAAAGGAACACCGAAAGCCCGCGACCGGCGGCATCCGCTGCGATCCCCACGCCATTGATCCCGCCGCCAATCACGGCAACGTCGTAGATCTCGGAGATAGGGGGCGTACGCAAGGTAGATGTGGACATCGGCTGGCCTCGGGCTCTTTTGATTTTCTGTCTTGGAAATCGAACATAAATGTTCATTTGCGAAAATGGTAGCCCATAAAGACGCGCGCAGCCAGTCGCGTTCGATTGAAAAAACTCATCGAAGGGCGGCTAAAAGAAAATTTTCGAACATTATTGAGTCGAGGGATGCTTTTTGTGGCGAGGGGATTCATCCCCGATGGGCCGCATAGCGGCCCCTCAATCAACTACCGTGGGGTATCAGGCACACCGCATTGGATGGTTTTGGGACTGCTTCGCAGCCCATCGGGGATAAATCCCCTCGCCACATGGGAATGTTGAGGGTTTAAACGACTTCCAGACGAATCTTGTGCTGGCTCAGCAGTTGCGCCAGTGCCGGCACTGGCTGCTGATCGGTCACCAGGCAGTCGATCAGGCTGATCGGACCCAATCGAATCATCGCATTGCGCCCGAACTTGCTCGAGTCCGCCGCCAGAATCACCTGCCGAGCATTGGCAATGATCGCCTGCGACACGCGCACTTCCTGATAATCGAAGTCGAGCAGGCTGCCGTCTTCGTCGATGCCGCTGATACCCACCAGTGCGAAATCGACCTTGAACTGGTTGATGAAGTCCACGCTCGCCTGACCCACCACACCGCCGTCACGGCGCACGTTGCCGCCGGTCAGCAGCACATCGAAATCATCCTTGGCACTGAGCATCGAGGCGACGTGCAGGTTGTTGGTGATGATCTTCAGATGGTTGTGATTGAGCAGGGCGCGGGCAATGGATTCGGTGGTGGTGCCGATGTTGATGAACAGCGAGGCGTGATCGGGGATCTGCGCGGCGATGGCTTCGCCAATGCGTTGTTTTTCGTCGCGCATCTGGTCGGCGCGCATCGCATAGGCGGTGTTTTCGACGCTGGAATCATAGGCCGCGCCGCCATGGTAGCGGCGCAACAGATTGGCTTCCGCGAGCTGATTGATATCGCGGCGGATGGTTTGCGGGGTAACAACGAACAGCGTAGCCATTTCCTCGATGCTCACATAGCCGCGTTCGCGGACCAGCTCGAGGATTTGCTGCTGACGGGGAGGCAGATTCATGGGGCTTCCTTTGGGCTGCCGTGCAAAATTTGCCCATGATGCCGCAGGAATCCGCTCCCGACCAGTTAGTTGCCTATCAGTCTCTGAAGGTTGGCTTATTCAGCGTCTTCACGCGCCCAGTCACGGGTGCGGCTGACGGCTTTTTTCCAGCCTTTGTACAGTTTCTCTTTCTCGACTTCTTCCAGGCTCGGTTCGAACTCACGCTCGATCACGGCCTTGCCGCGCAGTTCGTCGAGGCTGCCCCAGAAACCGCACGCCAGACCGGCCAGATACGCCGCCCCGAGTGCAGTGGTTTCGCGCATTTGCGGACGCTCGACCTGGGTGCCGAGGATGTCGGCCTGGAACTGCATGAGGAAGTTGTTCGCGACCGCGCCGCCGTCCACGCGCAGGGCCTTGAGGCGTTCGCCGGAGTCCTGTTGCATGGCGTCGAGTACGTCGCGGGTCTGGTAGGCGATCGATTCCAGCGCAGCGCGGATGATGTGATCCACGCGCACGCCGCGCGTCAGACCGAACAGTGCACCGCGGGCATACGGGTCCCAGTACGGAGCGCCCAGACCGGTGAAGGCCGGTACCAGGTACACGCCGTTGCTGTCCTTCACTTTATTGGCGAAGTATTCGGTGTCGTGAGCGTCGTTGACGATCTTCAGTTCATCGCGCAGCCACTGCACGGTCGAACCGCCGTTGAACACCGCGCCTTCCAAAGCGTAAGCCACTTCGCCACGCGGGCCGCAAGCGATGGTGGTGAGCATGCCGTGTTGCGATTTCACCGCTTTGTCGCCGGTGTTCATCAGCAGGAAGCAGCCGGTGCCGTAGGTGTTTTTCGCCTGGCCCGGCTCGACGCACATCTGGCCGAACAGTGCCGCTTGCTGGTCACCGGCGATACCGCCGATGGCGATGCCGCTCTTGGTGCGACCATAGATTTCCGAAGAGGCTTTGACTTCCGGGAGCATTTCGCGCGGGATGTCGAGGATTTCCAGCATCTTCGAATCCCACTCCAGCGAATGGATGTTGAAGAGCATGGTGCGCGAGGCGTTGGTGTAGTCGGTGACGTGTACCTTGCCGCCGGTGAATTTCCAGATCAGCCAGCTATCGACGGTGCCGAACAGCAGTTCGCCATTGCGCGCACGCTCGCGGCTGCCTTCGACGTTGTCGAGGATCCACTTCAGCTTGGTGCCGGAGAAGTACGGGTCGGTAACCAGACCGGTGTTGTCGCGGATGTACTCTTCGTGGCCATCGCGCTTGAGCTGCTGGCAGATCTCGGTGCTGCGGCGGCACTGCCAGACGATTGCGTTGTACACCGGACGACCGGTGGTCTTGTCCCAGACCACGGTGGTTTCACGCTGGTTGGTGATACCGATGGCGGCGACCTGATCGTGATGCAGACCGGCCTGTGCCAGTGCTTCAACCATCACCGCGCTCTGGGTCGCAAAGATTTCCATTGGATCGTGCTCGACCCAACCGGCTTGCGGGTAGTGCTGGGCGAATTCGCGCTGGGCGGTGCAGACCACGTTCGCATCGCGGTCGAAAATGATCGCGCGGGAGCTGGTCGTACCCTGATCGAGGGCAATGATGTAGTTCTTATTCTGAATGTCGGTCATGTCGATTGCCTTGGACTAAATAAGGGAGAGTGGGCCGGGGCGCGGGTTCGAAATGGGCAGGAGCCCGCGCCGACTGTTTCAAGAAGTTCTTGGTTTGCCGTCAATGGCCGGTTCTGCATCCTTTGTAGCAGGTGTGGCGCCGGTCAGGTGACGGGCGATGAGCCCGCGATACCCGGCAGCGCCGAGGCAGGCACCGACAATCGGTGCAAAAATCGGAATCAGGAAGTACGGAATATCGCGGCCGCCAGTGAAGGAAATTTCACCCCAGCCGGCGAAGAAAGTCATCAGTTTCGGACCGAAGTCACGCGCCGGGTTCATCGCAAAACCGGTCAGCGGGCCCATCGAGCTGCCGATTACGGCAATCAGCAAACCGATCAGCAGCGGAGCCATCGGGCCTTTCGGCAGACCGTTGTTGTCATCGGTCAGGGCCATGATCACGCCCATCAGGATCGCGGTGATGATCATCTCGACCAGGAATGCCTGAGCGGTGGACAGTACCGGATTGGGGAAGGTCGAGAACACCGAGGCCAACTCAAGGCTGGCAGCGGTGCCACGCACCATGTGGTGAGTTTGTTCGTAATCGAAGAATAAATTGCTGTACAGCGTGTACACCAACAGCGCACCGCAAAACGCGCCGGCGATCTGCGACAGGATATAGAACGGCAGTTTGCGCTTTTCGAAGTCGGCGAAAATGCTCAGGGCAATGCTCACGGCGGGGTTCAGGTGCGCGCCGGAAACCCCGGCGGTCAAGTAGATCGCCATGCTCACGCCGACGCCCCAGATGATGCTGATTTCCCACAGACCGAAGCTGGCGCCCGCGACTTTGAGCGCGGCGACGCAGCCAGTGCCGAAAAAGATCAGAAGTGCAGTCCCCAGAAACTCGGCCAGGCATTGGCCGGAAAGCGATGGTTGCTGTAAAGCAGTTGTCATTGAAAACCTCGATTTTTGTTGTTGTCTGGCGCGTTTGCCGTCAGGGCAAGGCGCGATTTTCCCCGGGGCAGGATCCCCATCCTGTTCCCGGTTTACTGCTGGGTGCTGCGGTGATGATAATTCTTACATTATTCAGATTCGAAAAAATATAGACAAGAAACAAACCTGTCAAAGGTCGAAAGTGAACAATCGGTCACAATTAAACTATCAGCCTGCTGAATGATCCTGCGGAGGACGGGGGCGATAGCCCGGTGATTCACCTGCAACACCCGGAAAACGGGGCCTGCGCTAGAGCCTTTTGCGAGGTGATGGCCTAGAATCCGGCGCAGGATTTTTCTGTTGATGCCGAGCCTGGAGCTGCCATGACCCCTGCGTTGGACTTGTTGAAAAAAGTTCGTGCCGAACATCGCGTGCACAGTTACGAACATGACCCCAAGGCCGCGTCCTATGGGCTGGAGGCCGCCGAGAAACTGGCGCTGGAGCCAGCGCGGGTGTTCAAGACGCTGCTCGCTGCCAGCGAAAAAGGTGAATTGCTGGTGGCGGTGGTGCCGGTCGTCGGAAGTCTTGATCTCAAAGGTCTGGCACACGCGGCGGGCGTCAAGAAAGTCGAAATGGCTGACCCGGCTGCGGCACAGCGATCCACCGGTTACCTGTTGGGCGGCATCAGTCCGCTGGGGCAGAAGAAGCGTCTGCGCACCTTCATCGATAACTCGGCCCAAGGCTTTGCGACTATTTATGTCAGTGCTGGCCGACGTGGCCTGGAAGTCGAATTGGCGCCGGCGGTTCTGGCTGAACACACCCAAGCCAAATTTGCCGACATCGGTCGTGCATGAACTTGCGTTCTGTATGAAGAAAATTGCCCGGTTCTGTCACTGGCGCTGAGCGCAGCGTGGCTGCATGCTCTGCCGACTCACTCAGGGAGAAGGTTATGCAGCTCGAATTTCATCAGGTTGATGCGTTCAGTGATCGGCCGTTCAGTGGCAACCCGGCGATGGTGTATCGGCTCGATGCATGGCTCGCGGACGATTTGATGCAGAAGATCGCTGCCGAACACAATCTGGCAGAAACCGCGTTCGTGGTGCGCGAAGGCGCGGCGTGGCACATCCGCTGGTTCACCCCGACCACCGAGGTGCCGCTGTGCGGGCATGCCACACTGGCCAGCGCCTATGTGTTGTTCGAGGTCTACAAGGAAAATGCCGAGCGACTGGACTTCATCTGCAAGTCCGGGCCGCTTAGCGTCAGCCGCGAGGGCGATCGTCTGTGGCTGGACTTCCCGTCGATTGTGCCGTCAGAAATTGGCGTGACGCTGGATGTCGAGCGTGCGCTGGGCGTCGAGGCGGTGGATGTGCTCGGTTCCAATGAATTGTTTGTGGTGCTGGAGTCGGAGCAGGCAGTGCTCGACTGCACGCCGGACATGATTGCACTGGCAAAACTGCCGTGGCTCGGCGCCATCGTGACCGCGCGCGGCAATCAGCACGATTTCGTCTCGCGCTACTTCGCCCCGGCGATCGGCATCAATGAAGATCCGGTCACTGGATCGACGCATTGCAGCCTGATTCCGTATTGGTCGAAACGTTTGGGCAAATCCAGTTTGACCGCGTGCCAGCGTTCGGCGCGGGGCGGGGAGTTGTTCTGTCGGCTGGAGGGGGAGCGGGTGAAGATCGGCGGGAATGCGACGCTGGTGGCCAGCGGCACGCTGATCCTGGGTTGAACCCAAAACCAAATGTGGGAGCGGGCTTGCTCGCGAATGCGGGGTGTCAGACGACCTCTTCGTTGACTGACACAGCGCATTCGCGAGCAAGCCCGCTCCCACAGTTTTGATCCGGGGCGGATCAGAGGGCGGCGCTGTAGCGGCGGACGCCGTTTTCCACCGCCGGGATTTGTGCCGCGGTACTGCCGCTGGCCTGGAACAGGACGAGGTGTTCGGCGGCGACCCGAATTCCCACCTCCGCACCCACCTGATGGTCGGCATGGCTCGGGAAGATCGATTCCAGCTGCGCACCGGTC
The DNA here is from genome assembly GCF_014200835.1 of Pseudomonas sp. JAI115. Lineage (NCBI taxonomy): Bacteria > Pseudomonadati > Pseudomonadota > Gammaproteobacteria > Pseudomonadales > Pseudomonadaceae > Pseudomonas > Pseudomonas sp. JAI115. The sequence goes on from NZ_JACHCY010000006.1 coordinate 189,475, forward strand.
GGCAGTTGCAGGCGATACAGGGTCGAGGCACCCAGGAACGTCTTGCCGACGATCCGCGCTTTCAACCCGCTGTCCGGCGCATAAACGATGTCATCCGGACGCAGCAATACATCCACCGCACCGCCCACCGGCCAGGTGTAGGCCCGGTTGCCGCGCAGTTCGCCGAGTTCGGTCTGAACCGATTCCGGGCTGCCGAGCTGGCCGCGGATGAAATAACCCTGACCGATGAAGCTGGCGACAAACGGCGTCGCCGGCTCATGGTAAAGGTTGTAGGGCGTATCCCATTGCTCCAGGCGACCTTCCTTGAATACACCAACATGATCGCTGACGGCGAAGGCTTCTTCCTGATCGTGAGTCACCAGAATCGCGCTGGTGCCACGGGCCTTGAGGATGTCGCGCACTTCGTGGCTGAGCTTGCGCCGCAGTTCGCCATCGAGGTTGGAGAATGGCTCGTCGAGCAGCAGCAATTGCGGCTCCGGCGCCAGTGCCCGGGCTAGGGCGACACGCTGTTGCTGGCCACCCGATAACTCGTGGGGAAAGCGCTTGCCTAGATTCTTCAGATTGACCAGTTCCAGCAGCTCCTCGGTGACGCGCTCCTTGTTCGGGTGCTTGCGGATACCGAAGGCGATGTTGTCTGCAACACTCAGGTGCGGGAACAGCGCGTAATCCTGAAACACCATGCCGATCCGGCGTTTCTCCGGCGCCAGGGTGAAACCGGCGCTGGAAATGGTTTCGCCTCCCAGGGTGATTTCACCTTCGTGCACCGGTTCAAAACCGGCAATCGCGCGCAGGGTGGTGGTCTTGCCGCAGCCGGACGAGCCGAGCAGGCAGCCGATGTCACCGGCGTTGAGGTGCAGATTGAGGTTCTGCACCACGCGTTGATCTTGATAGCCGCAAGCGAGGTTGCGCAGGTTCAGCAGTAATTCATGGCTCATGCGTGGTGATATGCCGGTTCGACGAGGAACTCGAGCAGGGCCTTCTGTGCGTGGAGACGGTTTTCTGCCTGATCCCAGGCGACGGAACGCGGGTCATCAAGCAGGTCGAGGCTGATTTCTTCACCGCGGTGCGCCGGCAGGCAGTGCATGAACAGCACATCTTCGGCCGCCAGATCGAGCAGGGCGCGGTTCACCTGAAACGGAGCGAACAACTTCAGGCGCTTGGCAGTTTCCTCTTCCTGACCCATCGAAGTCCAGACATCGGTGCTCACCAGATGCGCACCGCGCACGGCGTCTTGCGGATCACGGACGATGGTCACGCGATCGCCGGCGCGGGCGACAAATTCCGGATTAGGCTCGTAGCCCTGCGGGCAGGCAACGCGCAACTGGAAGTCGAACTGGATCGCCGCTTCTATATAGCTGTTGCACATGTTGTTGCCGTCGCCGATCCAGGCCACGGTCTTGCCCTGGATCGAGCCACGGTGCTCAAGGAAGGTCTGCATGTCGGCCAGCAACTGGCACGGGTGCAGGTCATCGGACAGGCCGTTGATCACCGGCACGCGCGAGTTGGCGGCGAATTCGGTCAGGGTGCTGTGGGCAAAGGTACGGATCATCACCGCGTCGAGCATGCTCGACATGACGATGGCGCAGTCGCCGATCGGCTCGCCACGGCCCAGCTGGGTGTCGCGTGGCGAGAGGAAGATCGCCTGGCCACCGAGCTGGATCATGCCGGCCTCGAAGGAGATCCGGGTACGGGTCGAGGATTTCTCGAAGATCATCCCCAGGACGCGGTTTTTCAGCGGCTCGAACAGTACGCCGCGGTTACGCAGGTCCTTGAGCTCAACGCCTCGACGGATCACGCTGACCAGCTCTTCGGGCGTGCAATCCATCAGGGAGAGAAAGTGCCTTGCGCTCATCATTGACTACCTTTTTGCTACAGACCGCAGATGCTCAAAGCCTTGTTTAACGGAACAACGGGCGAGACCTGCGGCGTAAGCCGCACGGGGCGACGAAATAGGGGAAGGCGCGATATTGACACTAAATGTCGCGTTACGCCAATAGGCTACGATTTTTGCGGGATTCGGAGAGCGCACTGGATGTTACAGCCGCGCATTTGAAGCCGGGTTCAGGACAGCAGCGAGCCTCTTTGTACACCGGCCTCGCGGGGCTTGGCAATGCGGCGTGGCGGGGATCACGTCGACCAGGTCGGTTTACGAGCGTGGCGCCATGCCATCACTTGGTCGGATGCTCAGACTGAAACATTTGCTAAAGCAAAGTGCTGGGTTATAAATAAGTTTCGAGCGACGCAGGAAGCCTCCGCATGGAATCGAAAGAAAAACTGTTAATGGAACTGCTGGGCCACACAGCTCGCTCACTGACCCATCTCACCGCGTCGGTCACTTCGATGTCTTTCGAGCTGCTGCGCAGCGAGGACGAAGTGGTCAAGACCGCCGGCCGCCACATGATCGATCGCATGGCGACCATCAGTGCCGGGCTCGACGAGCACTGGCGGTTGATCGGCGAACTCACCGGCGTGCATGTCGCCCACGAGCAGATCGAAACCATTCAGGAAATTCAGTTGGCCGCGCCGCCGCAGCTGCCGTCGAACTGAGCATGGCGGTGTATCGGCTCGCCTGATAACCGTCGATTCACAAGACGAACGTCGCTGGCGCAGGATCTGCGCCGGGGCCATAGTTTTGTTCCCGCGGGCCTGATTGCCTGCCCAGAACAAGACAGAGACTGGCCATGACCAAGACTCTCCATCACCGTGCCTGCCACCTGTGCGAAGCCATCTGCGGTCTGACCATCGAGACCACCGAAACCGATGGCAACGTCGCGATCACCTCGATCAAGGGTGACGCGCTTGACACGTTCAGTCGTGGGCACATCTGCCCCAAGGCCGTAGCCCTGCAAGATATCCAGAACGATCCCGACCGTCTGCGCCAGCCGATGCGCCGGGTCGGCAGCGAATGGCTGCCGATCGAGTGGGACGAGGCGTTTGCGCTGGTGGCCGAGCGTCTGGCGGCGATTCAAGAGCGTCACGGGCAGAATGCGGTGGCGGTCTACCAGGGCAACCCGAGCGTGCACAACTATGGGCTGATGACCCACAGCAATTACTTTCTCGGGCTGCTGAAGACGCGCAACCGCTTCTCGGCGACTTCGGTCGATCAGTTGCCGCATCACCTGAGCAGTTACCTGATGTACGGCCACGGTTTGCTGTTGCCGATTCCGGACATCGATCACACCGATTTCATGCTGATCCTCGGCGGCAACCCGCTGGCATCCAACGGCAGCATCATGACCGTGCCGGATGTCGAGAAACGCCTGAAGGCGATTCAGGCCCGCGGCGGCAAAGTGGTGGTGGTCGATCCACGGCGCAGCGAAACGGCAGCTATCGCCGATCAGCACTTGTTTGTGCGGCCGGGTGGCGACGCGGCGCTGTTGTTTGGCTTACTCAATACGCTTTTCAGCGAAGGCCTGACCCGTGACAGTCACTTGCCGGTTGATGGCCTTGATGAAGTGCGCGCAGCCGTCGCCACGTTTACTGCCGAAGCCATGAGCCCGCTTTGCGCCGTGCCAGCCGAGCAGATCCGCCAACTAGCGCGCGATTTCGCGGCGGCACCGAGCGCGGTGTGCTACGGGCGCATGGGCGTTTCGACTCAGGCGTTCGGCACGTTGTGCCACTGGCTGGTGCAGTTGATCAATCTGGTCACCGGCAACCTCGACCGGGTTGGCGGAGCGTTGTGCACCGAGCCTGCGGTGGATCTGGTGGCATCGACCTCGGGCGGGCATTTCAACAAATGGCAAAGCCGGGTCTCCGGGCGACCCGAGTACGGCGGCGAGTTGCCGGTGTCGGCGCTGGCCGAAGAGATGCTCACCGAAGGCGAAGGGCAGATTCGCGCACTGATCACCGTGGCCGGCAATCCGGTATTGTCGACTCCGAACGGCCGGCAACTGGAGCAGGCGCTGGACGGCCTGGAGTTCATGGTCAGTATCGACCTGTACATCAACGAAACCACGCGTTACGCCGATTTGATCCTGCCGTCGACCTCGGCGCTGGAGAACGATCATTACGACACCACGTTCAACCTGTTCGCGGTGCGCAACGTCACTCGCTTCAACCGGGCGATTCTCGCCAAGCCTGAGGGCGCATTGCACGACTGGGAGATCTTCGTCGGCCTGGCCAAGGCGTTTGCCGAGAAGACCGGCAAGGAGCTGAAACCGACGATGCCGCCGGCGAAGATGATCGACATGGGCCTGCGCATGGGCCTGTATGGCGATGCGTCCGAGCAAAAGCTGTCATTGGCGACGTTGTTCGATCATCCGCACGGGATTGATCTTGGGGCGTTGAAGCCTAATCTGGCTGCACGCCTCAAGACGCCAAATCAACGGGTGCAGGCTGCGCCGCCGGAAATTCTCGCTGATCTCGCACGCTTTGCGGCCTTGCAGGCGCCGGCGGCCGATGAGCTGCTGATGATCGGCCGGCGCCATGTGCGCAGCAACAATTCGTGGATGCATAACTACCATCGTCTGGTGAAGGGCAAGCCACGGCATCAATTGCTGATGCACCCGGATGACCTCGCCAGCCGTGGGCTCAACGATGGTCAGTTAGTTCGCGTCAGCTCGCGGGTAGGGCAGATCGAGGTCGAGGTGCTCGGCAGTCTGGACATGATGAAGGGCGTGGTCAGCCTGCCGCACGGTTGGGGACATGCTCGGCCGGGCGTGCAAATGGCAATCGCCAGTGGGCAGCCGGGATCGAGTGCCAACGACCTGACCGATGAATGCCAGCTCGACGAGTTGTCGGGTAACGCCGCGCTCAATGGCGTACCGGTGACGGTGGCGGCGGCCTGAACGTGACCGTCGGGGAGACCGAGCATGGCGCTCGGGATTCCGTTACAATGCGTCACCGTGCCGACCCATGAGTCGGAAAGTTCAGCCGAGGTGCTCCATGGATATCATCGAAACGATTAAAGAGCAGATTGCCAACAACACCATTCTGCTTTACATGAAAGGCTCGCCGAATGCCCCGCAGTGTGGCTTCTCCGCGAAAGCTGCGCAGGCTGTAATGGGCTGTGGCGAGAAGTTCGCCTACGTCGACATCCTGCAGAACCCGGAAATCCGCGCCAATCTGCCAAAGTACGCCAACTGGCCGACTTTCCCGCAACTGTGGGTCGGCGGTGAGCTGGTCGGCGGTAGCGACATCATGGCTGAAATGTTCGCCAACGGTGAGCTGCAGACTCTGGTCAAGGAAGCATCGGCCAAGGCTGCTGCGACCAAGTCCGAAGCCTGATCCGGTTTTTGTGGGAGCGAGCAAGCTCGCTCCCACAGGGATCTGCATCTGATTCGGGATTTGCCAATAAAAAGCCCCGCACCTCGAAAGAGGGCGGGGCTTTTTAGTGTCGCGAATTCAGCGGGCGCTTATTTACTCTTCGCCCATCTGCGATTGCAGATAGTTCTCAAGACCGACTTTATCGATCAGGCCCAGTTGGGTTTCCAGCCAGTCGATATGCTCTTCTTCGGATTCGAGAATGTCTTCGAGCAGTTCACGGCTGCCAAAGTCGCCAACCGATTCGCAATGGGCGATGGCGGCTTTCAGATCGGCGTGGCCGGTCTTCTCGATACGCAGGTCACATTCCAGCATCTCCTGGGTGTGCTCGCCGATGTGCAGCTTGCCCAGATCCTGCACGTTCGGCAGGCCTTCGAGGAACAGAATGCGCTTGATCAGCTTGTCCGCGTGTTTCATCTCGTCGATGGATTCGTGGTACTCGTGCTTGCCCAGCTTGTTCAGGCCCCAATCTTCATACATGCGTGCATGCAGGAAGTACTGATTGATCGCGACCAGTTCATTGGCAAGGATCTTGTTGAGATGCTGGATGACTGTAATGTCGCCTTTCATGATGGGAGTCCTGCCCTGTATTAGCTGTATATAAGGCGGAGTTTGAGCTTGGTACTTATAAGTGTCAAACCTAAGTTATTGAATAATAAATGAAATTAAATCTGAATAAGAATGTTTGTGTTCCGCGTCTAGCGCCTAAGCGCTTGATTTGCGGGCATAAAAAAACCGGACATATGTCCGGTTTTTTGAAATAGGGGGTAATTATGCCGCCGTAAATTCTACAGGGTAGGGGATCGCAGCCTGAGCGGTTTGCAGCTTGGTCAGGGTTTCGCGAACCACTTCCTTGGCAAGGCACGCACATTTGCCGCATTGGCTGGCGACGCCGGTGGCCTGGCGGACTTCTTTGTAGCTGCAGCAACCTTCATAGATCGCTTCGCGGATTTGTCCGTCGGTGACGCCAGTGCAGAGACAAACATACATAAGTGAGAACCGTCGCTGGTTGTGACTCAATTGCGATGGATCTTAATGTTAACGAGAATGATTGTCAAAGTGCTTTCTGAATGGTTTTCGATCGAAAGGCCGGTCACTGACGAACGGTGATTAATGGCGAATTGCCTGGCCCCGAAAATGCTGGTCCGTTATCCGCCTTGGGCAAAAAACCGTTAAGGACAGGCGAAAAACGCAGTGTATGATGGTCGGCCCTTGCGAAGAGGGTTCGTGTCACAGGGCTGTCGCCTCAAGGTGGCAGGCTGGCCCGGGCCCTGAACTTCAAGTTATTCACCAGGAGATATCCATGAGCGTACTCGTAGGCAAACAAGCCCCAGACTTCACCGTCCCGGCCGTACTCGGCAATGGCGAGATCGTTGACAGCTTCACCCTGTCCTCGGCCATCAAAGGCAAATACGGCCTGGTGTTCTTCTACCCACTGGACTTCACCTTCGTCTGCCCGTCCGAGCTGATCGCTCTGGACAACCGCATGGCCGACTTCAAGGCGCGCAACGTGGAAGTGGTTGCCGTGTCGATCGACTCGCACTTCACCCACAACGCCTGGCGCAACACTCCGGTCAACAATGGCGGCATCGGCCAGGTGAAATACACCATGGCTGCCGACATGAAGCACGAAATCGCCAAGGCCTACGACGTTGAGTCCGAAGGCGGCGTGGCTTTCCGTGGCGCGTTCCTGATCGACGACAAGGGCGTTGTCCGCTCGCAGATCATCAACGACCTGCCGCTGGGCCGTAACATGGAAGAGCTGATCCGTCTGGTCGACGCGCTGCAATTCCACGAAGAGCACGGCGAAGTCTGTCCTGCCAACTGGAAAAAAGGCGACAAAGGCATGAACGCTTCGCCAGAAGGCGTTGCGGCTTACCTGACCGAGAACGCTGCTGCCCTGTAAGGCGCAACGTCGCGGTACAAAAAAACCGGCCCATGTGGCCGGTTTTTTTATGCGCGGGAAATACCCGACGAGGATCAGTCGTCGAAGTCTTCCCAGCCGCCCATCTGTTTCCAGCGGTTGACGATGCCGCAGAACAGCTCGGCGGTCTTCTCGGTGTCGTAACGCGCCGAATGCGCTTCACGGCCGTCGAAGTCGATGTCCGCTGCCTGACAGGCCTTGGCCAGCACGGTTTGACCGTAAGCCAGACCGGCCAGCGTCGCGGTATCGAAGCTGGAGAACGGGTGGAACGGGTTGCGCTTCATGTCCAGACGCGCAACCGCAGCATTCAGGAAGCCGAGGTCGAAGCTGCTGTTGTGGCCGACCAGAATCGCGCGCTTGCAGCCGTTGGCCTTCAGCGCTTTGCGGATGCCACGGAAGATGTCGGTCAGCGCAGTTTCTTCGCTGACCGCCATGCGCAGCGGGTGATCGAGCTTGATCCCGGTGAATTCCAGCGCTGCCGCTTCGATGTTGGCACCTTCGAACGGTTCGACGCGGAAGAAGTAGGTGTGGTCTGGGTAAACGAAACCCTTTTCGTCCATGGCGATGGTGGTCGCGGCAATCTCAAGCAGAGCGTCGGTGGCCGAATTGAAGCCACCGGTCTCTACGTCGACGACAACCGGCAGGTAACCGCGAAAACGCGCTGCCATTGGGTGACGGGAACCGCCGCCGCCACCTTGACCGTCCAGTTCGTCGTCGAAATGGTCTTCACTCACGCGTGTTCCTCCAGCAGGCGCCAGCGCAGTTTTTCACCGGCGCGCAGCGGGATAACGTTCAGCTCGCCAAATGGCAGGCTGGTCGGGGCGGTCCATTCTTCGCGAACCAGGGTGATGCGATCGGTGTTGGTCGGCAGGCCGTAGAAGCGTGGGCCGTTGAGGCTGGCGAACGCTTCGAGCTTGTCCAGCGCGTTGCGCTGTTCGAACGCTTCGGCATACAGCTCGATGGCGGCGTACGCGGTGTAGCAGCCGGCGCAGCCGCAGGCGGCTTCCTTGGCGTGCTGGGCGTGCGGCGCCGAGTCGGTACCGAGGAAGAACTTCGCGCTGCCGCTGGTGGCGGCGTCGAGCAGGGCTTCCTGATGGGTATTACGTTTGAGGATCGGCAGGCAATAGAAGTGCGGCCGAATCCCGCCCACCAGCATGTGGTTGCGGTTGTACAGCAGGTGATGCGCGGTGATGGTGGCGCCGACGTTGGCCGAAGCCTCGTTGACGAACTGCACCGCGTCGCCGGTGGTGATGTGTTCGAACACCACTTTGAGCGTCGGGAAACGCTCGACCACACGGCGCATGTGCTCATCGATGAAGATCTTTTCGCGGTCGAAGACGTCGACATCGCCACGGGTGACCTCGCCGTGGATCAGCAGCGGCATGCCGACTTCGGCCATGGCTTCCAGCGCCGGGAAGATCTTGTCGATGCTGGTCACGCCGGAATCGGAGTTGGTGGTGGCGCCGGCCGGGTACAGTTTGGCGGCGTGCACGAAACCGCTGGCCTTGGCCTCACGAATTTCTTCAGGCTGGGTGCGGTCGGTGAGGTACAGCACCATCAGCGGTTCGAAGCGACTGCCGGCCGGGCGGGCAGCGAGAATCCGCTGGCGATAGCCGTCGGCTTCAGCGGCGTTGCGCACCGGTGGTACCAGGTTGGGCATGATGATGGCGCGGCCAAAGGTGCGCGCAACATCGGCAACGGTATTGGTCAACACGGCACCATCGCGAAGATGAATGTGCCAGTCGTCGGGACGCAGCAGGGTCAGGCGGTCGGACATGAGGGGATTCCAGGCGGGTCAAACTGAGGGGAATGCTACCGGAAAAGACTCTTGCAGGCACCCGCTATCAAGTTTTGCAGGAACCTTCCGATATCCCGTAGGTATGCCGTAAACATAGTGTGAATCGGTCTTTGTGTGACAGAAGCCAATGGAGCCTCCCGTGCGCCAGCGATATTTAGCCTTGCTCAGTGTGTTTGCCAGCCTCCCCGCGATGGCGCTGACCTACCAGACGCGTCTGGAGAACATTGAGTGGACAGTCGAGGGCGACAAGTTCGAGTGCCGCCTGACCCAGCCGATCACTGATTTCGGTTCGGGCCAGTTCGTGCGTAAGGCCGGCGAACAAGCGATATTCCGCCTGAATGCCTACAACGCCATGCTCGGCGGCGGTTCGGCGACGTTGCTTGCCGCGGCGGCGCTATGGCAGCCGGGGCGCAACGACATCAATCTGGGCAGCGTCAGGATCGGTACCGGCAATGTGCTGTTCAACAGTTCGCAATCACAGGCCGGGGGGCTGATCAGTGGCTTGCTGGACGGCCGCAGTCCGGTGGTGCGCCGTGCGTCCGGCGATGGCCGGGTTTCAGAAGTGCGTCTGCTGCCGGTAAAGTTCAGCAAAGCGTTCAATGATTACCAGACGTGTGTGACGAAGTTGCTGCCGCAGAATTTCGATCAGGTGAAGCAATCGCAGATCGGCTTCCCCGGCGAAGGCACAGATCTGGATGCCGCCGCCAAAGCCAAGCTGCAGGTGATGCTCGAGTTCATGAAGGCCGATCCGACGGTCAATCACATCGAACTGGATGGCTATTCCGACAACAGCGGCAACCGTCTGACCAACCGTGAGCTGTCGCGTCGTCGCGCGCTGGCGGTGGTCGACTTTTTCAAGGCCAACGGCATCGCCGAATCGCAGATCACCGTGCGTTTCCACGGCGAGCAATACCCGCTGGTGCCGAACAACAATGCGGCCAACCGGGCGAAGAATCGTCGGGTCAGCGTGAAGCTCGCGCGAGTGGCGCCGACTACCGCGCCAGCACCGCAAGCCAGTACGCCTGCCAACGCCGCGGCGACTTCCTGACCCGCTGGTCATCGTCGCGCTGTCGACAGATTCTGTCGCTTTGTCGTCTTAAGCTGTCGCGCCTCTGTAAATTATTGCATTTGAGCGGTAGACTCCTCGGCTTTCCGTAGAACCCCGTGGAGTGATGGCATGGCGGACGTAAACAAGGTCGTTCTGGCGTATTCCGGCGGCCTGGACACTTCGGTGATCCTCAAGTGGCTGCAGGATACTTATAACTGTGAAGTGGTGACCTTCACCGCTGACCTGGGTCAGGGCGAAGAGGTCGAGCCGGCTCGCGCCAAGGCTCAGGCCATGGGCGTCAAAGAAATCTACATCGACGACCTGCGCGAAGAATTCGTGCGTGACTTCGTGTTCCCGATGTTCCGCGCCAACACCGTTTACGAGGGCGAGTACCTGCTGGGTACTTCCATCGCACGTCCGCTGATCGCCAAACGCCTGATCGAAATCGCCAACGAAACCGGCGCCGACGCCATTTCCCATGGCGCCACCGGCAAGGGCAACGACCAGGTGCGTTTCGAACTGGGTGCCTACGCACTCAAGCCTGGCGTCAAAGTGATCGCGCCATGGCGTGAGTGGGACCTGCTGTCGCGCGAGAAGCTGATGGACTACGCCGAGAAGCACGCGATCCCGATCGAGCGTCACGGCAAGAAGAAGTCCCCGTACTCGATGGACGCCAACCTGCTGCACATCTCCTATGAAGGCGGCGTGCTGGAAGACACCTGGACCGAGCACGAAGAAGACATGTGGCGCTGGACCGTCTCCCCGGAGAAGGCTCCTGACACCCCGCAATACCTGGAACTGACCTACCGCAACGGCGATATCGTCGCGCTGGACGGCGTCGAAATGACTCCGGCCACCGTACTGGCAACGCTGAACAAGATCGGTGGCGCTCACGGTATCGGTCGTCTGGACATCGTTGAAAACCGTTACGTGGGCATGAAGTCCCGTGGCTGCTACGAAACCCCGGGCGGTACCATCATGCTGCGCGCGCACCGCGCCATTGAATCGATCACCCTGGACCGCGAAGTCGCTCACCTCAAAGACGAGCTGATGCCGAAATACGCCAGCCTGATCTATACCGGTTATTGGTGGAGCCCGGAGCGTCTGATGCTGCAACAGATGATCGATGCTTCGCAGGTCAACGTGAACGGTGTGGTTCGCCTGAAACTGTACAAAGGCAACGTGATCGTTACCGGCCGCAAGTCCGACGACTCGCTGTTCGACGCCAACATCGCGACCTTCGAAGAAGACGGCGGCGCTTACAACCAGGCCGACGCGGCGGGCTTCATCAAGCTCAACGCACTGCGCATGCGCATTGCTGCCAACAAGGGCCGCAAGCTGTTCTAAGCCTTGCAGGGCTGTAAAAATGGCGGCTTGTCTCAATGACAATGCCGCCATTTTCTTTTCTGTGTTTGTCTGACGTTAATCCAGAGCTTTGGTCATTGCCGCCAACTCCAGCATTTTCTTGAATGTCCACTTCAGGCATCTACTCTACGCTCATGCTCCTCTCAAAACCGTGGTGCTTTGTGTGCTTACGTTGTAAGCAACGAGAAGTTTGGCGCCTCCGCTTTTTTTCGACTGTTTGATAAGGGTCGGGATAATTTGCTTGAGCAAAACGTCGCACGCAGAGTCGGTCAAAAATACCACTGCCTTGGCTGAGTGTTTGCCAAGATGCGGAAAGTGTTCTGCCAGCGCATTGAACGCCTGTGCGCTACTCAACCGACGTACGTCTATGGCGCACAATGTGCCGATGGATTTAGGCAGCTGAATGTTGTGCTCAATCCACGGTCGCTCCGGGCAGGATTCGCCAGCGCTGCAAGGAGGGAGTTGTCTGAGGTCAACGCTATGTACAGACAACGTCCACTCCAATCCGTTGGCAGCTGATACTTCGCCTACCACAGACGCTCTTGCTGGAGGCGAACAGGAGTGGAGCTCGGGCTGTTTCAACTCCTCGAAACTTTTTAGAAAACTGTCGTCCTTATCGAAGTCCGAGGGCGCATAGAGCGAACGGTAGTTGAAGTTCAGCGTTAAAAAGAATAGCAATAGCAAGTAAAACGGAAAGCTGATCAGGAACCAGATGTAGACTTCTCTTTCGGCGTTATCAAGAAAGGGTAAGGAAATGGCAGCCGACGATTCGGAAATAAATGCAAATATCGCAATTACAGTCATGGGATTGGTAATTTTTCTTCTGATTTTTATCATGGAAGGTGCTCATTAATTGTGTGTTTCCAATACGTATGTTGAGTTGTTTTGTATGGGGTGTTGCAACTTGCTGGTCGAGATAATTTTTATATTAAATGATAACGTTTGGATAGAAGTATCTTGTTTCAGATGTTGATCTATCAAAGGGTTTTTGATTGTTTTCACGTTGTTTATTTAAACTTATAAGCTGCCGGGGCTGGCGCTGCGTAGCGATGTGCAGTCAATGGATTATCGCGTTTTTTCAGCCGCTCGCTGAGCCGTCTGCCTCGAAAGAACAGTTCGCGTGGTGTTCAGGACGTCATGTTTTTCGCGTCGATGTGAAGGCCAGGAGATGCGTCGTCCCATTTGAAAATCGCCTGTATGGATTTTTTTGTAGGAATAATCTTTATTTGCTGTAGGGAATGTCTTTTGCTGGGATTGCAATGAAACTCTCTTGTGCCATGTCAGAAGTGACTGGGCTATTGTGCGTGCTCTAAAAATTCGAACAGCGAAACTGGACTTGCCCATGAATAAAGTGCTGATCGTGGATGATCATCCCGTCATTCGTCTTGCTGTGCGTATGCTGATGGAGCGTCATGGCTACGAAGTCATTGCAGAAACGGATAATGGTGTGGATGCTTTGCAACTTGCGCGTGAACAGATGCCGGATATCGTTATTCTGGATATTGGAATACCGAAACTCGATGGTCTTGAAGTTATTGCGCGTCTGAACTCGACACCCATGCCGTTGAAAGTACTGGTGTTGACCTCCCAGGCACCGGGTCATTTTTCAATGCGCTGCATGCAGTCAGGTGCTGCGGGGTATGTATGTAAGCAACAGGATTTGACTGAGTTGCTCAGTGCGATCAAAGCGGTACTGTCCGGCTACAGCTATTTTCCAAACCAGGCCCTGCACACCGTGCGTACCAGTCTTGGTAATGCCAGTGAGGCCGATATGGTGGATCGCCTCTCCGGGCGGGAAATGATGGTGTTGCAGCAATTGGCGCGTGGCAAGACCAACAAGGAAATCGCCGACGGCATGTTTCTCAGCAACAAGACGGTCAGCACTTACAAGACCCGTCTGTTATTGAAGCTCAATGCCCGCTCGCTGGTGGATCTGATTGAATTGGCACAACGCAACGGACTGGTCTGATGATCAGGAATACCGACGGGGCATGGGCCGCTCAGTGTCGGATTCAGCAGAAAGTAAAAAGCCTCCGGTTCGGGAGGCTTTCAAGTGTCACAGATCAAAATCGTAATCGGCCAATTGCTTTTGCAGTCGGCGCTCCTCAAGCAGGTTATCGATGGTGCGACGTTTACTCAGATTGGTCTTGGCGACCTCGACCACCGGTTCGGCGTCGTCGGTATCCACAACGGTAAAATCTTCATCTACGTCCAGTTGTTCTTTGCTGTCAGTCATAAGGTGAACTCCAGGCTAAGACTGCCTTTGGCGCCCCTTATATCGATATTCCTGCTGCGGGTAAAAAAGATTTTTTCAATCGAAGAATCAATTATTCCAATAGCCAATCAATCGTCCGAGGTTTTGTGTTTGTACTCACACAAATCTTCGATGCGGCAGCTGCCACAGCGTGGCTTGCGCGCCAGGCACACATAGCGACCGTGCAGAATCAGCCAGTGGTGGGAGTCTAGCAGGTAGTCTTTTGGCACAAACTTCATCAGCTTCTTTTCCACTTCAACCACATTTTTACCCGGGGCAATGCCGGTGCGGTTGCTCACGCGAAAAATGTGCGTGTCGACCGCCATGGTCAACTGGCGAAAAGCGGTATTGAGGACCACGTTGGCCGTCTTGCGACCGACGCCGGGCAGCGCTTCCAGTTCTTCACGCGTCTGCGGGACTTCGCCATTGTGCAACTCGACCAGCATGCGACAGGTCTCGATCACGTTTTTCGCTTTGCTGTTATAGAGGCCGATGGTCTTGATGTATTCGGACAGCCCTTCGACGCCCAGCGCGTGGATCGCCGCCGGGGTATTGGCCACCGGGAACAGTTTGGCCGTAGCCTTGTTGACGCCGACGTCGGTTGACTGCGCCGAAAGAATGACCGCGATCAACAACTCGAACGGTGAGGAATAGGCCAGCTCGGTCTTCGGCTCGGGATTGTCTTCATGAAGTCTGCGGAAAATTTCCAGACGTTTGGCGGCATTCATGGGTGATGTGTTTCCTTGGAGAGAGCGTTCGAGCGGATCCAGGCCTGGCGGGCGGCGAGCAGTAGTCCGAGCACGATGAAGGCGCCGGGAACCAGGGTGAGCAAGTGCAGCCCTTCGTTGAACAGAATCAGGCCTTGCCAGAGTTCCGACAGGCCACGGCCGATGTGGCCCTGACCGAACAGTTCGCGCAGTACCGCCAGCGCCAGTAGCAGCCCGCTCGACAGGCCAAAAAACGTCAGGCGCAGGCCAAATGCCTGACGAAAGAATCCATTGTATTCCAGCACTACGCATTGCAAGGCGATCAGCCCGGCATAGATCCCGAGTGACTGTTGCCACTGCAACGCCCAGCGCTGCGCGAGGATATTGGCGCAACTGGTCAGGGTGGCGGCCAGCAGCAGACTGGCCAGCATCAGGTTGTTGCCAGACAACCGCGAGCGCAGCGGGCCGATGCATGCGCCGTAAACCACCACCACAACGCTCGACATCAACAGCATGCCCAGCGCGCCAGCCAATGTCGCGCTGGTGCCAAGCAGCAGCATCAGCATCAACGTGTTTGTCAGATTCGTTGGCCGGATCATGATCCGCTCCCCAGCAAGGTTGCGCGGTGCTCATCAAAGTAACGCAGGGCGTCATGAATGGCATTGACGGTGGCCCGGGAAGTGACGGTTGCCCCGGCCAGTTGATCGAACTGTCCCTGATCTTTTTTCAGCGCCCAGCCTGCGTCGTCAGGTGAGTTGCGCGACTTGCCGGTAAATGTCGCCAGCCAGTGGTTCGGCCAGTCGCCGATAAGTCCGCCGAGCGCCGGCGTTTCGTTGTGCCGCAGGGTTTTTACCCCCAGCAGTCTGCCGTTGGCATCGATGGCGATCAGCAGTTCGATAGCGCCGGCATAGCCCTCGGTCTGGGTACGCAACAACACTGCCACCGGCTGACCGGATTTGCTTGCGCGGTAACCAGCCAGCAGCGTGCTGTGGCTCAACGTTGTATCAGTCAGCGCCAGCGGCTGCTCCAGCGGCTGATTGTCGTAGGCATCGGTCGCGAGTAGATCCAGCAACTTGCGGCTGTCGAGCAGGCGTTGCTCGCTGGCAATCTGCGGCGCACTGGCGCGCTGCACGACATAGGTCAGGCCGAGACCGGCACCGGCCAGCAGCACAAGCGCCACGAAAGCAGCTGCGCGGCTCATGATTGCACCTGCGTCTGGCGGGCAGCGGCAAAACGTTCCAGAGCCGGTACACACAGATTCATCAGCAACACGGCAAACGCGACACCGTCCGGGTAGCCGCCCCAGGTGCGGATCAGGTAGGTCAGCAAGCCGACACCCACGCCGAACAGCAGTCGGGCCAGCGAACTTTTGGCGCCGGATACTGGTTCGGTAATGATGAAAAACGCACCGAGCATGGTCGCGCCGCTCAGCAGATGAAACAGCGGCGAGCCGTGGGAATCCGAACCCGAACCGTTCCAGCAGAGCAGGCTGACGAAAAACAGGCTGGCCAGCATGCCAACTGGCGCTTGCCAGGCAATCACCCGGCGCTGCAATAAAAACAGTCCACCGGCGAGAAACGCCAGATTGATCCACTCCACGCCGCGTCCACCGAAACGGCCGAATGCCGGATTGGCCGCGAACAATTCATCCATGGTCAGACTTTTGTTGATGCGCAGGCTGTCCAGCGCGGTGGCCTGAACCCAGGCATCCGGAGCCTGGCCCAGATTCAGGACCTGTGCAAAAGCGGCCTGCAGACTCATGCCATGCGCCGGCCAGTGGGTCATTGGCTGCGGGAACAGCAGCATCGCCAGGGCGAAACCGAGCATGGCCGGATTGAACGGATTCTTGCCGATGCCACCGTATAAATGTTTGCCGAACAGCAGGCCCGAAGCCACCGCCGTAACTGTCAGCCACCATGGGCAATAAGGTGGCAGGGCGGCGGCCAGCAGTGTCGCGCTGACCAGTGCGCTGCCATCGCTGAACGTTGGTTGCAGTGGTTGTCGGCGCAGGCGGGCGACGCCAGCCTCGATCAGCAGCGCGGTGCTCGCCGCCAGGATCAGGTTGATCAACACGCCCCAGCCGTAAAACCAGAACAACGCCAACAGCCCCGGCAGCGTGGCCAGTAGCACCCGCATCATCGCCTGTTGCAGGCGATCATCCGGTGCTTCACGGGGCGACATGATCTTGCACCTGACGCTCGGCGGCCTGCAGGCGGGCGCGGGCCTTGTCGAGGATGTTGTTCGGCGTGTCGGCGCGGCGTTCGAGTTTGCTCAGGTCGGCGCGGGCGTAGGCCAGTTCGGTTTTCAACTGGCGAAGCTGGTTGTCGAGCGGGCGCTTTTCCACCCGCACCAGGTCAGGCGCAGGCTGCTCGCTCGCCGTCTCGGCGGCGTGAAGGGCTTGCTCGGCATCACGCAGTGCCTGTTCCAGCGTGGCAATTTGCTCGGCTGGCGCTTCGGCGGTCTGGGCCTTTTTCAATTCGGCGCGCCGCATGGCCAGCTGGATTTTCGCCCGTTTCAGGTCGGCGTCTTTCGCCGGAACCGGGGCCGCAGCGGCTGGAGCGGTGGCGGCGCTGCTTTCGAGTTTCGCCAACGCCTGTTCGGCGGCTTCAAACTGCTGTTGCAACACGATCAGTTGCGATTGCTGTTCGAAGGTCGGCGGATGGCCGAAGGCTTTCAGCGATTTGTGCAATTGCGCGCGGCTCATGGCGACATCGATCTTGGCTTTTTTCAATGCCGCGTCGGCGGTTGCGGCTTTCTGCGCGCGCACCCGTTCCAGAGCGGCCTGCACCGGATCGAGAGTAACCACCGCCGGTTGCGCTGCACGCTGCGCCCGGGCTTCGCGCTCAGCCTGTTTCTGCTGTTCCTCGCGTTGCAGGCGGGTGTTGCGGCGTTCAAACCGCTGGCGCGCATGATCGCGTTTGGCTGCGCGCGCGCGCTGCTCTTCAAGGCTCAACGCCAGACCACCGACCACAGGCAAGGTGCCGAGCGGCAGTGGATGCATCTCGATGCAGTCCACCGGGCACGGCGCCACGCACAGGTCGCAACCGGTGCATTCGTCGATCAGTACGGTGTGCATCAGTTTCGCCGCGCCGACGATGGCGTCGATCGGGCAGGCCTGGATGCACTTGGTGCAGCCGATGCACTCGGCCTCGCGGATGTACGCCACTTGTGGCGGTGCCGAGCCACGGCTGACGTCCAGTTCCAGCACCGGCACGTTCAACAGTTCAGCCAAGGCGGCGACGGTTTCGTCACCGCCGGGCGGGCACTTGTTGATCGGTTCGCCATTGACGATGCCTTGCGCATACGGCTTGCACCCGGGGTGGCCGCATTTGCCGCATTGGGTCTGCGGCAGGAGGGCATCGATGAGTTGAATCAGACTCATGTTTTGATCAGTCCACTGAATCCGAGAAAAATCACTGCGATCAGTCCGGCGCCGATCAGGTCGATCGGCAAGCCGCGAAAGGGCAGGGGAATGTCGTTGTCCGCCGTGCGTTCACGCAAGTCGCTGAACAGGCTCAGCACCAGCCAGAAACCCAGCCCGGCGCCGATGCTCAGCGCTGCTGCTTGCAGCAGGCCGCGATCATTTTGCGCGTTGATCAAGGCCAGCCCCAGTACGCCGGCATTACCCAGCAATAGCGGCCACAGTCCGTCGAACGGCCAGTCTGGCAGCGCACGAGCCAACAGCTTCAGCAGCGGCGCGATCAGCAGCACGCTGAGCGGCAAGAACACAAACAGCTGCAGTGCCTGCAATTGCAGCGGCACCAGCAGCCAGTGCCAGAGCACGTACCCGATGAAGCCGACGCTCAGCATCAGGCACGCCGTCGCCAACCCCAGCGCATGCACCTGGCGCCGACTGCCGGCCAGCAGCGGATCGACACCCAGCGGCCAGTGCAACACGAAGTTGTTGAGCAGGGCGGCACTGATCAGCGTAAGCGCAAGTTCGGTCATGGTTCTGCCGGCAGCAACGGGCGGGTGTCACTTAAGGTTAGGCATTATCCGGCACCCGCGATGGGTGGGCCAGATATGAAAAATCCCACAGGCCTGCAGAACATGCCTGTGGGATCGTTTCAGCGCTGGGTCTTACTTGATGCGTTGACCCGGCTTGGCGCCGCTGTCCGGGCTCAGCAGGTAGATTTCTTCACCACCAGGGCCGGCGGCCATCACCATGCCTTCGGAGATGCCGAACTTCATTTTCCGCGGCTTGAGGTTGGCGATCATCATGGTCAGGCGACCGTCGAGTTTCGACGGGTCCGGGTAAGCGCTCTTGATCCCGGAGAACACGTTGCGCTGCTCGTCACCGATGTCCAGCGTCAGGCGCAGCAGCTTGTCCGCACCTTCCACGTGTTCAGCCTTGACGATCAAAGCCACGCGCAGGTCGACGGCAGCAAAGGTGTCGAAGTCGATTTCCGGCGACAGCGGATCCTTGGCCAGTTCGCCGTTGCCCGCAGGCGCGGCGGCACCGGTGTCGGTCTGGCTGGCGGTCAGGTCTTCTTTCGAGGCGTCGGTCATGGCTTGCACTTTTACCGGGTCGATGCGAGTCATCAACGGCTTGAATTCGTTCAACTGATGGTTGGCCAGCAGCGTGGTGTGGTCGTTCCAGGTCAGCGGGGCGACGTTGAGGAATGCCTCGGCGTCGGCGGCCAGCAGTGGCAGCACCGGTTTGAGGAAGATCACCAGCTGGCGGAACAGGTTGATGCCAGTGGCGCAGATCGCCTGGACTTCATCCTGCTTGCCTTCCTGTTTGTTCAACGACCATGGGGCCTTGTCGGCGATCCAGGCGTTGGCGCGGTCGGCCAGGGCCATGGTTTCACGCATGGCGCGGGCAAAGTCGCGGGCTTCATAGGCGTCGGCAATGCCTGGTGCTGCGGCGAGGAAGGCTTCGGTCAGCTCTGGCGCGGCATTGTTGTCGACCAGCAGGCCGCCGTTGCCCTTGTGGATGAAACCGGCGCAGCGGCTGGCGATGTTGACCACTTTGCCGACCAGGTCGGAGTTGACCTTCTGCACGAAGTCTTCGAGGTTCAGATCGAGGTCATCGACGCCACGGCCCAGTTTGGCCGCGTAGTAGTAGCGCAGGTATTCCGGCGACAGGTGATCCAGGTAGGTACGGGCCTTGATGAACGTGCCACGGGACTTGGACATCTTCTGGCCGTTGACGGTCAGGTAGCCGTGCACGTTGATCCCGGTCGGCTTGCGGAAACCGGCGCCTTCGAGCATGGCAGGCCAGAACAGGGCGTGGAAGTTGACGATGTCCTTGCCGATGAAGTGGTATAGCTCGGCGGTCGAGTCCTTGCCCCAGAACGCGTCGAAGTCCAGCTCCGGCGTGCGGTCGCACAGGTTCTTGAAGCTGGCCATGTAGCCGATCGGCGCGTCCAGCCACACGTAGAAGTACTTGCCCGGCTCGTCCGGAATCTCGAAACCGAAGTATGGCGCATCGCGGGAGATGTCCCACTGTTGCAGGCCGGCGTCCAGCCACTCGGCGATCTTGTTGGCCACGGCGTCCTGCAGGGTGCCGCTGCGGGTCCAGGTCTGCAGCATCTGCTGGAAGTCTGGCAGTTTGAAGAAGAAATGCTGGGAATCCTTGAGCACCGGCGTGGCGCCGGAGATCGCCGACTTCGGATCCTTCAGATCGGTTGGCGCGTAGGTCGCACCGCATTTTTCGCAGTTGTCGCCATACTGGTCTTCGGTGCCGCATTTCGGGCAGGTGCCCTTGATGAAGCGGTCGGCCAGGAACATTTTCTTTTCCGGATCGAAATACTGGGTGATCGAGCGCTGGGCAATGTGCCCGGCTTCACGCAGCTTCAGATAGATCTGGCTCGACAGCTCACGGTTTTCTTCGGCGTGAGTGGAGTGGAAGTTGTCAAAGTCGACCAGGAACTCGGCAAAGTCGGCGCTGTGTTCAGCCTGCACGTTGGCGATCAGTTGTTCCGGGGTGATGCCTTCCTTTTCCGCGCGCAGCATGATCGCCGAACCGTGGGCGTCGTCGGCGCAGACATAGATGCATTGATTGCCGCGATGCTTCTGGAAGCGCACCCACATATCGGTCTGGATGTATTCCAGCATGTGGCCAAGGTGGATCGAACCGTTGGCGTAGGGCAGGGCGCTGGTGACGAGGATCTTGCGTGGTTCGGACATGTGGGGCTTCGCTACTTGATGAAACGGAGGTCGGCCACTATAAAGCGCTGGCGCATATTTTTCACCCTGTGCCGCTGGGTACTTTGAGAGCATTTGTAGCGAGGGGATTCATCCCCGATGGGTGGCGAAGCCGCCCCCAAACCCGATATCAGGGCCTATCAGGTACACCGCGGGTGATGGTTCTGCGACTGCTGCGCAGCCGATCGGGGATAAATCCCCTCGCCACAGGTGCTGACTTGCTCAAGTAATCAGTTCGCCACAAATCTGCGTCCAGCGTACGATACCCGCCATCTTTTCCCAGTCTTGTTATCGGAGTTGCCCATGAGTGCCGTCACTCGCGCAGCGGTGGAAGCCGTCCTCAGCCAATACACCGACCCCTACCTGAACCAGGACCCGGTCAGCGCCGGTTGCGTGAAGCACATCGAGATCGTCGTTGATCGCGTCAATGTGCAGCTGGAAATCGGCTACGCCGCCGGTCTGTTCAAGAGCGGCTGGGCACAGTTGCTGCAGCTGGCAATCGAAAATCTTGATGGGGTGACGATCGCCAAGGTCGAGGTCAACAGCGTGATCGCCGCGCACAAGGCCCAGGCGCAGATCCCGGGCCTGGCCAACGTCAAGAACGTGGTCGCCGTGGCTTCGGGCAAGGGCGGCGTGGGCAAGTCGACCACCGCGGCCAACCTCGCGCTGGCGCTGGCCCGCGAAGGCGCCAAGGTGGGGATTCTCGACGCCGACATCTATGGCCCGAGCCAGGGCATCATGTTCGGTATCCCCGAGCGCACCCGCCCCGAGGTCAAGGATCAGAAGTGGTTCGTGCCGCTCAAGGCCCACGGTGTCGAAGTCATGTCGATGGCGTTCTTGACCGACGACAACACGCCGATGGTCTGGCGCGGGCCGATGGTCTCCGGCGCGCTGCTGCAACTGGTTACGCAAACCGCGTGGGGCGATCTGGATTATCTGGTGATCGACATGCCGCCAGGCACCGGTGACATCCAGCTGACCCTGGCGCAGAAAGTCCCGGTGGCCGGTGCGGTGATCGTCACCACGCCGCAGGATCTGGCGTTGCTGGACGCGCGCAAAGGCGTGGAAATGTTCCGCAAGGTCAACATTCCGGTGCTGGGCGTGGTGGAAAACATGGCCGTGCACATCTGCTCGAACTGCGGACATGCCGAACATCTGTTCGGTGAGGGCGGTGGCGAAAAGCTGGCGACCCAATACGGCGTCGAACTGCTGGCCTCGCTGCCGCTGTCGATGCTGATCCGCGAGCAGGCCGATGGCGGCAAGCCAACGGTGATCGCCGAACCGGACAGCCAGATTGCCATGGTCTATCAGGAACTGGCCCGCCACGTCGGCGCACGCATTGTGTTGCAGGAAGCGGCGACACCGGCGATGCCTAATATCAGCATCAGCGACGATTGATAAGCAGAAACACAATCTAATGTGGGAGCGAGCCTGCTCGCGAATTCGGCGTGTCATTCAACCGATGAGTTGTCTGATCCACCGCTTTCGCGAGCAGGCTCGCTCCCACATAGGTTTCTGTGTTTGCAGTCAGATCCGCAAGCCGCCATCCATCTCCAGAATCCGCCCGGTGTAGTAGTCGTTCTCGAAGATGTACGCCGCCGAATGGGCGATCTCTTCCGGCTTGCCCATGCGCTTGAGCGGAATCCCCGAGGTCATCTTCTCCAACGCTTCCGGCTTCATGCCCAGAGTCATCTCGGTTTCGATGAAGCCCGGCGCAATGCCTGCCACACGAATACCGTAACGCGCCAGTTCCTTGGCCCAGGTCACAGTGGCTGCGGCCACGCCAGCCTTGGCGGCAGAGTAGTTGGTCTGGCCGACGTTACCGGCACGGGAGATCGAAGAAATATTGATGATGGCGCCGCTGTTCTTCAGCTCGACCATTTTCGCCGCCACTTCACGGGTGCACAGGAACACGCCGGTCAGGTTGACGTCGATGACCGCCTGCCACTGGGCCAGACTCATCTTGGTCATTTCGCCGTCCTTGACCTTGAGCAGCAGGCCGTCACGCAGGATCCCGGCGTTGTTGATCAGGCCATGGATCGCGCCGAAATCTTCGGCAACCTGCGCGACCATGTGCTCAACCTGTTCTTCATTGGCCACGTTGCACAGATAGCTGCGCGCCTCGACGCCCTTGGCCTTGCAGGCTGCCACCGCGTCATCGAGTTTTTCCTGATTGAGGTCGACCAACGCGAGCTTCGCGCCTTTGCCGGCGAAATACTCGGCCATGGAACGGCCCAAACCCTGGCAACCGCCGGTGATAATGATTACTTTGTCGTTGAGTTGCATTCGCATGCCCCGATAGCCGGTCTGAGTGGTTTTTGTTATTGGCGACGCTCGATCCGAATCGATTATGGCCGGATTGCACATGAGCATTGCCCGATGGCGTGACCGGGACTTATCCCCAGGCGCCTGTCCGTTTTTTCGACGGATTCTATTTAAGGAGTCATAAATTGAGCGTTGAAGCGGCCAAGAATGCCCGAGAATTGCTTCTCAAGGAATACCGTGGCGTATTGTCCACCCACTCCAAATCGATGCCCGGTTTCCCGTTTGGCTCGGTGGTGCCGTATTGCCTGGATGAGCAGGGCTGCCCGCTGATCCTGATCAGCCGCATCGCCCAGCACACCCACAACCTGCAGAAAGATCCGAAATGTTCGCTGCTGGTAGGTGAGCGCGAAGCCGACGACGTGCAGGCCGTTGGTCGCCTGACCTATCTGGCCGAAGCGCAGAAGCTCGAAGACCCGGCGGCCATCGAGGCCGCCGCCGAGCGTTATTACCGGTATTTCCCCGACTCGCAGAACTACCACAAGGCCCACGACTTTGATTTCTGGGTGCTCAACCCGGTGCGTCACCGCTACATCGGTGGTTTCGGTGCGATTCACTGGGTCGATCAAGTGACCCTGGCCAACCCGTTTGCCGGCAAGGCGGAAATCAGCATGGTCGAGCACATGAACAGCGATCACGCCAAAGCCATTGCCCACTACGTCGAACTCAGCGGGTTGCCGAAAACCGTACCGGCGCAACTGGCCGGGATCGACAGCGAAGGCATGCACCTGCGCATCGGTCAGGCACTGTATTGGCTGGCGTTTCCAGCGCCTTGTCATACGCCGATACAAGTGCGCGAGGCCTTGGTTTCTCTGGCTCACGCCGAGGTCTGGCCAAAAAATGCGGTGGCTGACGCTTGAATTCACGAAAGGGCGACGTCATCTAAGGCTTACTGCAAGGCATTTCTTGCGTTGAGGAATCTTTGATGCGCCCTTTTTTGTTGCTCTTTCTGCTGTTTCCGGTGCTGGAGCTGTTCGTATTCGTCAAAGTGGCAGGGGCGATCGGGTTTTTCCCGGCCCTGCTGCTGATCATTCTCGGCTCGATGTTCGGTGTGTTCGTACTGCGCGTCGCCGGTCTGGCCACGGCACTGCGTGCCCGTGAAAGCCTGAACCGCGGTGAATTGCCCGCGCAGACCATGCTTGAAGGCCTGATGCTGGCACTGGCCGGTGGCCAGTTGATCCTGCCGGGCTTCGTCAGCGACGTGGTCGGTCTGGTGATGCTGCTGCCGTTTACCCGTCGCCTGCTGGCGAACAAGATGCGCCAGCGCGCCGAAGAACAGGCAATTCGTCAGCGTGCCTTCGCCGACGACCTGCAACCGCGTGGCGGTCCTGCACCGCGCCAGCCTCTGGGCCGCGAGGGTGATGTGATCGAAGGCGAGTTCGAACATCGCGACAGCAAGTAACCCCTGCTTCGACACGGCACCATCGGGTGCCGTTTGTTTATGCGCGGCATTCAAGGGGCAACCGATGAAAAATTTTCTGCCCCCGCCCTTGTAATAAGCTTATGCGCCCTTATGTATCGGTCACCGAAAGGTTTCCGGCATTCAAGCCGGACAGACTTCCGCGGTTCGCTCGACGAACCGCAACCGGCGCAGGCCGGATTCGTTAAACCCGCCGGGACTACACCGGCCGATGAAAACCACAATTAGGAGAGATCGACAATGAAGCTTCGTCCTCTGCATGACCGCGTCGTCATCCGTCGCAGCGAAGAAGAAAAGAAAACCGCTGGCGGTATCGTCCTGCCAGGTTCGGCTGCTGAAAAAGCCAACCACGGTGTGATTCTCGCTGTAGGCCCGGGCAAGGCTCTGGAAAACGGTGAAGTGCGTGCACTGTCCGTGAAGGAAGGCGACAAGGTTGTGTTCGGTCCTTACTCCGGCAGCAACACTGTGAAAGTCGACGGCGAAGACCTGCTGGTAATGAGCGAGAACGAAATCCTCGCTGTTATCGAAGGCTGATACCCCCCGTTCATTTTCCCGTTACTACAAAGTATTTAAGGAATATCGATCATGGCTGCTAAAGAAGTTAAGTTCGGCGATGCCGCTCGCTCCAAGATGCTCAAAGGCGTCAACGTTCTGGCTGACGCGGTAAAAGCGACCCTGGGCCCGAAAGGCCGTAACGTGATTCTCGAGAAGAGCTTCGGCGCTCCGACCATCACCAAGGACGGCGTTTCCGTCGCCAAGGAAATCGAACTCGAAGATCGCTTCGAAAACATGGGCGCGCAGCTGGTCAAAGACGTTGCCTCCCGTGCCAACGATGACGCAGGTGACGGTACTACCACCGCGACCGTTCTGGCTCAGTCGATCGTCAACGAAGGCCTGAAAGCCGTCGCTGCCGGCATGAACCCGATGGACCTGAAGCGCGGTATCGACAAAGCGACCATCGCCATCGTCAAAGAGCTGAAAGCCCTGTCCAAGCCATGCGCTGACACCAAGGCTATCGCTCAGGTAGGTACCATCTCCGCCAACTCCGACAACTCCATCGGCGACATCATTGCCGAAGCCATGGAAAAAGTCGGTAAAGAAGGCGTGATCACCGTTGAAGAAGGCTCGGGCCTGGAAAACGAACTGTCGGTTGTAGAAGGCATGCAGTTCGACCGTGGCTACCTGTCCCCGTACTTCGTCAACAAGCCGGACACCATGGTTGCCGAGCTCGACGGCCCGCTGATCCTGCTGGTCGACAAAAAGATCTCGAACATCCGCGAAATGCTGCCAGTGCTGGAAGCCGTTGCCAAAGCCGGCCGTCCACTGCTGATCGTTGCCGAAGACGTTGAAGGCGAAGCCCTGGCGACTCTGGTCGTGAACAACATGCGTGGCATCGTCAAGGTTGCAGCCGTCAAGGCTCCAGGCTTCGGCGACCGTCGCAAGGCCATGCTGCAGGACATCGCCGTTCTGACCGGCGGTACCGTGATCTCCGAAGAGATCGGTCTGAGCCTGGAAAGCACCACCCTGGAGCACCTGGGTAACGCCAAGCGCGTGACCCTGTCCAAGGAAAACACCATCATCGTTGACGGTGCTGGCGTACAAGGCGACATCGAAGCCCGTATCGCTCAGATCCGTGCCCAGGTTGCCGAAACTTCCTCGGACTACGACCGTGAAAAACTGCAAGAGCGTCTGGCCAAGCTGTCCGGCGGCGTTGCAGTGATCAAGGTTGGCGCTGGTTCCGAAGTTGAAATGAAAGAGAAGAAGGCCCGCGTTGAAGACGCCCTGCACGCAACCCGTGCAGCCGTTGAAGAAGGCGTGGTACCTGGCGGTGGCGTTGCGCTGATCCGTGCTCTGGAAGCCCTGACCGAACTGACCGGCGACAACGCTGACCAGAACGTCGGTATCGCTGTGCTGCGTCGCGCTGTTGAAGCGCCGCTGCGCCAGATCGCTGCCAACTCCGGTGACGAGCCAAGCGTAGTCGTCAACGAAGTGAAGAACGGCAAAGGTAACTTCGGTTACAACGCTGCTTCGGGCGAATACGGCGACATGATCGAAATGGGCATCCTGGACCCAACCAAGGTAACCCGTTCCGCTCTGCAAGCTGCAGCCTCGATCGGCGGTCTGATCCTGACCACCGAAGCAGCTGTTGCTGATGCACCGAAGAAAGAAGGCTCGGCTGGCGGCGGTATGCCAGACATGGGCGGCATGGGTGGCATGGGCGGCATGATGTAAGCCAGCCTTACCCCTGTAACGAAAAAACCCGCCTGCGCTGAGCAGGCGGGGTTTTTTATTGCCCGGACTCCAGGCTTCACACCATCCCCTGTGGGAGCGAGCCTGCTCGCGAAATCAATCACCCCGTCACTACAGCTGTGACGCATGCACAGCATTCGCGAGCAGGCTCGCTCCCACATTGGGATCTGGATTTCCTGTGATAACCGGTTGCGCAAAAAAAAGCCCCGGTGCATCAGCCCGGGGCGTTTCTATTGACGGTTACTGTTCGCTGACCTGGACAGTGCTGTCCTTCGCCGGCTTCCAGCTCAACAACTGCTGTTTGAAGCCATAACTGGCCGCCTGGTAATACGCAATGGCCCGGCTGACCAGCGGATCGTCGCTGCTGACCCGCGACTCGCGGCTTTCGGTCAACGCATCGTCATGCCGACGCAAGCCCTGGCGCGGGCTGAGGATCGCCAGATCCTTGCCATCAAACAGACCCAGGTGCTGGTAGTTGCCGACCACCACGCGCGGTGGCAGCGGGTTGTCCTGCAACAGGTTGCGACCGAAGAACGTCGAGGTGTAATCCAGGTTGAGCAAGCCCAGCAGTGTCGGCGCCAGATCGATCTGACTGGCCAGTTGCGCGCTCTCGCGAGCTTCGATCATTTTCGGCGCGTAGATGAACAGCGGAATCTGATAGTTGCTGATCGGCAAGTCTTCCTTGCCGGCGCTGCCCGCGGTGTGGTCGGCGACGAAGATGAAGATCGTGTTGTCGAACCACGGCTTCTGCCGCGCCTGCTCCAGGAACTGACCAATCGCATAGTCGGTGTACTTCACCGCACCATCACGGCCGTTGCCGGATTTGATGTCGATTCGATTGTCCGGGTAGGTGTAAGGGCGATGGTTGGAGGTGGTCATCAGTTGCAGCAGGAACGGTTGCTGTTTGGCGTAGTCGGCATCCGCCAGTTTCAGGGTCTGACGATACAGATCTTCGTCGGCCATGCCCCAGGCGTTCTTGAAGTGGATCTCGGCTTCATCGACGCTGCTCTGGTCGACGACACGATAGCCGTTGCCGCTGAAGAACGCGTTCATGTTGTCGAAGTAGCCGCGGCCGCCGTAGACGAACACGCTGTCGTAACCCACCGCGCTCAGTTGCTGGCCAAGGCTGGCGAAACCGCTTTCACGGCCGATGCGTTTGACGATCGAGCGGCCCGGCGTCGGCGGGATGGCCAGGGTGATCGCTTCCAGACCGCGATCGGTGCGGGTGCCGGTGGCGTAGAAGTTATTGAAATACAGGCTCTGCTTGCGCAACGCGTCGAGGTTTGGCGTCAGGTTGCGACCGTCGCCATTGCTGCCCAGGTACTTGGCGCTGAGGCTTTCGATGGTCACCAGCACAATGTTTGGCTTGCGCGGGGTGCCCGGGTTGTCGATCACCCGGCGAATGTCCTGTGGATCCTTGCCAATGAAGCGCGCGTCGCTTTCGCTCAGCTCGGCGCGGATCTGGCTGGCGACTTTTTCCGCCGGCAGGCTCTTGTAGAACTGGGTGTAGTCCAGTTCATTGTTACGGAACGCGGCGAAGAACTGATACGGGCCGTTGCTGGCCAGTTCGTTCTGGTAGGCGTTGCCGCCCTGGGCACGCGGGGCGTCCTGGCTGAGCAGTTGCAGGCTGAGGCCCGCAACGATCAACAGGCCCAGGGCACTGAGCAGACGCCCGCGCAACGACGGCAGCGGGGCATTCATGGCAGCATTGAACGGCTTGCCCAAGGCAAAGCTGATCACCACGGCCAGCACGGCGAGGAGGCTCAGCAGCTTGCCGATCGGGTACGACTCGAGGACGTTGTTCAGCACTTCGTCCGAGTACACCAGATAATCGACGGCGATGAAGTTGAATCGCACGCCGAACTCGTCCCAGAACAGCCATTCGGCCACTGCCACGAACAGCATGGCGAACAGGCTGACTGTCAGCAGGGCGCGCAGAAACCCGCGATGTCCACGACGCCGCCACAGGCCCGGCGGGCAGAGCAGCAGGTACAAGCCCATCGGCAATGCCGCATAGGCAAGGAAACCCAGGTCGTACAGCGCGCCGATGCCGAACACCGACAGGGCGAAGCCGCCGGCCTCATCCAGGTGAGTCAGCAGCAGTACCGCTCGAGTCAGAAGAAAGATGACCAGCCAGGCGCCGGTGATGAGCAGCAGAAAGCGCACGGGCGCGGTCTTGAGAAGGTCCATTGTCTAGTTTTCCTTATATCAATGGCGCGCGAGTTTCGCGGCGTCACTGTAGTCAGGTTGTGAATCGATAGTGAAAACTTTGTTAAACATTTAATTTGCCAGGGCAAATTGATTTGCACGCCTGTCGGCCCTAGCCCTGAACCGGCGTTGGCCTTAAGCTGCGCGGGCCATGACGGCCGTCACTGTGTACGGAGGAGATGCCAATGCGAATTCTATTGGTCGAAGACAACCGCGATATCCTAGCCAACCTGGCCGATTACCTGGGACTCAAAGGCTATACCGTCGATTGTGCCCAGGACGGCTTGTCGGGCCTGCATCTGGCTGCCACCGAGCATTACGACCTGATCGTGCTCGATATCATGCTGCCGGGGATCGACGGCTATACCCTGTGCAAGCGCCTGCGTGAAGATGCCCGGCGCGATACGCCGGTGATCATGCTCACCGCCCGCGATCAACTCGACGACCGGCTGCAGGGCTTCAAGTCCGGGGCCGACGATTATCTGGTCAAACCGTTTGCCCTGTCCGAGCTGGCGGCGCGGGTCGAGGCGGTGATGCGCCGGACTCAGGGTGGCGGACGCCGTGCGCTGCAGGTGGGTGACCTGACCTACGATCTCGACACGCTGGAAGTGACCCGCGAGGGCAAGCTGCTCAAGCTCAACCCGGTCGGCCTCAAGCTGCTGGCAGTCTTGATGCAGAAGAGTCCGCATGTCCTGCGCCGGGAAATTCTCGAAGAAGCGCTGTGGGGCGATGACTGCCCGGACAGCGACAGCCTGCGCAGCCACGTCCACCAATTGCGTCAGGTGATCGACAAGCCATTTGCCAAGCCGTTGCTGCAAACCGTGCACGGCGTGGGTTACCGCTTGGCCGAGGGGCGTGATGGAGTTTAAGCAAAGCCTTTCCCAGCGGATCATCATCGCCTTTGCGCTGATGAGTGCGCTGGTGGCCGGGGCCTTCGCCATGGGCATCGTGGCGACCGTGCACCTGGTGGAGGAGAAACTGATTTCGGCGGGGCTGGGCGGCGACCTGCAGCGTCTGCTGCTGATGGACAACGTATCGGACTGGAGCCATCGCCCGGAACCGGACCAGTTGTTCTATTTCAGCGGCGGACCGGGTGATTTCGAGCTGCCCAAGGATCTGCGTCACCTCGATGCGGGGTTCCACGAAGTGTTCCGCGAGCAGCTGTCGTATCACGCGATGGTCGAGATCGTCGACGGTCGGCGCTACGTGCTGCTGCAGGATCAAAGCGATTTCGAAGAACGCGAGCGCGTGCTGTTCGCCGTGGTGCTGGTGGGCTTTGTGCTAAGTCTGGCGCTGGCGGTATTTCTCGGCTGGGTGCTGGCGCGCAAGGTCATGGCGCCGGTGGTGCGCCTGGCACGGCAAGTACGGCATCGCGATCAGTTGCTCGGTCTGGCGCCGCCACTGGCGCCGGACTATGCGGCTGACGAAGTCGGCGAGCTGGCGGTGGCGTTCGATGCCACGCTGGGGCGCCTGCGTCAGGCACTGACTCGGGAGCGGCTGTTCACCAGTGACGTCAGCCACGAGCTGCGCACACCGTTAATGGTGCTGGCGAGTTCCTGTGAACTGCTGCTGGAAAATCCGGGGCTGGATCAACGCGGTCGTGCCCAGGTCGAGCGCATCGCCCGCGCCAGCGAAGAAATGCGTGAACTGGTGCAGACCTTCCTGATGCTCGCCCGCGCCCAGCGTGAAGACGCCGGTTCGGCGCCGCAGCAGAACATCAGTCAGGTGGCCGATGGCTTGTTGAGTATCTGGCGTGAACCGATCGAATCGAAAGGGCTGCAGCTGATGTTCGAGCCGGGCAATCCGCCGGACACTCGCTTCAACGCGACTCTGCTCAGCGCGGTCATGGGCAATTTGTTGCGCAACGCCTGCCACTACACCGAGCAGGGCTTCATCCGCCTGACGCTCAACGACAATGGATTCGTCGTCGAAGATTCGGGCGTCGGCATTCCCGAGGAAAAACGCGAGGCCATGTTCCAGCCCTTCGTGCGCGGCAATGAGAAGCGCGGCGAAGGCCTGGGTCTGGGTTTGTCGCTGGTGCAGCGGATCTGTGAAAACCAGGGCTGGGAGGTGACGTTGAGCACCATGCAGCCCAATGGCTGCCGCTTTGAGGTGACGCTGGGGCAGCGATGAACCCCAAACCCAAGCGGCCGCGCCCTGAGTGCTGGTATTTGATGACGCCTTCGCGAGCAGGCTCGCTCCCACAGATATCTGCGGTACAAAGGTGGGAGCGAGCCTGCTCGCGAAGGGGATTGAACGGCAGTATTGAATCATCAGTGGCCGCCGGATTCAGCTGATGGCCCCGCGCTATTGCTTTCTCCCTGTAAAACCCTGTAATAGTTTGCCGGTTTACCTGACGTAATTTTCACAAAGGGACGACCTGACGCTGACATGCCACTACCTATGGTAGGGGCATCAGTTATTCAGGAGTCCTGAAATGAGCAGTCCGATCAAGCTCGATTTTTCCGAAAAGTATGATGACCAGCATGCACAAAAATATTTGCGCAAGCACCAGGACGGTTTAGGTCGTCGGTTGTCACATTGGCGGGACGAGCAGCTGGCCCGCAAGGCACTGACGCTGGCGGGCGAGCCGGGGCTGGTTCTGGATCTGCCGTGTGGTGCAGGGCGTTTCTGGCCGTTGCTGGCGGAAAAACCCAATCGGGTGATCATTGGCGCGGACAATTCCGAGTCTATGATCAAGACCGCGATGCAGGCGCAACCGGCTGATGTGGTGAAACGGGTACAACCTTTGCACACGTCTGCGTTCGACATTGCCTTACCTGATAACGCCGTCGACAGCATTTTCTGCATGCGTTTGCTGCATCACATCGGTGAAGCCGAACATCGGCGGACGATTTTGCGCGAATTCGAGCGTGTCACCCGTGACAGCGTAATCATTTCGTTGTGGGTGGACGGTAATTTCAAGGCCTGGAAACGCAAACGCGCTGAACAGCGCCGTGGGCAGGAAGGTTACCAAAACCGGTTTGTGTTACCGGCTGTGACAGTAGAAAAAGAGTTCGAAGACGCAGGTTTTCGCATTCAGGAACAACTGGACTTCATTCCGCTGTATGCCATGTGGCGGGTTTACGTATTACGCAAGAGGTAACAGGATGGCGGTGCAAATAGCAGCAGAAACGGAAGTCGCTCCCCAGGATCGCTTCGACTACTACTGGAACCAGCGCGGTGAATGGGTGGAAGAACCCAACGTGCGCCGTGGTGGGGAAAGTGGTGTGCAACGAGTCGTGGGCCGTGACGGCCAGTTGCTGTATGCCAAGCGCCAGACCGGACATATCTATCGCAGTTGGCTGCATCCCTTCGGCCGGCCGACAGTCTTGCGAGAGCTGGATGCCCTGACCGGTGTCAGCCGCCTCGGCGTACGCGTCCCGCAAATCGTCTTCTGCGGTGCACAGCCCGATCCGCAACACAAGTGGCGTGCGCTGCTGGTGACCAAGTCGCTGGACGGTTTCGACGAACTCGAGAAGTGGGAAGCCGCCGGCGGCCGTGCCCAATATGGCGAAGCCGTTTACGAGCGCGTCCTCAAAGACCTGGCCGAAAACCTCGCGCGCATGCACAAGGGCCGTTGGCAGCACAGCTGCATCTATATCAAACACGTTTTTGTACGGGTGACCGGCGAAGGTGATTCGGCCCAGGTCGAAGTGGCATTGATCGATCTGGAGAAATGCCGTCAGCGTCTGACCGCTTATCGCGCGGCCTCCCATGACATGAAGCAATTGCGTCGCCATTCGTCGTTCAGCGACACGGACTGGAAAAAACTCGTCTACTTTTATGAGACGGCGTTTGGCAGCGCTATCAAAGGTTTATAGCGATGAAACTCGAAATTGCACGAGGTTTGTTTTTGGTTGGAGCCTTGGCAGTTGCTTCATTGGCGGTGGCGGCCTGGGAGCAGCCCCGCATGCAGGTGATCGGTGCTACCACAGGCGATGCTCACTGCGCAGTACCACGGGTGGCGAAAGCCTCCGTGGCGACTAAACCTGACCATGATCTGTTGTTGTTCATGTTCGGACTTTCTCAAGGGATGAGGCCACAGAGTTGAACCGATTGAAGCCAAAATGAAAGGCCTCGCAGATGCGAGGCCTTTTTTATGGATCAATGAAAATCCCCTGTAGGAGCTGCCGCAGGCTGCGATCTTTTGATCTTGTTTTTTTGTAACCCAAGATCAAAAGATCGCAGCCTGCGGCAGCTCCTACAGGGACAGAGATAGGGACAGGGATAGGGTCATGTTTTGGCATCCGGTTTCGCCAGCAGGGTATAGATGCACGGCAGCACAAACAGCGTGAACAACGTGCCGATCGACATCCCCGTGGCAATCACGGTGCCGATGTCAAACCGGCTCACGGCGCCCGCACCGGTCGCCAGAATCAACGGCACCATGCCGAACACCATCGCCGCCGTGGTCATCAACACCGGGCGCAAGCGGATTGCCGCCGCTTCCTCGACCGCTTCGCGCGCGGTCAGGCCCTTGTCCTTGCGCAGCTGGTTGGCGAACTCGACGATCAGGATCCCGTGCTTGCTGATCAGCCCGATCAGGGTCACCAGTCCGACTTGGGTGTAGATGTTCATGCTCGACCAGCCAAGGAACAGCGGAATCAACGCACCACAGATCGACAGCGGCACCGTCACCAGAATCACCAGCGGATCACGGAAACTCTCGAACTGCGCCGCCAGCACCAGGAAAATGATCGCCAGCGCCAGGGCGAAGGTTACCCACAGAGCGCTGCCTTCCTGCACGTACTGGCGCGAGGCGCCGCCATAGTCGAAGGCAAACCCGGCTGGCGCTTCCTCCCGGGCGATCTGCAGCACGGTGTCGATGGCCTCGCCCATGCTGACCAGCGGGAATCCGGAAATCTTCGCCGCGTTGAGTTGCTGGAACTGGTTGAGCTGGCGCGGTCGCGCCCGGTCGCTGACCTTGATCAGGGTCGACAGCGGCAGCAGCTCGCCTTGGGTGTTCTTCACGTAGTAGTTGTTCAGCCAGCCGGGGTTTTCGCGGTACGGTCGCTCGACCTGGGCAATCACCTTGTAACTGCGGCCTTCGATGGTGAAACGGTTGATTTCCGCCTCACCCAGCAGCGTCGCCAGGGTGCCGCCCAGATCCTGCATCGACACGCCCATCTGCGCGGCTTTGGCACGGTCGATATCGACCACCACTTCCGGCTTGTCGAACGCCAGATCGAGGTCGACGAAGGCGAACTTGCCCGACTCCATCGCACGTTTCTTGATCCGGTCGGCCACTTGCAGCAGCAATTCGTAGTCGTTGGCGGTATTGACCACGAATTCGAACGGCAAACCTTCACCGGTGCCGGGCAAGGAGGGCAGGTTGAAACCGAAAATCTGCAGGCCGGGGATACTCGCCAGTTTGCCTTGCACCTCGGGCAGGATCTGCATCTGCGTGCGGCTGCGCTCGTTCCACGGCTTGAGCAGGAAGCCACCGATGCCCGCCTGCACGCCGTTGTAGCCGTTGATCTGGAACGAGGAGTAGTACTCCGGAAACTCCTTGAAGATCTTGATGAATTCGTCGGTGTAAGTGCTCAGGTAATCGAGGTTGGTCGGCTGGGGGGCCGTGGCCATCATGAAGATGATGCCCTGATCCTCGTCCGGCGCCAGTTCCGACTTGGTGAACTTGAGAAACACCGGGATCAGGCACAGCACGATCACTGCGAACACCAACACCACCGGCCGCGTATTCAGCGTGCCATGGAGCAGGCTCTGGTAACGGCGTTTGAGGCCGTCGAAGATGCGGTCGAGGCGGTGCGCCAGACCACTGGGGTTTTCTTCGTGGCGCAACAGCAGGGCGCACATCATCGGCGACAGGGTCAGGGCAACGATCCCGGAGATCACCACGGCGCCGGCCAGAGTCAGGGCGAACTCCTTGAACAAGGCCCCGGTCAGACCGGTGAGGAAACCGATCGGCGCATACACCGCCGCCAGGGTGATGGTCATCGACACCACCGGCATGGCGATTTCCCGCGCACCTTCCAGTGCGGCCTCCAGCGGCGTCTTGCCTTCCTCGATGTGTCGGTGAATGTTCTCCACCACCACAATCGCGTCATCTACCACCAGACCGATGGCCAGCACCATCGCCAGCAGGGTCAGGAGGTTGATCGAGTAGCCCATCATCTGCATGAAGAACATCACGCCGATCATCGACAGCGGGATGGTCACCACCGGGATCACCACCGAGCGCAACGCGCCGAGGAACAGGAACACCACCACGATCACGATCAGCACCGCTTCAAACAGGGTTTTCACCACTTCGTCGATCGAGGCCTGAATGAACTGGGTGGCGTCGTAGGCAATCTCGCTCTTGAGGTTGGGCGGCAACTGCGCTTCCAGCTCCGGCATCAGCTTGCGTACTTCCTTGATCACGTCCAGCGGGTTGGCCCCGGGCGTGGCCTTGATGCCGATGTACACCGACGGCGTGCCACCGAACGAACTGATCGAATCGTAGTTTTCCGCGCCCATCTCGACCCGCGCGACATCGCTGAGCAGCACGCGGCTGTCGCCACTGACCTTGAGCGGGATCGCAGCGAAGGCTTCAGCGGATTTCAGTTCGGTGTTGGCGTTGATGCTGGTGACCACGTACTCGCCCTTCACCTCGCCGGCGGCGGAGAGGAAGTTGTACTGGCGCACCGCGTTGGTCACGTCGCTGGCGCTGAGGCCGAAACCGGCGAGCTTCACCGGGTCGAGCCACAGGCGCATGGCGAATACCTGATTACCGAGAATCTCCGCCTCGGCCATGCCCGGCAGGGTCGCCAGTTTCGGCTGGATCACCCGCGACAGGTAGTCGGTGATCTGCGGGTTGCTCAAGTCCTTGCTGAAGAAACTGATGTACATCAGCGCCGAGGCGTCGGCCGATTCCTTGCTCAGTACCGGGTCTTCGGCGTCCTGCGGCAGTTTGTT
This sequence comes from Pseudomonas sp. JAI115, assembly GCF_014200835.1. Classification (NCBI taxonomy): domain Bacteria; kingdom Pseudomonadati; phylum Pseudomonadota; class Gammaproteobacteria; order Pseudomonadales; family Pseudomonadaceae; genus Pseudomonas; species Pseudomonas sp. JAI115. The sequence continues at coordinate 225,101 of NZ_JACHCY010000006.1, forward strand.
CTTGACCTCGTTGGCTTTGGCCAGCAGTTCGGTGAACAAACGGTCGGTGTTGGAACCGATGCGCGCGTAGATCGAGATCACCGAGAAGTTCTGCCGGCTGACCGAGGTCATGTAGTCGATGCCTTCGGCGCTCGCCAGGCTCTGCTGCATCGGTTGAGTGATGTAGCCCTGAATGGTCTCGGCGTTGGCCCCGGGGTAGGCGGTGGTCACCGTGATCAGGGCGTTTTCCATTTGCGGGTATTGGCGCAGCGGCAGCTTGCTCCAGGCCTGGAAACCCAGCAGCACAATCAGCAGGCTGACCACGGTGGCGAGCACCGGACGGCGGATGAACGGATCGGTAAAAGCCATGGGGATTCCTTGATCAGTCGGCGCGAGGCGGACTGTTCTGCTCGCCGAGGGTCTTGTCGTCGCTGATGGCAATGTGTGCGCCGTTGTCCAGTTTGATCTGGCCGGCAGTCACCACTTGTTCGCCGCTCTGTACGCCCTTGTTGATCATCACCAGGCCATCGCGGCGCTCACCGGTCTCGATGAAGCGGCGTTCGGCGATCAGTACCGGTTGGCCCTTGTCGTCTTTTTCGACGCTGCCGTCCTCGGCCTTTTTCTGCCCGACCACGTACAGCGAGTTGCCGTAGAGGGTGTAGGTGATCGCGCTTTCCGGGACCACGATGTGTTTCTGCGGGTCGGGCAGCAACACGTTGAGGCTGGCGAACATCCCCGGCAGCAATTTGCCGTCGGGGTTGGCCAGGGTCGCGCGCACCAGAATATTGCGCGTGGTGCTCTCGACAATCGGGTTGATCGCGCTGATGGCGCCGGGGAAGTTCTGCCCGGGATAGGCCGCGACACCGATCTGCACCGGTTGCCCGATGGCCAGTTTTGGCACCGATTGCTCGGGCACATAGAAGTCGGTGTAGAGGCTGCTCAGATCCTGCAGGGTGGCGATTTTGCTGCCGCTGGCGAGGTAGTCGCCGACATCCACCTGACGGATGCCGATGGTGCCGCTGAATGGCGCAAGGATGCGTTTTTTCGCCAGCGAAGCGTTGAGCTGATGGACCGTGGCCTTGTTCTTTTGCAATACGGCGGAGAGACGGTCGTACTCGCCTTTGGAGATCGCGCGGCTGTCGACCAGTTGGCTGCCACGGCCGAAGTCCAGTTGTGCCAGTCCCAAGTCAGCCTTGGCGGTTTCCAGCAGGGCGGTCTCGACCGCGCTGTCGAGTTGCAGCAGCGGTTGCCCGGCCTTGACCTTCTGTCCGGATTCGAATTTGAGTTCGGTGACGGTGCCGGCGACTTCCAGACTCAGCTCGACGCCTTGCAAGGCTTTCAGCGAGCCGACGGTGGGCAAACGCATCTGCCACGGCTGTTCGCTGGCGCGGGCCACGGCGACGCTGATCGGCGGTTTTGGTTTGGAGAAGCCCTGGATCATGGTGTAGATCGAAAAGGCTTTGTACCCGCCCAATACCAGGACGACCAGCAAGACAACACCCAACATGATCAGCATGCGGCGACGCAGCATATTTCCAGTTCCTTGGATAAATCAGGTGAGACAGGCGGGCACATTACTCCGAGTCAGGTGGGGATTCCAACTGGCAGTTATTACAGGGGAGGACGGAGTGAGGAAGTCTAAACACTGAACCTGTGGTGAGGGGATTCATCCCCGATGGGTGGCGAAGCCGCCCCAAAACCTGAAACCGCGGTCTGTCAATTGAACCGTGTGCGATGGTTTTGCGACTGCTGCGCAGCCGATCGGGAATAAATCCCCTCGCCACAGGTTATGAGTCGTACTCAGAACAGGTGGGTTATGCGATCAAATGCAGATGGTTATCCCAGAGCCCCGCCGGCAATTCCAGCGGTTTGGCCAGCAGCTCATCCTGGCGGCAATCGTAGTAGCGGCAACGGCCCTGACCCGAGGTCACGACGAAACCGTCCTGCACCGCACCAACACCGGCGCAATCGGGCAGCGGCGCGTCGAGGCGCACTTCGCCGCTGTCCAGGTCCCAGATGAAGAAGCGATTGCCGCGCGGCGCGGTCAGCGCCACTAGCCGCAGTTCGCTGTGCACTGCGACGCTGGCGGTGTAATGACCCATCGACTGCAACTGATGCTCTGGCACCGGGAATGCCACGAAGGGCTGGCCCGGACGCTTGATCGCCAACAGCTCGGAGCGCTCATGCGAGGCGCCCATGAATTGCTGGCCGGCAACGATGGTGCCGTCGCTGGCGATGCCCAGATGACGCACGCTGTTCATCTGCTGGGCAAGGGTTTCCTTGCTCAGCAGGGTGCCGTCGCGCTGCATCAGCACCAGGCTCGGTTCCATGGCGTTGAGGTTCATGTCGACGCGGCTTTCGGCCTCGGTGCGGATCCCGCCGTTGGCCACCACCAGGGTTTCGCCATCGGGCATCCACGACACCTGATGCGGGCCGAGGCCATGGGTGGAAATCTCGCCGCTGTGCACCAGCCGCTCGCCTTCGAACTTGTACACCCCGAGCAGGCCACGCCCCGGATCAGTGGTGTCGTTCTCGGTGGCGTACAGGTATTCGCCGTCCTTGTGCACCACGGCGTGACCGTAGAAATGCCGGTTCGGCTGCGAAGTCACGGTTTGCAGCAAGGTCCCGTCGCGCAGATTGATCAGGTAGCTCTCGGTGCCCGGGCGGCGGGCGACGAACAGCGCGATCGGCAGCGTCGGGTGGTTGATGATGTCGTGGCAGCGCTGGCCGACCTCGGTGGCGAACACCCGCGTACCGTCCAGCCGATAACCGACGGCGTAATGCTTGCCGTCGGTGTCGTCGCGCGCCGAGAGCAACAGCGGGCTCTGATCCTTGCGCTTGAACAGCGTCCAGCCGCCCAGTGTCACTGCTCCCAGCAGCAAACTACCTAAAGTCAGAGCCTGGCGTCGCAGCATGGCACTTGCCCTCATCAGTCACCGTCGTTGGCGTTGAAGCCCAGTTGGATGCCCAGCGCCTTGGCCAGTTCGCCTTCGTGCAGGCGATGGACGACGTTGAGGCTGTCGTAGAGATCGTTGAGTTGTTGACGACCGGCGTCGTCCTGGAGCATTTCGGTCAGCGAGCGCTGGCTGCTGTCGAACAGTTTCAGCGACGCGGCGTAGGCAGCGTCGATCTTGTCCGCCAACGGTTTCTGCTCGGCCGGCAACAGACCGCGCAGGCCTTTGTTATCGACGCCTTCCCAGACGGTTTTGGCTGCAGCGAGGCTGGCTTCCAGCGCGGTCAGCGACGACTGGCTGCGCCACGCATCGGCCTGGAACGGTTGCGGCACGCCTTTGCTCTGACGGCCCATCGGCGTACCGAGTTTTTTCTTCAGGGTGTCGAGGGCGGTGACCTGCACACGCAGCAGATCGGCGATCGCTTCGTGGGAGTCGGCGTAGCGCTGGTTGGGGAACTTGCTCATTTGCGCGAGCATGCCGTCGGTGTTGTTCCAGCTCTGCAGAATCTCTTCGGCCAGTTGCTTCTGGCGCTCGCCGATGGCGATCAACAGTGGGCAGTATTTGGCTTTCTGCTCGGCGTTGGCGACGTCCGGTTTTTCATCGAACAGGATGTATTCGTAAGCCGACAGGCCCTGCACCACCACGCTGGATTTGGCCAGTGCGGCGGCGTCGATCTGCGGTTGCGCGACCACCAGTTGCTCGACCTGACGGCCAACGAGGTTCTTCTTGTCCGGCCAGAACTGCACCTGCCACGAACGGTTGCCCTCGGCCAACGGCCCGATCAGCAACGGTTGCAGCTCGGCCCAGGCTTTCTGCGCGTGCAGGAAGTCGGCGCGGGCGGTTTCCAGGGTTTCCTTGCCCTGGCAGTAGGCGAGGGCGCTGACCGCCAGTTGCTTGTCGGCTTCGACCCAACGGGTGTAAGTCGGCAGGATCACCGATTTGGCGATGGCCGCCGACGTGACTGCTTGCGGGTCCTGCGGCGAGCAGGCGCCGAGGGCGAGTGCGGCAAGGCTGGTGAACAACAACTTGGGACGGAACATGTCGGGCTCCCGATTCTTTTAAGTGTTTAAAGTGAGTTCAAGAACGCCAGCAGCGCAGCACGCTGCTCGGCGTTGAAAGACAAAACCTGTTGCTGCGCCTGCTGCGCTTCGCCGCCATGCCAGAGCACGGCTTCGAGCAGGTTGCGGGCGCGGCCGTCATGCAAGAACTGGGTGTGACCACTGACTGCCTGCGTCAGGCCAATGCCCCACAACGGCGGGGTGCGCCAGTCGCGGCCGGAGGCCTGGAATTCAGTGCGGTTGTCGGCCAGACCGTCGCCCATGTCGTGCAGCAGCAGATCGCTGTACGGGCGAATCACTTGATTGGCCAGTTCAGGTTCGGCGACGTTGGCGGCGGTGGTGTATTTCGGCGTGTGGCAGGACTGGCAGCCAGCCTGGAAGAACAGGTTCTTGCCGGCCAGCACTTGTTCGTCGTTGACGCCGCGACGTGCCGGCACTGCGAGGTTGCGTGTGTAGAACAGCACCAGACGCAGGATGTTGTCGCTGACTTCCGGCTCGCCGCCCGGGCCATTGCCGTTCGGCGCCTGTTTGCACGCGGTTTGCGCGTCGGTGCAGTCATCGAAGGGTCTCAGGCTGGTGGTCAGGCCCATGTCTCCGGAAAACGCGTGGACATTCTGCTGATTGAGATTCGGTTGCCCGGCTTTCCAGCCAAAACGGCCGGCCACGGTTTTCTGTAACTCATCGTCCCAGACCCGATTTACGCGACCCTTAATGCCGTTGTTCTCTTTGGCCTGTGCGGCGGCGTTGGCGAGGATCGCTTCCTCCGGGATCGCTTCGAGCAGGCCGAGGCCGATCATCGGCGGTGCGACGCGGGCCGAGAAACGCGTGTCCGGATGCATCGGGCCGTAGCCCAACTGGGTGAATTGCAGAACCGGTTTGCGCAGCTCCACTTCGGTGCCGTCCTTGAAACGAATCGGCACCGGGGTGTACTCGACGCGCACCTTGCCTTCCGGGGTGACCCCGGGCACGGCCATGTCCTGGAACTGGCCGCCGTAGACCGGCTCGGGCACCACGCCGACTTGCTCGATGACTTTGGCATAGGCCGGTGAATCAGGGATCGACAGACGCACCAGCATCGACACCGCGTTCGCCGCATCCGGCGTTGGCGGATGTCCGCGACCGTCCTTGATGTGGCAGTTCTGGCAGGCGTTGGTATTGAACAACGGGCCGAGGCCATCGCGGGCGGTGGTGGTTGAAGGGGCGATCACCCACGGACTGCGGAAGAAGCTGTTGCCGACGCTGAAGTCGACCCGGCGCGACGGCGGCAGATTGGCCGAAGGTAGCGAGAACGCATTCTGATCGGTCTTGCGCACAGTCGCCGCCCCGCCCGAACGCGCTTCACCCGGCTCAGCCTTGGTAAAACGCGGGGCGTCATCGCAGGCACTCAGGCCCAGGGCCAGAAACAGTGCGGACAAGCGAAGCGGCAGCGAGGGCATCAGACATCCTGCGGACGGGCGAAAACAAAGGCGCAAAGTCTAACAGGGCGAGTGAGTTTGAATAAGAGGAATTATCGTTTGCTTGATATGGCGCAAGCCTTGAAACTCATGCAAACCCTGTGGGAGCGAGCCTGCTCGCGAAAGCGGTGTCCGCCGCGCTGACGATGTTGCGCCAGATGACGCCTTCGCGAGCAGGCTCGCTCCCACAGGATTTGGTGGTGTACCTGATATCGAACACACCATGGAGCAGGGTTTTGTGTACGGCAGGCATGAAAAAGGCGACCCGCAGGTCGCCTTTTTCAGTCGAACGCGCGTGATCAGAATTCGTGATCAGCGTTGTCCGGGTTCAGGTCGCTGATGCCCAGCTTGCCGGCGGCGGCTTCGATCGAGCCGGTCTGCTTGACCAGTGCGGCGATGGCGTCACGCACGATCTGGTTGCCGGCGGTGTTGCCCGCAGCGATCAACTGGTCGTAGTGCTCACCCTTGTTGGCGTGATCGACCATGACCTGGATTTTAGCTTCGGTCGCGGCCAGATCGGCTTTCAGCGCGGTGTCGGCAGCCGGGTCGGCCTTGGCCACCAGCGACGACAGGCTGGCACCGGTCATTTTGGTGCCGTCGGTGCGGGTGTACTCGCCCAGGTACACGTTACGAATGCCTTTGGCATCGTAGAAGTGCGAGTTGTGGGTGTTGTCGCTGAAGCAATCCTGTTCGTCTTCCGGGGAGTTGGCTTCCAGGGAAACCTTCATGCGCTCGCCCGCCAGTTCGCCCAGGGACAGACTGCCCATGCCGAAGAGCATTTTGCGCAGGCCGCTTTCAGCCGGCTCGGCTTCCAGAGTGGCGCGGTAGTTGTCAGCCACGTTCGGCTTCCAGTTGCCGACCATTTCTTCCAGGTCGCTGACCAGCAGTTGGGTCACGGCTTTGAGGTAGGCACGGCGACGATCATTGTGACCACCGGTGGCGCCAGCGCCTTCCAGGTAGTCCGACGCCGGACGGTTGCCGGCGCCCGGGCCGGTGCCGTTCAGATCCTGGCCCCAGAGCAGGAATTCGATGGCGTGGTAGCCGGTGGCGACGTTGGCTTCGGAACCGCCCAGCTCGTTGAGGCTGGCAAGTTTTTCCGGGGTGATGTCTTTCACATCGACCTTGTCTTCGCCGACCTGCACTTCAGTGTTGGCGATGATGTTGGCGGTGGCGCCCGGGTTGCCCAGCGCGTGCTCGTAGGATTTGTCGACGTAGTCGATCAGGCCTTCGTCCAGCGGCCAGGCGTTCACCTGACCTTCCCAGTCGTCGATGATGGTGTTGCCGAAGCGGAACACTTCGCTCTGCAGGTAAGGCACGCGCGCAGCGACCCAGGCAGCCTTGGCGGCTTTCAGGGTGTCGGCGTTCGGCTTGGCGAGGAACGCGTCGACCGCGGTTTGCAGGGTTTTCGCAGTGGATTCGGCATCGCTGTAGACGGCGAAGACCATGTCGGCGTAGTGCGCGACCACAGCCTTGGCGGCGGCTTCATCGACTTTACCGGCAGCGGCAGGTGCTGGAGCGGCGGCGGTGCTGGCGGCCGGCGTCGGCGCGGCCGGGGCGGCAGCCTTGTCTTTGCCTTCGCCGCAACCGGCGAGGGAAATAGCGATGGCCAGCAGACTGGCGGTAGCCAGAGGCATACGAATCATGGCGAACATCCTGCTTCGGTAATGGAATGGACAGGGCGCGGGGGTGCGCAAAGCTGCGACATAATGCAAATCTTTCGCATTATGTGTAAAGGGCTGTGGCTGGAAATATTTCTTGTTTACGCCGGTGTGATGGCGCAGATCAAAAGATCGCAGCCTCGTTTCATTCGACAGCTCCTACAGGGGAATGCGATCCCTGTAGGAGCTGCCGCAGGCTGCGATCTTTTGACTTTATAAAATAGCCGCGTTGCTGCGTTGGGCTTGCTTGAGGTAGGCCGTCAGCTCCCGGGCAGGCAGCGGCTTGCTGTAGTGGTAGCCCTGACCTTCGTGGCAGCCTTCGGAGATGATGTAGGACTCTTGCTCGGCGGTTTCAACGCCTTCGGCAATCACCTGCATGCCCAGGCTCTTGCCCAACTGGATGATCGCGCGAACGATGGTCGCATCATCGTCGTCATCCAGCAGATCCTGGACGAAGCTCTTGTCGATCTTGATCTTGTCCAGCGGCAGGCTTTTCAGGTAACTCAGCGATGAGTAGCCGGTGCCGAAGTCGTCGATGGCGATCAGCGCCCCGGAACGACGCAGACTCAGCAGATGCTGGGCGGCGGTGCTGATGTCTTCCATCAGGCCGGTTTCGGTGACTTCCAGCTCCAGGCTGCGCGGCGGCAGGCGGTAGATCTGCAGCAGGTTGTTGACCACCCGCGGCAACTCGGCGTGGTGCAGTTGCACGGTGGACAGGTTGACCGCCATGCGCAGATCGACAAAGCCCTGATCGTGCCATTCGCGCAATTGCTTGCAGGCCTGATCCAGCACCCACTCGCCGATGGCGATGATCGTGCCGTTCTGTTCGGCCAGCGGAATGAACAGGTCCGGCGGCACCAGACCGTGTTCCGGATGCTGCCAGCGAATCAGCGCTTCGACCCCGACCACGCGGTGATCGCGGTAGCTGATCTGCGGCTGATAGACGAGGTAGAACTGGTCGCGAATCAGTGCGTCGCGCAGGTCTTTTTCCAGCTCGCGACGGCGACGCATCTCGCTGTCGACACTGGCGATGTAGAACTGATAGCGGTTGCGCGAGCGGGTCTTGGCCAGCGTCATGGTCTGCTCGGCCTTCTGCAACAGCTTCTCGGTGCTGTCGCCGTCCTCGGGGAACAGGGTGATGCCGATGGTCGCGCGCAGGCGGATTTCCTGATGGTCGAGGGCGAACGCCGCTTCCAGATCATCGAGGATGCTCTGCGCCAGCTCTGCCGCTTCGTAAGGCTGTTCGATATCGGCCTGCACCAGCGCGAACTGGTCGCCACCCAGACGGGCGAGGGCGCCGAGGCGACCGCTGTGGGCGCGCAGGCGGTCGGCCAGCGCCAGCAGCAACTGGTCGCCGGTCTGGTAGCTGAACTGCTCGTTGATTCCTTTGAAATCATCCAGCCCCACACACAACACCGCGACCCGGCGTTGCAGCTTGCCGGCGTCGACCAGAATCTTGTCCAGTTGCTGCTGCAATTGCTGGCGGTTCGGCAGGCCGGTGAGGAAGTCGTACTGGGCCATGCGCAACAGGCTGTTTTCCGCTTCGTGGCGCAGGTGCGTGTTGCGTTCTATCGATTCGAGCAACTGGTTGGCGGTGTTGATCCAGATGCCGAGTTCATTTTTTTCGTGACCCTTGAGCTGCGGAATCTTGTGCTCGCTGGGGCGATCGGGATTGATTTCGGTCAGATGCTCGATGATCCGCGACAACGGCTTGGTCAGCAGCCAGTGATAGACCAGGTACAGCACCAGGCCCATGGCCAGGGCGCGCAGTACGCCGGAAATGAAAATGATCACCGAACTGACGATGAAACTCTCGCCATAGGTGGCGGTGTCGAGGGTGATGCTCAGGTCGCCGTAATACTCGCTGTAGGGACCGCGACCGACCAATTGAGTGGTGAAGGTGCGTTCCTGACCGAGAATCAGGTCAGTCAGCCAGCGGCTGTTGGAGTGCTGCAGCTCACGGGACTTTTGCGCGAGCATCGCTTCGTTGGGATGGCCGATGGAAGCCTGGCGCACCGCGTCGTCCTGAAACAGGCCTTCGATCACCTGCATGCCCATTTCCCGGTCCAGGCTGTAGACCGCCTGAGTCGAGGGATCACGGAACATGTCGAGGATGCGCTGAGCGTCGCCGGCCACCGCCTGGCGGGTTTTATAGGCATCGAAAACAATCTGGGCGCAGCTCAAGACCACGCCGACGATCAATGCCGAAAGGAGCACGACCCGGAGCAACTTCACCGACAAGCTGTTCTTGAGTTCCAGCTTCAAAGGGTTATTCCTTGTTCCGTGCGGGTAGCGTCAAGTTGCCATGAGTATTGGCAATCCCGTGTTGGCAGTCAAAGGGACAATCAAGCCTCGGAACATTTGCCCGTGGCCTTGGCCGAAATACTGCTGTCTGGAGTCTCAGCTCTATTTGTACTGTGTCGGTAGTTTCGGCCCTCAACTTGAGCAGTCTGGAACAAATTTTCGCTGATTTGATGGTAGCCCGCTGTGCTGCACCGGCAAGTGGCCGGAGCCAGCGTTCATCGTGAAAAAAAGCAGGCATAAAAAAACCCGGCCGTAGCCGGGTTTTTTATCTGGCGCGCAGCTTAAGCGGTGAAGGTTTTGCCTTCGAACTGCTCAGCGACGAACTTCCAGTTGACCAGGTTCCAGAACGCTTCAACGTACTTCGGACGCAGGTTGCGGTAGTCGATGTAGTAAGCGTGTTCCCAGACGTCGCAGGTCAGTAGCGGGGTGTCGCCGCTGGTCAGCGGGTTGCCGGCGCCGATGGTGCTGGCCAGAGCCAGGGAACCGTCAGCCTTTTTCACCAGCCAGCCCCAGCCGGAACCGAAGGTGCCGATCGAGGTTTTGCTGAACTCTTCCTTGAACTTGTCGAACGAACCGAAGGCTGCGTTGATCGCTTCAGCCAGTGCGCCGGTTGGTTGACCGCCGGCGTTTGGCGCCAGGCAGTTCCAGTAGAAAGTGTGGTTCCAGACCTGAGCGGCGTTGTTGAAGATGCCGCCCGAGGAAGTCTTGACGATCTCTTCCAGGGTCTTGCCTTCGAACTCGGTGCCTGGCACCAGGTTGTTCAGGTTCACGACATAGGTGTTGTGGTGCTTGTCGTGGTGAAATTCCAGGGTTTCCTTGGAAATGTGCGGCTGCAGGGCATCGTGTGCGTAAGGCAGCGGCGGCAATTCGAAAGCCATGATGATTCTCCTAATCAGGTCTGTTGCGGTGAGCGCAAGGCCGATCACGGGCGGCCAGAAATGCACCGACGAGTTTTTACTCTTTGCGGCGCAGGGTTCGGATCATAGCACCGGGGTCAAGGCTTAACCACGCAACAACTGTGTGGGATAGAGGTTCCAGAGCCTTTTGGAATAAATCAGTTGGCGATAATCAATTGGCCCGCCACCGTGAACATCATCACTGCCACCAGAAGATCAAGAATCCGCCAGGTACTCGGTCGAGCCAGCCATGGTGCAAGCCACGCGGCACCTAGCGCCAAGGTGAAAAACCACAGCAGCGACGCACTCGCGGCGCCCACGACATAAGCGCCCGGCACCGACTGCTGCGCCCCCAGCGAGCCGATCAGCAACACCGTGTCCAGATAAACGTGCGGATTGAGCAGCGTCACCGCCAGCGCGCTGAGCATCACCGCGCGCAACGAGCGTACGGTGTGGTTTTCACCCTGATCCAGACTCTGTTTCGAGAACGCCCTTCGCAGCGCCTGGCTGCCATACCAGATCAGAAAGACCGCGCCGCCCCAGCGTGCCACCGCGAGCAATGTCGGGTTCTGCGCCAACACGGTGGCCAAGCCAAACACCCCGGCCGCCACCAGCAGCGCATCGCACGCCACACACAGCGCCGCCACCGGCAGATGATGTTCGCGGCGCAGACTCTGCGCCAGCACAAAAGCGTTCTGGGTGCCGATCGCCATGATCAGCCCCAAGGCCACCAGCAGGCCGTTCACATAGCTTTGCCACATAAAATTTACTCCGCGTTGGCTGCGAGATCGCGCAGCACGTGCATGGCACGCTCGGCGTCGGCCTGACCGACAAACAAATGGTCGTGGTAATAACCGGCGATCACGTTGCAACTGATTCCGGCCTTGCCCAGCGCACTGGCGAACGCGGCGGTCAGGCCAACGGCTTCGAGCGCCGAATGCACATTGAGGGTGATCCACGCCGCCACATAATCAAAAGCGAACCCGGCACGTTCAGCCTGGGAGCGCTCCAGAATCACGGTCAGGCCTTCCTGCTCGCGGAAACTGCCGACAATCTCCACACCGCTCGGCAACTGGCCGTCACGCAAGGTGCAGAACACGTATTCGCCGGCATTGAGCTGCGGGCTCATGCTGCGCAGCAAGGTCGTGAGTGAGGTTTCGCCAGCCATTGCCGTGTTCCTTGATAAAGAGTGCTTGCTGGCTATTCTCCGGTCGAAAGCGGTATAAGAAAAACCAATAGTGCTGATCGCTCATTAGGAAAACTGATGTTCGACTACAAATTGCTTTCCGCTCTGGCCGCCGTGGTCGAGCAGGCTGGATTCGAGCGCGCCGCGCAGGTGCTGGGCTTGTCGCAATCGGCGATCTCCCAGCGGATCAAACTGCTGGAAGCGCGGGTCGGCCAACCGGTGCTGGTACGCGGCACGCCGCCATCGCCGACCGAGATTGGCCGGCGGCTGCTCAACCATGTGCAGCAGGTGCGCCTGCTCGAACGTGACTTGCAGACCCTGGTGCCAGCGCTCGACGAAGAAGGCCTGCCGGAGCGTCTGCGCATCGCCCTCAACGCCGACAGCCTCGCCACCTGGTGGGCCGAGGCCGTGGGCGATTTCTGCGCCGAGCAGCATTTATTGCTGGATCTGGTGGTGGAGGATCAGACCGTCGGCCTCAAGCGCATGCGTGCCGGGGAAGTGGCGGCGTGTGTCTGTGCCAGCGAGCGCCCGGTGGCCGGTGCGCGCAGCGTGTTGCTCGGGGCGATGCGCTATCGGGCGCTGGCCAGTCCGGCGTTTATCGAGCGGCATTTCCCCGACGGGGTGCGCGCCGAGCAGTTGCCGCGTACCCCGGCGCTGGTGTTCGGCCCGGACGATTTTCTCCAGCATCGCTACCTCGCATCGCTCGGTGTCGATGGTGGTTTCGAGCATCATTTGTGCCCGTCCTCCGAAGGTTTTGTGCGTCTGACCGAAGCCGGGTTTGGTTGGGGCCTGGTGCCGGAACTGCAAGTGCGTGATCAGCTGCAACGCGGCGTATTGCGCGAACTGTTGCCAGATAAACCGATCGATGTGCCGTTGTACTGGCATCATTGGCGCAATGGCGGTCAGTTGCTGGCCTTGCTGACCGAGCAATTGCTACGTTCTTCACCGCGCTGGCTGGTGCCCTTGAGCTGATGGTCAGCGTCAAGACAGACGTATCAGGTAAACGAAAGACATCGGAGCGTTACATGAAAATTCTGGTCACCGGCGCAAGCGGCTTCATTGGCGGACGCTTTGCGCGTTTCGCTTTGGAGCAGGGCCTGGACGTGCGGGTCAACGGTCGCCGGGCCGAAAGCGTCGAGCATCTGGTGCGCCGTGGCGCCGAGTTCGTCCCGGGCGATCTCACCGATGCGGATCTGGTGCGCGAGCTCTGTGCCGACGTCGAAGCCGTGGTGCACTGCGCCGGCGCCGTTGGCTTGTGGGGGCGCTATCAGGACTTTCATCAGGGCAACGTGCAGGTCACCGAAAACGTCGTCGAAGCCTGCCTCAAGCAGCGCGTGCGGCGACTGGTGCATCTGTCGTCGCCGTCGATCTATTTCGATGGCCGCGATCACCTCGGCCTGACCGAAGAGCAAGTGCCCAAGCGCTTCAAACATCACTACGCGGCGACCAAATACCTGGCCGAGCAAAAGGTCTTTGGCGCACAGGAATTCGGTCTGGAAACCATCGCCCTGCGCCCGCGTTTCGTCACTGGCGCCGGCGACATGAGCATTTTCCCGCGCCTGCTGAACATGCAGCGCAAGGGGCGTCTGGCGATCATCGGCGACGGTCTGAACAAGGTCGACTTCACCAGCGTGCAGAACCTCAACGAAGCGCTGCTCAGCAGCCTGCTGGCGGCCGGTTCCGCGTTGGGCAAGGCCTACAACATCAGCAATGGCGCGCCGGTGCCGTTGTGGGATGTGGTCAATTATGTGATGCGCAAAATGGAAGTGCCGCAGGTCAGCAAATACCGCTCGTACGGTCTGGCCTACAGCGTTGCTGCGATCAACGAAGGCGTGTGCAAACTCTGGCCGGGCCGCCCGGAGCCGACCCTCTCGCGGTTGGGCATGCAGGTCATGAAGAAAAATTTCACCCTCGACATCAGTCGCGCCCGGCATTATCTGGACTACGATCCGAAAGTCAGCCTGTGGTCGGCCCTCGACGAGTTCTGTGGCTGGTGGAAAGCTCAGGACATCCGTTGATACAAGTCGGTCGGCCGGCAATGAACCGCACTGCCGCTTGAGGGTCAATCCCTGCGGCTGCGGCGGTTATACTTCGCAGCATTTAGCCATCACCGCGTTCCACAAAGGTTGCCTCAATGTCCATGCGTAACGATGCCAACGACGATTTCGACGATGTACCGAGCCTGCGGGCCGACACCTTTGACGACGATGACATTCCGCCCTCCGCTCGCACCTCGGTGCACTCGCGCACGCCGCCGGTGGTCAAGGTCAAGGCTGCGAGTACCGGGCCGCTGTGGGCACTGGTCGGCGCGTTGTTCTTTGCCTTCATCGGCCTGGCCTGGTGGAGCTTCCAGCAGATTTCGCTGATGGAGCAGCAATTGGTCGCGACCCAGGAAAGCTTTGCGCGCATCAGCGAGGAAGCGGCAGGGCGCCTGCAGGACATTTCCGGCAAGGTCGTCGCCAGCCAGAGCAACGTCAACAGCGACAGCGAAGCCTTGAAGCTGCAGATCAAACAGCTGGAAACCCAGTTGCTGGATCAGAGCAAACAGCAGCAAGGCGTGGTCGGTCAGGCCAGCGATCTGGACAAGCGTCTGGCGCAGATGACCGCGCAGACCACCGAGCAACAGAACGCCAATACCCAGTTGCAGGCTCAGGTCAAAGCCTTGAGCGCCGAACTGGCAACCTTGAAAAGCGCCCCGGCCGACACCGGCAAGGTCGATGCGCAGCTCAAGAGTTATGACGCTCAACTGAAAAGCCTCGGCGCTGATATCACCGCGCTGAAAAAGCAAGGCAATCCGAGCGCGGCGATCGAGAGTCTGGAGCAGGAAATCGTCGTTCTCAAGAGTGAACAGGACAACCGTCCGGCCGCTGCGCAGGGTGGCGGCAATACCGCCGAGTTCGACGCATTCCGCGGGCAGATGACCCGCAACCTCAACACCCTGCAGGCGCAGATCCAGAACCTGCAACAGCAGATCAATGCCCGGCCGTAGAACCTGATGAACTGTCGCCAGGGATCTTTGTGGTGAGGGGATTCATCCCCGATGGGGCTGCGCAGCAGCTCCCAAACCATCAGCTCGGTGCGTCAGAAAATATGTGTTCTCTCCATCAGGGCTGCTGCGCAGCCCATCGGGGATAAATCCCCTCGCTACAGGATTCGGCGCTCCGTCCGACCCCAAGCCGTCTACGCTCTTGAAACACCAACAAGAACGAGGGAAGCGTTATGGGGTTTTTGCATAAAGTGGCGTGGCTCGGGGTGATGCTTTTTGTGGGGGCAGGGCAGGTCAACGCCGCCACCGCGCAGAAGGACGACAGCAAGGCCGCCATTGCGCTGCTGGAAAAGGCGCTGGCCTATTACCACGACAATGGCGACAAGGCCTTCGCCGCGTTCAGCCGTCAGGGCGAGTTCGTCGACAAGGATCGCTACGTGTTCGTGGTCGACACCAAAGGCGTGATGCTCGCCAGCGGCGGGCCGTCCTCAGCCTTGATCGGCCGTGACGTCAGCGAAGTGCTTGCGCCGGATTTGCAGAAGGCCTTCAAGGACGCCTTGCTAGTGCCGGAAGGCAACGGCATTCAACAGGCCGAATACCGCTGGCAGAACTGGGCGGACGGCAAGGTCGAGCGCAAACATGTGTATTACCAGCGCATCGGTCAGCGCATTCTGGCCGTCGGTTATTACCTGCCGCGTGCTTCAGCCGAGCAGGCCAAGGCACTTCTCGACAAGGCTGCAACCGATCTGGGGAAAAACGAGAAGGACACGCTGACGGCCATCAACTCGCTCAAGGGCGGGTATCTGCAGGATGACCTGTACGTGTT
Organism: Pseudomonas sp. JAI115; assembly: GCF_014200835.1. Taxonomy (NCBI): domain Bacteria; kingdom Pseudomonadati; phylum Pseudomonadota; class Gammaproteobacteria; order Pseudomonadales; family Pseudomonadaceae; genus Pseudomonas; species Pseudomonas sp. JAI115. The sequence goes on from NZ_JACHCY010000006.1 coordinate 240,402, forward strand.
CGTGGTCGATCTGGACACCCAACGCTACGTTGTCCACGGCACCAACCTGCGCTTGATCAACACCGATTTCAGCAAGATCAAGGACCCGGAAGGCAAACCGGTGGGCGAGCCGATTCTGGCGCTGATCGCCAAACAGGATGACGGTGAATACGAATACCGCTGGAAAAACCCGGTGACCGGCAAGGTCGAGGACAAGCATGCCTACCTGAAGAAGGTCGGGCATTTCCTGGTGGCGGTGGGTTACTACAGCCCTTGAAAACACCTTTGCCCCCCTGTGGGAGCGAGCCTGCTCGCGAAGGCATAGTGTCAGCTGACATCACAGTTGAATGACACACCGCTTTCGCGAGCAGGCTCGCTCCCACAGGTTTTCATGGCACCTGTGCCTATTTGGCGCCGTGCTCGCGCCCGCGCAGCAACTTGTTCGGCATCGCAATTGCCGCCGCCAGCCCCAGCAATGACACCGCCGTACTCACCCACAGCAGATGCCGGAACGTCACCGAAAGTTCGGCGCGCAAGGCGTTCTGCGCATCGCCCGGTGCGGCGTTCAAACCGTCGAGCAGCACATTGCCCGAATGCCCCTCGCTGAGCAGCGAGTTGCTCGCCAGATGGGCGAAACTCGAATCCTGCAACAACGCCAGCAACAGCGCCGACATCAACGCCACACCCACTGCGCCGCCCAGCGAGCGGAACAGGTTGGTGGTGCTGGTGGCGACGCCGATGTCGCGTTGCTCCACCGAGTTCTGCGTACCCACCAGTGAAGTCGGGAACTGCATGCCGCCGGCAATCCCGCTGAGCAGCATGAACAGGCTGCTGACCAGCGTCGCATCGGGTGGGCTGAACGCCATGCCGAGAATCGAGATCGGCATCAACAGTGCGCCCGTCAGAATCTGCGGTTTGTAGCGACCGGTCACCGACGTCCGACGTCCGGCGAAATAAGCGCCGACCGGCAGGCCCATCGCCAGCGGCAGCAAGTGCAACGCCGCCGCATCGGCCCCGGCACCGGTGACGCTCTGAAAGCGCAGCGGCATCAGCACGATCAGCGAGATCGCCTGAAAACTGGTGAAGAAAATCGTGCACCAGCACAGCAACGCGTTGCGGTTGGTGAACAAGTGCATCGGCAGCAGCGGCTCACGCGCCCGGCGTTCATGCCACACGAACACCGCCAGCACCAGCACCGCGCAGGCGAACAAACCGAGCACTTCGCTGCTGCGCCACGAATGGCCCTGACCGACCTGAGTGATGGCCAGCAGCAAGGCGGTCAAACCGATGATCATCAACAGCGTGCCGAGGTAGTCGATGATCGGTTTGCGCTGCGGAATCGGCAGGCCGCGCAGATTGCGATTGGCAACCCACCAGGCGCCCAGCCCCAGTGGCAGATTGATCAGAAACACCCAGCGCCACGACAGGTATTCGGTCATGTAGCCGCCGAGCACCGGCCCGGCGACGCTGGCCACCGCGTACATGCTGCTGAAATAACCCTGATAACGTCCGCGTTCGCGCGGCGGAACGATGTCGCCGATGATTGCCTGACTGACCGAAATCATCCCGCCGGCGCCGATGCCCTGGAGAATCCGCGCCAGCACCAGTTGTTCCATGCTTTGCGCCATGCCGCAGAACAGCGAGGCGAGGGTGAACAGGCCCATGCCGAACAGCATCAGTTTGCGCCGTCCGTACAGATCGCCGAGCTTGCCGTAGATCGGCACCGCCACGGTCATTGCCACCATGTACCCGGAAATCACCCAGGCCAGCAGGCTGACGTCCTTGAACTGTGCGGAGATGGCGGGCATCGAGACGGCGACGATGGTCTGATCCAGCGCGCCGAGAAAAATCGCCATCATCAACGCGACCAGCACGCTGCGAATGGCCGGTTTGGGCGTTTCAGGGTGATTGAGATTGGTCACGGGCGAGCCTGCGGGCAGTGATGGACCCGCACGGCCATTGCGCGCGGGTGGATGCTCGCCAGTGTAAGTCGGTAGCAGGCTATTCGATAGCCTCGTACGGAAGTCCGACGTAATTTTCTGCAATGGTTTTTCGACCCGCTTCTGAACTGACAAAGTAGTCCAGTTCCGAGGCGCTGATCCGTTGGCTGAAATCATCATGCTCGTCGAAGCGGTGCAGCATTGAGGTCATCCACCAGGAGAAACGTTCGGCTTTCCATACCCGGCGCAGGCAGATTTCCGAGTATTTCTCCAGCAGATCGGTGCGCCCTTCGCGATAAACCTTCAGCAGAATGTTGAACAGCGTACTGACATCGCTGGCGGCCAGGTTCAGGCCCTTGGCGCCGGTGGGCGGCACAATGTGCGCAGCATCGCCGAGCAGAAACATCCGTCCGTACTGCATCGGCTCGACGACAAAGCTGCGCAGCGGCGCGATGCTTTTTTCAATCGACGGGCCGGTGACCAGTTTTTCGGCAAGCGCGGCGGGCAGACGGGTTTTCAGCTCAGCCCAAAAGCGCTCGTCGGACCAGTCGGCAACGTTCTCCTGGGCCGGTACTTGCAGGTAATAACGGGTACGGGTGGCCGAACGCATGCTGCACAGGGCGAAGCCGCGGTCGTGCCGGGCGTAGACCAGCTCTTCGTGCACCGGCGGGGTGTCGGCGAGAATCCCCAGCCAGCCGAACGGATACACCCGTTCGAAGATCTTCAGGCAGTCCTCGGGAATTGACTGCCGGGCCACGCCATGAAAGCCGTCGCAACCGGCGATGTAATCGCAATCGACGCGCCAGGTTTCGCCATCCTTTTCGAAGGTGACAAAGGCCTCGTCGCTTTTCATGCCGTGAGGAACGACATGGCTCACTTCATAAAACGACAGTGCGCCAGCCTCCCGACGAGCGGCCATCAGGTCGCGCGTGACTTCGGTCTGACCGTAAACCATGACGGTTTTGCCGCCGGTCAAACCCTGCAGATCGATGTGTGCCAGACGCCCATCCAGTGCCAGATCGAAGCCGGCGTGCACCAGCCCTTCGGCATCCATGCGCGCGCCTACGCCGGCCTGGCGCAACAGCTCTACCATGCCTTGTTCAAGCACGCCGGCGCGAATTCGTCCGAGGACATAGTCGGGTGTCTGGCGTTCGAGAATCAGGGTGTCGATGCCGGCGTTGTGCAGCAACTGACCGAGGAGCAATCCGGACGGACCGGCGCCAATGATGGCGACTTGGGTTTTCAGCGTTTTCATTGTTTTTATGACTCGCAAGCTTCACGCGACAGGCGCCGGTGAATGATTTTTATGGATCGAGTGCTTGCATTTTTCCCTTGCGGGTCTGTCAATTGAAGGTGAAAACTGAGCCGATACCTGTACATTCTGCCAATCGGTGCGATTATCGCCCGCAACCTCGAGGCCTGGATTGAAGTGATGAACAAGCCTGACCTGCCTTCGATTCCGGTGTTCAAGCTCTACGGTGAAAGCCTGGACTGGCCGACCCCTGACTTGCTGCACTGTGAAACCATTTCCAAACGCAGCCGCGAACATCAATGGGAAATCAAACCCCACCGCCACGCCGATTTGTGCCAGTTGCTCTTCGTCTTCAAAGGTCAGGCAGAGCTTGAAATCGAAGGTCAACGCACGCAGCTCGATGAACCCGCGATTCAAGTCCTGCCACCGTTGTCGGTGCATGGCTTTCGCTTTTCCGAGGACGTCGAAGGATTCGTCGTCACCCTCGCCAATCCGCTGATCAATCACCTGCAGGCGCAACTGGGCAGTTCGGTGCACGCACTGGCCCAGGCCGAGCACTACCCGGCGGGCAAGGACGCGGAGTACCTGAACAGTCTGTTTTCAGCGTTGCAGGCCGAGTACAACGGCCATCAACCCGCGCGGGAAATGCTCATGCATTCGCTGGTCAGCGTGATCATGGTCTGGGTCAGCCGTCAGGCGCTCGTGCGCCATAACGCCAGCCAGCGGCCGCAACGCCAGCGCGAATACCTCAACGGGTTCATTCAATTGGTGGAGGAGACGTACCGCCAGCATGTGAAGGTCGAAGACCTCGCCCATCGTCTGGGGATTTCGGTGTCACACCTCAACGGCACCTGCCGCGAACTGGCAGGGCAGCCAGCGCTGCAGATCATGCACGAACGCCAGTTACTGGAAGCCAAACGTTTGCTGACCTACACCAGCATGACCATTTATGAGATGTCGGAGTTGTTGGGGTTTTCCGATCCGACCAACTTCACGCGCCTGTTCCGGCGCAGGGTGGGCATTTCGCCAAAGGCGTTTCGTGACCGGCTGAAGGCCGATCAGTGATCTTGTAAACCTGGCGATATCCTGTGGGAGGGGGCTTGCTCCCGAAAGCGGTGTATCAGTGTGCATCAATGCTGAATGGCACACCGCATTCGGGAGCAAGCCCCCTCCCACAGGATTGCATGCCAGCTCAGATCATTCAGCGCAGCGCATTAAGCGTCGCGTTATGCGGAATACAGCGCTCGAAATTGCAGCTGGCGTATTCGCGCGGCAGTTGTCGCAGTTGCTCGACCCGCCAGGCCGCGGTGCCGTACAGCGCCAGCGTGGCGGCGCAGGTGATGAAAATCGCGAAGTACCTTCTTGTTCTGATGTTCATGGCGTAGACCTCTGAACGCATACCCTGCGGTATTACTTTCAGCATAGGTCAGCGGCATAGAGTTGCCAGCCACGGATTCGGCCTATGTGACATCCCCCCTGTGGGAGCGGGCTTGCTCGCGAAGGCGTGGTGTCAGTCGATGACAATCCAGACTGATACACCGCCTTCGCGAGCAAGCCCGCTCCCACAGGGGCATCGGATTTACAGGCCCATATCCCATTCGGGATTTTCCGGGAATCGTTCGACGAGAAAATCCAGCATGCTGCGCAACGCCGCCGGCATATGCTTGCGTGAGGCGTACACCGCGTAGATGTTCATCTGCCGTGGCTCGGCACCCGGCAGCAGGCGCACCAGTTCACCGGCATGCACATGCACCCCGGCCTGATAGGTCGGCAGCATCGCCACGCCCGCACCGGCCAGGGTTGCGCGCAGCAGGGTGCTGGCCTCGTTGGCGCTGATGTTGCCCTGCACCGGCACCGACACGGGCTCGCCGTCCTCCTCGAAATGCCACAGGCTCTTGCCGAAGTAGGAGTGGGTGAGGCAGTTGTGTCGGCTCAGGTCCTCGACCCGTTGCGGTGGCGGGTTGTCGCGCAAATAAGCCGGTGCGGCGCAGACCACCGAGCGGCACACGGTCAGGCGCCGGGCGATCAGGTTCGGATCGAGGTCATTGCTGGTGCGGATCGCCAGATCGATGCGCTCATCCACCAGATTCACCGTGCGGTCGAGCATCTGCAGGTCGATGCTGACCCCGGGGTAGCGTTTGACGTACGCCGCCATCGCATCGGCCAGTTGCGCCTGACCGAACGAGGTACTGACGCTGATGCGCAGCAGCCCGCGCGGTGCGTCGTCGGGTTCGCTGACGGCGGCCTGCATGTCGGTCGAGAGTTCGAGCATCTGCCGGCAGCGCGGCAGGATTTCACTGCCGGCGGCGGTCAGGCTCAATTTGCGCGTGGTGCGGTGCATCAGGCGCGCGCCGACCCAGTCTTCCAGCTCCGCCAGATAACGCGACACCACTGGCCGTGACAGGTCCAGATGATCGGCCGCCGCCGACTGGCTGCCCAGATCCACCACTGTGACAAACACGCGCATTGCTTGAAGACGATCCATGATTTGCCCGCTTTCAGAAACAAACTATGTCCAAGCATCGCATTTTTTGTACCGAGTCAGGCAACTAAGCTCTGTCCCATCGCCAAACACGGCATTCGGACCACGGAGCAACAGATGATCGGCTTCACTACCCTCAAGCGCGTTTTACTGGCCACCGCCGCTCTCGGTTTCGCGGCCCACGCCGCTGCCGCCAATCTGAGCCTGGATGTCTACAACCCGGGCACCCACGCGATTTTTCCGGTGACTTCGGTGCTGGTCAGCGGCGAGAAAGACGCGATTCTGGTCGATGCGCAATTCGGCAAGTCCCAGGCCGAGCAGGTGGTGGAGAAGATCCGCGCCAGCGGCAAGCACCTGACCACCATTTACATCAGCCACGGTGACCCGGATTACTACTTCGGCCTCGACACCCTGACCCAGGCTTTCCCCGACGCCGAAGTGCTGGCCTCGCAGCCGACCGTGGATCACATCAACAAAACCGTCGCCGGCAAACTCGCCTTCTGGGGCCCGAAAATGGGCGCCGACGTACCGGCCAAAACCATCGTGCCGGGCGTGCTCAAGGGCGACAGCCTGATGCTCGAAGGGCAGAAGTTGCAGGTGGTCGGTCTTGAAGGCAAACAACCGGATCGCAGCTTCGTGTGGATTCCGTCGCTCAAGGCGGTGGTCGGTGGCGTCGTGGTCGCCGAGAACATTCATGTGTGGATGGCCGATACCCAGACCGCGCAATCCCACGCCGACTGGCTGCAAACCCTGCACTCGATCGAAACCCTGAAGCCGAAAACCGTGGTGCCGGGTCACTACCTGGGCGAGAGCAGCCGCTCTTTGGCCAGCGTGAAATTCACCGCCGACTACATTAAGGCTTTCGACGAAGAAACCGCCAAGGCCAAGGATTCCGCTGCACTGATCAAGGCCATGCACAAGCGCTACCCGAAACTCGGCGAAGAAAGCTCGCTGGAGCTGAGCGCCAAAGTCGCCAAGGGCGAGATGAAGTGGTAACCCGATTCTGAAAACGCAGCACTCTCAAGCCAACTGGAGAATGTCATGAGCAAGATCGCAATCATTGGTGCCACCGGCCGTGCCGGTAGCCAATTGCTGGAAGAAGCCCTGCGTCGCGGGCATAGCGTCACTGCCATCGCCCGCGACACCTCGAAGATCGGCGCGCGTGGCGGTGTGGTCAGCAAGAATGTCGATGTGCTGGATTCGACGGCGCTGCAAGCGGCAGTGGCCGGTCACGACGTGGTGATCAGCGCCGCGCACTTCGCCACGGTACCGGCCAGTGCCTTGGTCGGCCCGGTGAAGCAGGCGGGTGTGAAGCGTCTGCTGGTGGTTGGCGGTGCCGGTTCGCTGTTGCTGCCGGACGAAACCCGAGTGATCGACAGCGCCGGTTTCCCCGCTGAGTACAAAACCGAGGCCAGCGCTGGCGCGGCGTTTCTTGATGCCTTGCGTCAGGAGAAGAATCTGGACTGGACTTTCCTCTCGCCATCGGCAGAGTTCGTCGAAGGTGAGCGCACCGGCACCTTCCGCGTTGGCAAGGATCATTTGCTGTTCAGTGCTGAAGGTCGCAGCTGGATCACTTTCGCCGATTACGCGATTGCGCTGATTGACGAAGTGGAAACGCCGAAGCATTCGCGTCAGCGGTTTACGGTCGGGTATTAAGCAACGACGCAGACCCAATGTGGGAGCGGGCTTGCTCGCGAATGCAGTGTGTCAGTCACTTAAAATGTCGCTGACACTCCGCTTTCGCGAGCAAGCCCGCTCCCACAGGGGGATCTGTGTACTTCAGCGGGTATGCGCCTGCTCCACCAGCCAGATCATCAACTCCTCCAGCTGCGGCGACGCTTCCCCGCCCTGCGGCATCACCACGTAGTAGCCCAGCCCCGTTTTCACCTTCAGCTCAAACGGCATCACCAGCCGCCCCGCGCGCAGGTCATCGCCGATCAGCGACCAGTCGCCAATCGCCACACCCGTCCCATGCGACGCCATCGACATCGCCTGATCCAGCGTCTCGAAATGCTGCCCCATGTTGACGTTGCTCAACTGCAATTCGGCGGCGGTCAGCCACACCGTCCAGTCCTGGGTGTCGCGGGTCGGATGCAGCAGCAGATGCTGTTGCAGGTCGGCCGGTTCGCTCAGCGCCGGTGGGCCTTTCAATAAAGCTGGCGAGCAGACCGGTGTCAGCTGTTCATCAAACAGATGCAGCGCGGTCGAGGAGTTGTCCGGCGGCGTGCCGTAGATCACCGCCGCATCGAATTGCTCGCGCTGAAAGTCGACGCCATGGGCCAGCGTGGTGGTCAGTTTGACCGGCACGTCCGGGCGTTCCTTTTGCCATTGCAGCAGGCGCGGCACCAGCCAGCGCATCACGCAGCTTGGCGCCTTGAGCTGCAGGGTTTGCCGCTTGCGCCCGATCTGCTCGGTGGCCTCGCTGATCAGGCCGAAGATCTTTTCCACCCGTGGCAGCCATTCGCGTCCTTCGGCGGTCAGTTCCAGGCCTCGGGCCAGACGGATGAACAACTCATACCCCAGATGAGCTTCCAGCCCGGCAATCTGCCGGCTCACCGCGCCCTGAGTGATGTGCAACTGCTCGGCCGCCCGGGTGAAGTTGCAGCACTGCGCAGTAATCAGAAACGTGTGCAGGGCGGGCAGGGGAGGCAGTCGTTTCATGTGGATCCAAGGTATGACGTGAGGACATGGCTAGTATGACTTTTAATCGATTGTTGCCGCTACCTGCCGCCCGTTCAATGAGCCCATGTTCAGGTCATGTGGGAGCGAGCCTGCTCGCGAAGGCTGTTTCACATTCAGCATTGATGTTGGCTGATCCAGCGCTTTCGCGAGCAGGCTCGCTCCCACACGGGATCTGTGTTTTTAGCTGACAAAAGGGCAATCGACATGGCGACGTGTGGCGAAGTACTGGTCAAGTTACTCGAGGATTACGGGGTCGAGCAGGTGTTCGGCATTCCCGGGGTGCACACCGTGGAGCTGTATCGCGGGCTGGCCCGTTCGAGCATCAACCACGTCACTCCACGGCACGAGCAGGGCGCCGGATTCATGGCTGACGGCTATGCGCGCACCAGCGGCAAACCGGGTGTGTGCTTCATCATCACCGGACCGGGCATGACCAACATCACCACCGCGATGGGCCAGGCCTACGCCGACTCGATCCCGATGCTGGTGATCTCCAGCGTGCAGACCCGCAGCCAGTTGGGTGGCGGTCGCGGCAAACTCCATGAGTTGCCGAACCAGAGTGCGCTGGTCGGCGGCGTCGCGGCGTTCTCCCACACCCTGATGTCGGCGGCGGAATTGCCCGGCGTGCTGGCCCGTGCTTTCGCACTGTTTCAGGCCGGGCGTCCGCGTCCGGTGCACATCGAGATTCCGCTGGATGTTTTGGTAGAAGAGGCTGATGAGCTGCTCGCCAGCGTTCCGGTGCACATCGACCGCGCCGGGGCTGCACCGGCTGCAGTACGGCGCATGACTGAGTTGCTGGCCGGCGCTCGGCGTCCGCTGATTCTCGCCGGTGGCGGTGCCATCGATGCCGCCGCCGAACTGACTGAGCTGGCCGAGCTGCTCGACGCCCCGGTGGCGCTGACCATCAACGCCAAAGGCATGTTGCCGTCCAGCCATCCGCTGCTGATCGGCTCGACGCAAAGCCTGGTCGCCACTCGCGCACTGGTGGCCGATGCCGACGTGGTGCTGGCGATCGGCACCGAACTGGCCGAAACCGATTACGACGTGACCTTCGCCGGCGGATTTGAAATCCCCGGCAAGTTGCTGCGCATCGACATCGATGCCGATCAGACCGTGCGCAACTATCCGCCGCACGTGGCGTTGGTCGCCGACTCGCGCAACGCCGCGCAAGCGCTGCTCGGCGCACTGTCGCAGCAGGCGCTGGCCGAGCGGCGTAACGATTGGGGCCAGGTGCGGGCAGCGCGTCTGCGCGATGAACTGGCCGCGACCTGGGATGCGCCAACCCTGGCCCAGACCCGTTTTCTGGAAACCGTGCTGCACGAGTTGCCGGACGCAGTATTCGTCGGCGACTCCACACAACCGGTGTACACCGGCAACCTCACGTTCAACCCGGAACGTCCACGGCGCTGGTTCAACTCGTCCACCGGCTACGGCACCCTCGGTTACGCCCTGCCGGCGGCGATTGGCGCGTGGCTCGGCGGTAGCGTCGAGGACGGTGCTCGTCCGCCAGTGGTGTGCCTGATCGGCGACGGTGGCTTGCAGTTCACCCTGCCGGAACTGGCCAGCGCGGTTGAAGCGCGTACGCCGGTGATCATCCTGCTGTGGAATAACCAGGGTTACGAAGAGATCAAAAAATACATGGTCAACCGCGCCATCGAACCGGTCGGCGTCGATATCTACACCCCGGATTTCATCGGCGTGGCCAAGGCCCTGGGCTGCGCCGCCGAGGCGATCAGCTCGGTCGAACAATTGCGCGGCGCGCTGCGTGCTGCCACCGATCGTCAGGGTCCGACCCTGATCGAAATCGACCAGAGCCAATGGATGCAGGCGGTGGCCCAATGATCAATTTCCCAACCACCCTCGATGGCCTGTACATCAACGGTCATTGGTCGGCCGGGCGTGAGCATCTGCGGGTGATCAATCCGGCGACCGAAGCGCTGCTGACCACGGTCAATGGCGGCGATGAACGCGCGGTTGATCTGGCCGTCAGCGCCGCCACTGAAGCGTTCAAGAACTGGTCGAAAACCACTGGCGCCGAACGCGGCGCGATCCTGCGCAACATTGCCAACGGTGTGCGCAACGGGCGTGACCACTTGATGAAGTTGCAGTCGAGCAACAACGGCAAACCGCAATTCGAAGCGGCGATCGATGTCGATGATGTGATCGCCACTTTCGAGTATTACGCCGAATTGGCCGAAGGCCTCGACGCACAACTCGACAGCGACGTGGCGCTGCCCAGCGATGACTTCAGCGCGCGTCTGCGTCGTGAACCGTGCGGTGTGGTCGGGCTGATCGTGCCGTGGAATTTCCCGATGGTCACCACCGCGTGGAAGCTCGCCCCGGCCTTGGCCGCCGGTTGCTGCGTGGTGCTCAAACCGTCGGAAGTCACGCCGCTTCCGGAGCTGGAACTGGCGGCGATCATCGCTGAATCCGGTCTGCCCAACGGTGTGTTCAACCTGGTCTGCGGCACCGGTCTGGCGGTCGGTGCGCCGCTGTCGGCGGACCCGCGTATCGCCAAGATTTCCTTCACCGGCAGCAATGCCGTCGGCGTGCAGGTGATGCAGCGCGCCGCCGAAACGGTGAAGGGCGTGAGCCTGGAACTGGGCGGAAAATCTTCGCTGCTGGTGCTTGAAGATGCCGATTTGGAACTGGCGGTGGAACTGGCCTGCGGCGGCGGTTTCTTCAACGCCGGGCAGATGTGCTCGGCCACCAGCCGGGTGCTGGTCGCCGATGAGCTGGCCGATGAGTTTCTTGAGCGTCTGCAAAAGCGCGCACAAGCGATTCGCGTGGCCGATCCGTTCGACCCGGACGTGGAGATGGGCGCGCTGGTCAATCAGGCGCAATACCAGCGCGTGCTCGGCCACATCGACCGCGGTTTGAGTGCCGGGGCGAAGCTGGTGTGCGGCGGTAATCGTCCGGCGCATCTGCCACGCGGCTATTTTTTGCAGCCGACAGTGTTCACCGACGTGCCCCTCGACAGTGCGTTGTGGTGTGAAGAGATTTTCGGCCCGGTGCTCTGCGTGCGCAGTTTCAGCAGCGAAGCCGAGGCGATTGCCCTGGCCAACGACAGCCAGTTCGGGCTGGTCGCCAGTGTGGTGACGCGTAACGCCGAGACCGCCGACCGGGTCGCCAATGCCCTGCAGGCGGGGCTTGTATGGCTCAACGCGCCGCAAGTGATCTTCCCGCAGACGGCGTGGGGCGGCTACAAGCAGAGCAGCATCGGCCGTGAATTGGGGCCGTGGGGCCTGGCTGCGTTTCAGGAAATCAAACACGTGATCCGGGCGCTCTGAACGCCCGAAAACGGTGAGTGCATGCCTCGCAACGAGGCATGCGTCGGTGTCATGGCTTCGATGAGTTTTTATCGATAGTCAGGTGTATTGCACGACCTCAGGATGAACCCGTCGGCAGCGCTGCAGGCCTTTTAATACAAGGCCTGCAGCGGATCCGGCCGCGCGGATGCAACGGTTGCGACCAACCTCATACTTAAAAGAACAAAGGGAGTCCTTCATGGGCGAGCATGATCTGAACAGGCGTCAATTCATTAAAACCGTCGGCGTCGCCTCGGTAGCGGCGGCGGCCCTGAGCATGCCCTTCATCCGGGCCAGCGCCAGCGACACTCGGTTCGCCGGCAAGACTCTGCGTTTGCTGACCTGGTCGGATGACACCGGCCTCGCCGCACTGCGCAACATTGCCGCCACCTTCGAGGCCAAGACCGGCGCCAAGGTCATCGCCGACCGCACCGGCAGCACCTCGGAAATGGTCGCCAAACTCAAGGCCGGCGGTGACCGTCCGCAGTACGACATCATCACCCTGGCCGGGGTCGGCGCCGAAGGTCTGGCCGCCGCCGGGCTGCTGGAAAAACCCGACCTCAACCGGATTCCAAACCTGATCGACGTACCGGAAAAATACCGCACCGGCGCCAACGGGCACGGCATCGGTTACCTGCTGTGGTGCAACAGTCTGGTCTACAGCACCCGCACCCTCAAACAGGCACCGGACAGTTATGCCGCGCTGTGGGATGCCGATCTGGCGCCGAACATTTTCCTGCCGCCGCCGAACTGGACCGAGGCCATGGACCTGATCATCATCGCCGCGAAACTCGCAGGCGGTGACGAACACAACATCGAGCCGGGCTTCAAGAAACTCGCCGAGCTGAAGGATCGCGTGGTCACCCTCGGCGAGAACCCGAACCAGATCGCCGAACTGTTCCGCACCGGTTCCCTGGACATGGGCGGCTTGTATGCTCCGGCATTCTTCCCCAAGCAGATCCGCGATCCGAACTACGGCCTCGGTGCCACGTTCGGCATGAAGGAAGGTTTTTACACCGACCTGATGCTCTCGGTGATGCCGAAGAACCGTCCGGGCGACACCGACCTGGCCTACGCCTTCATCGACCACTCTCTCGACCCGCTGGTGCAGGGCAAGATGGCCGAAGACATCTTCAACGGCCCGGTCAACGCCAAGGCGATCATCTCCGCCGAAGCGCGCAAGAGCCCGTACATCCTCACGCCGGAGCAGATTGCCGAGAAGGCGATCATGCACGACAACGCCTTCCTGGCGACCGTGCATGACCAATGGATTCGTCGCTATACGGAAATTTTTTCTTCCTGACGCCGGCCTCCCGAACACCATGGGCCCCCTGTGGGAGCGAGTCCTGTGGTGAGGGGATTTATCCCCGATGGGCAGCGTAGCTGCCCCAAGATCAGCAAATACGGTGCATCAAATGTACCGCGCACGATGGTTTTGCGACTGCTTCGCAGCCGGTCGGGGATAAATCCCCTCACCACAAAAAATGACTCCCACAGGAGATTGAGGTGTTTGCGAGATTAGCTTTCCATTGACGAGATCATTGCTATGGAACATCAATCCCTGACCCAACCGGTTGGCGCCGCTGACGTGCGCCCGGCGCGCGGTATTTCGCCGACCGCCCGGGCGTGGTTTTTCCTCACGCCGTCGATGCTGTTTCTCGGCGTGCTGATCGCCGCCAGCCTGCTGGTGCTGCGCATGAGCGTCGGCACTAAGGGCGCGGAATGGAGCGGGTTCAGCCTCGCCAGCTACGCGCAATTGCTCGAACCCTATTATCTCAAGTCCCTGCTGCTGACCCTGCGTCTGGCGCTGATCAGTGCAGTGATCGCGGTGCTGCTGGCGATCCCGGTGGCGTACACCATGTCACGGCTGACCTCGCCGTTCGTGCGGCGGATTTTCCTCGCGGCGGTGCTGTTGCCGCTGCTGGTCAACCTGCTGCTGCAAAGCTACGGCTGGCTGGTGATTCTCGGCCCGGGCGGGATGCTCAACCAGACGCTGATGGGCCTGGGCCTGATCAAGCGCCCGATCATGCTGCTGTACAACCAGAACGGCGTGCTGATGGGCCTGGTGCAGACCGCGTTTCCTTTGGCCGTGCTGCCGATTGCCAGCGCCATGCGCGGTGTTGCGCGTACCTACGAAGAGGCGGCGGCGACACTGGGCGCCAGTCGTTTTCAGGTGTTCCGTCAGGTGGTGTTGCCGATGAGTCTGCCGGGAATCATCACCGGAGCGACGCTGGTGTTCGCCTACAACGCCAGCAGCTTTGTCGTGCCGTTGCTACTCGGTGGCCGCCGTGTACCGATGCTCGCGGTGATGGTGCATGACCAGATCGCGCCGCTGATGAACTGGCCCGCGGCATCGGCGGCCGGGGTGGTGCTGATCGTCACCACGCTGGCGATCATGACCCTGTCCGAATACATCACCGGCCGTCGTCGGCGCCTGCTGGAGGCTTCGCAATGAGTACCCTGATCAACAAGCGCATGGCGCTGCTGCCCGGCGACACCGGCAAGTTCGCCGGGATCCTTTCCGGGTTCATTCTGCTGCTGGCGGTGTTGCCGATCCTGACCATGATCGTCATGTCGTTCAGCGGTGCGTCGAACCTCGACTTCCCGCCGAGCAGCTACAGCCTGCAGTGGTACAAGGCGGCCTGGCACACCTTCGTCTCGCCAGACGCCAGCGACGTGCTGAGCCTCGGCCAGGCCATGGCCACCAGCCTGCTGGTGTCGTGCCTGACCATGGTTTTCGCCACGCTGATCGCGGTGCCCGCCGCCTATGCGCTGACCCGTTGCGAGTTCCGTGGTAAAGCCGTGGCGCTGCAACTGATGTCGCTGCCGCTGGTGTTTCCGATGGTGGTGTTGGGGCTGGCGTTGCTGCTGGTGTTCGACAGCCTGCCGTTTCACCTGACCACCTCGCGGTTGGTGATTGCCCACGTGATTCTGGCGCTGCCGTTCGTGGTGAAAAACTGCACCGCCGCCATGCTCTCCATCGGCAGCGAAGTCGAAGAGGCGGCGCGGATGCTCGGCGCTTCACCGCTGCGGGCGATTGTCGACGTGGTGGTGCCGTTGATGAAGTCGGGAATTCTGGCGGGGATGCTGCTGGCGTTCATCGTCTCGTTCAACGAATTCACCGTGACCTATTTCCTCTACACCATCGACGTCATGACCGTGCCGATCTGGATGTACAGCCGCACCGTGTCATCGCTCGACCCCACCGTGTTCTCGTTTGCCGTGCTGATCGTGCTGATCGACTTCGTCCTGATCTGGGCGCTGGAGAAGCTGGTGGGCGAGGGCGGCGTTTCCTTTTGATTTGAGGTGCAACATGACTGGTCTGATTCTGGAAAACGTCGAGAAATTCTACGGCTCGGCTTGCGCGGTACAGGACGTCAACCTGCATTTGCCGGAAGGCAGGCTGGTGTGTTTTCTCGGCCCGTCGGGCTGCGGCAAAACCACCTTGCTGCGGATGATCGCCGGGCTGGAAACCCTGACCGGCGGCGAGATTCGCCTGGACGGCGAGAACATCGGCCACACCCCGGCGCACCTGCGCAACTTCGGCATGGTGTTCCAGTCGCTGGCGCTGTTCCCGCACATGACCGTCGGCGAGAACATCGCCTACCCGCTGAAACTGCGCGGCGTGAGCAAGGCCGAGCAGCAGGCGCGGGTGGTGGAGTTGCTAGAGTTGATTCAGCTGCAAGCAATGATCGACCGGCCGGTGGCGAAACTCTCCGGCGGGCAACGGCAGCGGGTGGCGATTGCCCGGGCCATCGCCTCGCGGCCGAAAATCCTCCTGCTCGACGAACCGTTGTCGGCGCTGGACGCCAAGCTGCGCGAGTCGATGCAGGTGGAAATACGTCAGCTGCAACAGCGCTTGAACATCACCACGATCATGGTCACCCACGATCAGCGCGAAGCCATGACCATGGCCGACATCGTCGTGGTGCTGGGCGAGCACAAGGTGCAGCAGGTGGGCACACCGATCGAAATCTACCGGCACCCGGCCAACGAGTTCGTCGCCGACTTCATCGGTTCGGGCAACATTTTTCCGGCCACGGCGCTGGGTGACGGCAAGGTCAGTTTGCCGGGCGGTGATGCGCTGCAAGTGCCGATCTGCAGCAGCATCGAAGCGGGGCAGAAGGTGAAGATGCTGATTCGTCCGGAGGATCTGCAACTGTCCGCGCCACAAGCCACGGCGGGCAATCGCTTGCTCGGCAAGGTGACGTTCGTGCGCGATATCGGCGCGACCATCGAGACCACGGTGGAGTGTTCCGGGGTGACGTTCACCGCGTTGAGTACGCCGTGTCAGGGGATCGGTTTGGGGATCGGGCATCCGGTGTCGGTGACGTTGCCGAGCGAGGCGTGTCGGGTGTTGGGGGCTTGATCCGGATTTGATGTTGGCCTCGCTGGCAACTTCGCGAGCAGGCTCGCTCCCACATTTGGAAATGCGTTCCTCTGTGGGAGCGAGCCTGCTCGCGAAAGCGCCAGATGCAGCAACGCCAAGTCCGGATCAGACCGACTGCCGCAACCGCGCCAGATCCCTTAACGGCGGTGCACCAAACAAGCGGCTGTACTCGCGGCTGAACTGCGACGGGCTTTCATAGCCCACGCGATAGCCCGCCGCCGACGCTTCCAGCCCTTCGGCCAGCATCAGGCGCCGCGCTTCCTGCAGGCGCAATTGCTTCTGATACTGCAACGGACTCATCGCGGTCATCGCCTTGAAACGGTGATGCAAGGTCGAGACGCTGAGGTTCACCTCTTTCGCCAGATCATCGATGCGCAGCGGCTGTTCGAAGTTGCCGTTGAGCCATTTGATCGCCTGGCTGATGCGGTGGCTCTGGCTGTTGGCAATCGCGATCTCATACAAACGGTGACCCTGCGGACTGCGCAGCAGGCGATAAAGAATCTCCCGGCGAATCAGCGGCGCGAGCATGGCGATGTCTTTCGGCGCATCCAGCAGTCGCGCCAGACGCAACACCGCGTCGAGCATCGCGCTGTCGATCTTTTCCACATACAGGCCGCGCCCGGTCGGTCGGGTCGGCACGCCCATGGGGCCGGCGTCGGCGATTAGTGCGGTGATTTCCGCGGGGTCGATGTCCAGGCGCACGGCGAGAATCGGATCCTCCGGCGAGACATTCACCACCCGTCCGCTGAGCGGCATGGAGACCGAGACCACCAGGTAATTCAGCGGGTCGTAATTGAAGAACTCATCGGCCAGGCGCACCTCTTTGCGGCCCTGAGCCATGATGCACAGCGCCGGTTGCGCAAGTACCGGGGCGAAGTCATGGGACTGGGTATGGCGCGACATGAACAGCGAGCCGATGGCGGTCTGATAACTGCCGTCGTCCGTGGTGTTGCGGCGGATGATCGCCGCGAGTTCTGCACGCTGTTTTTCCATGTCGGCATCGGGCGGAGACTGGAAACGATCGAATGACGTCATGCACGGCATCCTCGGCTAAGACGGTGGAATGGGGCAGAGCCTATATTTGTGCAAGCGCCAGCGGTAGACACATCCTGTCAAATGCTTGCCTGATTCTGCATGGGCTGCTTTTGCGTGCCGGCCATCAGCCCGCGACCGCCACCTTACCCCTTGGGTCGAAGACCCCTGTAGGAGCTGCCGAAGGCTGCGATCTTTTGATTTTAAAAACAAAAGTCAAAAGATCGCAGCCTTCGGCAGCTCCTACACAAAAGCGTTGTGACAGCGGTGTTACAGGTTTCTACTCACCGACGCCGGGCGTTTGTGCAGTCTCGCAGGATTGTGCAACGCAGCGGCAGGAATCGACTAACGGCACCTTGCGCCCGGCCCTTAACCTTTGATCCTGTCGCAGCCCGTCCCCCGGCTGCCACGCGACTCCCTGGGAGGGTTGAACATGTCCAAGCAGATTCCCGTCAGTCATATGGCCTTCGTTCGAGCGCGCGCCGGACGCTCCGCCGAACTGGGTGTACGCCTCAGTGCCTTGATCGAACCGTCACGCAACGCCCCCGGTTGCCTGAACTTTGCCCTGCAGCATTCGCAATGCGATCCGGAGCTGTGGCTGGTCTCCGGTTTCTGGAGCCATCAACAGGCAATGACCGCGTATTTCAACAGCCCGTCGATGCAGATCTTTGCCGAATTGGTTCAGGATCTGGTGGTCAACAGCCTGGATTTCCACACCTTCAAAGAAGTGTCGGCGGCGCAGGCGCTCGGACAATGCCCGGCACCGATACACAAACTCGCCGGTTGAGGGTTTAATGTCCGGCTTATTCATCTGAGCCAGGATGTGTGCCATGGCACGTAAAGAGTTTGAACACTTCGAAGCAGTCTCCGCAGTCGTCCCCGTCGAGTTGGGCGGCAACAAGGGTTACCACGCGGCAATCGCGGTCAAGGCCCTGGTCGATGGCGGTGCGCCACGTTTCCATAAACTGCTGGGTGATCAGGTTTTCCCCGGCGCCATCGCTGCCGATGAGGCTGCCATCAATGAGCTGGACCGCCTCAAGGGCGTCACTGATGACGCCGAGCTGATCTGGTAACTGCGCTTACTTGCCCGCCCCCGGGCGCCACATCTTGAACAGGGCTTCAGGCCCCAACTGGAAATAATCCGCCGGCCCGCCGCCGCGCAGAATCGGTTCTGCCGCGGCGGTGTCGTAGATCCCGTCCTTCAACAGCCATTTGGCGATATGCACGGCGACCACTTCGCCGAGAATCAGCCAGCTCGGTACGGTTTCGCCATCGGCGCGCTGCAACTGAATGATCTGCGTGACCTTGCACTCGAAGGACACCGGGCTTTCGGCTACCCGTGGCACCGCAATCACCTTCGACGCCACGGGCGTCAGCCCCGCCAGTTCAAACTCGTTGACCTCAGGCGCGACCATCGCGCAGCTCTGGTTCATCTGCTCGGCCAACGGGCGAGTGGCGAGGTTCCAGGCGAACTCGCCGGTCTGCTCGATGTTGTTCAGGCTGTCTTTGCGCCCGATGCTGGAAAAACCAATGATCGGCGGAATGTAGTTGAACGCGTTGAAGAAGCTATAAGGCGCTAGATTCAGCTGGCCGTCGGCATCCTGCGAAGAAATCCAGCCGATGGGACGCGGGCCGACGATGGCGTTGAACGGATCGTGGGGCAGGCCGTGGCCGTTGGCGGGTTCGTAGAAGTGGATGTCATCGGACATGGCTGGAGGTTCCTGGAGGGCGTTTGTAGGAGGCAATAGTGCAAGTCTGAAACAGCATTTTCCAGTCACACAAAGATATTCCAGTTGATGCAATCCCCTTTGTGGCAGCGGGTTGCTCGCGAATGCAATCTTTCAGTTGCCACAGTGGTTGACTGACCCGGCGCTTTCGCGAGCAAGCCCGCTCCCACAGGGGATGTTTGCCGTGCCCCAGAAATGACTAAGCCCGGCCGAAGCCGGGCTGTGCGCTTTACAACTGCAATCAGCTGATCGAAGCGGATTGGGTGCGGTCGTAGCCGTCAGCGGCGAAGGCAGCCGAACCGGTGCGGTCGTAGCCGTCTTCAGCAAAGGTCGCCGAACCGGTGCGGTCGTAGCCATCCTCGGCGACGGTTGCCGAGCCAGTGCGGTCGTAACCATCGGCAGCGACGGCCGAGCCAGTGCGTTCGTAACCATCGGCAGCGACGGCCGAGCCAGTGCGGTCATAACCATCGGCAGCGACGGCCGAGCCAGTGCGATCAAAACCGTCGGCAGCAAAGGTGTTGGCGGCCATTACGGACAAGGCGAAAGCGAGGATCAGTTTGGTTTTCATGTGAGTGACTCCAGATTCGTTGGCGGGTGTGTCTTGCATGGGTTTAATGCTACGCCAACTAAATTGATAAAAAAGCGCAAATAAATGCTAAAAACAATCGATTAACTTGATATTAAGGGCGGCGCATTGAATGGGCTTCCACTGTCGGGAGCGAACGCCACGCGGGTCATCGATCAGGTAAGTGGCAGGATGCCGGGGCAGCATTAATGGGGGATTAATCGCTGTTTTTCGCGATATGACGGATTTTTCATCTGTTGCCGACCGGTTTTTCACCGGTGCGACGCCAGTCTGCCCACGGCCAGAAAACCAAGAACCGGCCGTCCCACACTGGAGCTTTGCTTGCGATGAACAAACTGCCTCAAATCACCCTGGCGTTCTGGGTCATGAAAATCTGCGCGACGACCCTGGGGGAAACCGCGGGGGACTTGCTGTCGATGACGCTCAACGTCGGGTACGCCCTCAGCTCGCTGATCCTGATCAGCGTGTTCGTGCTGACCTTGATCAGCCAACTGATGGCCAAGACCTACAAGCCGCTGCTGTACTGGATCGTGATTCTGTCGACCAGCACCGCCGGCACCACCATGTCCGACTTCATGGACCGCACCCTTGAACTGGGCTACGCCACCGGATCGATGATCCTGATTGCGATTCTGCTGGCGATCTTCGCGGCCTGGCGCCTGAGCGGCGACTCGTTGAACGTCAGCAAGGTGCAGACTTTCCGCGGCGAGATGTTCTACTGGATGGCGATTCTGTTTTCCAACACCCTGGGCACTGCGCTCGGCGATTACCTGGCCGATGATTCGGGCCTGGGTTTTGCCGGTGGCGCGCTGCTGATCGGCTCGACCATTGCCGTGGTCGTGGCGCTCAAATACTTCACGAAGATTTCGTCGGTGCTGTTGTTCTGGGTGGCGTTCGTGCTGACCCGGCCGTTCGGTGCGACCCTGGGCGACCTGCTGACCAAGTCCCATGAAAAGGGCGGCCTGGACTTCGGCACCATCGGCTCGTCGGCAGTGTTGGCGGGGATTCTGCTGGTGATGATTGTCGGCGCGTCGTATGCGCAGAAGCGTTATGGCAAGCCGCCGGTGGCCGAGTTGACTTGATAATCGAGTCGCCTCATTCGCGAGCAGGCTCGCTCCCACAAGGGATTTGTGTCGATCACAGATCCAATGTGGGAGCGAGCCTGCTCGCGAAGGGGCCATCACAGCCACCGTTGCAGTGGCTGTGAAAACCCGATCAGTCAGTCACGATCCGCGAGTGTTTCTGCGTGTCTTTCATGGTGATGTACACCAGCAGCGACACCGCGATGCACGCAGTCACGTACCAGTAGTAACCGGTTTCCATGCCGATGCTCTTGAACCACAGTGCGATGTATTCGGCGGTGCCGCCGAAGATCGACACGGTCAGTGCGTACGGCAGGCCGACGCCCAGCGCGCGGATTTCGGTCGGGAACAGTTCGGCCTTCACCACAGCGTTGATCGAGGTGTAGCCGCTGACGATGATCAGTGCCGCCATGATCAGGAAGAATGCGCCCCACCAGGTCTGGATGGTGTGCAGGGTCATCAGGATCGGCACGGTGAAGATCGTACCGAGTACGCCGAAAGCGATCAGGATCGGACGACGACCGATTTTATCGGACAGACCACCGATGATCGGTTGCAGGCACATGAACAGGAACAGCGTGGCGGCAGAAATGGTGGTCGAGTCGGAGATGCTCATGCCGACGGTGTTCACCAGGTATTTCTGCATGTAGGTGGTGTAGGTGTAGAACGCCAGCGTACCGCCCATGGTCAGGCCGACCACGGTCAGCAGTTCTTTCGGGTGGCGCATCAAGGTGCGCATCGCGCTTTCCTTGGACTTCTCTTTCTTGGTGAACGATTCGGTTTCTTCCATGCCGCGACGCAGGTACAAGGCAACGATCGCGCACAGTGCGCCGATGGCGAACGGAATACGCCAGCCCCACGCGTACAGCTGTTCGGTGGTCAGCATGTTCTGCAGCACGATCAGCACGCCCAGCGCGATCAGCTGGCCGGAGATCAGGGTCACGTACTGGAAGCTGGAGAAGAAGCCGCGACGCTCCCTGGTCGCCATCTCCGACAGGTAGGTGGCCGAGGTGCCGTATTCGCCGCCGACCGACAGGCCTTGCAGCAAGCGGGCGAAGACCAGCAGGATCGGCGCGCCGATGCCGATGGTTTCATAGTTGGGGCTGAGGGCGATCAGCAAGGAGCCGAAGCACATCAGGTAGACCGAGGCCATCAAGGCTTTCTTGCGACCGACCTTGTCGGCGTAGAGACCCATCAGCCAGCCACCGATCGGGCGCATCAGGAAGCCCACGGCGAAGATCGCGGCGGTGTTCATCAGTTGCGCGGTGGTGGAGCCGGCGGGGAAGAAGGTCTTGGCGAAGTACAGCGAGAAAGCGGCGTAGACGTACCAGTCGTACCACTCGACCATGTTGCCGACCGAGCCGCTGAAGATCGATTTGATCCGGCTGGCGGTGGTTTTTTCTTTGGCGGGCGCGGCAGCCGACCCAAGGGGCAGGGCGTTGGAGTTATCCATTGAAGGATCCTTCGTTTAATTGTTTTTGTGGAGCGCGTTGGAACGCAGCCTGCTGGGGCTATAGCAGGAGCTGTGCCAACGGGGGAGGGCCGGTTTAGAGGGGACGGCAGGATTTTATGAGCGGAAATCCGCTTATTGCCTGATTTGATTGAGCGGAAAATCGCTCATTAGAGTGGATATTTGCTGCGGCTCAACGGGCCCCTTCGCGAGCAGGCTCGCTCCCACAGAGGAAGACGCGGCGAGCACAAATCCCATGTGGGAGCGAGCCTGCTCGCGAAGTGGCCACTAGCGGCAATCAATAAATCAGCTGCCCGGAACAAACATCTCCCGGCTCAACCCATGCCGCTGCAGCTTTTCATTGAAGGTCCGGCGCGGCAGTTGCAACTCTTCCAGCACCGCTTTCACATCGCCCTTGTGCCGGGTCAGCGCCGCGCGCAGGCATTGCGCTTCAAAGGCTTCCTGCTGCGCGGCGAGAGACTGGCCCGGATCGATGCCCTGCACCGGCTCATCCAGGCCCAGCACCTGGCGCTCGGCGACATTCGCCAGTTCACGCACGTTGCCCGGCCAGTCGTGGCTGAGCAGGTGGCTCAATTGCGCGCCGCTCAACGGCGGGAAGGTGCGGCCCAGACGCTGGGCAGCGCTGAAGGCGAAGGATTCGAACAGCAGCGGAATGTCTTCGCGGCGATCGCGCAGCGGTGGCAGGCGCAGCTCGGCGACGTTCAGGCGGTACGCCAGGTCTTCGCGAAAACGGCCGGCCCTGGCCTCATCCAGCAGATCAGGCTTGGTCGCGGCGACGATTCGCAGATCGACGCGAATGCTCTGGTTCGACCCCAGCCGCTCCAGCTTCTGTTCCTGCAAGACCCGCAGCAGTTTCACTTGCTGGGCCAGCGGCATGCTTTCGATCTCATCGAGAAACAGCGTGCCGCCGTCGGCATATTCCAGCTTGCCGATGCGCTTGCCAGAAGCGCCGGTGAAGGCGCCACTTTCATGACCGAACAACTCGGCTTCGAACAACTGCTCGGGGATCGCCGCGCAGTTCAGCGCCACGAAGGGCTTGGCGGCGCGCGGGCCGAAATCATGCAGGCAACGGGCGATCAGTTCCTTGCCGCTGCCGGTTTCGCCACGGATCAACACGTTGACCGGCAGCGCCGCCAGATCCAGCACCTGGCGACGCAAGGTCTGCATGCCACGGGACACGCCGAGCAGCGTGGCATCGAGTCTGGCGCGGTGATCGGCCTGCTCATGCAGGGCACGGTTTTCCAGAACCAGCCGACGCTTGTCGAGCGCCCGGCGCAGGCTGCCGAGCAGGGTGTCCGGGCTGAACGGTTTTTCCAGAAAGTCGTAGGCGCCGTCACGCATCGCTTCGACCGCCATCGGCACATCGCCGTGCCCGGTCAGCAGAATCACCGGCAGATCGGCGTCACGTTTCTGCACTTCGGCCAGCAACTGCAGACCACTGAGCCCGGGCATGCGCACATCGCTGAGAATCACCCCGGGAAAGTGCGCCGGCAGTGCCGCCAGACAATCTTCGGCGCGGCTGAACAGCTGCACCTCGAACCCCGACAGGCTCAGCCATTGCTCGACGGCGCTGCGAATGCTGCTTTCGTCATCGACCACCATCACTGAGTTGAGCATCAGATATGTGCCTCCAGATCGATCGGCAGGGTCAGGCTGAATACCGCGCCGGCCTCGCCATTTTCAACGCTCAGACGCCCGCCGGATTCATGCACGATGGCAAAGGATACTGCCAGCCCCAGACCCAGACCGTCACCCACCGGTTTGGTGGTAAAGAACGGGTCGAACACCTGGTTCAAGTGCTGTTCGGCAATCCCGCCGCCATTATCGATCACGCTCAGACGCCACAGCTGTTCATCGGTCTCCAGACGGATTTCCAGACGCTTGCACGGTTTGCCCTGCATCGCATCGAGGGCGTTGCGCAGCAGGTTGATCAGCACCTGTTCGAGGCGGATCGCATCGCCACGCACCCACGCCGGACGTGTCAGGTGCAGCACCAGGCTGACCTGTTCGTCGCGCAGGCGCGCATCGAGCAGTTGCAGCGATTGATCGACCACGGTCGCCAGATCCAGTCGTTCGCGCAGGCCGCTGGGGCTTTTGCGGGCGAAGGTTTTCAGGTGGCCGGTAAGCGAGGCCATGCGCGTGAGCATATCGTCCACCGGTTTGAGCGCTTTGTACGCGTCATCGACGCGGCCATGTTCGAGCAGCAGGCGCAGCGTTGCGAGCTGCATGCGTTGCGCGGTCAGTGGTTGATTGATCTCGTGGGCCAGTGCGGCGGACATCTGCCCCAGCGCCGCGAGCTTGGCCGATTGCACCAGACCGTCCTGCGCGGTGCGCAGATCGCGGGTGCGTTCTTCGACCAGTTGTTCGAGTTCCTCGCGATTGCGCTGACGGACTTTCGACAGGCGCCAGCGCTGATTGAGGAACAACAGCAGGAACACCAGCGCCAGCCACACTCCTGCGGCGGCCAGCCCGGCGTTGCGCAAGTCTTCGAAGGCCACTTGCGGGCGCCGCAACAGGTGCAGAGTCCAGCCTTCGGTGGCCAGCGGCAGCGATTCCCACAAGTAGTCCGCCGTTCCGTCCGGGCCTTCGACCCGGCGCAGGTCGCTGTTGTCGTCGAAGTGACGCAGCGACAAATGCGTCAGCGGGATCAGCGATTGTTTGTCGTACTGGCGCGTGCGCTTGATCTCGTCCATGTCGCGGCTGTCCAGCGGCCGCAACGAGCGATAGCGCCAGCCGGGCTGGTTGGCGATGAAGATGATCCCGCGTGCATCGCTGACCAGCAGCGTGTCGCTGCCCTGGCTCCATTCGCGCTCAAGCTCGGGGAACTCCAGTTTGACTACCATCGCGCCAAGGAACTCGGCGTTGTCGCCGAGCACCGCGCTGGACAGAAAATAGCCGGGGATGCCGCTGGTCACCCCCACCGCATAAAAGCGCCCGCTGCCCTGAGTGCGGGTCTGGCTGAAGTACGGACGAAAACCGTAGTTGTGGCCGACGTAACTGCTCGGCAGGCGCCAGTTGCTGGCGGCCACCGCGAGGCCGCTGTGATCGAGCAGTTCGAGGGTCGAGGACTGCGCCGCGCCGTTGATCTGCTCCAGCTTCAGATTCAGCACATTCTGTTGTTCCGCGCCCACCGGCCCGGCCAGCGCGCTGCGCAATTGCGGGTCCAGCGCCAGCACGGCGGGCAGGGCGCGATAGCGGTCGATCAGGGTGTGCAACGAGTTGGCATACAGCGCCAATTGCTGGCTGGCGCGGGTGGCGTCTTCCTCCATCGCCTGGCGTTCGGCGTGGCGGATGGCAAGGGTCGCGGCGATGGCCGCACCGGCAATGATCAGCAGGGTGTACAACGACAAACGCAGGGTACGGGAAGTCGGCAGCATGCTGGGCTAATGGATAGAGGGACGGGCGGGCACGATAGCATGGGCCTGCCCGTCCTTCTCGTCTGACGCGTTACCTGATCAGACCGCCGTGAACCGGTGTGAGTGTGAAAGCAGCATGGTGCGGGTATAAGCCAGCTCGCCAATGATGGCTTGCGTGGCCTGTGTCAGGCTTTCGACGCTGTCACTCGAACAAACCAAACGCTTGCTGAAAGTGGCAATCGTCGAACTCTTGGCGATGGAGGGCGGGGTGATACTGAGGTCTTGATCAGCCATGAGTCACATACATTGCACAGGCGAAGACGCAGATGGATTGACGCTAACAACAATCATGGCAGCGCGCACCTGTCAGATCTGACAGGTGCGCTCAAGCCCAAGGTATGTGTCGTTCTCCCAGGCATAAAAAAGGCCGGCCTGTCGTATGACGGGCCGGCCTTTTTACAGCTGCGAAACGCTTACTGCACTTCTACCGCCAGGCTTTCGGCGATCTTCTGTTGCCAGATCGCCGGGCCGGTGATGTGTACCGACTCACCGTTGCTGTCCACCGCGACGGTGACCGGCATGTCCTTGACCTCGAACTCGTAGATCGCTTCCATGCCCAGCTCGGCGAAGGCCAGCACCTTGGACTTCTTGATGGCCTGGGCCACCAGATAAGCGGCGCCGCCCACGGCCATCAGGTACACGGCCTTGTTGTCCTTGATCGCTTCGATCGCGGTCGGGCCACGCTCGGATTTGCCGATCATGCCCAGCAGGCCGGTCTGCTCAAGGATCTGACGGGTGAACTTGTCCATCCGCGTCGCGGTGGTCGGGCCAGCCGGGCCAACCACTTCGTCACCGACCGGATCAACCGGGCCGACGTAGTAGATAAAGCGACCTTTCAGATCCACCGGCAGGGTTTCACCCTTGTTCAGCATCTCGACCATGCGCTTGTGCGCCGCGTCGCGACCGGTGAGCATCTTGCCGTTGAGCAGGACGGTTTCGCCCGGCTTCCAGCTCTGCACTTCTTCCGGGGTCAGGGTGTCGAGGTTGACGCGACGGGCCGACGGGCCGGCTTCCCAGACGATTTCCGGGTAGGCATCCAGCGATGGCGCTTCCAGCGAGGCCGGGCCAGAACCGTCGAGCACGAAGTGCGCGTGACGGGTGGCGGCGCAGTTCGGGATCATGCACACCGGCAGCGAAGCGGCGTGGGTCGGGTAGTCCATGATCTTCACGTCGAGCACGGTGGTCAGGCCACCGAGACCCTGGGCGCCGATGCCCAGCTGGTTGACCTTCTCGAACAGCTCCAGACGGATCTCTTCGATACGGTTCTGCGGGCCACGGGCTTTCAGTTCGTGAATGTCGATGGATTCCATCAACACTTCCTTGGCCATGACCGCGGCTTTCTCGGCGGTGCCGCCGATGCCGATGCCCAGCATGCCCGGTGGGCACCAGCCGGCGCCCATGGTCGGAACGGTCTTGAGCACCCAGTCAACGATCGAGTCGGACGGATTGAGCATGGCCATTTTCGACTTGTTCTCGGAACCGCCGCCCTTGGCCGCCACGTCCACTTCCACGGTGTTGCCCGGGAAGATGGAGTAGTGGATGACTGCCGGGGTATTGTCCTTGGTGTTTTTGCGAGCGCCCGCCGGGTCGGCGAGGATCGAGGCACGCAGGACGTTTTCCGGCAGGTTGTAGGCGCGGCGCACGCCTTCGTTGATCATGTCGTCCAGGCTCATGGTCGCGCCATCCCAACGTACGTCCATGCCCACACGCACGAACACGGTGACGATGCCGGTGTCCTGGCAGATCGGCCGGTGGCCGGTGGCGCACATGCGCGAGTTGATCAGGATCTGCGCGATCGAGTCACGGGCCGCTGGCGATTCTTCGCGCAGGTAGGCTTCGTGCATCGCCTGGATGAAATCCACGGGGTGGTAATAGGAAATGAACTGCAGGGCGTCGGCAACGCTCTGAATCAGGTCGTCTTGCTTGATCACGGTCATGAGTCGCGCTCCTCTAAAAGACGGGAACATTCAATAAGGTGCCTGCGGCTTGGGTGCATCGGTCGGTCGCAAGCACCTTTCAAGGCACGCCGGGCTGCTGGCGCGACGCTAAAAAGGCGCGGCAGTATACCGCGCCTCTTCGGGGCATACACGCGTCGGCAGTCATTCGTTGGTCGCATGGTTGGGCGAATATCGAACATCGGGTTTGCACTTCAATACCCACCCCCTCACCCCAGCCCTCTCCCCCAAGGGGGCGAGGGGGGAAGGGAGCCGATTTGTGGCGAATTCAAAACCTGAGTTCGGCATGATGTATCAGGTCGGCGTATCTCAAATAAACAATGCGGTCAGTTCCCTCTCCCTCGGGGAGAGGGCTAGGGTGAGGGGCTTTTGAGGCCACACTTTTGACGTCAATTTTCGAGCCCGAAAATCGGTGGTCATTTATCGACCGCCCCTCTAAAGTGGCATCCGGTCTGTAGAGTAGGACACTCGGTCAGCCTCCTATCGCACGGTGAGTCAACGATTGACCCATAACGCCATTCAACGTCTTTTGCTCAAGCGCTTTGCCCTCGCCGCAGCCACCTATGGATTGGCTTTGCTGCTGCTGTGGCTGGCGTTTTTCACCGGGCATTACCCGCAATCATTGAACAGCGTGGCCATCGGCAGCGCGCTGGTGGTCATCTGCCAGGCCACGTTGTTTACGCTGTTCTGGTCCGGGCGCAACCAGCGCTTTGCCGACCCCAGTCTGACTGAAGCGCAAGTGCTGCTCGGGCTCGGCTGGCAGACCTGGCTGATCGCCCATCTGGATGAAGCACGCGGCGCGTTTCTGGTGTTCTACGTGCTGATCCTGCTGTTCGGCCTGTTCCATTTAACCCGGCGCGCGTTCATTCGTTGCGCGCTGCTGGTGTTCTTCAGTTTCTGTGCGATCACCCTCTGGGACGGCTACCACTTCCGTCTGCCGGATCCGGCGCTGGCGGCGTTGCAGGTGTGCATTCTGGCGATGGTGCTGGCGTGGCTGGTGATTTACGCACGCTTCGTCCAGGTTTCACGTCAGCGCATGCGCCAGCGCCGGTTTGCCTTGCAGGCGCATCAGGACACCCTGCGCGGGATGATGCGCCAACTCGAAGATCTGGTGGCCACCGATGAACTGACCGGACTGTTCAATCGCCGGCATTTTCTGCGTCTGGCCTCACGGGAGCTGGCGGAGATGGAACCGGGCGTGGTGCATGGTCTGGCGCTGATCGACCTCGACCACTTCAAGCGCATCAACGACCTGCACGGCCATGCCGCCGGCGATCAGGTGTTGCAGGCGTTCGCCGGCGTGGCGGGTGCCTGCCTGCGTGACGGCGACGTGCTGGCGCGTTACGGTGGCGAGGAATTCGTAGTGTTGCTGCCCGACTGCGATGCCGAACGCCTGACCGCCTGTTGTGAACGCCTGCGCATTGCTTTCACCGACGTCGAACTGGTGGGCCTGAATGTGCGCAGCCTGAGCCTGTCGGCAGGCATGACCCTGCTGGAACTGGGTGATGATCTGGACGACGCTTTGCAGCGTGCCGATCAGGCGCTGTACCGGGCCAAGCGCGACGGGCGCAATCGCTGTGCAGCAGCATGGGAGAATGTGGATGCCTGAACTTCGCGTCGGTGATCGGCAATGGCCGGTGGCGGCGGGCAGCAATTTGCTCGACGCGCTGAATCAGAACGGCGTCGCGGTGCCTTACAGCTGCCGCGCCGGCAGTTGCCATGCCTGTCTGGTGCAGTGCGTGAGGGGCTTGCCCGCCGACAGTCGCCCGGATGCCTTGAGCGCCGAACAGCGCCAGCAAGGCTGGCGGCTGGCTTGTCAGTGTCAGGTCACGGAAGATTTGCAGGTACACACCTTCGACCCCGTCACCGACGGGCGCCCGGCGGTGGTCGAGGCGCTGGACTGGCTCAGCGATAACGTCCTGCGTTTGCGCCTGACCCCGCAGCGACCGCTGCGCTACAGCGCCGGGCAACATCTGGTGCTGTGGATCAACCACATCGCCAGACCCTATTCGCTGGCGAGCCTGCCGCAAGAAGACCGCTTTCTCGAGTTCCACCTCGACTGTCGCCAGCCCGGCGAATTCAGCGATGCGGCGCGGCGCCTGCAGATCGGCGACCCGATCCGCCTCGGTGAACTGCGTGGCGGAGCGTTGCATTACGACCCGGACTGGCACACCCGACCGCTGTGGCTGCTGGCGGCCGGCACCGGGCTGGGCCCGTTGTTCGGCGTGCTGCGCGAAGCTTTGCGTCAGGATCACCAAGGCGCCATCCGCGTCATTCACCTGGCCCATGACGAACGCGAGCACTATCTGGCCAAACCCCTGGCGGCGCTTGCTGCGCAGCGCGAAAACCTCAGCGTCGAGCTGTGGACGGCGGCCGAGTCAGCCGCCGCTTTGGCGCAACTGCGCCTTGTTTCCCGGCAAACCCTGGCCTTAGTCTGCGGCTCGACTGCCAGCGTCGATGCGTTTGCCAAGCGTCTGTACCTGGCCGGACTGCCGCGCAATCAACTGCTGGCCGATGTGTTTCTGTCCCGCGGTTGAGCGCTGAATCTGATGTGAAGGTGAACTCCTGTGGTGAGGGGATCAGCCTGACCACAGAAGTTCTGGCTCACCACAGCAATCCAGCCTCACCACAAAAGAACTTTGTCAGCCCTTTTAAATGTTGAGTAACGCTGATGACCGAAGCCATCCTGCTCGAACGCGAACGCGGTTTGCTCACCCTGCGCCTCAATCGCCCGGACAAGAAAAACGCCCTGACCCGTGCGATGTACAGCCGCCTCGCCGAGGCCTTGAGGCTGGCCGACAACGATCCTGACATCAACGCCGTGCTGATCACCGGCAGCGCCGAGTGTTTCACCGCCGGCAACGACATCGCCGACTTCATCCAGCAACCGCCGAGCGACCTCGACAGCCCGGTGTTCCACTTCATGCTCAACCTGCTCGAATGCCGCAAACCGGTGATCGCCGCCGTGGCCGGCGCTGCGGTGGGCATCGGTACCACGTTGTTGCTGCATTGCGATCTGGTCTACGTCAGCCGCGATGCCCGGTTGCGCATGCCGTTCGTCAACCTCGGGCTGTGCCCGGAGTTCGGTTCCAGCCTGATCCTGCCGCGTTTGCTCGGACACGCGAAAGCGGCGGAGCTGTTGCTGCTCGGCGAAGGATTCAGCGGTGAGCAGGCGGCGCAGTGGGGCATTGCCACTGAGGCGTTGGGCAGTGGCGAAGCGGCGCTGAACAAGGCGCGGGAGATGGCGTTGCGTTTCGATGAACTGCCAGTAGATGCAGTGCGCATCAGCAAGCAATTGATGAAGGCGCCGGATCGCGAGCTGATCCGTAAAGTAATCGAGGAGGAGGGCGCGTTGTTCACTCAGCGACTGCGCTCGCCGGAGGCGTTGACGGCGTTGACCGGGTTTATCAAACGGCATTGAGTCTTCGGGTGGCTGTACTGCCCTCATCGCGAGCAGGCTCACTACTACAGGGGAACGCACTTCAAATGTAGGAGTGAGCCTGCTCGCGATAGCATTGGATCAGCCAACACATCTTCAGGATCAGAATACAAAAAGCCCCGGCACTCACATGCCGGGGCTTTGTTTTTTCAGCGAATCACTCAGACCTGCGGGTCACCCACGTGCAGGATCTTCATGCCGTTGGTGCCACCGGTGGTGTGGTAGCTGTCGCCCTTGGTCAGGATGACCCAGTCGCCTTTTTCCACAACGCCGCGCTTGACCAGCTCGTCGATCGCTTTCTGGCTGACTTCGTTCGGGGCCAGCGAGGCCGGGTCGAACGGCACGGTGTACACGCCGCGGAACATCGCTGCGCGAGCCTGGGCTTCGCGGTGCGGGGTGAACGCGTAGATCGGCACCGAGGAGCGGATGCGCGACATGATCAGCGGGGTGTAGCCACTCTCGGTCAGAGCGATGATCGCTTTCACGCCCGGGAAGTGGTTGGCGGTGTACATGGTTGCCAGGGCGATGCTTTCGTCGCAGCGCTCGAATTCCTTGCCGATACGGTGGCTGGAAGTCTTGCTGGTCGGATGCTTTTCAGCGCCGACGCAGATGCGCGCCATCGCCTGAACGGCTTCCAGCGGGTACAGGCCGGCAGCGGATTCGGCCGAGAGCATCACGGCGTCGGTGTAGTCGAGCACGGCGTTGGCCACGTCGGACACTTCGGCGCGGGTCGGCATCGGGTTCTGGATCATCGACTCCATCATCTGGGTCGCAACGATCACCGCTTTGTTGTGGCGGCGTGCGTGCAGAATGATCTTCTTCTGAATGCCCACCAGCTCGGCGTCGCCGATTTCCACACCGAGGTCGCCACGGGCAACCATCACTGCGTCGGAAGCCTTGATCAGACCGTCGAGGGTTTCGTCGTCGGCCACGGCTTCGGCGCGTTCGATTTTCGCCACCAGCCAGGCAGTGCCGCCGGCTTCGTCGCGCAGTTGACGGGCGTAGTTCATGTCAGCCGCGTCACGCGGGAAGGACACCGCGAGGTAGTCGACTTCCATTTCGGCGGCGAGCTTGATGTCGGCCTTGTCTTTTTCGGTCAGGGCTGGTGCGGTCAGGCCGCCACCGCGACGGTTGATGCCTTTGTGGTCGGACAGCGGGCCGCCGATGGTCACGACGCAGTGCAGCTCGGTAGCGGTGGCGGTTTCGACGCGCATCACTACGCGGCCGTCGTCGAGCAGCAGCTCGTCGCCCACGCCGCAGTCTTTCACCAGGTCCGGGTAGTCGATGCCGACCACTTGCTGGTTGCCTTCGGTCAGCGGATGGCTGGTGGAAAAGGTGAACTTGTCACCGATCTTCAGCTCAATGCGCTTGTTGGCGAATTTGGCGATACGGATTTTCGGGCCTTGCAGGTCACCCAGCAGGGCGACGAAACGGCCGTGCTTGGCGGCGAGGTCACGCACCAGCTTCGCGCGAGCCTTGTGCTCGTCGGGGGTGCCGTGGGAGAAGTTCAGACGGGCGACGTCCAGACCAGCCAGAATCAGCTGTTCGAGAACTTCCGGCGAGTTACTGGCCGGGCCAAGGGTAGCGACGATTTTGGTACGACGGACGGACATGCAAAGACTCCTGAGTTCAAGCGCTAGCAGAGGCTACTATGCTCTTGGGGTGTAGTCATTGTTCGTTTGCACTA
This sequence comes from Pseudomonas sp. JAI115, assembly GCF_014200835.1. Taxonomy (NCBI): domain Bacteria; kingdom Pseudomonadati; phylum Pseudomonadota; class Gammaproteobacteria; order Pseudomonadales; family Pseudomonadaceae; genus Pseudomonas; species Pseudomonas sp. JAI115. Next base: position 272,830 of record NZ_JACHCY010000006.1, read on the forward strand.
CTTATTGTTTTCTTTATTGAACGTGGCAACTTTGGGACAAACGCGCCTGAAGATTTACGACCAGGGGTCGATACAGAGCTCAAGACAGGAGAACCTCCCCATGCGATTGTTGCCCATTGCCGCCCTTGCCCTCAGCGTCCTCGCCGTCACGGGCTGCACCCGTTGGTCGATGAACCATCATTTGAACAACGCCTACAGCGCCTACGACCGGGGCAATTGCGAGCAGGTGATGCTCGAACTGTCCAAGGTCGAACGCGCCAGCCGGGCCCGTCCGTATGTGTGGCCGGAAGTGTCGATGATGCGCGGCCAGTGCCTGGAACGGCAAAAAATGTACATCGACGCTGCGCAGACCTACCAGTTCATCATCGCCTCGTACCCCAACAGCGAATACGCCTTCCGCGCCCGCGCCCGCCTGGAAACCCTGCAGAGCCTGGGACATTACCCGACTCGCAGTGCGGCGGCGGTGCCGAGTGCGCAACGCTTCTGATGCCGGATGTCATACAAACGCTGGCTGACTGTACAGGTTGAGCTATAGTCCAGTGATCCGGTTTAGAGTCTGGCCTCTAAACATGGGGCAACACCTGCGACTGGTCGATGTTGAGGCGATGGCGTATTGGCGACCATGCCACCGGAAGCGGGGAGAGCGTGTCTGTGACACAGGCGTGTTCCGAAGCAAAGGTGCGGCTCTGTGATGGGGCCTTGCGTGGCGTACCTCGCATGTTTACCGACCGACGAATCGAACGGCACCAGTTGCCGTACTTCCTCAGGGTGTTCAACAGCGTCACCGACAAACCCATCGGTTTTCTGGGCAATGTGTCCGAAGACGGGCTGATGCTCATCAGCCAGTTACCGATGATGACCGGTGTCGATTTCAGTCTGCGTCTCAAAATTCCGCTCGGCGATGGCTGCCAGCAGGTCATCGACCTGACGGCGTGCTGCCTGTGGTGCCATGAAGACGCGACCCCGATGCACTACGACGCCGGCTTCAGCCTGCAACGCCCGCCGCCGGAATATGCGCAACTGGTGCAGGCGTTGAAGCAGTACTTCAGTTTTCAGCCCCTGCCGGCGTCTGCCTGATACAGCCAAAACCAAAGATCGCCGCCTGCGGCAGCTCCTACAGTGGAAATGCAATTTTCCTGCAGGAGCTGCCGCAGGCGGCGATCTTTTGATCTTCAAGCCTTCAAGGCAATCGCCCGCTCACTGTCCAGTGTCTTCTCCGCCAGCAACAAACCCATCTCGCTCAACTGATAGATCGCCATCGCCAGATGCCGTGGTTTGTCTTCCAGGCTGTCCGCCAGATCCAGCAGCAGAATGCTCACCGACGAGAAGGTTTCGTAGGTCTGGATGGCGATGGCTTCGGGGTTGAGGTCGGGGGCGACAACGAACATCTGCATGCCGCGATCCACGGAATTGCGTGAGGGCGATTTTGGTTTGAGGTAGTGGTCGAGGGCGCGTTCTGCGGCTTCCTGAAACCTCTCTGAATCAGGGGGGAGACAGCTGGAAGTCGCGTCAGATTCTGGAGGATTTGATGTTGCACTGTTCATGGCTTTATATCCTTTTTGCTTGGCTTCCAGTTCGGGTGAACGTGAACGGAAACTGCTATGAAGAGGTTATTCGGCCGGGGGGAGGTGAGCTGTTCGGCTCACCTAGAGACGTCCTGCTAACAGCTAAAATGTTACTAGCCTGACTGAAGCTACTGCCTCGACATTGCCCCGGACAATTAATTTCGACCGCTGATTCAGCGGCCAAGATCAAGTTACGGAGCCTCACCAATGCGTACAAGACAGAGCATTCTGGTGTGTTCGTAGGCAAAGGCGCCACGTCGTGTAGCCTAAATTCCTAGGTTTGGGGAAAGACTTCATTCGGATGACGGATATGTGTACCCGAACGCATCAATCTGTTTCATTTCGATATAAGACGGGGGGATTTTAGGTGGGGTGTTGGAAGGTTTTTGAATCGTCAAATCGCTTCGATAATCACCCTGTGGATAACACCAAAGCGGTCGACAAAATTCATTGAGTTTTTGAGGCCTAGTCCGTTTCCTTTGCTCTGAGTTTCGCCAAGCCCTGCTTGATATAGCCGGCATTTTCTCCAATGACAAAAAGCGCAGAGCGGACGTTTTCTCCGATCTCGGTAAACCCCCTCTCTTCGACCTGGAGTGTTAGCTCCATTAGGGCTGCCTCCAGCCCAAGCTGATTCTGATAAATCCTTTCCAACACATCAGATAATGAATATTTAGTGGGCATTCTTCGACTCCGTTCGAGAGGCTTCGAGCATGGCTGCATGGGAAAATTTAGCGGGCAATCCGATAGCGCGGGATGGGCCGCCTCAAGGAGCGGACTGGCACTCCTTTAAATAAGTGGAGTGAGATACCGATCAATGGAAAAGCCCTTTTAGCAGCGGTATTTCTTATTAAGAAATCTACACCCGCTTGCCAATTTGAAACACCCCGCCGGCGTGAAATCTACAATGTCTATAGGGCTCCAGCTTTCTTCCAGCTTAAGTAAATTGACACTAGTTCAGTATTTAGCTTACTGGTAGGGACATCCAGCACAGGTGTGCCATGAGCCATCAGGCGCTCATTCAGTTCGGCCCTAGCGTTTAGGTAATCCACTGCGCCGCAATAGGCCAATGCTTCAGGAAGGGTTTGTACCGAGTCTTGGCGCATTTGGTCGAGCGTTTCTTCGCGCAGGCTGACCACTAACACTTGATGCTGGCGGCTCAGGTGTTGGACTGCGTTGGTCAGTTCGCCATGGTCCTCATCCTGCAGGTTGGTCATAAGGATGACCAGTGCCCGTCGTTTCTGACGTGTTAGTAGTTGCCGAATGGCTGCCTGATAGTCCGCCGGACGTTGGCTACTCGCCAGATCGTAGACCGTGTTGAGCAGGACGTTGAGTTGCCCGCTGCCTTTTACCGGAGCTAGATATCGCGGTTGATCGTCTGCAAATGTACTCAATCCCACCGCATCGCCCTGACGCAGCGCGACATGGCTCAGCAGCAGACACGCATTCAGCGCATGGTCGAAATGCGACAGCTCGCCATCATGGCTGCGCATTTGCCGCCCGCAATCGAGCATGAACATGATCTGTTGATCACGCTCGTCTTCATACTCGCGGGCAATCGGCGTGCGCTGACGGGCGGTGGCTTTCCAGTCGATCTGGCGCAGGCTGTCGCCTTCGCGAAATTCGCGCAACTGATGAAATTCCTGACCCTGCCCGCGACGCTGGCGCTGGCGCACACCGAGCTGGCTGAGCCAGTTGTCCACCGCCAGCAACTGCCCACCGTAGAGCTTTGCGAAGTCCGGGTAGACGCGGATCTCGCCGCTCACGGCGAGCAGGCGTTTGCCTGTCCACAGACCGAACGGGCTGGGCAGGTTGATTTCGCACTGTTCGAAGCTGAAGTGCCCGCGCTTGAGCGGGCGCAGACGGTAGCCGACCGCGCTGAATTGCCCGGGTTGCAGTTCAATCGCCAGCGGCAGGTTTTCGAAGCTCAGGCCCTGTGGCACGTGGTCGAAAATCTCCACCGCGACCGGCTCATTGAAGTCATGGCTGAGCTGCAGCCGCACCTCGCTCCAACGGCCGAGTGCCAGGCTGCCGGGCATCTGCCGCTGGATGCGCGGCGAGGGCAGGTTGTTCAGGCGCAGCGCATCGATGAGCGCCAGCACCAGCAGAGCCAGGAGCAAGCCCCAGTTGATCGACAACAGCGTGGCGGGCACGTCGATGTCGAGAGCTTGCAGCGTGCCCAGCAGCGTGCCGACGGCCAGCAGAATCGCGAGCCAGATCAGCAGCAGGCGTGACGGTTTCACAGGCGCGGCGCCGGCACTTGGTCGAGCAGTTGCTGCAGCACCTGATCGACCTGCAGACCTTCGATGTCCAGCTCCGGCGCCACTCGCACCCGATGGCGCAGCACCGAGAGCGCGCAACCTTTGATGTCATCGGGAATCACGAACTCGCCGCCGCGCAGCAACGCACGGGCGCGGGCGCATCGCACCAGCGCAATCGAGGCTCGCGGCCCGGCGCCGAGGGTCAGGCCGGGCCAGGAGCGGGTGCTGCGCGCCAGCCGCACGGCGTAATCGAGCACCTGATCGTCGATCGGCAGGTCACTGGCGATGCGTTGCAAGGCCTGCACGTCCTTGGCTTGCAGGACCGTACGCAACGGCTGCACGTCGAGCATGTCGGCGCGGGTCGAGCGGCTGACCTGACGCACCATGTTCAGCTCTTGCTCGGCCTCCGGGTAGTCCATGCGCACTTTGAGCATGAAGCGGTCAAGTTCGGCCTCCGGCAGTGGATAAGTGCCTTCCTGCTCGATCGGATTCTGGGTGGCGAGCACCATGAACGGCTGGGCGATCGGCAGCGCCCGACCCTCGAGGGTGACTTGGCGCTCCTGCATCGCTTCGAGCAACGCCGCCTGGGTTTTCGCCGGTGCGCGGTTGATCTCGTCGGCCAGCAGCAGGTTGGTGAACAGCGGCCCCTTGCGCAGCTTGAACTGCTCGGTGTGCAGGTCGTACACCGCGTGGCCGGTGACGTCGCTGGGCATCAAGTCCGGGGTGAACTGGATGCGCGCGAACTCGCCGCCGAAGCAGCGCGCCAGCGCCCGCACCAGCAAGGTCTTGCCCAGCCCCGGAACGCCCTCAAGCAGCACGTGACCGCCGGCGATCAGCGCGGTCAGCACATCGTCGATCACGCTGTTCTGGCCGATCAGGGCCTTCTGCAATTCGCCGCGCAGCGCTTGCGCCAACTGGCTGGCACGCTGGCGTTGCTGGGCGGCGTGGCTGGCGCTGCCGGGCTCGATCTGTTCACTCATAGCGTGTTCCTCAAGGTTTGCAGGTGGGCCACCTGGCGACTGAAATCAGCGCTGCTCATGCGCTGTTTCGGCACCGGGCTGAGGGCCTGACTGATTGCGCGGGTTGGCTGGCGGGTCAGGCGCGACAGCACCAGCCATTGCTCGGCCACGTTCAATTGGTCGAAGCCGGGATAGCGGCGGCGGGCGCAGCGCAGCACGTCCTGTTGCAGGGCTTGCAACAGGACGTGCTGACCGTTGTGGCGCAGGATGAAATCGGCACTGGCGCGCAGGTGTTCCTGCAACTGCCGGCGGCCACTCGGGGCGGGTGCCTGCAGTGGTCCATGGCGCGCAGCAACGTGCCACAGGCCGAGGCCGATCAGCGCCAGCAGGGCGACGATGGCTTGCGGGAAGTAACGCCAGAGCAAGGTCAGCAGACCATCGTGCGCCGTGTTGAAAATCAGCGTGACGTCGGTGTCGGCGCTCAGGTACCAGAGCAGCCAGGCGTTGTCATGCTTGCTGATGGCCGGGGTTTTCCACAGTTCGGCATCGGTGACCACGGTGATCGAGCCGAGGCCGTACGGCAGTTGCATCATGTGCGTGGCCTTGGCGCTGTTGGCCCAGGCCTGGGCGAGATTGTTCGGATCGTCCAGATGGAACGCGGTGTCGAAACCGGCGTAGGCGGGAGCGTCCTCATCTTCCAGGTAGAGCTTGGTCAGATTCGGGTACGGATCATCGGCCAGCTCCGCCGGCGGCTCCTTGAGGTCCTTGCTCAGGGACTGGTGCAACTGCACCCGATCCAGCAACAGATCATCGCTTTGTCTGGCCTGCTTGTCCCACAGCGCTTCGGCCACGAATACCAGGCGCCCACCGGCGCGGGCCCAGTTCAACACCTGATCGACCTGACGCGGGGTCATGCGCGAGCGCTCGCCGAACAACAGCAGGGTGTGCCGACGCGGATCGATATCGGGCAGCGCCGCCAGTGTTTCGGCCTGGCCGACGTTGAGGCCGCGCTCGCGCAAAAACAGTTCTGCCGCCAGATAAGGATTGGCCTGCGCCTGGGGCGAGGGGCCGTGATCGATCACTTCCTGATAGGGCCGCGCCTTGAGGTACAGATAAACGCTCAACGCCGCGAGCAGGGCGACCATCAGCCCGCCGAGCAGCCACGCGCTGCGCCGGTTCAAGCGCGCGCTCCCGAGCCGAACAGGGCACGCCAGCCGTCACACAGTTCCTGTTGCAGATGTGCCGCCGGCACGCGGTGCCCGTAGGCCATGTTCTGCCAGTGCAGCGTCAGGGTGCGACTGAACGCCAGCAGTTCAGGGCGCTGCAGTTGCTCGACCCGCAGCAGCACCTGATGCTCGGTGTCGGCGGGTTTCAAGGTCAGGGCAAAATCGTGCAGCAGACGGCTGAGCAATCCGCGATAGAGCAAGCCCAGCGCCGCGCGCGGCTGGGTCTGCCAGAGTTGTTCGGCACTGGCGGCGATGTCGTCGGGCAAGGATTGCGGGGTCAGGTCCAGGCCAAATGCTTGTTGCGGCGCAGGTGGCCTGACGCGGGCGCGCAACTTCGCCCGGCGACTGACGAAGGTGCGCAGGAACTCGCGATAGCGCCAGATCAGCCAGCCCACAGCGGCGATCAACGCTCCCCACAACAACACTTCAATCAGGCCGGCCAGCGCATTGAAGCGCTGACTGTCCAGCCAGCCGAGCAGGGTTTTCAGCCATTGCGGTGCCTCGCCGGGTTTGTCCTCGGCCGGGGCTGCCGGATCGTCGCCAAAGCGATAGCGGGTCACGCTTTCCTTGTTCTTGAACGGTGGTTGTTCGAGCAGCGCCTTGATGCTGTCGTGCGCAGCCTGACTGGTCAGCGGCTGATTCAGCAGGCGGGGTGCTTCCGGAGCGTTTGCCGGCGCATCCGCCCACGCCGGTGGCACCGCTGGCAGCAACAGACAGATAACCAGCAGCAGGCCCAGAGCGCTGGTGTTCAGGCGCTGGCGCAAACGGCGGAACACCAGCTCGATGTCCCACGCTTCCAGTGCCGTGCGCCGGTTCAGGTACAGGCTGAAACCGCAGGCGACATAAATCGGTTCCCAGACCACCAGCACCAACGCGTAGAAGGCGTTGGTCAGGTGTTCCAGCCAACGCCAATGGTGATCCGCATCGAGGATCAGCGACTGCCAGTCCCAGTCGGTTTCAATCTGCTGCGGCAGCAGCATGTAGAACAGCACCATCAGACCGATCCACAGTGCGGTCTCCAGATGCATGCCGATGATCGTCAGCCATTGCGCGGCGCCGGCATTGCGTTGCAGCAACACCTGCAAGCGTTGCTGACGGGCGGTGCCGTCGAGGCCTTCGAGTTGCAGTACCGGCAGCAAGAAGCTGCGACTCAAGCTCAACCTGCGCCAGGTCAGGCTGGCCAGCCATTGCGGTTTGAGCAGTCGCGGAAATTCGCGCAGGGCCTGTTTCAGTGTCGGTGTTTCGCCGAACAGGGCTTTGGACAGGATGTACAGCGGCAGGCGTTCGTAGGCTGGTTTCAGCCACCAGAAAATGAATACCGCCAGCGACGGCGAATCCCATAGCAACAACGTCAGCACCGCGAACAGCGGCAGGGTGACGATGGCCCAACTGGTCATCAGCAGGCGTCGGTGCTGCTGGCTCATGAGCACGCCCAGGTCCATGGCTTCCCAGGTGCTGCGCGGGCGGATCGCCACGGTGGCGTCACTCAGGCGCATGGCGTGTCCTTCCGGCGAACAGCAGATAGGCCGCCACTGCGAGCCACAACGCGGCACCGACCGCATATTTGATCGGCGGTGTGACCCCGGTCTTCGACGACCAATACGCTTCGATGAATGCTGCGATCAGCAGGAACAGCATGACCCCGCACACCAGCAGCACGCTTTTGCGCGCCGCCTGCACCAGCGCTTCACCACGGGTCAGCCGCCCCGGTGCAATCACTGCCCAGCCGAGCTTTAGCCCCGCCGCGCCCGCCAGGGCAATGGCGCTCAGCTCGAAGGCGCCGTGGCCGATCACGAACGACCAGAACGTCTGGCCAAAACCGATTTCGGTCAGGTGCCCGGCCACCGCGCCGATGATCAAGCCGTTATAGAACAGGAAGAACGCGCTACCGACGCCCAGCAGCAAACCGCTGGCGAAAGTCTGAAAGGCGATGCCAATGTTGTGCATCACGTAATAGCCGAACATCACCCAGTCTTCGCTGGCCGCCCGTTCGGCCGAGCGCCCGAGGTGCCCGGCGACCGGGTCGTACATGCTCTGCATGTCGCGCACCTGTTCGGCGGGGATCAGGTTGTAGATCAGTTCGGGAAAGGCATACACCAGCAAGGCAAAGCCGATCAGGCTGCCGAAAAACATCAGACCAGCGGCCAGCACAAACGGCCATTCGGCACGCACCAGTCGAGGAAAGTCAGCGAGGATGAAACCCAGGAGGTTGGCGCCGAATCGACTGCGGTGCCGATACAGCTGCTGGTGGCCGCGCAACACCAGTTGTTGCAGCGAGTCGATCAGAAAACTGCTGTAGCCACGCGCCTGTGCCAGCGCCAGATGCTGGCAGAGGCGTCGATAAGCCTTGGGGAAACTGGCTGCCTGCGAGGTGTCCTTGCCATGTTCGAGGCGTTCGAGGGCCAGGGTGAAGCGCTCCCATTCGGCCTTGTGACGAGCTTCGAAAAGACTCTGCTTCATGTCGGACCCAACAAGCCGTGGGCGATACCATTGAGTTCGCTGACCGCTTTGGGCGCCGAGATGTGCAGCGGTTGGGCGAGCAGCGCGGCCAGCTCATTGACCCGCGCCGGCGACAGTTCAGCCTGACGTTCGGCGAAGGCGAGCAAGGCGCGTTGTTCGCCGAGGTTGAGCGGCACGGGCGAGCTGCGTGGCTGGGCGTCAGGTAATTGCGGGCGGAGCAGGGCGCGTTCGCTGTAGACCACCAGCGTGCCGGCGGCGATGTCGCCGAGGCGTTTGAAGGTCGGGTGTTGCAGGCAGCTGATGGCGCCGAGGAAATAACCGAACGGCAGCAGATCGACAAAACGCAGCAGGTTGCGCAGCAGCGAGGCCGACCAGCCGATCGGTGTGCCGTCATCGTGGATCACCCGCAGGCCCATCCATTGCTTGCCCGGCGAACGGCCCTGACGCAACACTTCGAACAGCACCATGTACCACCAGCTGACGGCAAACAGCAGCAGTGAGCCCAGGCCCATGCCGAGCTGGCCGAGAAACGCCAGCAGCAGAAACAGCACGCCGAGGATGGCCCCGCGAATGCCCAGGTCGATACCGAAGGCGAGGCTGCGCACCATCAGACCGGCCGGGCGCAGCGGCAGGTCGATGCCCTCCGGGGTTTCCACTTGATAGCGGGTATCGAGTGGCGGTTTCAGCGGTGCTTTCCGTGGCAGTGCTGTGTTCTCGAGCATGGGCTACCTGATGGGGCCGGATCGGGATGCGAAGTCGGTCCGATGCTAGCAGCCTCTTGGGGGAAAACGACATAACTATGTATTGCACATCGTGTGATGCGCGGTGGTTGAATGACACAGCGCTGGCCGCGACCGCGGTTCAACGCCTAGACTTTGCCGATCTTCAGTTCAGGAACCGCCCGTGACTTCAATCTTCTGGTACGACTACGAGACCACCGGCATCAATCCGCGCAACGACCGTCCGCTGCAGGTCGCCGGGATTCGCACCGACCACGACCTCAATGAAATCGACGAACCGGTCAACCTCTACTGCCAGCCCAGCGAAGACATCCTGCCGCACCCGGCGGCGTGCGCCATTACCGGTATCACCCCGAGCTGTCTCGCCGAACAGGGTTTGAGCGAAGCCGACTTCATGACCCGCGTACACGCGCAACTGGCGGCGCCCGGCACTTGCGGTGCGGGTTACAACACCTTGCGTTTCGACGACGAGATGACCCGCTACAGCCTGTACCGCAATTTTTTCGACCCCTACGCCCGTGAATGGCAAGGCGGCAACAGTCGCTGGGACCTGATCGATGTGGTGCGCGCCGCGTATGCGTTGCGCCCGGATGGCCTGGTCTGGCCGACCGACGACGAAGGCAAGGTCACCCTCAAGCTCGAACGCCTGACGGCGGCCAACCACATCGACCATGGGCATGCGCACGAAGCGCTCTCGGACGTGCGCGCCACCATTGCGCTGGCGCGGTTGATCCGCGAGAAACAGCCGAAGTTGTATGACTGGCTGTTTCAATTGCGTAGCAAACAGAAGGTCATGGATCAGATTCGCCTGCTGCAACCGCTGGTGCATATCTCCGGACGCTTCTCGGCGGCGCGGCACTATGTCGGTGTGGTGCTGCCATTGGCCTGGCATCCGCGTAATCGCAATGCGCTGATCGTCTGTGACCTGCACCTTGATCCGCAAGGCTTGCTGGACCTGGACGCCGAAACCCTGCGCCGGCGCCTGTACACCCGCCGCGACGACCTCGCCGAGGGTGAACTGCCGGTGCCGCTGAAACTGATTCACATCAATCGCTGCCCGGTGGTGGCGCCGTTGTCGGTGTTGCGTGCCGACGATCAGCAGCGTCTGGGCCTGGACATGGCGCTGTATCAGGCACGTGCACTGCGGCTAAGTGACGCACAACAAGTTTGGAAAGATAAAGTCGCGGCGATTTACGCCAGCGAAGACTTCACGCCCAGCGAAGATCCGGAACAGCAGTTGTACGATGGATTTATCGGTGATCGCGATCGGCGTCTATGCGAGCAAGTGAGAACGGCGGATCCGGCGCAATTAGCGCAAGAGCACTGGCCGTTCGATGATGAACGTCTGCCGGAATTACTCTTTCGATATCGCGCACGCAACTTTCCCGACACGTTGAATTTCGAGGAGCAAGAACGCTGGAGAATATTCTGTCAGCAGCGTTTGTCCGAGCCGCAAATGGGCGCGCCTAATACCCTGCAATCTTTTGCCGAGGCCGCGCAGCAATGGGCGCTTAGTGCTACGCCGATACAGAATCAAGTGCTCAATGAGTGGCAGAATTATGTCGAGGCATTGCGCAAACGTTTGAATCTTTGAAATCGAACATAGTGCGCCCATGAAATGCCGGGCATAAAAAAACGCCAGCGTATGCTGGCGTTTTTCATGGGCCGCAGAATCAGTCTGCGACAGGCGTTGCGGCTTAGCCCAGCAGGGTAGCCCAGCCTTCAACCACGTCACCGCCCCACTTGGCTTTCCACTCTTTCAGAGTCTTGTGGTTGCCACCTTTGGTTTCGATGACTTCGCCGTTATGCGGGTTTTTGTATTGTTTAACTTTGCGCGCGCGCTTGGTGCCGGTAGTTTTTACTGCGGCGCCACGGGTGCCTTTGGTTTTCGATTCCGGATCCAGCAGGGCGATGATGTCGCGCAGGGACTTGGAGTATTCGCCCATCAGGGTGCGCAGTTTGCCTTCGAATTCCAGCTCGGCTTGCAGTTTGTCGTCTTGCGACAGGTTCTTCAAACGCGCTTGCAGCTCTTTGATTGCTTCTTCGGTGGCGCGATATTCGTTGATCAAGGACATGGTAACTACCTTATGCAGATGTGTTGAATGGCAGGGGACAGTGCCGCAATAATAGTCAGGCTGTTTCATCAAGTAAACATTTAACCGGTTTTTTTATTTGAATTAGTTGCAAGGAATAACCGGTAAATTGAATGGTCATTTAAATAATGTGATGCAGTCATCACGAATATTCACAATTATCTGGCCGAACAGCTTCACTGCAGGACTATCGTTTCGCCGCGCGTGGCGTCAGGCGTCGCTAATCGGGCCTGCCTGCGGACATGTGGTCATCAATACTGCAGTTTCCGCGCACAGTCGCTAGAATGGCCGCCTTTGCGAAGTTCTGGAGTTTTCCCCCCATGCGCACCTTTCGGTTGGTGATTTCCTGCCCTGACCGCGTTGGCATCGTTGCCAAAGTCAGTAACTTTCTGGCATCCCACAACGGCTGGATCACCGAAGCGAGCCACCACTCGGATAATCAGAACGGCTGGTTCTTCATGCGTCACGAGATCCGCGCCGATTCGCTGCCGTTCGGTATTGAAGTGCTGCGCGAGAAGTTTGCGCCGATCGCCGAAGAGTTCTCGATGGACTGGCGCATCACCGACACCGAGCAGAAGAAACGCGTGGTGCTGATGGCCAGCCGCGAATCCCACTGCCTGGCCGACTTGCTGCACCGCTGGCACAGCGACGAGCTCGATTGCGAAATCTCCTGCGTGATTTCCAACCACAATGACCTGCGCAGCATGGTCGAGTGGCACGGCATTCCTTATTACCATGTCCCGGTCAATCCGCAGGACAAGGAGCCGGCGTTCGCCGAAGTCTCGCGTCTGGTCAAACAGCACGATGCCGAAGTGGTGGTGCTGGCGCGCTACATGCAGATCCTGCCGCCGGCCCTGTGCCGCGAATACGCGCACAAGGTGATCAACATTCACCACAGCTTCCTGCCGTCGTTCGTCGGCGCCAAGCCGTACCATCAGGCGTCGCTTCGCGGCGTGAAGCTGATCGGCGCGACCTGCCACTATGTCACCGAAGAGCTGGACGCCGGCCCGATCATCGAGCAGGACGTGGTGCGTGTCAGCCACAGCGACAGTATCGAAGACATGGTGCGTTTCGGCCGTGACGTCGAGAAGATGGTGTTGGCCCGAGGCTTGCGTTATCACCTCGAAGACCGTGTGCTGGTGCACGGCAACAAGACCGTGGTGTTCTGATCGAACCTGCGCGTGCTTGAATAAAGAAGGGCTTGGGCGTTCAATCGTCCCAGGCCCTTTTTTCGTTTCAGCCCTTGAGGAACTGCCCGTGAGCGACCCATTGGACAAAGCCACTTCGAAAGCGCCTGCCACCCTGGGGGAGGGCTGTTTGAGCCGCTACGACCCGGATGACCTGAGCCCGGAAGACGGCACCGAGTTTCCCGGCGCCGCCGAGCTGTGGGAGCAGCTCAAGGAGCAGGCGGACGAACCTGAGAAGCCTGCCTGATCTTCAACAGCTTCTTGAGCAGCGGCCGCCCGAGCATCAATAGAAACACCGGGCCGCCCACCACCAGATAGAAATAGAACGTCACCACCCGCCAGATCAGAATCGCTGCCGCCGCAGTGGATTTGCCGACCATCGGCGCCAGCAGCGCCGCCGAGGTCAGCTCTGCGGCGCCCGCACCACCGGGCAACAGGCTCATTTGACCAGCCCCCAGCGATAGCATCTGCACCAGAAAACTCCAGGCCCACTGCAGATCCGCGCCCAGTCCGCGCAGGGCCAGATACAACACGCTGTAGCGTAGCAGCCAGTGCATGCAGGTCAGGGCGAACACCTTGACCAGGGTTTGCCACGGCAACTTGAGGGTGTCGATAAACGCGTCGAGAAAATGCAGCAGCTTGCGCGCCCAGCGCCGACGCGTGGCCGGTTGCACGTTGAGGCGGGCAAGCAGGCGTCCGCTCAGAAGGATCAGGCGGCGGTGGTAGCGCGCCAGCAGCACGCAACTGAACAGCCCACCGAACAGCGACACGGCGCTGACCATCAGCAACCACTCCAGGCGGTCACTGAGATGCTGAAACAACGCGTAAATCAGGATGCCGCTCAGGGCGCAGAGAAAGAACAGCAGATCGCTCAACTGATCCATGGCAAACACTGCGCTGCCACGGGCCGGGCGTACGCCGCAGCGCGCCAGCAACGCCATGATCGTCAGCGGTCCGCCACTGCCGCCGGGAGTGGCGCAGTAGGCGAACTCGGCGGCCATGACCACGCCGAGGCTTTTCAGCGGCGTGACCCGTTCGCGCTGATCACCCAGCAGCAGGCGCAAACGCAGGGTGTTGATGCCCCAGCAGAGCAGGATCATGCCGAACATGATCAGCAGCCAGTGCAGCGGAAAATTCTGCAGCCGCGCACCGATCTCGCCGCCGCCGAGCAGCACGGGAATCAGCACGGCGGCGAGCAGGCCGATCAACAGCACAATGCCGCGACTCATGCAGCGCGCTCCATTCGCCTGCGTTGCCGGGTGAACCAGTCGATTTTGTTCATGGGCGTGCGTCCTTCTGCCAGCAGCCGTTCAAGGGTTTGCAGCCAGTAATCACGCGCGAAGGCGTGGCGCATGTCTACCGGGTGCAAGCCTAGACGAATCACCGCGGCGTCGCGCCACTGCTGTTGGCGTTGCTCGCTGACGAGTTTTGACAGACCTCGGCGCCAGGCGCTGCGCGCACTCCAGACCAGGCCCGGGGCGTTGATGGCGGTGAAATCCGGTAATTGATAAAGATGTTGCGGGTCGCTGGTGTAGCTCAATGGTGTTTCGCGAAGGGCCTGGCGCGTGCCCTCGCTCATCAACCAGGCCGGGGCGACGAAGCCGTGCAACGGCCAGTCATTGCGCCGGAACAGTTCGATGCCGTCGCGCAGTCGCGCCAGGGCGGCTTCGTGGGACAGGCGATAAAACTCCCCTTCGTGGGTATAGATTCGGCGCATGAACCAGTCGCGGGGTGTGGCTGGCGCTGGCTCGCGGTCGTCATGGTGATAGCCGTGCAAGGCCAGTTCATCGCCACGGGCCAGCCGCTCGCCGAGCATTCGGCAAAACGCGGGATGATCCTCAAGCGCGTCGTGGCCATGGAAATCCGGAACGACCAGCCAGGTCATCGGCACGCCGCCCATTGCGTCGACCGCCTCGACAAATGGCCGATAATCCGCCCACGTTGACGGTGCCACGTCGTGCAGCACCAGTAGCACTGCGCGGTCATTCAAGGAATCAGCCATTGGCCACCCTTGGCAGCGAGTGACCGAGCACCGCGTGGTAATGGCCGAGCAGGCTGTCGACCACGCTGTCCCAGGAATAACGCCGTTCGACGTGTTGCCGCGCCTGTTGGCCGAGTTTCACGCAGCCGCGACTGAACAGCTCGCGCACGGCATTGGCCATGGCTTGTGGGTTGTTCGGTGCACAGAGCAAGCCGCAGTCGTCGGCGACGATCTCTTCAAACGCCCCGGCCGCCACCGCGACCACCGGAATCCCGCAGGCCATGGCTTCGAGGATCACCAGGCCGAAGGTTTCCTGGTCACCGGCATGGATCAGGGCATCGGCGCTCGCCATCAAGCGGGCGACGGTGGGCGCCGGGCAGAAGGCGTCGATCACGCTGACGTTGTCCGGGACGGCGGCCGGCATCGACGAGCCAACCAGCAGCAGGTGATAGCGTGGGCCGAGGCGCTGCATGCATTTGAGCAGCACCGGCAGGTTCTTCTCTTTGGAACCGCGCCCGGCAAAGATCAGCAGGCGCGTGTCTTCGGCAATTCCCAGTTCGGCGCGCAGGCCGTTGTCGCGGGCGTCAGGGTGAAAGGTTTGCAGATCCACGCCCAATGGCTGCACGAATACATTGCGCACCCCCAAACCGGTGAGCTTGTCGGCCATCACCTGGCTGGGCGCCAGCACTCGATCGAAGTTGCCATAGAGCTTGGTGACGTACGCCTCGACGTTCGGCGTGACCCAATGGCCCATGCGATTGCCGACCAGTAGCGGCAGGTCCGAGTGATAAAAGCCGATCACCGGTACATCCAGCTGGCGCCGTGCATCCAGCGCCGCCCACGCGGTGAGGTACGGGTCGCCGACTTCGATCAGATCCGGCTGCAAACCCTGCAGGACATTGCGCCATGGCGCGAGGCGCAGCGGGAAGCGATAGCCTTTGCCGAAGGGTAGGGCGGGTGCGGGCACGGTATAGATACCGTCGTTTTCACCGAAATGCGCGCCGGGAATCAGCAGGCTATGACGAATGCCCGTTTTGCCCCCCAACCGGCGATGCTTGGCATCCAGATAGGTGCGTACGCCGCCGCTGGCCGGGGCGTAGAACATGGTGATGTCGGCGATATGCACAGTGATCAACCCTCCGCTGCGTTGCACTCCCTTGGTTGACCTTTATCCAGAATAGATGTTCGGTCGGGATTGCGCGGTGGGAGTGTCAGGGAGGTGTTGCGGTGTTTGTCAGGATGCCTTCGCGAGCAAGCCCGCTCCCACAGGGATCTGCAAACGACACAGATCCCATGTGGGAGCGGGCTTGCTCGCGAAGAGGCCAGTGGCTGCGCCTTAAATCCTGAAGCTGCCGACCAGTTGCTGCAGACGCGAAGCCTGCTGCTCCAGATCCGAACAAGCGCGCAAGGTCGCCTGCAGGTTCTCGACGCCTTCCTGGTTCAGCGTGTTGATCTCGGTGATGTCGACGTTGATGGATTCCACCACCGCGGTCTGCTCCTCGGTCGCTGTTGCCACCGACTGGTTCATTCCGTCGATTTCGCCGATACGCTGGGTCACGCTGTTGAGGCGTTCGCCGGCGAGGTTGGCGATTTCCACGCTGTCCTGGCTGTGGCGCTGGCTGTCGCTCATGGTGCTCACCGATTCACGGGCGCCGACTTGCAGCTCCTCGATCATGGTTTGCACCTGCTGCGCCGATTCCTGAGTGCGGTGCGCCAGGTTGCGCACTTCGTCGGCGACCACGGCAAAACCGCGTCCGGCCTCACCGGCCCGCGCGGCTTCGATCGCGGCGTTGAGTGCCAGCAGATTGGTCTGCTGGGAGATGCTGGTGATCACTTCGAGGATCTGCCCGATGTTCACGGTTTTGCTGTTCAGCGACTCGATGTTGCTGCTGGAGGCGCTGAGCATGCTCGACAGTTGATTCATCGCCTTGATGCTGCGATCCACCACTTGCTGGCCGTCTTCGGCGAGGCCGCGGGCGTCACTGGCCTGGTTCGAGGCTTGCGCGGCGTTGCGGGCGATTTCCTGGGCGGCGGCGCCCAGTTGATTGATCGCGGCGGCGACGCTGCTGGTGCGCGAGGCTTGCTGGTCGGAGTTGTACATCGACGAGTTGGACGCCGCGACCACGCGCAGCGCAACCTCGTTGACCTGGCCGGTGGCCGACGACACTTCCCGGATCGAGCCGTGAATACGCTCGACGAAACGGTTGAATGCGGTACCCAGCACGCCAAACTCATCGTTATTGACGATGGTCAGGCGCTTGGTCAGGTCGCCTTCGCCGTCGGCGATGTCTTCCATGGCGCGGGTCATGACGTGCAGTGGCTGGATCAGCAGGCGAATCAGCATGCCCAGCAGCGCGATGATGATCACCACCGCAATCACCGTGGCAATCACCGCCGAGGTGCGGAACTCACTGAGCATCGAGAAGGCTTTGTCCTTGTCCACCGACAGCCCGATGTACCAGTTGACCGACGGCAGGCCTTTGATCGGGGTGAAGCTGACGATGCGCGTCTTGCCATCGACAGTGATTTCACTGAAGTCGCTGCTGATGCGCGGAGTGTCCTGCGGATAGGCTTCTTTCAGTGATTTCATCACCAGTGCCTTGTCCGGGTGCACGAGGATCTTGCCGTCGGCGCTGACCAGGAACGCATAGCCCATGCCGGAGAAGTCTCGCGCAGTAAGGGTGTCGACCAGGGTTTGCAGGCTCAGGTCGCCGCCCACCACGCCGACGCTCTGACCGGCCTTTTTCGAGGCGGTGGCGATGGAGATGATCAACTGCCCGGTGGCGGCGTCGATGTACGGTTCGGTCAGGGTCGACGCGCTGCTGCTCTCGGCCCCTTTATACCAAGGGCGCACCCGAGGATCGAAACCGTCCGGCATCTTCACGTCCGGACGGATGGTGAAGTGACCGGTGGCATCGCCCAGGTAAGTGGCCATGAACGTCGAGGTCAGGGATTTCTGTTCCAGCAGGCTGGCGACGTTGGCCGGGTCCGGATTGATGGCAATATTCTGGGCGGCGTTCTCGACCAGCAGAATGCGCCCGTTGAGCCAGGTCTGGATGTTATCGGCGGTGACTTCGCCCATCTCGTTGAGATAGTTGTTCAGGTCATCGCGGATCGCGTTGCGTTGCAGCCAGTCGTTGTACAGCGTGAACGAGGCGAAAGCGGCGATGACGATGAGGGCGGCGGCAAGCAAAATTTTATGGCTGAAGCGCAGGTTTTTGTTCATGGCTTGGGGTTCCGCTAAGGTCTTAATGTCCTGGGCGTGCTTTTATAAAGACGCGCAAAATGGGCAAGGGTGAAACAAACTGATATTTCCGACTCTCCTTAGGGAAATGTCCGACCGACTTTTCAGTCAGGTTCTCGCCCTTATCTATCGGCCACAGCGGATTAAAGATTAACCATAGGTGACAAAATGCCTGACACATCGCAACTCGTTATCGGCGCCGATCTGGCGGGGCAACCGATTGCTCAGGCCATGCGCCTGGCCAACCGCCACGGGCTGATCGCCGGTGCGACCGGGACCGGCAAGACCGTGACTTTGCAACGCCTTGCCGAAGCATTCAGTGACGCCGGGGTCGCGGTGTTCGCCGCCGACATCAAGGGCGATCTGTGCGGCCTGGGCGCCGCCGGCAATCCGCAGGGCAAAGTCGCCGAGCGCATCGCCGGGATGCCCTGGCTCGACCACAAACCGCAGGCTTATCCGGTGACGCTGTGGGATATTCACGGGGAGTCCGGTCATCCGTTGCGCACCACGTTGAGTGAAATGGGCCCGTTGCTGATTGGCAGCCTGCTGGAACTGACCGACAGCCAGCAGTCGGCGCTGTACGCGGCGTTTAAAGTGGCCGACCGCGAAGGCCTGTTGCTGCTCGACCTGAAAGACCTCAAGGCGCTGCTCAATCACCTCAAGGACAACCCGCAGCTGCTCGGCGAAGACGCGGCGCTGATGACCACCGGTTCCAGTCAGGCACTATTGCGCCGGCTGGCGACTCTGGAGCAGCAGGGCGCTGAAGCGTTGTTCGGCGAACCGGCGCTGCAACTCGAAGACATTCTGCAACCGGCCGCCGATGGTCGTGGGCGGATTCATTTGCTCGATGCCAGTCGTCTGGTACATGAGGCGCCAAAAGTCTACGCGACGTTCCTGCTGTGGCTGCTGGCCGAGCTGTTCGAGCAATTGCCGGAGCGCGGCGATGCCGACAAACCGCTGCTGGCGCTGTTCTTCGATGAAGCGCATTTGTTGTTCGGCGATACGCCCAAGGCGTTGCAGGAGCGTTTGGAGCAGGTGGTGCGGCTGATTCGCTCGAAAGGTGTCGGCGTGTATTTCGTCACCCAGTCGCCGGGCGACCTGCCGGATGACGTGCTGGCGCAACTTGGCCTGCGGATTCAGCACGGCTTGCGTGCGTTCACCGCCAAGGAACAGAAATCCCTGCGAGCGGTAGCCGATGGCTTCCGGCCGAATCCGGCGTTCGACACCTTGTCGGTACTGACCGAGCTGGGCATCGGTGAAGCACTGGTCGGGACGCTGCAGGAAAAAGGCACGCCGGAGATGGTCCAGCGGGTGCTGGTGGCGCCGCCACAGTCGCGGATCGGGCCGTTGAGCGAAACCGAACGTACGATGCTGATCGCCGGGTCGCCGTTCAAGGGCCGATATGACAAACCGATCGATCGTGAGTCGGCATATGAAATCCTGATGGGCCGCAAGGATCTGGCGCCGGAGGCGGATGCGCCAGCGGGTAAGCCGGCAGCCGAAGAGCCGAGCCTGGCTGATCGTGCCGGAGAGTTTCTGGGCACGGCGGCGGGGCAGGCGTTGAAGTCAGCCATGCGTCAGGCGGCCAATAATCTGGGTAAACAACTGGTGCGCGGCTTGATGGGGTCGTTGCTCGGTGGCAGCAAACGGCGTTGATCCAAACTGTGGGAGCGGGCTTGCTCGCGAAAGCGGTCTGCCAGTCAACAATAATGTTGACTGAAAGGGCGCCTTCGCGAGCAAGCCCGCTCCCACATTAGATAAGTGGCAGTTTTCTGGATTGAGATCAGGATTTGTCTTTGGCGTGTGCCGCCAAGCGCTCAAGTGCCGCACGCAGAGCGGGATCGCTGATCCCGTCCGCCGTGGACTGAATGGTCGCCGCCGCATTGCTCGACAGGTCCATCGTGTGCCCGACAGCCCCAGGCTGGACGATCGGTGGTCGCACGCTGAATTTGATTCGCGTCAGGTTGGCGAACTCTTCGAACAGCTGCAATTGCCGTTGCAGGCGTTTTTGCTGGTAGCGCAGGCGTGTCGCCCAATGGCCGTCGGTGACCACCAGCGACAGTTCGCCTTCACGCCACTTGGCCACATGACAATGTGCGCGGGCGGCAGGTTGCAGCTGGCTTTCAAGCAGGCGTTGCAGATGAGCGAGGCGTTGGGCATGACCAAGAATGGCTTTGAGCGGCTTGGCTTCGCGTAGCAGAACGGCGGGCGCTCTGGCTGTAAGGGGGCGAAATGCCATGATCGAACACCTGAAGTAACAGAAGCGCCATGTTAGCAGAAAGCAACGGAACCACTCGCCCATTGCTTTTGTCCCTGCTTTACCCATTAAATCAACAACTAACTTCTTGCCTTGATGGGTTGAAGTTGAGCAAAACGCCCTTATTTTAAGTGAGCCCCGTCAAAGCGCAGTGCCAGCATCGTGGAATATCGCCACTTTCCTCACCACCGTTTCCGGGTAGAATGCTCGTTCGCATGCGGCCATGAGGGCTGCACGGGCGACTCACGGGGCCGCCCTCCATCCCTTTAGTGTGGAAGATCCTGCCGATATGTTTGCGCCTTTGTTAAAGAAACTTTTTGGAAGCAAGAACGAGCGTGAAGTCAAACGCATGCTCAAGACGGTGCAGCTCGTCAATGCCTTCGAAGAGCAAATGGTGGCCCTTTCGGACGATCAATTGCGCGCCAAGACCAATGAGTTCAAGGCCCGTATCGCCAAAGGGGAATCCCTCGACAAGCTGTTGCCTGAAGCCTTCGCGGTCGCCCGTGAAGCCGGCAAGCGCGTCATGGGCATGCGCCACTTCGACGTCCAGTTGATCGGCGGCATGACCCTGCATGAAGGCATGATTGCCGAAATGCGTACCGGTGAGGGTAAAACCCTCGTAGCGACCCTGGGCGTTTACCTCAACGCGCTGTCCGGCAAGGGCGTGCACGTTGTAACCGTGAACGACTACCTGGCCCGCCGTGACGCCAACTGGATGCGCCCGCTGTATGAATTCCTCGGCCTGACCGTCGGCGTCGTGACGCCGTTCCAGCCGCCGGAAGAGAAGCGCGCCGCCTACGCTGCCGACATCACCTACGGTACCAACAACGAATTCGGGTTCGACTACCTGCGCGACAACATGGCGTTCAGCATGGAAGAGAAATTCCAGCGCGAACTCAATTTTGCCGTGATCGACGAAGTCGACTCCATCCTCATCGACGAAGCCCGTACCCCGCTGATCATTTCCGGCCAGGCCGAGGACAGTTCCAAGCTGTACATGGAGATCAACAAACTGATCCCGCAGCTGGAACTGCACGTCGAAGAAGTCGAAGGCCAGGTCACCAAAGCCGGTCACTACACCATCGACGAGAAGACCCGTCAGGTCGAACTCAACGAAGCCGGTCACCAGTACATCGAAGAAATGCTCACCGGCGTCGGCCTGCTGGCCGAAGGCGAGAGCCTGTACTCGGCGCATAACCTGGGCCTGCTGACCCACGTCTACTCGGGTCTGCGGGCGCACAAGCTGTTCCATCGCAACGTCGAATACATCGTGCAGGACGGCCAGGTCGTACTGGTCGACGAACACACCGGCCGCACCATGCCGGGTCGTCGTCTGTCCGAAGGCCTGCACCAGGCCATCGAAGCCAAGGAAGGTCTGAACATCCAGGCCGAGAGCCAGACCCTGGCCTCGACCACGTTCCAGAACTACTTCCGTCTGTACACCAAGCTGTCCGGCATGACCGGTACCGCCGACACCGAAGCGTTCGAATTCCACCAGATCTATGGCTTGCAGGTCATGGTGATTCCGCCGAACAAGCCGTTGGCGCGTAAAGATTTCAACGACCTGGTGTTCCTGACCGCCGAAGAGAAATACGCGGCGATCATCAATGACATCAAGGAAGGCATGGCCCAGGGCCGTCCGATCCTGGTGGGCACCGCGACCATCGAAACTTCCGAGCATGTGTCCAACCTGCTCAACAAGGAAGGCATCGAACACAAGGTGCTGAACGCCAAGTTCCACGAAAAAGAAGCCGAGATCATCGCGCAAGCCGGTCGTCCGGGCGCCCTGACCATCGCCACCAACATGGCCGGTCGTGGTACCGACATCCTGCTGGGCGGTAACTGGGAAGTGGAAGTCGCGGCGCTGGAAAACCCGAGCCCCGAGCAGATCGCCCAGATCAAGGCCGACTGGCAGAAGCGTCACCAGCAGGTGCTGGAGTCCGGCGGTCTGCAGGTGATCGCCTCTGAGCGTCACGAATCCCGTCGTATCGACAACCAGTTGCGTGGCCGTGCCGGCCGTCAGGGTGATGCCGGTTCCAGCCGCTTCTACCTGTCGCTGGAAGACAGCCTGATGCGCATCTTCGCCTCTGACCGGGTGAAGAACTTCATGAAAGCCCTGGGCATGCAGCCGGGCGAAGCGATCGAGCACCGCATGGTGACCAACGCGATCGAGAAGGCGCAGCGCAAGGTGGAAGGTCGCAACTTCGACATCCGTAAACAACTGCTCGAGTTCGACGACGTCAACAACGAACAGCGTAAAGTGATTTATCACATGCGTAACACGTTGCTGGCCGCCGACAACATCGGTGAAACCATCGCCGACTTCCGTCAGGACGTGCTCAACGCCACCGTCAGCGCGCACATTCCGCCGCAATCGCTGCCAGAGCAGTGGGACGTGGCCGGTCTGGAAGCGTCGATTGCCAGCGACTTCGGGGTGAAACTGCCGATCCAGCAATGGCTCGACGAAGACGATCACCTGTACGAAGAGACCCTGCGCGAGAAGCTGATGGTCGAGCTGATGGCAGCGTACAACGAGAAAGAAGATCAGGCCGGTGCCGAAGCACTGCGCTCGTTCGAGAAGCAGATCGTTCTGCGCGTGCTGGACGACCTGTGGAAAGACCACCTGTCGACCATGGATCACCTGCGTCACGGCATCCACCTGCGTGGCTACGCTCAGAAGAACCCGAAGCAGGAATACAAGCGCGAGTCGTTCACGCTGTTCTCCGAGCTGCTGGATTCGATCAAGCGCGACTCGATCCGTGTGCTGTCGCACGTTCAGGTGCGCCGCGAAGATCCGGAAGCCGAAGAGCAACGCCTGCGTGAGGAAGCCGAAGCACTGGCCGCGCGCATGCAGTTCGAACACGCCGAGGCCCCTGGTCTGGAGCAGCCGGAAGTATTGGGTGAAGAGGTCGATGTCGCCCTCGCCACCGCGCCGGTGCGCAACGAGCAGAAGCTGGGTCGCAACGAACTGTGCTACTGCGGTTCGGGCAAGAAATTCAAGCATTGCCACGGGCAGATCCATTAACCCCCGTTTCAATCGCTGAAATACCCGCGCCGCGACCGGCTCCTGCCGTCGCGGCGTTTTGCCATTTACACCACCGCCATCCCTGTGAGCGGTGCTGACATCATTGAGTAAGGAGCGCATTCATGGCTGTTGGTCTTGGTCCTTTGCCAACGTTGCACCCGGTTGCCGGTTTTGAACTCGGTATTGCCTCGGCCGGCATCAAGCGCCCCGGGCGCAAGGATGTGGTAGTGATGCGCTGCGCCGAAGGTTCGACCGTGGCCGGTGTGTTCACGTTGAACGCCTTTTGCGCCGCGCCGGTGATCCTGGCGAAAAAACGCGTGCACAACGACGTGCGTTACCTGCTGACCAACACCGGCAATGCCAACGCCGGTACCGGTGAGCCGGGTCTGGCGGCTGCCGAGCGCACCACCGCCAAACTGGCCGAGCTGACAGGTGTCGATGCCAGCCAGATCCTGCCGTACTCCACCGGCGTGATCGGTGAGCCGCTGCCGGTCGAGAAGATCGAAGGCGCGCTGCAGGCCGCACTGGATGATCTGTCGGAAAACAACTGGGAAGCTGCCGCCACTGGCATCATGACCACCGACACCCTGCCCAAGGGTGCCAGCCGCCAGTTCGAGCATGATGGCGTGACCATTACTGTCACCGGCATCAGCAAAGGTGCAGGCATGATTCGCCCGAACATGGCGACCATGCTCGGCTACATCGCCACCGATGCCAAAGTCTCCCGCGACGTACTGCACAACCTGATGCTCGACGGCGCGAACAAGTCGTTCAACCGCATCACCATCGACGGCGACACTTCGACCAACGACTGCTGCATGCTGATTGCCACCGGCAAGGCTGCACTGCCGGAAATCACTCGCGCCGAAGGCGAGCTGTTCAACAAGCTGAAACAGGCTGTGTTCGAAGTGTGCATGGACGTGGCCCAGGCCATCGTGCGTGACGGCGAAGGCGCGACCAAGTTCGTGACTGTTGAAGTCAACGGCGGCGGCAATCATCAGGAATGCCTCGACGTCGGTTACACCGTGGCCCACTCGCCGCTGATCAAGACCGCGCTGTTCGCCTCCGACCCGAACTGGGGCCGTATTCTGGCCGCTGTCGGCCGTGCCGGCGTGCCGGATCTGGATGTGAGCAAGATCGACGTGTTCCTCGGCGACGTGTGCATCGCCAGCCGTGGCGCACGCGCAGCGACCTACACTGAGGCGCAGGGTTCGGCGGTGATGCAGCAGGAAGAGATCACCATCCGTATCGAACTGGGTCGCGGTGATTGCAGCGAA
Organism: Pseudomonas sp. JAI115; assembly: GCF_014200835.1. Classification (NCBI taxonomy): domain Bacteria; kingdom Pseudomonadati; phylum Pseudomonadota; class Gammaproteobacteria; order Pseudomonadales; family Pseudomonadaceae; genus Pseudomonas; species Pseudomonas sp. JAI115. The sequence goes on from NZ_JACHCY010000006.1 coordinate 297,102, forward strand.
ACCATCTGGACCACCGACCTGTCGCATGAATACGTGAAGATCAACGCCGAGTACCGCACCTGATCCAAGACCGGGTCGCTTCTTTCGCGAGCAGGCTCGCTCCCACAGGGGGATTTGTGACAACACGATCCAATGTGGGAGCGAGCCTGCTCGCGATGGCGTTGTGTCAGGCATTATCAATGTTGAATGTGCCGGCCTCTTCGCGGGCAAGCCCGCTCCCACAGGGATTTGTGGTGTACACGAGATTTGTGCACGACCGAAACTACTGTGGGAGCGGGCTTGCCCGCGAAAGCGTCGGCCCAGTCACTCTAAGTCTTGAAGCTTTCCACTGACGAAAAGGCGCCACACCATGTCCCTGCACCTGATCATCGGCGACAAACTGCTTTCCTCCTGGTCCTTGCGCGCCGCCCTGGCGCTGGAACTGACCGGCGCACCCTACAGCGAAGAACTGATCAAGCTCGGCAAGCCCGACACCCGCGAGCGGCTGCTCAAGCATTCGCCGACCGCCAAGGTGCCATTGCTGCAAACCTCTCGCGGCACCATCGCCGACTCTTTGGCGATCGCCGAATACCTGGCCGAGCAGTTCCCGTCCGAACAGCTCTGGCCAACCGACCTGTTTGCCCGTGCCCAGGCGCGATCCGCCTGCGCGCAGATGCACAGCGGCTTCTTCGCCATGCGCAATCACATGCCGTTCAACCTGAGCCACGACGCGCCGCTCAACCCGGTGCCGCCGGAAGTAAAGGTCGATATCGAACGCATGCTCGCGCTGTGGGCTGAATGCCGCGCGGCGGCCACTGAGCCTGGGCCGTATCTGTTTGGCCGAGTGAGCCTGGCTGACGCGTTCTTCGCCCCGATTGCCGTGCGCCTGCGGACTTACCAGGTGCAGTTGCCGGCGGTTGATGAAGCCTATGTTGAAACCGTCTACCAATGGCCCGCCTTCAAGGCGTGGCAAAAGGCTGGACTGGAGGAGTTGAATCCGTGAAACGCGTACATGTCGCGGCTGCCGTCATTCGTGACGACAGCAGCAAAATCCTCATCGCCCGTCGTGCCGACACCCAGCATCAGGGCGGCTTGTGGGAATTTCCCGGCGGCAAGGTCGAGGCTGACGAATCGGTCGAAAGCGCCTTGGCGCGCGAGCTGCACGAAGAGCTGGGCATTGTCGTTGGCGCCGCTCGTCCACTGATCAAGGTCCGCCATGATTACCCCGACAAGCAGGTATTGCTGGATGTCTGGGAAGTGTCGAGCTTCAGCGGTGAACCACACGGTGCCGAAGGTCAGCCACTGGCCTGGGTGACCGCCAAGGATCTGCTGAACTACGAGTTCCCGGCGGCCAATCAGCCGATCGTGGCCGCGGCGCGCCTGCCCGGCGAATACCTGATCACCCCGGACGATCTGGAAGCCCCGGCCCTGCTGCGCGGCATTCAGAAGGCAATTGCCGGCGGGATCAAACTGATTCAGCTGCGCGCACCGAACGGCTATGACCCCAAGTATCGAGACCTGGCGGTGGATGCAGTCGGCCTGTGTGCTGGCAAGGCGCAGTTGATGATCAAGGGGCCGTTCGAGTGGCTTGGCGATTTCCCGGCCGCCGGCTGGCACATCACCGCCGCGCAACTGCGCAAATACGCCGAAGCGGGGCGCCCGTTGCCGGCGGAGCGCTGGCTCGCGGCTTCGTGCCATAACGCTGAAGAGCTGGCGCTGGCCGAGCAGATGGGCGTGGATTTCGTCACGCTGTCGCCGGTTCAGCCGACCTTGACCCATCCGGATGCGCAGCCGTTGGGTTGGGAGCAGGCGTCGACGTTGATTGAGGGCTTCAGCAAGCCGGTGTTCTTGCTCGGCGGTGTTGGTCCGGTGGAGCGCGAGAAGGCTTGGGGTGTTGGCGCTCAGGGTGTAGCGGGGATTCGCGCGTTCTGGCCGGAAGCTTGATTATGTGCTGAGGCCACTGGCCTCATCGCTGGCAAGCCAGCTCCCACAGGTATTGGGTGCACCGCAAATGCGGAGAACGACACAAAACCTTGTGGGAGCTGGCTTGCCAGCGATGGCGGCCGATCAAACACTACGTTCCTGAAGGCTTCGCCGCTGGCTGCCACAGAATCTCCGCAATCCCCTGCCGCCGCGCAATCAACCTTGCGGCCACAAAAAGCAAATCCGACAACCGATTGATGTACGCCAACCCCACCCCGGCCAGCGGCTCGATCGCATTCAAATGCTGACAACGGCGCTCGGCACTGCGCGCCAGGCTGCGGCACACATGGGCCTGGGCAATCAGCATCGAACCGCCGGGCAGAATGAAATTCTCCAGCGGCCCCAATTCTTCATTCCACGCATCAATCGCTGCTTCCAGGCGTTCGATTTCCGTCGTGTTCAGCGCCTGATAGGCCGGCATCGCCAGCTCACCGCCCAGATCGAACAAACGATGCTGGCAAGGCGCGAGCACCTCGATCAGTTCATTCAGATCGGGGAACGCCTCGCGCTCGGCAATCAACCCGGCCAGCAGCACACCGACCTGACTGTTCAGCGTGTCGACTTCGCCAATCGCTTCGATCCGCGGGTGATCCTTGGGGACGCGGCGGCCATCGCCCAGGCCGGTTTCGCCGGTGTCGCCGGTGCGGGTGTAGATCTTCGACAAGCGAAAGCCCATGGGTTACCTCGGTAGTTGATTGGTTTCGGCGGCGATGGCCGCCGGTTGGGTCAGTGGCAGGCGCAGGGTGAAACAGGTGCCCTGGCCCGGCGCCGATTGCACTTCCATCTGCCCTTTGTGGTTGTTGGTGATGATGAAGTACGACACCGACAGCCCCAGCCCTGTGCCCTGGCCGATTTCCTTGGTGGTGAAGAACGGCTCGAAGGTGCGTTTGCGCACGTTTTCGCTCATGCCGATGCCGTTGTCCTCGACCTGAATCTCGGCCCATGGCGGATTGAGTTTGGTGCGCAGGATGATCCGCCCCGGCTCGCTGTCATCTTCGCGCTGGTGAATGGCTTGCGCGGCGTTTTTCAGCAGGTTGAGCAGCACTTGTTCCAGTTCGTTGGCGGTGCCCGGAACCGGGCCGAGCGCCGGGTCGAACTGGCGGATGATCGCCTGGCCCTTGAAGTCGAAACCGATCGCCAGATCGAAGTCGTTGCCAGCAATTTCCACCGCCTGATCGATCAATGCCGGCAGATCACACGGGGCCATTTGCCGGGTGCTGCGGCGGCTGAAACTGAGCATGTGCGTGACGATTTTTGCCGCGCGGGCGCCGGCCTGCTGGATGCCGTCGAGCAATTTCGGTACTTCGCGGCTTTGCAGGTAACGGTTGACGGTGTCCAGTTCGATGCCGAGCTGTTCGGCGGTTTCGAGGTTCTTCGGCAGATCCGCCGACAGCCGCCGGCGAATGTTCTGCACGTTGTGCAGGATCGCGCCCAGCGGGTTGTTGATCTCATGGGCCATGCCGGCGGCGAGGCCACCGACCGAAAGCATTTTTTCCGACTGCACCATCATTTCTTCCAGCGACAGGCGCTGGGTGATGTCGTCGATACGGATCACCACACCGCGCCCGGCGCCGCCCATCAGCGGATAAAAGGTCAGGGCGTAGTGCTTGGGTTCGTCATCCTTGAACCAGGTCACCCGTTCGATCTTCGCCACGGTGTGTTCTTCGACCGTTTGCTTCAGTTGCGGCAGAAACGGCTTGAGCGGTTCGAAGGCGAGGAAGATCGGCTGGTTCAGCGCTTCATCCAGGCGCGTGCCGGAGAGGGCGCTTGCCTCTTGGTTCCACTGGGTCACGTAGAGCTGCTCGTCGAGAGCGATCAGCGCCGAGGGCATGGAGTCGATGATGCTGTTGAGGTAGTTCTGGAATCCGGTGAGCTTCTTCTCGATCTTGCTCCGAACCTGGACTTCCAGTTCCAGTTTGCGGTTGGTGTGACGGGTTTCTTCGGCCAGGCCCTGCGCCTGATCGTAGGCGGCCTGCGAGTCATCGCGGGCGCGCTTGAGCTGCTGTTCGCGAGCCTCGATGCGCGAGAGCATGGTGTTGAACGCTTCGGCGAGGCTGCCGATTTCATCGTGGTTGCCGCGTGAGGCGCGCAGGGCATAGTTCTCTTCGCGAGTGACCTGACGCGACAGTTCTTCCAGCTCATGGATCGGGCGGGTGATCAGGCGTTTGATCTGCCGCGCAATCACCAGCCACAGCAGCACACTGAAAATCAGGATGCCGAGACTGGCAGTCAGGGTGCCGGTGTAGAACGCCATCGGCAGTTCACTGCTGGCGACCAGCAGCAAGTGCCCGGGCGCGGTGCCGGGGCGGGGCAGGGTGATCAACTGATTGCTGCGAAACTCGGTGAGCTGCCAGGCTTCGACGTGTCGATAGCGTTCCGGCAGATTGAGCTTGTCGCCACGCTGCACCTGGGCGATGCGGTCACCCTTGCCGTCATACAACGCCGCCGCGCGCAGCGGCGAATAGCTGTCGAGTTCCTTGAGCAGGCGTTCGGCGCTTTGCGGCGACTCGAGGGCTTGTGCGACCAGGCTAGGGTTGGAGATCAGCCGGCCGATGGTCTGCAAAGCTTGCGGCGCCATGCTTTCCTGGGAGATGTAATAGGCGGCGCTGATAAAGGTCAGGTTGGCGACCAGCAGGACGGTGGTCAACAACACCAGCAGGGCGGCCAGCAGTTTCTGGCCGACCGGCAGGTTTTCAAGGCGCTGGCGCAATGGCATCAGGTTTATCGCAGCAAAGGAACAAGTGGCCAGCGTAGCCGCTGCTCAGTCGCTGGGCAATCCAAGGCTGTGCAGATGAGCGATCAGACGCTGCTGCAATTGATTGAGGTGTGGCAGGTTCAACTGGTGACGGGTGGCGACTTTGCAGGCGTGGCCCAGCAGGTAACTGATTTCGGTGCGGCGCTGGTTCGCCACGTCCTGATACATCGACGAGTAATTGGCTGCGGTGGCGTGAATCACCCGCTCGACTTCCTGTTGCAGATTGACCGCTGCGGCCGGTTGACCGCAGTGCTCCAGTAATTCGGCCAGTTCGTTGCACAACGTTGCGACTTCGCATTGGTGCTGCTCCAGCCCGCCGTTACGGCAATCATGGAGCACGGTCAGCGGATTGATCGCGCAATTGAGCGCCAGTTTGCGCCACAGCCGGGTGAGGATGTCGGTGCTCCATTCGTGGGGTATTTTTGCTGCGCCCAGATCGTCCAGCCAGATCGGCGCCACCGGATGGCCGGCATCGCCCAGCCAGGTGAAACCGTGGCCGGCAAACACCACGCGCCAGTCGCCGTCGCGGAATGCGCCTTCGGTGCTGGAGGCGCTGATGCAGCGTGCCTGCGGAACCACCGCTGCGACGGCGTCCTGACTGCCGAGGCCGTTCTGCAGCAGGATCAGCTCGGCATTTGCGCTCAGACGCGGGGCGAGGCGGGCGACGGCGTTTTCGGCGTCATAGGCTTTGCAGGCGACCAGCAGGCGGCGGATCGGCTCCGGGTCGTCCGCCGTTTGCGCGGGGACGGCATAGGTCGTGGCTGCGCCGTGTTCGACCAGCGTCAGGCCGCCGGCCACCTGATAGCTGCGCAAACGCTCGGCATCCCGCACGATCAGCCGCACCGGCAGCCCGGCCCGGGCCAGACGCGTGGCCCACAGGGTGCCGAGGCTGCCGGCGCCAAGAACGTGCCAAGGGGTGGACATCAGTTTTTCACTCGGTAAGGTACTGGCATGCAAGGCTCGCCGTATCGGTGGGAAAAGACCCGTTATAATGAGCCGGATTTTAACCGCAAGCCAAGCGCGCTCCCTCCTGATCGAGCGCGCCTTTTTATTGGAGAGATTACATGCCGTCGTTCGACGTGGTATCCGAACTGGACAAACACGAGCTGACCAACGCGGTCGAGAACGCCGTGAAGGAACTTGATCGTCGCTATGACCTGAAAGGCAAAGGCAGCTTTGAGTTCAAGGAAAAGGACCTGACCGTCAACCTGACCGCTGAAGCCGGGTTCCAGCTGGAAGCGATGATCGAGATCCTCAAGCTGGCCCTGACCAAGCGCAAGATCGATGTGCAGTGCCTTGAAGTCAAAGATGCTTACGCCTCGGGCAAGCTGATGAAGCAGGACGCCATTCTCAAGGAAGGCATCGACAAGGAGCTGGCAAAGAAAATCGTCGCGCACATCAAGGACGCCAAGCTCAAGGTGCAGGCCGCCATTCAGGGCGAGCAGGTGCGGGTGACCGGCAAGAAGCGCGATGACCTGCAGGAAGCCATCGCGGCTCTGCGCGCCAAGGAATTCGGCATGCCACTGCAGTTCAACAACTTCCGCGACTAAGTCCGGTCAGAAGATTTGTGGGTGCGAGCCTGCTCGCGAAGGCGGCGTGTCAGTCAACCTCCTGGCTGAATGACACACCGCCTTCGCGAGCAGGCTCGCTCCCACATTTGATTTATGTGCACCCCGGCGGGTTTCTGCCGCTTATCTTTCGCGTGCCGAATGGCCGGAAATCAGGAGATGGAAGATGGATTTGAATGCTGAGGTAGACAACCTGGTCAAGGCGTCCCAGGCGTGGATTCCGATGATCATGGAATACGGCAGCCGTGTGTTGCTGGCGGTGATTACCCTGGCCATTGGCTGGTGGCTGATCAACAAGGTCACGCAAAAACTCGGCGGTCTGCTGGCCCTGCGCAATGCCGATCTGGCACTGCAAGGCTTCATCAGCAGTCTGGCGAACATCATTCTCAAGGTGCTGCTGATCGTCAGCGTGGCCTCGATGATCGGCGTGGAAACCACCTCGTTCGTGGCCGCGATTGGTGCTGCCGGCCTGGCCATCGGTCTGGCGTTGCAGGGCAGCCTGGCGAATTTCGCCGGCGGCGTGTTGATTCTGCTGTTCCGTCCGTTCCGTATCGGTGACTGGATCGAAGCGCAAGGTGTGGCGGGTACGGTCGACAGCATCCAGATTTTCCACACCGTGCTGCGTACCGGTGACAACAAGACCATCATCGTCCCGAACGGCAATCTGTCGAACGGCATCATCACCAACACCAACCGTCAACCAACCCGCAAAGTGGTGTTTGACGTGGGTGTGGATTACGAAGCTGATCTGCAAAAGGCCCGTCAGGTGCTGCTGGATCTGGCCAAGGATGAGCGCGTATTGCAGGACCCTGCGCCACAAGCGGTCATTTCGACGTTGGGTGACAGTTCGATCACTGTTTCCCTGCGTGTGTGGGTTAAAACTGCAGACTATTGGGACGTGATGTTCATGTTTAACGAACAGTCCCGTGACCGTTTGAAAACTGCCGGTATTGATATTCCGTTTCCACAGCGGGTTATTCGAGTAGTTCAGGAATCGGCTGTTCAGTAATACCACTGATACTTGGCCTTGCGGTCAGTTAATGAGTGGACTAACCCAAGAGCTGTCCGCACTCTTGGGTTTTTTATGTCTGATCTAGATGTTCGTTGGCTAATAAGTAGCTAGCTACTATTGTTTGTACGGTCAGAAACAGGAAGGCAGGGCGAACTTGATTCATAAAAAAACCGCTCACCTGAGTCAGGTGAGCGGTTCTTGTTAGAGCAAAGCTCTACAGTACGTCAGCTGCATATCCCGATTAGAGGATGTTCAGTGGGTACTCGACGATCAGACGGGTGTCGTTGTTGTCAGACGCGTAGCCGCTGTACGCGCCGTTCGAACGGTACATGGCGTAACGCAGACGGAACGACAGATCCTTGGCTGGACCTTCCTGGATCACGTACTTGGACTCGGCGTTCCACTCGTTTTCTTTACCTTCACCCAGACCGTTGGTCTTGATGTTGTCACCCTTCACGTAGCGGGTCATGAAGCTCAGGCCAGGAACGCCATAAGTCTTCATGTTCAGGTCGTAACGAGCTTGCCAGGAGCGTTCTTCACGGCCCACGAAGTCGGAGATCTGAATGGAGTTGGCAACGAAGATGGTGCTGTTGCCGTCAACGCCATAGTAGTAGGCATTGTCGCCGCTGGAGCGCTGGTGAGCGATGGTGAACTTGTGCGCGCCGAGGCTGTAGGCTGCTGCCAGGGACCACAGTTTGTTGTCTACGCCACGGGTGTCGTTGTCAGGGGTTTCGTCGCCAATGGCGCTGACCAGGTTGCCACGCTTCTCGCCTTCGGTTTTATAACCGTTGAAGTCGAAGTTCAGCGACTGGTCTTCGGCGATAGGCAGGGTGTAGTTCAGATTGATGTATTGCTTCTTGAAGTACTGGTCGGCATCCGAAGCGGCAAATGCACCGGTGAAGTTGTCGGTGAAAGCATAGCTGGCGCCGAAGATGTTGATGCTGGTCAGGCCCTTGCCACCGTTGCCGTTCTCATCAGGCAGACCGCCGATGCTGTCGCGGCCCATGCCGGTTTGCTTGCTCAGGGCGGTGAAGCGACCTGCGCTCAGTTCCAGGCCTTTGATCTCTTTGGAAGTGATCAAGGTACCGGTAGCCACTTCTGGCAACAGACGGCTGTCGTCAGTGGCGAAGACCGGGCTGGCAACGAATTGCTGACCGTATTTCAGCACAGTGTCGGAAACGCGGAATTTGACAGCGCCGCCGATCTTGCCTTGGGATTTCTCTTCGTTGCCGTCGCTATCAATCGCGAACAGGCCGTTACCACGACGACCCGAGCCACCGTCCAGCTTGACCGAACCCATGGCCATGGCGTCGAGACCGAAACCTACGGTGCCTTGAGTGAAGCCCGATTCGTAGGTCAGCAGTTGGCTGACACCGGTGTCCTGGCGATAGCCGCTTTCAAAACCCGGGGTGCCGTCTTTCTTTGCAACGTTACCGGCACCATTTTTGTAATCGCGGTTCATGTATTCCATACGAGTCTTCAGTTTCAGACTCTGGTCTTCCAGGAACCCTTTGGCGTCATCCTGCGAAGATGCCATTGCGAACTGCGAGGTGCCTGCTGCAACAGCCAGGGCGATCATGCTCCACTTCATCACGCGCATCGTGATTTGCTCCTTTGGTTTTTAGAAGAGTACTGCCGTCCCACCTGTTTTATTATCTGGGCGGCTCTTTCTTTTTGTGTCGGCGCAAACTTATATCACGCCGACAATGTTGGCGATACTTGCTAATCCAACCTTTCACCTTCTTTACGACGCTGTCGCAGATGGCTTTGTAGATGTCGCAAATTCACAGTACCGATGCAATCGGATCGACAACTTTCTCGCTGTTTTTCTAGCCTTTTGCATCGCTAAAAAAGAGTCCCTGGCAAAACACTTGAATCTCCATCGGGCAACCCTGCCACTGTTTTTGTTGGGCCTAAGGCTCCCACTTCCCGTGGTGCGCTTATAGTCCATATGGGTACGAATGCAACAAGCGTGCACAAACCGCTTTCTCTATGCGGTTATTTTTCTGAACACTCGTCACTCGCTGTAAAAACCTCATAAATACTGGGCCTCAAGCCCTTCTTTATCAGGGCTTGACGCCATCCCTTGCTTGGTGTTGTCGAGCAGGTTCGTGCGCGCGACAACGAAAAACGTTACCGGTTCACCCCGCCGGTGAGTATTCGGCGGATGCCCGACGCACTGAGCGTAGACGCGCTGTGCGGTTTTGGTGCAAAAATTTTTCCAGTTGTTCCGGATTCATACAGTTTGAGCGGGAGCAGGGGATGAACGCTTTGGGCTTTTCTGGTCATTTCATTGTGCTGCACCGCGCAGTCGGTTCCGTCATGGTGCGTGCCTCCCGAAAATGTCGCATGCAGGAGCGTTGAGCAATGTCTGTCCTGGCACGCTCATCGTGAAGCCCGGCGCATTCGCAGGTATGCTGCCTGCCTGTCGCTTGGCGCCATGCCTGTCTGGAGGGCCGCTAAGCTGAATTGTGTAGATCAGCCGGGAGTGCACGCAGTGTTTGCTTTAGATTCACGACTTCAACAGGACACCCTGACCATCGGCGATTTCCCGCTCTGCCGGCTGCTGCTGTCCAACGATGCCAATTACCCGTGGTTCATCCTGGTGCCTCGTCGCGACGATATCAGCGAGTTGTTTCAGTTGGATGTCGCCGACCAGCAGCAGTTGTGGCAGGAAACCACGGCGCTGGCCGAGTTGCTCAAGGACTTGTTCGATGCCGACAAGCTGAACGTCGCGACGCTGGGCAACGTTGTCAGCCAGTTGCATATGCATGTGATCGTGCGCAAGCGTGACGACGCGGCATGGCCGGCGCCGGTCTGGGGCAAACACCCGGCCAAACCCTACAGCGCCGAGCAGGTCGCGAGCATTCGTGAGCGGCTGCGTCTGGTGCTGACCGAACACTTCACGTTTCTGGAGGGTTGAACCATGAACCTTGAAGAACGCGTCACCGATCTGGAAAGCCGTCTGGCTTTTCAGGATGACACCATTCAGGCGTTGAACGACGAACTGGTGGCGCAGCAGCGGGTGATCGAGCGCCTGCAGTTGCAAATGGCGGCGTTGCTCAAGCGTCAGGAGGAGATGGTCGGGCAGTTCGATTCTTTCGAGGAAGAGGCGCCACCACCGCATTACTGATGCCAACACCTTTATGCAGGCGTAAAAAAACCGCGAGCAGCCTGGCTGTTCGCGGTTTTTTATTGCCTTGGATCAGCGACGCGGCAGGGCGGCGATCACGTCCTCGGCTTGCAGGCCTTTGTCCCGATTCATCACCGAGAACTCCACGCGCTGGCCTTCGACCAGTACGCGATGGCCTTCGCCACGGATTGCACGAAAGTGCACGAAAATATCATCGCCGGAATCCCGGGAGATAAAGCCGAAGCCTTTGGAGGTGTTGAACCACTTGACGGTACCGGTATCGCGGTTGCTCATGTCATAGGTAGTCGGTGCGGCGGCCGGTGAAGACTTGTAGAAGCTGATGGCCAGATGCAGGACCACGGCAACCAGAGCGATCACCAGGCTGAACAACACCGCCGGTTGACCGGCGATGACTGGCATCGGTGCGATCAGGGTCAGGGTTTGCAGGACGACAGTCAGCACGAGAAGAGCGCTGACCAGATTTTGCAGATGCTGGCGCGGGCCTTTGTTCCAGTAAGGAATCACTGGAGCGATGACCAGATTCAGCAGGCCGAAAAAGGCCAGGTAAAGTGCATCGGGTTGTTGCAGGTAAGGAACGGCTTCGGATTTCAAGCTAGGTATGAACGACAGCAGCAAGGCCGCTGCGCCCATTAGCAGGTGGACGATTTTCAACATTTTGATTGGCTCACGTTATGACGGCTCACAAGGAAGAGCTGAAGGCGCACGGTTCGCTTCGGAACAATAAAGAGGCGTTGGACACGTGCCCGGCATCAGCCTATGCGCGACACCCCCGAAAAATGGGGCGTAGCGACACACTGCCTATTTAACAGCAAAGCCTGCAGCTACTCAAATTACCCCGGCCAGCGGCACGTGCCCGGTCGATTTGTCGCATGGCGAGTGAAGATTGTCGGCTGCGAGGTGGCGGCTGCCTTGCTAGAGTGGGTCTGCACCTGTTGGATGAATTCAATCGCCTTAGGGGGTAAACATGGCAATCGATATCGGTATCAGTGAAGAAGATCGCAAGTCCATCGTCGAGGGGCTGTCGCGGCTGCTGTCGGACACCTACGTGCTGTATCTGAAAACCCATAACTTCCACTGGAACGTCACAGGTCCCATGTTCAGGACCCTGCATCTGATGTTCGAAGAGCAATACAACGAGCTGGCGCTGGCGGTGGATCTGATCGCCGAGCGTATCCGCGCTCTGGGTTTTCCTGCGCCGGGTGCCTACGCGACTTACGCGCGTCTCTCCTCTATTAAAGAAGAAGTCGGGGTGCCAAGTGCCGAGGACATGATCAAGCAGTTGGTCGATGGCCAGGAAGCGGTCACTCGCACCGCTCGCGGCATCTTCCCGCTGTTGGACAAGGTCAGTGACGAGCCGACGGCCGACTTGCTGACCCAGCGCATGCAGGTGCATGAGAAGACCGCGTGGATGTTGCGCGCGTTGCTCGAGGCCTGATAGTTCGGTGCGCGGACGTCCGCAGGTGTGGATGTCCGCATACTGTTTCAAATCTTACTGAACATGTCGGCTTATCCTACGCTGCTGGGCAACTAGTCATCTGGCGCTGACTTTGCGTCTGCGTTTTTATGAAGGCACAGGATGTTGTCTTTATAAAAGCAGCGATGACAAAGGAGTGTCAGCGATATGGTAGGTGGAGACAGGCGATGCGAGCATGTCGGTTCGCAACGGGAAATGAAGTTCGATCCGTTTGTCAGCGATTTCGATTTTGAGCTGATCCGGCCGCTGGCCAGATCAGTGCGTTTGAACGGCTTTGCCACTTGCTTGAGGCTCGAGCAGGTTTACTGGAACATTCTTGGTGACATGGCCGGGCACAACGGCTGTTCGGTCAGCACGCTGCTGTCACATGTGGACCGCGAAGTGCACCTGCGCCACGGCGGGGTGAAAAACTTCAGTGGTCTGGTACGGGTGGTGTGCGTGATGAATGGCCTGCGCGATACTCCGGCGGCCGTCATGCCCTGAACGGGCAATACTTGAAATGACGTGGCGGGCTGTGCAGTCTTACGGCTGCACAGCCCGCATTTAATGGATATAATCCCGCTCTTTCGCCGCAAAGCCCTGCGCGCGGTGGCAATCTGATCGCCGAGACACCCCCATGCCGATGTACGATTATCAATGTGCTTCCTGTGGTCATCAGTTGGAAGCCATTCAAAAGATCAGCGAGGCACCGCTGGTCGACTGCCCTGCCTGTCAGGCGCCAGAGCTCAAGAAACAGCTGTCCATGCCGGGTTTTCGCCTCAGCGGCAGCGGTTGGTACGAAACCGATTTCAAGACCGGAGCCAAGAAGAATCTGGCCGGTGGCGACAAATCTGACTAGGGTTCAGGCCCAGGTCGAACGACACGCGTGAGATTTCGCAGTGCTTGAGTGCGACGGGATCTCCACCGAATTTCGAATTACGAGAAGCGAAACCACTACCATGATGCGCAGCCATTATTGCGGCCAACTGAACGAAAGCCTGGAAGGCCAGGAAATTACCCTTTGCGGATGGGTTCACCGTCGTCGCGACCACGGCGGGGTGATTTTCCTCGATATCCGTGATCGTGATGGTCTGGCTCAGGTGGTGTTCGATCCGGATCGCGCCGAGAGCTTCGCCGCCGCCGATCGCGTGCGCAGCGAATACGTCGTGAAAATCACCGGTAAGGTGCGTCTGCGTCCGGCCGGTGCGACCAACGCCAACATGGCGTCGGGCATGATCGAAGTGTTGGGCTACGAGCTGGAAGTGCTGAACGAGTCGGAAACCCCGCCGTTCCCGCTCAACGAATACTCCGACGTCGGCGAAGAAACCCGCCTGCGCTACCGCTTCCTGGACCTGCGTCGTCCGGAAATGGCCGAGAAGCTGCGTCTGCGTTCGCGCATGACCACCAGCATCCGTCGCTTCCTCGACGAGAACGGTTTCCTCGACGTGGAAACGCCGATTCTGACCCGTGCTACCCCGGAAGGCGCCCGCGACTACCTGGTGCCGAGCCGTACTCACGCCGGTTCGTTCTTCGCGCTGCCGCAATCGCCTCAGCTGTTCAAGCAACTGCTGATGGTTGCCGGTTTCGACCGTTACTACCAGATCGCCAAATGCTTCCGCGACGAAGACCTGCGTGCCGACCGTCAGCCTGAGTTCACTCAGATCGACATCGAGACCAGCTTCCTCGACGAAAAAGACATCATGGGCCTGACCGAAGGCATGATCCGCAACCTGTTCAAGGAAGTGCTGGATCTGGAATTCGGCGAATTCCCGCACATGACCTTTGAAGAAGCCATGCGTCGTTACGGTTCCGACAAGCCGGACCTGCGTAACCCGCTGGAACTGGTCGACGTTGCCGACCAACTCAAAGAAGTCGAATTCAAGGTGTTCAGCGGCCCGGCCAACGATCCGAAATGCCGTATCGCTGCACTGCGCGTTCCAGGCGGGGCGAGCATGCCGCGCAAGCAGATTGACGACTACACCAAGTTCGTCGGCATCTACGGTGCCAAGGGCCTGGCGTACATCAAGGTCAACGAGCGCGCTGCCGGTGTTGAAGGTCTGCAATCGCCGATCGTGAAGAACATCCCTGAAGCCAACCTCAACGTGATCCTCGATCGCGTCGGCGCGGTTGACGGCGACATCGTGTTCTTCGGTGCCGACAAGGCCAAGATCGTCAGCGAAGCCCTGGGTGCGCTGCGTATCAAGCTCGGCCACGACCTCGATCTGCTGACCTGCAAGTGGGCGCCAATGTGGGTCGTCGACTTCCCGATGTTCGAAGAAAACGACGACGGCAGCTTCTCGGCGCTGCACCACCCGTTCACCGCACCGAAGTGCTCCCCTGAAGAGCTGGAAGCCAATCCGGCCGGCGCTCTGTCCCGCGCCTACGACATGGTGCTGAACGGTACCGAGCTGGGTGGCGGTTCGATCCGTATCCACCGCAAGGAAATGCAACAAGCGGTGTTCCGTCTGCTGGGTATCAATGAAGCGGAACAGGAAGAGAAGTTCGGCTTCCTGCTCGACGCGCTGAAGTACGGTGCACCGCCGCACGGTGGTCTGGCCTTCGGTCTGGACCGTCTGGTGATGCTGATGACCGGCGCCCAGTCGATCCGTGAAGTGATCGCCTTCCCGAAAACCCAGAGTGCTGCGGACGTCATGACGCAAGCGCCGGGTGTGGTGGATGCCAAGGCGCTGCGCGAGCTGCACATTCGTTTGCGCGAAACGCCAAAGGCTGAGTAAGACGGGCCTGAAGGCGCATCTTCGGATGCGCCTTTTTTCTTTCTATAGAGAGCAGGTCGAGATTTTTTGTTTGCTGGCCACTGCGTGAGCAGGGCGGGCAACGTTTCAAGAGAATTCGGAGCGAGTTATGGCAGGTCATTCCAAGTGGGCGAACATCAAGCACCGCAAAGAACGTCAGGATGCCAAGAGAGGCAAGATCTTCACCAAGTGGATCCGTGAGCTGACCGTTGCGGCCCGTCAGGGCGGCGGCGATCCGGGTTCCAACCCGCGTCTGCGCCTGGCCCTGGACAAGGCCCTCGGTGCGAACATGAGCCGCGACATCATCGACCGCGCCGTTGCGCGTGGCGCCGGTGCGACCGAAGCGGACAACGTTGAAGAGCTGACCTATGAAGGTTACGGCCCGGGCGGCGTGGCGGTGATGGTCGAGTGCATGACCGACAACCGCAACCGTACCGCAGCTGCCGTGCGCCATGCGTTCAGCAAGTGTGGCGGCAACCTTGGTACCGACGGTTCGGTTGCGTACCTGTTCGAACGCAAAGGGCAGATCAGCTTCGCCCCGGGCGTCGACGAAGACGCCCTGACCGAGGCGGCGCTGGAAGCGGATGCCGACGACGTGGTCAGCCATGAAGACGGCTCGATCGACGTGTTCACCTCGTTCACCAGCTTCTACGCGGTGCGTAACGCGTTGGAAGCGGCCGGGTTCAAGGGTGACGACGCAGAAATCGTCATGCAGCCGACCACCAGCGCCGAACTGGATCTGGAAGGCGCGGAGAAGGTGCTCAAGCTGATCGACATGCTCGAGGATCTGGATGACGTGCAGAACGTCTACTCCAACGCAGACATTCCCGAAGATGTGGCCGCTCAGCTCGGTTAAGAGCGACTAGGCTTCAATGTGGGAGCGGGCTTGCTCGCGAAGGCGGCGTATCAGCAAGCATTAATGCTGAATGACACACCACCTTCGCGAGCAAGCCCGCTCCCACATTGGATATTCGCTGTTATGAATTTCTTGTTTTTACCGACTCCGCAGGCGTTATGACTTTAATTCTGGGTATCGACCCCGGCTCGCGCATCACCGGTTACGGGATTGTTCGCGATACCGGCCGCGGCGGCTGCATCTACGTGGCGTCGGGTTGCATCCGCACCGGCGCCGGCGAGCTGCATGAGCGGCTGCAAATCGTTTATCGCGGCGTGCGTGAAATCATTCAGACCTATGGCCCGGTGACCATGGGCATCGAAAAAGTGTTCATGGCGAAAAACGCCGACTCGGCGCTCAAGCTCGGGCAGGCTCGCGGCGCCGCCATTGTGGCTGGCGCTGAAGAGTGCCTGGAGATTGCCGAATACACCGCCACCCAGGTCAAGCAAGCCGTGGTCGGCACCGGCGCCGCCAATAAAGAACAGGTGCAGATGATGGTCATGCACATGCTCAAGCTGACCAGCAAACCGCAGATCGATGCCTCGGATGCCCTGGCCATCGCGATTTGTCACGCGCACACCCGTTCCAGCCTGCTGCCGCATGGCCTGGGAACCGCACGCAGTCGTGGCGGGCGCCTGCGTCTCTGATAGCATCAGCAATCATTTTTGCGGAATGCGGATTTCGCGCCTGGGTCGTCGGCCCGATTCCCGCCTTCCATCTGTCGCCAGCCCACGGCTGGCCAACGCTCAAGGATCTGAAACGTGATTGGACGCTTGCGCGGCACCCTGGCTGAGAAACAGCCGCCGCACCTGATTCTGGATGTAAACGGCCTCGGGTATGAGTTGGAAGTGCCCATGACCACCCTTTATCGCTTGCCGTCGGTCGGTGAACCGCTGACGCTGCACACCCATTTGGTCGTACGCGAAGACGCGCAGTTACTCTATGGTTTCGCCGGCAAGCGTGAGCGAGACTTTTTTCGCGAGTTGATCCGTCTCAATGGTGTCGGGCCGAAACTGGCCTTGGCCTTGATGTCGAGCCTGGAAGTCGATGAACTGATTCGCTGCGTGCAATCCCAGGACACCTCGGCGCTGACCAAGGTCCCGGGGGTCGGCAAGAAAACTGCTGAGCGCCTGCTGGTTGAACTCAAGGATCGCTTCAAGGCCTGGGAAACCTCGCCGGCCATGTTCGCCCTGGTGCCGAATCAGCCGGACGGCCCGGCGCCGGTCAACACCGCTGAAAACGATGCGGTCAGCGCGCTGATTTCCCTGGGCTACAAGCCGCAGGAAGCGAGCAAGGCGATTACCGCCATCAAGGACAAGAATTTGAGCAGTGAAGACCTGATCCGCCGCGCCCTGAAGGGAATGATTTAAGTGATTGAAGCTGATCGTCTGATCGCCGCCGCGCACAGCCCGCGCGAGCGCGAAGAAGTCCAGGATCGGGCCATTCGCCCGGTCAGTCTGGCCGACTATATTGGCCAGCCGACCGTGCGCGAGCAGATGGAACTGTTCATCCAGGCGGCGCGTGGTCGCAGTGAATCGCTGGATCACACGTTGATCTTCGGCCCGCCGGGTCTGGGTAAAACCACGCTGGCCAACATCATTGCCCAGGAAATGGGCGTGTCGATCAAGAGCACGTCCGGTCCGGTGCTTGAGCGTCCGGGAGATCTGGCGGCACTGCTGACCAATCTGGAACCGCACGACGTGTTGTTCATCGACGAAATCCATCGTCTGTCGCCCATCGTTGAAGAAGTGCTGTACCCGGCCATGGAAGACTTCCAGCTCGACATCATGATCGGCGAAGGGCCGGCGGCGCGCTCGATCAAGCTGGATCTGCCACCGTTCACTCTGGTGGGCGCTACTACTCGTGCCGGCATGCTGACCAACCCGTTGCGTGACCGCTTCGGTATCGTCCAGCGTCTTGAGTTCTACAGCACAGCGGATCTGGCGACGATTGTAAGTCGGTCGGCGGCGATTCTCGGTCTGCCGCTGGATCCGGAGGGTTCCTTCGAAATCGCTCGTCGAGCCCGTGGTACGCCACGGATCGCCAACCGTCTGCTGCGGCGGGTGCGCGATTTTGCCGAAGTCCGGGCCAAGGGCCATATCACCAAGTCGGTTGCCGATCTGGCGTTGAACCTGCTGGACGTCGATGAACACGGTTTCGACCATCAGGACCGGCGCCTGCTGCTGACCATGATCGAGAAGTTCGATGGCGGTCCGGTGGGCATCGACAGTCTGGCGGCGGCGATCAGTGAAGAGCGCCATACCATCGAAGATGTGCTGGAGCCGTACCTGATTCAACAGGGTTACATCATGCGTACGCCACGGGGCAGGGTGGTGACACGGCATGCGTACCTGCATTTCGGTTTAAACATTCCGTCACGAATGGGTGAAATGCCTGTGGCAGACGAGTTTCTCGATGCCGTGGACGATTGATACACATTTTTTGGCGATTTATTCAGCGTTTGTACTGTCACAGGACGGTACTTTTGCGGTAAAGCCTTAAACACTGAAAAAACAGTTGCCTGGCCGGATTGGCAACCCGAGGAGTAAGCACTAGAGTATGCGCGCGCAAAACGGGCTTGAGCCGTTCGCACATCGTTGTCGCGTTTATTACGAGGACACCGATGCGGGCGGCATCGTGTATTACGTTAATTACCTCAAGTTTATGGAACGGGCTCGAACCGAGCGGCTCCGGACGCTGGGCTTTGCCCAGTCGGAACTGGCCGGGGAGGACCTGTTGTTTGTCGTGCATTCCAGCGAAGCGCGCTACCACGCGCCGGCGCGACTGGACGATGAACTGCTGGTAAGCGCTGATGTAATCGAATTGAACCGTGCCAGCCTGCGCTTTAAACAGCAGGTCAGGCGGGCCACGGATAATGTGCTGCTCTGTGAAGGGCAGTTTCTGGTGGCCTGCGTGCGCACCGACAGTTTGAAACCCCGGGCCATGCCCGAATCCTTGCGTGCGGCCTTTGCCGACGCGGGCGGCACGGGTACACACTCAAAGCAGGAGATAAAGCGTGGAAGCTAACGTCGTCGACCATTCCTCCATGTGGAGCCTGGTCAGCAATGCCAGCATCGTGGTGCAGTTGGTAATGTTGACCCTGGTGGCCGCATCGGTGACCTCATGGATCATGATCTTTCAGCGCAGCAATCTGCTGCGTGCCGGTCGACGCGCCCTGGAGAGCTTCGAAGAGCGCTTCTGGTCGGGTATCGATCTGTCCAAGCTGTACCGTCAGGCCGGCAGCAACCCTGATCCGGATTCGGGCGTAGAGCAGATCTTCCGTGCCGGTTTCAAGGAATTCTCCCGTCTGCGTCAGCAGCCAGGCGTCGACCCGGAAGCGGTGATGGAAGGTGTGGCCCGTGCCATGCGCGTTGCCATCTCCCGTGAGGAAGAGAAGCTGGAGCAGAGCCTGCCGTTCCTCGCCACCGTTGGTTCGGTCAGCCCGTACATCGGTCTGTTCGGTACCGTGTGGGGCATCATGAACTCCTTCCGCGGTCTGGCCAGCGCCCAGCAAGCGACCCTGGCCACTGTGGCCCCGGGCATCGCCGAAGCCCTGATCGCCACCGCGATCGGCCTGTTCGCCGCGATCCCGGCCGTTATCGCTTACAACCGTTTCTCTGCCCGCAGCGAAACCTTGCTGAGCCGCTACTACACCTTCGCCGATGAGTTCCAGGCGATCCTGCACCGCAAAGTGCACACCAGCGAAGAATAAGCAGGTATTTCCCGATGGCTTTAATCGCTCGAGCCCGAAACAAGCGCAAGCCGGTCGCCGAGATGAACGTGGTGCCATACATCGACGTGATGCTGGTGCTGCTGGTTATCTTCATGGTGACCGCGCCGATACTCAATCAGGGCGTGAAAGTGGATCTGCCCAAGGTTTCCAGCGAAGCCTTGCCGCAGGACAACAACACTCAGGTGCTGACCATTTCGATCAAGGCTGACAAGACCTACTACTGGAACCTTGGCAGCGAAGTCGATACCGAAAAGCAGCAGGACAGGGCAATGACCCTGCCGCAGATGACTGACGCGGTGACCAAGATCATTCGCGCCGGCACTGAAGGCGGCAAGCGAACCCAGGTCTTTATCCGAGGCGACAAGTCGGTCGACTACGGCGCCGTGATGGGTGCCATGGGCGGGTTGCAGAAAGCCGGGGTCGGTAATGTTGGTTTGATTACCGAGGCCCCCTGATGCAGCAACAGCGAGAGCCGTCCGCCTCGGAAAGCTACTTCTGGCCTAGTGTTCTGGCGATTGTCCTGCACGTGCTGGTGTTCGGCATGCTGTTCGTCAGTTTCGCCTTTACACCCGAGTTGCCGCCGGCCAAGCCGATTGTCCAGGCGACCCTGTACCAGTTGAAATCGAAAAGTCAGGCAACCACCCAGACCAATCAGAAGATTGCGGGTGAGGCGAAGAAATCCGCCGCGCGCCAGACCGAAGTCGAGCAGATGGAACAGAAAAAGGTCGAGCAGGAAGCGGTGAAGGCTGCGGAACAAAAGAAAGAAGAAGCGGCTCAAAAGGCCGAGGAAGCCAAGAAGGCCGATCAGGCGAAGAAAGCGGACGAGGCGAAAAAGGCTGATGAAGCCAAGAAAGCCGACGATGCGAAGAAAACCGAGGCCAAGAAGGCAGAAGAGAAACAATTGGCTGATATAGCCAAGAAGAAAGCCGAAGAAGAAGCCAAGAAGGCGGCTGAAGAAGAGGCCAAGAAAGCGGCCGCTGAAGAAGCCAAGAAGAAGATCGTCGAAGACGCGAAGAAGAAAGCCGCCGAAGACGCCAAGAAAAAAGCTGAAGCTGAAGAGGCGAAGAAGAAAGTCGCCGACGAAGCGAAGAAGAAAGCTGCTGCCGATGCTGCGAAGAAGAAATCGCAGGAAGCGGCACGTAAATCCGCTGAAGAGAAAAAGGCTCAGGCCCTGGCAGATTTGCTTTCCGACACGCCACAGCGTCAGCAGGCCTTGGCCGATGAACAGGGTGACGAAGTCGCGGGCAGTTTCGATGACCTGATTCGTGCGCGAGCAGCGGAAGGTTGGGCGCGTCCGCCTTCGGCACGCAAAGGCATGACGGTCGTGCTGCAAATTGGCATGTTGCCGGACGGTACGGTGACTTCGGTCAGCGTGGCCAAGTCCAGTGGCGATGGTCCGTTCGATGCGTCGGCAGTTGCGGCAGTGAAGAATATTGGACGTTTGACAGAAATGCAGGGAATGAAGCCGAGCGATTTCGCTCCGTATCGTTCATTCAAGATGACATTCACACCTGAGGATCTAGCCTTGTGAGAAACCTTCTTCGAGGAATGCTGGTCGTGATCTGCTGCATGGCAGGGATCGCGATGGCTGATGAAAAGAACATTCTGGTCACCAGCGGCAGCGATCGGGCCACCCCGATCGCCGTCGTACCGTTCGGTATGCAGGGCGGTGCCGTGCTGCCGGACGACATGGCCGAAATCATTGGTAACGATTTGCGGAACTCGGGCTACTACTCGCCGATTCCAAAGCAAAACATGATCAGCCAGCCAAGCCAGCCGAGCGAAATCATCTTCCGTGACTGGAAGGCGGTGGGTGCTCAATACATGATGGTCGGCAGCATTGCTCCTGCGGGCGGTCGTCTGCAGGTGCAATGGGCACTGTTCAACGTGGCCACCGAGCAGAAAGTGGCTGACGGCAGTGTTTCCGGTACCACCGAGCAACTGCGTGACATGGCGCACTTCATCTCTGACCAGTCGTTCGAAAAACTCACCGGTATCAAAGGTGCGTTTTCGACCCGTCTGCTGTACGTGACAGCCGAGCGTTTCTCCGAGAAGAACACTCGCTACACCCTGCAGCGTTCGGACTACGACGGTGCCCGTGCCGTGACTCTGCTGCAATCGCGCGAGCCGATTCTGTCGCCGCGTTTCGCACCGGATGGCAAGCGCATCGCCTACGTGTCGTTCGAGCAGAAGCGTCCACGGATCTTCATGCAGAACATCGACACCGGTCGCCGTGAGCAGATCACCAACTTCGAAGGCCTGAACGGCGCGCCAGCCTGGTCGCCAGATGGTAATCGCCTGGCTTTCGTACTGTCGAAAGACGGCAACCCGGATATCTATGTGATGAACCTGGGTTCGCGTCAGATCACTCGCGTGACTGCAGGTCCTGGCATCAACACCGAACCGTACTGGGGCAAGGATGGTTCGACCATCTACTTCACCTCGGACCGTGGTGGCAAGCCGCAGATCTACAAAACCAGCGCCAGCGGCGGCGGTGCCGAGCGTGTGACGTTCATTGGCAACTACAACGCCAACCCGAAGCTGTCGGCTGATGAAAAGACGCTGGTGATGATTCATCGCCAGGATGGTTTCACCAATTTCAAGGTGGCGGCCCAGGATTTGCAGCGAGGTAGTGTAAAGATCCTCACTGATAGCACTCTGGACGAGTCACCTACTGTTGCGCCCAACGGCACCATGGTAATCTACGCCACCCGCCAGCAGGGCCGGGGAGTCTTGATGCTCGTGTCCATTAATGGACGCGTGAGGCTCCCGCTTCCTACCGCACAAGGCGAAGTCAGAGAACCGTCCTGGTCCCCTTACCTGAACTGACGCGGCGCTTTACGTTTTACTTAACACACTGGGGTTCATTAGGAGTTTCACGATGGAAATGCTGAAGTTTGGTAAATTTGCTGCGCTGGCTCTGGCCATGGCTGTAGCTGTAGGTTGCTCGTCCAAAGGCGGCGACAACGCCGGTGAAGGCGCTGTTGATCCAAACGCTGGTTACGGCGCAAACACTGGTGCCGTTGACGGTTCCCTGAGCGAAGAAGCTGCTCTGCGCGCAATCACCACCTTCTACTTCGAATACGACAGCTCGGACCTGAAGCCAGAAGCCATGCGCGCTCTGGACGTTCACGCCAAAGACCTGAAAGCAAACGGCGCTCGCGTTGTTCTGGAAGGCAACACCGACGAACGTGGTACTCGTGAGTACAACATGGCACTGGGCGAGCGTCGTGCGAAAGCCGTTCAGCGCTACCTGGTACTGCAAGGTGTTTCCCCAGCTCAGCTGGAACTGGTTTCCTACGGCGAAGAGCGTCCAGTTGCTACTGGCAACGACGAGCAGTCCTGGGCTCAAAACCGTCGCGTCGAACTGCGTAAGTAATTCGATATGCGAACGTGCCGTCGTGCTGTAACTGTTCTGGCTCTCAGCCTCGCGCCGCTTGCGGCGTGGGCTGCGGTTCCTGTGGTCGATGACAACTCCGGTTATAACAATAGCGGGAGCAGTTATCCGCCTGCGGGTTACGGTACGAACGGCGCCTATGCCGGGGGAGCGGCTTCGGCCCCTGCCTCGGCACAGGGCATGCTGTTCAACCAACTGCAACAGATGCAGGATCAGATATCGCGCCAGCAAGGTGTGATCGAAGAACTGCAGAATCAGGTTGCGCGCATGAAACAGGAATCCCTGGAGCGATACCAGGATCTTGATCGGCGCATAGGATCCGGTGTTGCACCTGCCGCGACTCCTGAGAATTCTTCTGCCGGTGGCGATGCAAGTGCTGCTGCCGGTGCTGCCGCTGGCGCCGGGGCTGCTGCCGCCCAGGCACCTGCTGCAAGTAGCGAACCGGGTGATCCGGCCAAGGAAAAGCTGTATTACGATGCCGCTTTCGACCTGATCAAAGCCAAGGATTTCGACAAGGCCAGCCAGGCTTTCTCGGCATTCCTGCGCAAATACCCGAACAGCCAATACGCGGGCAATGCCCAGTACTGGTTGGGCGAAGTGAACCTGGCCAAGGGCGATCTGCAAGGTGCAGGTCAGGCTTTCGCCAAGGTGTCGCAGCTTTATCCCAAGCACGCCAAAGTGCCGGATTCGCTGTACAAGCTGGCTGATGTAGAGCGCCGCCTCGGTCACACCGACAAGGTCAAAGGCATTTTGCAACAGGTGGTTTCCCAATACCCGGGGACCTCCGCTGCTCAGTTGGCCCAACGCGATCTGCAACGCATGTAAGTGTGTTTGACCCGTTTGGAACAAACCCGCGCTTGTCGCGGGTTTATTCGTTAGAATTCACGCCCTTTTTCTGAAACACGCTTCTGGTGATCTACGCGTTGGCGGGGTTGCCTGAAGTGCCTGACGGAGGCGGACAGCCTGTTTAGCTGTTACGCCCGTGGCGACTATGCAAGACACATTGAGAATTACCGAAGTTTTCTACTCGTTGCAGGGGGAAACGCGGACTGCCGGGCTGCCCACGGTTTTTGTGCGCCTGACCGGTTGCCCATTGCGTTGCCAATACTGCGACAGCGCCTACGCGTTCAGCGGCGGTACGATCCGCACCCTCGACGATATCCTCGAACAAGTGGCCGGGTTTCGCCCGCGCTACGTCTGCGTGACCGGCGGTGAACCGCTGGCGCAGCCCAATGCCATCCCGTTGCTCAAGCAATTGTGTGATGCCGGTTACGAAGTGTCACTGGAAACCAGTGGTGCACTCGATATCTCGGCGGTAGATTCGCGCGTCAGTCGCGTAGTCGACTTGAAGACGCCGGACTCCAAGGAGGCGCACCGCAACCGCTACGAAAACATCGAACTGTTGACGCCCAACGATCAGGTGAAGTTTGTCATCTGCTCGCGGGACGACTATGACTGGGCGGTTTCCAAACTGATCCAGTACGGTCTCGATCAACGTGCGGGTGAAGTGCTGTTTTCCCCAAGTCATCATGACCTCAATGCCAGGGATCTGGCGGACTGGGTGGTGGCAGACAACCTGCCGGTGCGTCTGCAATTACAGCTGCACAAGTATCTTTGGAATGACGAGCCGGGGCGCTGAGATGACTGAACAACTGAACACCACCGAACAGCGTGCAGTGATTTTACTGTCGGGCGGTCTGGATTCGGCCACGGTCGTGGCGATGGCCCGAGCCGAAGGTTTCGCCTGCTACACCATGAGTTTCGATTACGGCCAGCGCTCCCATGCAGAGCTGCATGCCGCAGCGCGCGTCGCCCGCGATCTGGGTGTGGTCGAGCACAAAGTGATCGGCCTGAACCTGAACGGCATGGGCGGCTCGGCGCTGACCGACACCAGCATCGACATCCCGGAAGAGCTGGGCGAGGGCATCCCGGTGACCTACGTGCCGGCGCGCAACACGGTGTTCCTGTCGCTGGCACTGGGCTGGGCTGAAGTGCTTGGCGCGCGTGACATCTTTATCGGTGTCAACGCGGTGGACTATTCCGGTTACCCGGATTGCCGTCCGGAGTTCATCGAGTCGTTCGAGCGCATGGCCAACCTGGCGACCAAAGCGGGCGTGGAAGGCAACGGTTTCCGCATCCAGGCACCGCTGCAGAACCTGAGCAAGGCGCAGATCGTCCAGGCGGGCGTGAAGCTGGGCGTGGATTACGGCCTGACAGTTTCCTGCTATCAGGCGGACGATGACGGCCGTGCGTGCGGCAAATGCGACAGCTGCCGCCTGCGTGCAGAAGGCTTCGCAGCGGCCGGTGTAAGCGATCCAACACCTTATTTTTGATTTTTTTCAAAAAGGTGTTGAATAGTCCTTAAAAATCAGTATTATACGCGCCACCACACAGCGGGTCGTTAGCTCAGTTGGTAGAGCAGTTGGCTTTTAACCAATTGGTCGTAGGTTCGAATCCCACACGACCCACCATATTTGGCGGTTTAGAAAATCCGGAAGGCCCACGAAAGTGAGGATTTCCGGGTTTTTTTTTGCCTGCGATTCAGGCACCTCTCCCTTGATCGTTGCCTGCGCTGACACAGGTCAGAATCATCTTTTGTATCAACGGGATATTCTGTAGCCTTGCGCAGCTTCAACGCTGTCCGTGCCTGATAATACTCACTCTCCCGGCGGTACCCTCAAGTGGTCCGGAGCCGGGTGTATACTCGACTTTCGCGCGAAAGCGCCTGCAGGTCTTGCGAACATGACGCAGATTTCCGAACGCCTTCTGGTTCAAGCCCACCTCGATGCCAAACAGCCCAAACCGCTGACTGCCGAGGAAGAGGCCTACTACCGTTCCGCCATCGCCGCCGAGCTCAAGGCTCAGGACGCGGTGCTGGTGGCCCACTTCTATTGCGATCCGGTGATTCAGGCCCTGGCCGAAGAAACCGGCGGCTGTGTGTCCGACTCCCTCGAAATGGCGCGCTTCGGCAACGCTCACCCGGCCAAGACCGTGGTGGTCGCCGGCGTAAAGTTCATGGGCGAGACCGCGAAGATCCTCAACCCGGAAAAACGCGTGCTGATGCCGACCCTGGACGCGACCTGCTCGCTGGACCTCGGTTGCCCGGTGGACGAGTTCTCGGCATTCTGCGATCAGCACCCGGAGCGCACGGTGGTGGTGTACGCCAACACCTCGGCCGCGGTCAAAGCCCGGGCTGACTGGGTGGTAACGTCGAGCTGCGCACTGGAGATCGTCGAAAGCCTGATGGACAACGGCGAGACCATCATCTGGGGCCCGGACAAGCACCTGGGCACTTACATCCAGCGCAAGACCGGCGCTGACATGCTGCTGTGGGACGGTGCCTGCATCGTCCACGAAGAGTTCAAGTCCAAGCAGCTCGAAGACATGAAGGCGCTGTATCCGGACGCCGCGATTCTGGTGCATCCGGAGTCGCCGACCTCGGTGATCGAACTGGCAGACGCCGTCGGTTCCACCAGTCAGTTGATCGCTGCTGCGCAAAGCCTCCCGAACAAGACCCTGATCGTCGCCACCGACCGTGGCATCTTCTACAAGATGCAGCAGCTGTGCCCGGACAAGGTCTTCATCGAGGCGCCAACCGCCGGTAACGGCGCCGCGTGCCGCAGTTGCGCACATTGCCCGTGGATGGCCATGAACACCCTTGAGCGCACGCTCAAGAGCCTGAAGGAAGGGACGAACGAGATCTTTGTCGATCCGGCGCTGATTCCGCAGGCGATCCGTCCGTTGAAGCGCATGCTGGATTTCACCCAGGCGGCGCGGATGAAGCTGGCGGGTAACGCCTAAGCTCTTTCTGCCAGACAAAAAACTGTGGGAGCGGGCTTGCTCGCGAAGGCGGTGTATCAGTCGATGCAAAAGGTGACTGATACACCGCCTTCGCGAGCAAGCCCGCTCCCACATTGGTATCTGGTGTCAGGAAGTTATTTGCTCTTCTTCGGAATCCGCACCACGCGGGTATCGGAGTAGATGTCGTGCCAGGTGCGCTTCTGCTTGTCGTACAGCGACCAGAAGAATCCAAGCCCTGCGCACAGCCACGAAGCGATCGATACCATGAAGCGCAGCAGCGCCTGCCACAGGCTGATCGCGCTGCCATCGGCGTTCTGTACGCGGATGCCCCATACCTGCATGCCCAGTGTCTGCCCGCCGTGGGTCCAGAACTTGGCGAAGAACGCAAACAGCACCAACAGCAACACTGTGGAATACAGCGGATCGCCATCCATTTTTCCGGCGTCGGTCAGCACACGCAGGCGTTCTTCACCGATGATCGCTGCCTGGATCAACTTGTAGACGAATCCGGTGACGATCAGCAGGGCAGTGCACAACAGGAAGTCATAGAACATCGCGGCCAGGCGCCGGCCGAGGCCAACAGCAGGAAAGTCGCCCTGGGGAGTGAGCAGGTTCTTCGACATGGCAGCCTCTGGACGCAAAATGAAGCGCCATTTTACGGATTCGCGCGCACAAAAAAGCCCCTGATATCAATATCAGGGGCTTTTTCGTTACAGAAGATTAACCTTCTGCTTGTACTTCATCAGCCTGCATGCCTTTCTGGCCTTGCACAGCAACGAAGGTCACTTTCTGGCCTTCTTTCAGGCTCTTGAAGCCGTTGCCCTGAATAGCGCGGAAATGCACGAACAGATCCGGACCGCTTTCTGGAGTGATAAAACCAAAACCTTTCTCGTCGTTAAACCACTTGACGGTACCGCTCTGACGTTGGGACATTTCTTATTTCCTTTGACGCATAAATTGATGACAGCCTCTTTCTCATGAAAGAGTACTGGGGCTGGTTGCAGGAGAGTAAGAAGACGTCGAGCGGGATGTAGCTAACTTGTAGGCTACTGCCCAGGTCACGATTCCAAGCTGACCCATGCAAACACAGTGGACAAACTCTACGCCAACTACGGGAGAAAAAACAAGCCCCGCGAAGGCCCCGGTTTTACTGTCCCTGCTGGCAGTTAGTCAGTCTGCTAGTGCGGCTTAGACGATTAGCTTGTTCAAAAGTTTTCGAACGTTATAAGTAAAGTTCATAATCGAATCAGATGTTAGAAAATGCACTTTTTTGTGGCGATTGCGTTACACATTAGTGCACGCATAACGCAATCGCGTTACTTATAGAAACAGTCAATCAACCACGATAGTAGCGTTGTGGAACAAATGGCATTTTGCTTACAAGCATTTGCACCTTTTTCCCACGAACGATGGCCCAGACTGGCGTATCCAGGGTGACATAAGCGCTGTCGAGGTAACCCATTGCCAACGGCCCGCCCAAGGTCGGACCGAAGCCGCCGCTGCACACGCTGCCGATGATTTCGCCCGCGTCGTTGACGATTTCTGCGCCTTCACGCACCGGCGTACGTTCCTGTGGCAGCAGACCGACGCGTTTGCGCGCGACGCCATTCTGCTGCTGAGCAAAAACTGTCTCTGCCCCCGGGAAACCACCGGCCCGCGCGCCATCGGCACGGCGTGGCTTGGAGATTGCCCACAACAGGCTGGCTTCGATCGGCGTGGTCTCGGTGTTCATGTCGTGCCCGTACAGGCACAGGCCGGCTTCCAGGCGCAGCGAGTCGCGGGCGCCGAGGCCGATGGCCTGAACTTCCGGTTCGGCCAGCAGGGCGCGGGCGAGTTTTTCTGCATCGGCGGCCGGCACCGAGATTTCGAAACCGTCTTCACCGGTGTAGCCCGAACGGCTGACGAAGCAATCCACGCCCAGCAGTTGCACGCGGTTGAACTGCATGAAAGTCATTTTTGCGACTTCAGGGGCCAGGCGCGCCAGCACGGTGACCGCAGCCGGGCCTTGCAACGCCAGCAGCGCGCGCGCTTCGAACAGCTCGGTAATGGTGCACTGATCGCCAATGTGTTTTTGCAGATGCGCCAGGTCCTGATCCTTGCACGCCGCGTTGACCACCAGGAACAGCTCGTCGTTTCCGAGGTTGGCGACCATCAGGTCGTCGAGGATGCCGCCGTTGTCGTTGGTGAACATTGCGTAGCGCTGCATGCCCACCGGCAGGTCGATGATATCCACCGGCACCAGGGTTTCCAGAGCCTTGGCGGCATTGGCGCCGGTCAGGCGGATCTGGCCCATGTGCGAGACATCGAACAGCCCGGCCTGCTCACGGGTGTGCTGGTGTTCTTTCATCACGCCCAGCGGGTATTGCACCGGCATGTCGTAGCCGGCGAACGGCACCATGCGGGCGCCGAGTTCGATATGCAGAGCGTGCAGCGGGGTTTTCGACAGTTGTTCGGTGGACATGCGTGGCTCCTTGAAAGTTTGAGTTTGGGGGCATGGGGCTAGATTTAGATTAAGATCAAAAGCCCCTCACCCCAGCCCTCTCCCGGAGGGAGAGGGGGCTAAGTGCGGTCCTCTCCCCAAGGGCGAGGACATAAATCAGCATTCGATAATGTTGACCGCGAGACCGCCACGGGCGGTCTCTTTGTATTTGCTTTTCATGTCGGCGCCGGTCTGGCGCATGGTGCGGATGACCTTGTCGAGGGAGACGAAGTGTTGCCCGTCACCGCGCATGGCCATGCGCACCGCGTTGATCGCTTTCACCGAGCCCATGGCGTTGCGCTCGATGCACGGCACCTGCACCAGCCCGCCAATCGGATCGCAGGTCAGGCCGAGGTTGTGTTCCATGCCGATTTCCGCCGCGTTCTCGACTTGCTGCACGCTGCCGCCGAGCACTTCACACAACGCGCCAGCGGCCATCGAGCAGGCCACGCCGACCTCACCCTGACAGCCGACTTCGGCGCCGGAGATCGAGGCGTTTTCCTTATACAGAATGCCGATCGCGGCGGCGGTCAGCAGAAAGCGCACCACGCCGTCATCGTTCGCACCCGGGATAAAGCGCATGTAGTAATGCAGCACCGCCGGAATAATCCCCGCCGCACCGTTGGTGGGCGCGGTGACCACGCGGCCGCCGTTGGCGTTTTCTTCGTTGACCGCCAGGGCGTACAGGTTGACCCAGTCGAGCACCGACAGCGGATCGCGCAGCGCCGATTCCGGGTTCTTGCACAATTGCCGATGCAGCGCCGCCGCCCGGCGTTTGACCTTCAGCCCGCCCGGCAGAATGCCTTCGTTGCGACAGCCAGCGGCAACGCAGTCCTGCATCACTTGCCAGATTTTCAGCAGACCAGCGCGGGTTTCCGCTTCAGGGCGCCAGGCACTTTCATTGGTCAGCATCACCTGGCTGATCGACAGACCGTAGGTGGCGCAATGGCCGAGCAAGTCCTTGGCACTTTTGAACGGGAAGGTCAGCGGGGTGGCGTCTTCGACGATGCGGTCGGCACCGGCCGCATCTTCATCAACGACGAAACCACCACCGACCGAGTAGTACTCGCGGCTGCGGATCTGAATACCGGCAGCATCGAAGGCACGAAAAATCATGCCGTTGGGGTGGTAGGCCAACGGTTTGCGGATCATCGCCAGGTGTTCTTTCTCATTGAACGCAATGCTGTGTTCTCCGAGCAGATTCAGCCGGCCATTGCCGCGAATCTCCTGCAGGCGTGCGGCGACGGTTTCGGTATCGACGGTGTCCGGGTGTTCACCTTCAAGGCCAAGCAGCACGGCTTTGTCGCTGCCGTGCCCCTTGCCGGTGGCGCCGAGCGAGCCGTACAGCTCGACTTTGACGGTGCTGGTGGCCAACAACAGGTCATCGCGGCGCAGGCCTTCGGCGAAGCGCGCAGCGGCACGCATCGGGCCGACGGTGTGGGAGCTGGAAGGGCCGATGCCAATCTTGAACAGGTCGAACACGCTTAACGACATGAGTGGTTCTCCGGTTTCTTGTTATAGGAATTGGCGCAATATCAGGCTTGATGCGTTCCTTGTGGGAGCTGGCTTGCCAGCGATGGCGATGTGTCAGGCAACAGAGATGGAGACTGATCCACCCTCATCGCTGGCAAGCCAGCTCCCACAGGGATTTGTGGTGTTCTGGAGAAAGGGGCAGATAAACCTGCCCCTCCATCGTTTAAGCGTAGCTTTCGATCGACGGGCAGGCGCAGACCAGGTTGCGGTCGCCGAACACGTTGTCGACGCGACCGACCGGCGGCCAGTATTTGCCTTCGACCAACGACGCCACCGGGTATACCGCCTGCTCGCGGCTGTACGGGTGGGTCCACTCGCCGACCAGTTCCGCAGCAGTGTGCGGGGCGTTCTTCAGCGGGTTGTCGTCCTTGTCCAGCGTGCCGTTTTCCACTGCGCGGATTTCTTCGCGGATGCGGATCATGGCGTCGCAGAAGCGGTCCAGTTCTTCCTTGGATTCACTTTCGGTCGGCTCGATCATCAGCGTGCCGGCGACCGGGAACGACATGGTCGGGGCGTGGAAGCCGAAGTCGATCAGACGCTTGGCGACGTCATCGACGCTGATGCCGCTGCTGTCTTTCAGCGGCCGCAGGTCGAGGATGCATTCGTGCGCCACCAGCCCGTTGCTGCCGGTGTACAGCACTGGATAGTGCTCTTCGAGGCGACGGGAAATATAGTTGGCATTGAGGATCGCCAGTTGCGAAGCCCGCTTGAGACCGGCGCCGCCCATCATGCGAATGTACATCCAGGTGATCGGCAGAATGCTTGCGCTGCCGAACGGTGCTGCGCAGACCGCGCCTTCCTTGCGTGCCATCTGGCCGTGACCCGGCAGGAACGGGGTCAGGTGCGACTTGACGCCAATCGGGCCGACGCCCGGGCCGCCACCGCCGTGCGGAATACAGAAGGTTTTGTGCAGGTTCAGGTGCGACACGTCGCCGCCGAACTTGCCTGGCGCGCAGAGGCCGACCATCGCGTTCATGTTGGCGCCGTCGATGTACACCTGGCCGCCGTTGTCGTGAATGATTCCGCAGATTTCGCGGATGCCTTCTTCGAACACGCCGTGGGTCGACGGGTAGGTGATCATCAGCGCCGCGAGGTGTTCGCGGTGCTCGATGGCTTTGGCGCGCAGGTCTTCGATATCGACGTTGCCACGCGCATCGCACGCGGTCACCACCACGCGCATGCCGGCCATGTTGGCGGTGGCCGGGTTGGTGCCGTGGGCCGACGACGGGATCAGGCAGATGTCGCGGCGCTCGTCGCCACGGCTCTGGTGGTAAGCGCGAATCGCCAGCAGGCCTGCGTACTCACCTTGCGAACCGGCGTTCGGTTGCAGCGAGATCGCGTCGTAACCGGTGGCGGCGCAGAGCATCGCTTCCAGTTCGTCGGTCAATTGCTGATAACCGGCGCTTTGTGCGGCCGGGGCGAACGGGTGCAGGGCGCCGAATTCGGCCCAGGTCACCGGGATCATTTCGCTCGCGGCGTTGAGTTTCATGGTGCACGAGCCCAACGGGATCATGGTGCGATCCAGTGCCAGGTCCTTGTCCGCCAGTTTGCGCAGGTAGCGCATCAGCTCGGTTTCCGAGTGATAACGGTTGAACACCGGGTGGCTGAGGATTGGCGACTGACGTACCAGCGCCGCCGGGATGGTGCTTTGCACCGACGCGGCCAGCGCAGCGAAGTCCGGCAGGGCCTTGCCGTCGGCGAACAGGCCCCACAGGGTTTCGATGTCAGCCTGAGTGGTGGTTTCGTCCACCGACAGGCCCAGACGCTGGGCATCGATGACTCGCAGGTTGATCTGCGCGGCGTGTGCCTTGTCGTGCAGCGTGGCGGTGTGTGCGCCGGTGGCTACGGTCAGGGTGTCGAAGAAGCTTGTCTGCTCGACGGTCTGGCCCAGTGCGCTCAGGCCCTTGGCCAGAATCGCGGTCAGGTGATGCACGCGGTTGGCGATCTGGGTCAGGCCTTTCGGGCCGTGATACACGGCGTACATGCTGGCGATGTTGGCCAACAGCACCTGCGCGGTGCAGATGTTCGAGGTGGCCTTCTCGCGGCGGATGTGTTGCTCGCGGGTCTGCATCGCCAGACGCAGGGCCGGTTTGCCGAAGCGGTCAACCGACACTCCGACCAGACGGCCCGGCATGTCGCGCTTGAACGCATCCTTGGTAGAGAAATAGGCCGCGTGCGGGCCACCGAAGCCCAGCGGCACGCCGAAGCGTTGCGCGGAACCGATAGCGACGTCGGCGCCGAACTCGCCCGGAGCGGTCAGCAGCGTCAGGGCCAGCAGATCAGCGGCCACGGCGACCAGCGCGTTGGCGGCGTGGAAGCGCTCGGTCAGTTCGCGGTAGTCGAACACATCACCGTTGCTCGCCGGGTATTGCAGCAGCGCGCCGAAAAACGGCGTGACGTCGCTCAGTTCACGCTCATCGCCAACCACCACGTCGATGCCCAGCGGCTCGGCACGGGTGCGCAGCACGTCGAGCGTTTGCGGGTGGCTGTGGATCGAGGCGAAGAACTGGTGGCTGCCCTTGTTTTTGCTCAGGCGTTTGCAGAAGGTCATGGCTTCGGCAGCGGCGGTGGCTTCGTCGAGCAGCGAGGCGTTGGCGATCGGCAGGCCGGTGAGGTCGCTGATCAGGGTCTGGAAGTTCAGCAGCGCTTCGAGGCGACCCTGGGAAATTTCCGGCTGGTACGGGGTGTAAGCGGTGTACCAGGCCGGGTTTTCCAACAGGTTGCGCAGGATCGGCGACGGCGTGTGGCAGTTGTAGTAGCCCTGGCCGATGTAGGTCTTGAACAGTTGGTTTTTGCCGGCGATGGATTTGATCATCGCCAGTGCGTCGGCTTCGCTCAGGCCGTCGTCCAGGCCGAGCACGCTGGTGCCCTTGATGCTTTCCGGGATGACGCTGGCGCTCAGCGCTTCGAGCGAGTCGAAGCCGAGGCTGTTGAGCATGGCTTGCTCGTCACCGGCGCGCGGGCCGATGTGACGGGCGATGAATTCGTTGGCAGTGCCGAGGTTTACTTGGGTCATGTCGTTACTCCTCAGGCTTCGGCTTGAGCTTTGATCAGGCGGTCGTAGGCGTCTTGATCGAGCAGTTTGCCGACAGCGGCGGCGTCACTTGGCTGAAAGCGGAAGAACCAGCCTTCGCCCAGCGGATCTTCGTTGACCAGTTCCGGGCTGCCGTCCAGTGCCGGGTTGACTTCCACAACTTCACCATCGAGCGGCATGTACACGCCGCTGGCGGCTTTCACCGATTCCACGGTGGCGGCTTCAGCGCCTTTTTCGTAAGCCTGCAGCTCAGGCAGTTGCACGAACACCACGTCGCCCAAAGCGTTCTGCGCGAAAGCGGTGATGCCGACAGTAACGCTGCCGTCAGCTTCGGTGCGCAGCCATTCGTGATCTTCAGTAAAACGCAACTCGCTCATGGAAACTCCTAAGGGGCCAGACTCGTCTGGTGGACGCGGTGGAAGGCTTGGGCGGGAAAGCCCTGGTTTTATGAGCGGTTACTTAGCAAGAACGCGGCCAGATTGTATTTATGTATATAAATCAAATGGTTATGTGTTTCTGGTTGTGATGGGTGTGGGGCTTCTGTAGCGAAATCGCTACAGCTTGGGGCGGGGAGAAAAGCTGAAGCGGATCAAAGCCTTGCGCAGCGGTGATCGGAGGAGGGTGTAGCGATATCGTTCCGCTGTAGCGCTTTCAGTACAGATGGAGGTCGGTTTTGAACAGATTTCGAATCCACCACATAACTCTGTGGGAGCTGGCTTGCCAGCGATAGCGGTGGATCAGTCACCACCATTGGTGCATGTGCCGACGTCATCGCTGGCAAGCCAGCTCCCACAGGAGAATTTACGGTGAGTTTAAGACTTGCCCGGAATGCCGTATTTGCGCAATCGATGGGCAATCGCCGTGTGCGAGGTCTGCAGGCGGCTGGCCAGTTGGCGGGTCGAGGGGTAGCTGACGTAGAGTTTTTCCAGCAGCGATTTTTCGAAGGACTCGACGGCCTGTTCGAGGCTGTCGACGTCGCTGTCGGTCTGCCGCGCCACCGAGGTGCCGGCGATGTCGAGATCACCGATATCGACCAGACTGCTTTCGCAGATCGCCGCCGCGCGGAAGATCACGTTCTGCAACTGGCGCACGTTGCCCGGCCAGCGGTTACCGAGCAGCGCAGGATAGGTGCCGGGGGCGAGGCGGCAGACCGGACGCTGAATCTGCGCACAGGCCTGCTGCATGAAGTAACGCGCCAGCAGCAGAATGTCCTGACCTCGCTCACGCAGCGGCGGCACTTCGACGTTGAGCACGTTGAGGCGGTAGAACAGGTCTTCGCGGAACAGACCTTCGCTGACCATTTTTTCCAGGTCGCGGTGGGTCGCGCTGAGGATCCGCACGTTGACCTTCACTTCGCGATCACCGCCGACCCGACGGAAGCTGCCGTCATTCAGAAAGCGCAATAACTTGGCCTGCAAGTAGGGCGACATCTCGCCGATCTCGTCGAGAAATACCGTGCCCTGGTTGGCCAGTTCCATCAGCCCTGGTTTGCCGCCACGTTGCGCGCCGGTGAAGGCGCCGGGGGCGTAGCCGAACAGTTCGCTCTCGGCGAGGTTTTCCGGCAGCGCCGCGCAGTTCAGCGCGAGAAACGGCGCACTGTGCCGCGCACTGATCGCGTGGCAAGCGCGGGCCACCAGTTCTTTACCGGTGCCGGTTTCGCCTTGAATCAGCAGCGGTGCGTCGAGGGCTGCGACTCGTTGCGCGCGGGCCTTCAGCGTGCGGATCGCCGGGGATTCGCCGAGCAGCGCATCGAAGCCTTCGGCGTGGTCATGGTGCAATGCCGAGAGTTGTTCACCGATGCGGTTCGGTTGATACAGCGTGAGCAAGGCGCCGGCGTCGGTGATCGGTGTGGCGTCGAGCAGCAGGGTCTGGCCATTGACGGTGATCTCCCGCAGCGGCAGGCGGAAGCCTTGTTCGAGCAGGGTTTCCAGCAGACCGGGATCGTTGAACAGCTCAGAGACACTTTCCCCCGCCGGTTCACGCCCGTACAGGGCGATCAGTGCCGGGTTGGCCAGCAGCACCTTGCCGGCGCTATCGAGGGCCAGTACCGGATCGGTCATCGCCGCGAGCAGTGCATCAAGCTGCAGATGCCGCCGCTGGCCGGGGAGGATATCGACCACCACCACGGCCTCCACGCCGCGCACCCGGAACAACGCATCTTTGAGCTCTTCGAGCACTTGCGGGCTCAAGGTCGGTGCATCGATGTAGACGTTGGGCGGAATCATCTCCACCGCATCCAGATTGAGATTGCGCCCACCGAGGATAGCCAGGACTTCCTGGGTGATGCCGACGCGGTCGATGAAGCTGACGTGGATACGCATGGGGGCGGTTCAGTGTTCTGGAATGCGGAGGGGGGCAAGTATGCCTTGGGGCGGGGCAATGGTGAAATCTGCAACGATTGTCAGCGCTACACTGATACCTTGTGGGAGCGGGCTTGCTCGCGAAGGCGCCAGGTCAGACAGCATAAATGGTGACTGACCTGGCGCCTTCGCGAGCAAGCCCGCTCCCACAGGAGGAATGTGCTGGGTTCGGGTTATTCGAGGTGTTCCGGTTTGACCGGATCCCCGGACTTCATATTCAACTGCACCCGCACATCCTCGAACATCAGGTCGTAATGTTTGTGCTGCGAGCCGATGCTGCTGTGAGTTTTGGGAATGCCGTACTTTTCGGCAATCTTGGTCACGTTGCTGGCGAAGTTGTAGGCCTGGTCCTTGGGCAGGAAGAAGGTTTCCTTCATGTCCTTGCCCTGGATATTGCCGTGCAGGGTGAACTGCATCCCTTTGCCTTCTTTGGGATCGGTGAACACTTGGTAGTCGAGGCACAGGTCGTAATCGACATCGTCCTTGGTCAACGCGTGCCGCTCGATGTGCAAATGACCCGGTTCGAATATGGCCATGGGTTTCTCCTTTCAAGGCATGGGAGAAGGGCAGCCCCCTGGGCCTGCCCTTGAGTTTCTAATTATCGATAGCTGATGCCCGGCTTCGCCGTGCTGACGCGTGTGCCGGCAGTGCCCTGGACGATCGCTTCGATGTCCGCGAGCGAACCGATCACCGCGACCTTGCCAGTATGGCGCGCGAATTCGCAGGCTGCCTGCACCTTCGGTCCCATGGAGCCAGCGGCGAAACCGAGGCGTTCCAGTTCATCCGGGTGGGCTTCGGCGATGGCTTTCTGCGACGGCTTGCCGTAGTCGATGAACGCCGCGTTGACGTCGGTGGCGATCACCAGCAAGTCAGCTTCCAGTTGCTCGGCGAGCAGCGACGAGCACAGATCCTTGTCGATCACCGCCTCGATGCCCTTGAGGTTGCGGTGCTCGTCGTACATGGTCGGAATCCCGCCGCCACCCGCACAAATCACGATGCTGCCCTTGTCCAGCAGCCACTTGATCGGACGGATCTCGAAGATGCGTTTCGGCCGTGGACTGGCCACCACACGACGGAACTTGTCGCCGTCCGGAGCGATGGCCCAACCTTTCTCGGCGGCGAGTTTTTCCGCTTCGGCTTTGTCGTAGACCGGGCCGATCGGTTTGGTCGGATTCTGGAAGGCCGGGTCCTTGGCGTCCACTTCAACCTGGGTCAGCAGGGTGGCGAACGGCACTTCGAAGTCCAGCAGGTTGCCCAGTTCCTGTTCGATGATGTAGCCGATCATGCCTTCGGTTTCGGCGCCGAGCACGTCCAGCGGGTAAGGGGTGACGGAGGTATAGGCCGCCGCTTGCAGCGACAGCAGGCCGACTTGCGGGCCATTGCCGTGGGCGATGACCAGTTGGTTGCCGGGATGGATCTTGGCGATTTGCTCGGTGGCGATGCGGATGTTGGCGCGCTGGTTGTCAGCGGTCATCGGTTCGCCACGGCGGAGCAGGGCGTTACCGCCCAGAGCTACGACGATACGCATGGTGCATGTCCTTCTGGAAAACAGTGAAAGCTCGCAGGACGAATGCGGTCCCTGTGGGAGCCGGGCTTGCCCGCGATGGCGGTGGATCAGGCAACATTGTCGCTGGCTGACACACCGCTATCGCTGGCAAGCCAGCTCCCACAGTGACCGTGTCGTGTCAGTGAGAGCTGTATTGGTTTACAGATCAGCCAGGGTCGAGACCAGGATCGCCTTGATCGTGTGCATGCGGTTTTCCGCTTGCTCGAAGGCGATGCAGGCGGGCGACTCGAACACGTCGTCGGTCACTTCGATGCCGTTGGCCAGGTGCGGATACTGTTCGGCGATCTGTTTGCCGACCTTGGTATCGCTGTTGTGAAACGCCGGCAGGCAGTGCATGAACTTGGTGCGCGGGTTGCCGGTGGCTTTCATCAGCTCTTTGTTGACCTGGTACGGCAGCAGTTGCTGGATACGTTCGGCCCAGGCTTCAACCGGCTCGCCCATCGACACCCAGACGTCGGTGTGGATGAAATCGACGCCTTTGACTGCGGCTTTCGGGTCTTCGGTCAGGGTGATGCGGGCGCCGGATTCTTCCGCGTATTTCTTGCAGCGATCGACCAGATCGTCGTGCGGCCACAGGGCTTTCGGCGCGCAGATGCGCACGTCCATGCCGAGCTTGGCGCCGACCAGCAGCAGCGAGTTGCCCATGTTGTTGCGCGCGTCGCCGAGGTAGGCGTAGCTGATTTCGTGGATCGGCTTGTCGGCGTGTTCACGCATGGTCAGCACGTCGGCGATCATTTGCGTCGGGTGATATTCGTCGGTCAGGCCGTTGAACACCGGCACCCCGGCGAACTTCGCCAGCTCTTCGACGATTTCCTGTTTGAAACCACGGTATTCGATGGCGTCGTACATGCGACCCAGCACGCGGGCCGTGTCTTTCATGCTTTCCTTGTGGCCGATCTGCGACGAGTTCGGGTCGATGTAGGTGACGTTGGCGCCTTGGTCGTAGGCCGCCACTTCGAACGCGCAACGGGTGCGGGTCGAGGTTTTTTCGAAGATCAGGGCGATGTTGTTGCCCTTGAGGTGTTGCTGCTCGGTGCCGGTGTACTTGGCGCGTTTCAGATCGCGGGACAGGTCGAGCAGGTAACGCAGCTCACGTGGGGTGTGGTGTTCCAGGCTGAGCAGGTTACGGTTGTGGATGTTAAAAGCCATGATGGATCTCCTTCGGTGTCGGTTATCCCCCTGGCCGCGCTTTGTAAGTCGCGGCCAAGGCTCAGAGGTTTAGTAATCGATTGGGTCGCGGATGATCGGGCAGGTCATGCAGTGGCCGCCGCCGCGACCACGACCGAGTTCGCCAGCGCTGATGGTGATGACCTCCACGCCCGCCTTGCGCAGCAGGGTGTTGGTGTAGGTGTTGCGGTCGTAGCCGATGACCACGCCCGGTTCCACGGCCACCACGTTGTTGCCGTCGTCCCATTGCTCGCGTTCGGCGGCGAAGCTGTTGCCGCCGGTTTCCACCACGCGCAGCTTCGGCAGGTTTAGCGCAGCGGCGACAGTGTCGAGGAAGCTGCCTTCTTCGCGGCGGATGTCGATGCCACCCTGTTTGCTTTCGTCAGGACGCAGGGTGAAAGCGACGATCTGGTTGACCACTTCCGGGAAAATCGTCACCAGGTCGCGATCGCAGAAGCTGAACACGGTGTCCAGGTGCATCGCGGCGCGGGACTTCGGCAGGCCGGCGACGATGACTTTTTCCACGGCTTTGTTCTTGAACAGGTTCAGCGCCAGTTGGCCGATGGCCTGACGGGATGAGCGTTCGCCCATACCGATCAACACCACGCCGTTGCCGATCGGCATCACGTCGCCGCCCTCAAGGGTCGAGCTGCCATGGTCCTTGTCCGGGTCGCCGTACCAGATCTCGAAATCGGCGTTGGTGAACTGCGGGTGGAATTTGTAGATGGCGGTGGTCAGCAGGGTTTCCTGACGTCGCGCCGGCCAGTACATCGGGTTCAGCGTCACGCCACCGTAGATCCAGCAGGTGGTATCGCGGGTGAACTGGGTGTTCGGCAGCGGCGGCAGGATAAAGCTGGAGTGGCCGAGGAAGTCGCGGAACATCTGGATGGTCTTGCCACCGAAGCTGTCCGGCAGATCGTCGGCGGACACGCCACCGATCAGGTATTCGGCGATGTGTCGCGGCTCAAGGCTCTTCAGCCAGGATTTCACTTCGCTGATCAGGCCCAGGCCCACCGAGTCGGCGGTGACCTTGCGCTCGAGAATCCAGTCCAGCGCTTCAGGGATGGCGACGATGTCGGTCAGCAGGTTGTGCATTTCCAGCACGTCGATCCCGCGTTCACGCATCTTGGTCACGAAGTCGAAGTGGTCGCGCTTGGCCTGGGCGACCCAGAGCACGTCGTCGAACAGCAGTTCATCGCAGTTGTTCGGGGTCAGGCGCTGGTGGGCCAGACCTGGGGAGCAAACCATGACTTTGCGCAGTTTGCCGGCTTCGGAGTGGACGCCGTACTTAACTTTTTCCGTGGTCATTGCAGTGATCCTCCAGATTACAAATCAAGGGTTACAAGGTCAGGAAGCCGTCGTAGAGACCGTAGGCAGCCACCAGGGCACCCACAACCACTGCGGCGAAAATCAGCTTCTCGACGTTAGTGAAAATCGGTTGGTTGAGTTCCAGCTTGGCCTTGGCGAACAGGATCGCGCCGGGTGCGTAGAGCAGGGCCGAGAGCAGCAGATACTTGACCCCGCCGGCATACAGCAGCCACACCGCGTAGATCAGCGCGATGCCGCCGATAATCAGATCCTTGCGTCGTTCGGCCGCGAAGCCCTCGTAGCTTTCGCCGCGCACCGCCAGCAGCAGGGCATAGGCCGCCGACCACAGGTACGGCACCAGAATCATCGAAGTGGCGAGGTAGATCAGCGACAGGTAAGTGCTGGCCGAAAACAGGGTGATGATCAGGAACAGCTGGACCATCGCGTTGGTCAGCCACAGGGCGTTGACCGGTACGTGGTTGGCGTTTTCCTTGCGCAGGAACTCTGGCATGGTGTGGTCTTTGGCGGCGGCGAACATGATCTCCGCACACAGCAGCACCCACGACAGCAGCGCGCCCAGCAGCGAGATGATCAGGCCGACGCTGATCAGCACCGCGCCCCAATGACCGACCACGTGCTCAAGCACGGCGGCCATCGACGGGTTCTGCAGTTTGGCCAGTTCCGGCTGGGTCATGATGCCCAGCGACAGCACGTTGACCAGCACCAGGAACAGCAGCACGGTGATGAAACCGATGACGGTAGCCTTGCCGACGTCGGAGCGTTTTTCCGCCCGCGCCGAGAAGATGCTCGCGCCCTCGATGCCGATGAACACCCACACGGTAACCAGCATCATGTTGCGCACCTGGTTCATCACGCTGCCCAGATCCGGGTTTTTCACACCCCAGATGTCGGCGGTGAAGATGTCCAGTTTGAAGGCGAAGATCGCGATCAGCACGAACAGCAGCAATGGCACGACCTTGGCGACGGTGGTCACCAGGTTGATGAACGCCGCTTCCTTGATCCCGCGCAGTACCAGAAAGTGCACGGCCCAGAGCAGCACCGAGGCGCCGATCACCGCCGCCACCGTGTTGCCTTCACCGAAAACCGGAAAGAAATACCCGAGGGTGCTGAACAACAGAACAAAGTAGCCAACGTTGCCCAGCCAGGCACTGATCCAGTAACCCCAGGCGGACGAGAAACCCATGTAGTCGCCAAATCCGGCCTTGGCGTAGGCGTAGACACCGCCGTCCAGGTCAGGCTTGCGATTGGCGAGGGTTTGAAAGACAAAAGCGAGGGTGAGCATGCCGACAGCGGTGATGGCCCAGCCAATCAGTACCGCGCCGACGTCGGCGCTGGCGGCCATGTTTTGTGGCAAAGAGAATATCCCGCCACCAATCATTGAGCCGACTACCAAGGCAACCAGTGCACCTAGTCGTAGTTTTCCGGGAGCTTCAGACATTGCATGACTCCATTGCAGGAGAGAAGAGTTCACAGCGTAGATCTGTTGTCTGTTCAATCAGCTGACATAGATCAGTGCATGGCCACATTCCATTGTTAATGAATGACTTATGAAACAACTGGAGGCATAACGCTATCGCCTGAAAAGCCCGTCCTAGAGGCTTTTGCCTGATGTGGTTGGGAATTGGTCTTATTACTTTAGAGTTATCACGCTAGTTGTTTTTCAGCTTTTGGCAAATTTTCAGCATCTGTTTTCAGTACAGAATTGATTTATTAGGATTCGCGCACAAAACTGTCTTAGCGTGCTAGGCGTTAGCGTCAGTCGCTATATATAAACGAGTGTTTCTCGGTATTACCTGATAAACGTCGTCTGGTATCAGGCGTTTAGTTAATAGTTGTTACAAATGAATGAAGGGAGACAAGAATGTCGCAACCGACGCAAAAGCTGCGACTGGGTGCGTTGATCGCCCTGGTGGTGGGTTCGATGATTGGCGGGGGGATTTTTTCCCTGCCGCAGAACATGGCGGCCCGCGCCGATGCCGGGGCAATCCTGATCGGCTGGGGGATCACCGCCATCGGCATGCTGACCCTGGCGTTCGTGTTCCAGACCCTGGCCAACCGCAAGCCCGAGCTGGACTCGGGGGTCTATGCCTACGCCAAGGCCGGGTTTGGCGACTACATGGGTTTTTCGTCCGCCTGGGGCTACTGGATTAGCGCGTGGCTGGGCAACGTCGGTTATTTCGTCCTGCTGTTCAGCACCCTCGGTTACTTCTTCCCGGTGTTCGGCCAAGGCAACACGCCAATCGCCATCGGCTGCGCATCGGTGCTGTTGTGGGCGGTGCATTTTCTGGTGATGCGCGGGATCAAGGAGGCGGCGTTCATCAATCAGGTGACCACGGTCGCCAAGATCGTGCCGCTGATCATGTTCATCGTGATTGCCGCCGTGGCGTTCAAGGCCGACATTTTCACCCGCGACATCTGGGGCCGCAGCAACCCGAGCTTCGGCGGGGTGATGGATCAGGTGCGCAACATGATGCTGGTCACGGTGTTCGTGTTCATCGGCATCGAGGGCGCCAGCGTGTATTCGGCGCGGGCGGAGAAACGCAGCGACGTCGGGCGCGCCACGGTGATCGGCTTCCTCGGCGTGCTGGCGCTGCTGGTGCTGGTCAACGTGCTGTCGCTGGGGATCATGAGCCAGCCCGAACTCGCGACTTTGCAGAACCCGTCGCTGGCGGCGGTGCTGGAGCACATCGTCGGGCCGTGGGGCGCATTGTTGATCAGCCTCGGTCTGGCGGTGTCGCTGCTTGGCGCATTGCTGTCATGGGCGCTGCTTTGCGCGGAAATCCTCTTCGCCACGGCCCGGGACAAGACCATGCCGGCGTTCCTGAAAAAGGAAAACGCCAACCATGTGCCGGTCAATGCGCTGTGGCTGACCAACGTGATGATTCAAATTTTCCTGCTGATCACCCTGTTCTCGGCGGGCACGTACACCAGTCTGATTTATCTGGCCTCGTCGATGATTCTGGTGCCGTACCTGTGGTCGGCGGCGTATGCGGTGCTGCTCAGCGGACGTGGCGAAACCTATGAACATGCCTCGGCCGAACGTACCAAGGATCTGCTGATTGGCGGGATTGCTCTGTGTTATGCGGTGTGGTTGTTGTATGCCGGCGGGGTGAAATACCTGCTGCTGTCGGCGCTGCTGTATGCGCCGGGGGTGGTCCTGTTCGCCAAGGCCAAGCATGAGCAGGGCGAGCCGCTGTTCACCCCTGTCGAGAAAGGTATTTTTGCCTGTGTGCTGATCGGCGCGGGGCTGGCAGCGTATGGTTTGTACAGTGGGGTGTTGTCGCTGTAGGTGGATTGATTGTGCATCGGTGGTGTCAGTGCGGGCCTCTTCGCGAGCAAGCCCGCTCCCACAGGGGAATGCATTTCAAATGTGGGAGTGAGCCTG
Organism: Pseudomonas sp. JAI115; assembly: GCF_014200835.1. Taxonomy (NCBI): domain Bacteria; kingdom Pseudomonadati; phylum Pseudomonadota; class Gammaproteobacteria; order Pseudomonadales; family Pseudomonadaceae; genus Pseudomonas; species Pseudomonas sp. JAI115. The sequence goes on from NZ_JACHCY010000006.1 coordinate 340,439, forward strand.
CTCGCGATAGCGATTTCAAATTCACCACAACGGGCGATGTGAACCCAGTTCGGTGGCCGGCAACGCCCACTGCAGCGGCGTTCCGCTGATCGTCATCGGTGCCAGCAAGCGGTGCGCCGGCCCCCACGGGGTCTGCTCCAGATGCGAGTTTTGATCCTGCGCATCTTCAGCCCGCAACGCTTCGCTCGACCCCGGCTCCTGTTCGATCAATAGCAGGGCGGTACGCGCCAGCGACAAGCGCGCCGAACCACCGCGGCCCGTCTTCAATCGCTGCGTCAGAAGCCGTATCGCACTCGCCGCCATCAGATACCCGGTCGCGTGATCCAGCGCCTGCACCGGCAGCGGCGTCGGCTTGTTAGCCTGTTTCCAGCGCTGTCCGGCCTCGGCGATGCCGCTGCTCATTTGCACCAGGCTGTCGAAACCCCGCCGGTTGCGCCACGGGCCGCTCCAGCCGTAGGCATTGAGACAGACGTCGATCAGCCCCGGCGCCAGTTGTCGGCGGCGTTCGGCGCCGAAACCGAGGTGTTCCAGGGCATCGGCACGGTAGCCATGTATGAGGATGTCGGCGTCCTTCAACAGGTTTTCGAACACTGCACGATCGTCCGGTTGCTGCAGGTCCAGCCGCGCACAGCGTTTGCCAAGAGTCATGTCGGGAATGACACCCGGCTCGTTCCAGCTCGGCGGATCGATGCGCAGCACGTTGGCACCGAGGCCCGCGAGAAAACGGCTGGCGGTGGGACCGGCGAGCACGCGGGTCAGGTCGAGCACCTTGAGCCCGGCCAGCGGTTGCGCCACCGAGCCTTGCCACGCGTTGGCCTTTTCATCCTGCGAATCGATGAAATGCACCAGCGGCTCGGCATTCACTGCCATCCCTTGCGGATGCTGCTGCCATTGCGCCCAGCTGCGCATTTCGGCGGCGCAGCCTTTGGCCTCGACCACCGCTTGCTCCAGATCGGCACTGCGCCATTGCGCGACTTTCGTCGCCATCGCGGCGCGATCGGCGCAGGTACCGAGCACGCTTTCAGCCGCAGCACGGTGATGTGGGGCGTTGGTGTGCAGGCGGATCCAGCCGTCCTTGGTTGCGTAGTCACCAGCGACCGGATCCCACAGCGGCGGGACTTCCCAGCCGATCGGCCGCAACGAGGTGGCAAACCAGAACGACGCCAGACGCCGATCGACTTCCACGGCGGGCAAGTGCCCGGTCTGTTGCCGGAGCAGTTCGCTGACGGCCTGACCGGCAGCGCCGATGCTGGCGCAGGCCAGGTCGGTGACGGCAAAAGCCGAGGGCAGGGCGCCCGTGGCGATGAACGGAATCGGCGTGTGGGGCAAGCCGAGCGCGGCTTGAATGGACGTGAGTAAATCAGTCATCGAAGGCCCTCCGGGAGAGAGGGCGATGATAGTGCAAAAAAATCTCGGGCCAGATGAAATTCCGGCAGGTGAACACTTACCCCTGTGGGAGCGAGCCTGCTCGCGAAAGCGGTGGATCAGTCACGTTGATGTTGAATGTGCTGCCGTCTTCGCGAGCAGGCTCGCTCCCACAGGGATTTTTGCAGTTTGCTAGACGCGGAACTGATCCATCAGCTTCATCTGCTGACTCGCCAACGCATTGAGCTGGCTGCTGATCGCCGCCGACTCGGTGGCCTGCTCGGTCAGGGTTTCAGTCACGGTGCGAATCGCCGAGACGTTGCGGTTGACCTCTTCGGCCACGGCGCTCTGCTGTTCGGCGGCGCTGGCGATCTGCAGGTTCATGTCGCTGATCACGGTGACCGCGTCGCTGATCTTGCCCAGCGCGTCCACCGCCTGACGGATCTGCCCGGCGTTGTTGTGCGCCTGGGTCTGGCTCGAATGCATGGTCGCGACCACGCCACGGGTGCCGGTCTGGATACGTTCGATGACGATGCGGATTTCTTCCACCGAATCCTGAGTGCGCTTGGCGAGGTTGCGCACCTCGTCGGCCACCACCGCAAAACCACGACCGCTTTCCCCGGCGCGGGCCGCTTCGATGGCAGCGTTGAGCGCTAGCAGGTTGGTCTGTTCGGCGATGCTGCGGATCACTTCCAGCACCGAACCGATCTGCTCGCTGTTGACTGCGAGGGCTTCAACTTCGGTTACCGCTTTGCTGACTTCATCGGCCAGTTGATTGATGTCGCGGGTACTGCGCTCGATGATCGACATGCCGTCCCTGGCCGACTGATCGGCACCCTTGGCGGCGTTGGCCGCGTTCGATGCGCTGTTGGCGACGTCGTGGGCGGTGGCACTCATTTCATTGGACGCGGTGGCGACCTGATCGATTTCGCGGAACTGCACCTGCATGCCTTCGCTGGTCTGGCGGGCGATTTCCGAGGACTGATCAGCAGTGCCACGCGCTTCGGTGATGCTCTGTTTGATCTGGGCGATGGTCGGTTGCAGCTTGTCGAGGAAGCGGTTGAACCAGTTCACCAGTTCGCCCAGTTCATCTTTCTTGCTGTAGTTCAGGCGCTGGGTCAGATCGCCTTCACCGCTGGCAATGTTCTTCAGCATCTCGGCGACATTGTTGATCGGGCGAGTGACACCGGAGGCGGTCAGCCAAATCAATAGCAAGCCAATCAAACCGGCAACGGCAGCCACCGCCAATGCGGTGAGCACACCGGTTTCCTGGGCATCGTCGAGCACTGCCTGCAGCTTCACCGAGTCGGCCAGCAGCACCTGTTTCGGCAGGTCGATGACCACACCCCAGGCCCGCGAATTTCCAATCGGGTCGACCGGGTACACCGCACGAATCAGCTCGCCCTGTTCGAGAATCTTCGGCGTGCCGCTGCTGACCAGTTGCAGCAGGTCCTTGCCGTCGGCGCCGAGGGTATCGCTGATCTTTTTACCGACCCTGGTCGCATCGGAACTGTCGGCGCCGAGCACGCCGCTGCCGGAGACGATCAGCATGTGCCCGGCGTTGTTGAACAGGTTGCGCTGCGACTCCACCGCCGCCGCTTGCAGGGCATCGAGGGCGATGTCGACACCGACCACGCCGATGGCCTTGCCGTCGACGATCAACGGCACGGAAATGGTGGTCATCAACATTTCCTTGCCGCCCACGGTGTCGGCATACGGGTCGAGCAGGCAAGTACGCTTGTTGTCGCGAGGGCAGGTGTACCAGCTGTTGTACGGGGTGCCGCTGACGCTGAGGGTGGTCTTGGTCATGTCTTCTTCGACCATGATCGTGTTCAGCGCCGAGCCGGCAGCGCGGCTCCAGTAGGTCGCAAAACGCCCGGCTTCGTTGGATTGACGCGCGGCGTCGTTGACGAATTCGCTGTCCTTGCCGTCGAGGCCGTTGGGTTCGAAGGCGAGCCAGATGCCGAGCACCTTGTCGTTGCGCTCGAACGCGGTTTTCAGGCTCAGGTTCAACTCTTCACGCAGGGCCCCGGCGTCCAGCGAATGCTTGGCGGCCAGCACGCGCATGTCCTTGATCTGATCGGCCAGCGCAGTGATCACCGTCAGGCTTTCGCCAAAGGTCTTCTGCACCCGCACTGCTTGTTCAGCGGCTTTGGCCTGCAACAGGTTCTGCACACTGGCAGTGAGCAACTGGTTGCTGGAGTTGCTGACCAGTTCGTCGTTCTGGTTGGTCTGGTAAATGTTCATGCCGACGATCAGCGCAACCACACCCAGCAGGCACAGGCCGGAGAGCAGGACGATTTTCAGGCGAATGGAGAGAGAGTCGAACATGGGGCGATCTCGTGAATGAATGAGCAGGTGGCCACGGGATGAACTACCCGGTTCGCCAAATCCATTCAGCGCCATGCATTGCTCATCGGCGCGCAGCGAGAGGGCATGAGCCGCTTGCCGACGAACGGTCAGCGCTAAACGTTTGCGCAGGGGAATGTGCTGAAAAGGCGATTAATTACAGGGAAGTTTCAGCCTGATGAACACCGGGGAGGTGATGAGGCTGTTGTGGCGAGGGAGCTTGCTCCCGCTCGGCGGCGAAGCCGTCGCAAACCCGGTAAACACGGTGAATCAGAAGAAATGCAGGGGAGCGCTTCGCACTCCAGCGGGAGCAAGCTCCCTCGCCACAGGGGGATCTGTGAGTCAGGAGGAGGGCATGGTTTCCGGGCGTGACCAGATCCACAGATTGCCCAGACTCATCCCGGCAATCGCCAGATACACCGGCCAGCCGTGATCGAGCATCACCAGCATCAGCGTCGCGCACAGCAGCATGCTGACGGTGGCGCTGACCTTGGCCTTGCGCGCGATGATCTTGCCGTTGCGCCAGTTGCTCAGGATCGGCCCGAACAGCCGATGGTTTTCCAGCCAGGCACTCAGGCGCGGCGAGCTGCGAGTCGCGGCCCAGGCGGCGAGCAGGATGAACTCGGTGGTCGGCAGGCCGGGCACGACGATGGCGATCAGGCCAATGCCGAGGCTGACATAGGCCAGCAGGCCGAACAACAGACGGGCGAGTTTTGAGGTGGCGGGTTGCGGCATGGGCTCAGCGGTTGCTTCTGAAGCGGGACGGGAATCTTACAGGCTTACACCGTTCCCCTGTAGGAGTGAGCCTGCTCGCGATGGCATCCGGTCATTCAACATTAATGTCGACTGATACACCGCCATCGCGAGCAGGCTCACTCCTACAAGGGGAATTTGCTGTGTATCAGGCCGGTTCGGCTTCTGTGGCGTAAGCCTGTTCCAGCAGCACGGTGAAGCGGTTGAACGCGTCGATTGCGCCTTGCTCGACTTCGGCTTCCTCTTCGGCGGTGAACTGCAGGGAATCGAGGGTGCGCACGAAGCTTTTCCAGCCTTCGGCACGGCCGCCTTCCGGTTCACCCAGGTGCCGGGCGCCGAAGGTTTCGCTGAGCTCCAGCGCCACCGCACGTTTGATCAGGAACGCTGCACCGAGCTTCGAACCTTCGGAGACAAAGATCCAGCCCAGGGCGCGGGCCTTGCTCGGGTTTTTCAGAGCGCCGGCCACCGGTGCCGGGATGTCGGTGTCGAGATCCGCCAGGTCAGCCTTGGCCGCATCCGCGCGGCAACGGGCCGGCAGATCCGGGACGATGGCAGCCAGTTCGGCGTTGTTATAGAGATCGACCAGTTCCGACTGGAACAGGTATTGCGCGACCACGAAACGCGCGAAGTTGGCGCGGGTTTCGAACGGCGCGTGGGCCTTGACCAGGGCGTCGAGCTTGCTGTGCGGCTCGTGGGTGATCTGGTTCAGGCGTTGTGAACGCAGGGCTTTTTCCGAAGTGGTCATGGGGGTGTCCTTGATAAAAGAGGCGCTTGATAACGAGACGAACGGGCAACTGCCAAACCGTAAAAAAAGCCCCGCGACGCGCTGATCAATGCGCGTCGCAGGGCCGTGCGGATCAGATGTCCCAGACCAGATTGATCGCGAAGTTGCGGCCCGGCTGGGTCAGGCGATCGAGGTTGGCCGGTTGCGTTACAGAGGCTTCGCCGACGCTGTCGTAACCGCGCACGTCATCCCACAGCCAGTACTTCTTGTCGGTCAGGTTGTAGATGCCGCCGCTGACGGTGACGTCGTCGGTGACTTTGTAGTAGCCGGCCAGATCGAGAATGCCGAAGCCCGGGGTCTTGAACTGGCTGCTGACGCCATCCGGCGACTTGAAGTTGCTGTCGTCGACGCGGTCCTTCTTCTTCACCACGGTCCAGCTCAGCAGGCCGCCGTAGTTGTCCTGGTCGTAACCCAGACCGAATACGCCGGTCAGCGGATTGACGCTGTTGAGCGGCTCGCCGTTGTCGTTGTTGCGACCATAGGCGTAAGCAATCGAGCCTTGGGTGTAGAGGCCTTGCGGCGCGCCGAATGCATCGAGGTTCAGACGACCTTTGACTTCGGCACCCTTGATGGTCGCGTGCTTGATGTTGCTCGACTGGAAGGTCAGCTCGTCGTAGCCGGGAGTGACCGCGTCTTCGTTGATGAAATCGCGGTACTTGTTATAGAACACCGCCACGTCGAACGAGCCTTGCTCGAAGTTGCCGCGCAGACCGGTTTCATAGCTTTTGCTTTTCTCCGGTTCCAGGTTCGGGTTCGGCGCCACGTTGTAGCCGGTGGTGCTGTTTTCAAAGCGTCCATACAGCGCTTTCGCGGTCGGCGTGCGGAAACCTTCGGCGTACTGGCCGTACCAGGTGTAGTTATCGGTCAGGGCGTAGGTCAGGCCGAATTTGGGCGAAACTTTGTGCCAGCTCTTGTTCGCGTCGCTGACGGTGCCGTTGCCGTCGGCGGCCACGGTGTTGAGGAATTCCTGGGTGATGTGCGGCTTGAGCTGGGTGTGGTCGTAGCGCAGGCCCGGCAGGAAGGTCCACTTGTTCCAGCTGATCTGATCCTGGGCAAACAGGCTGTAGGTGTTGATGGTCGGGTCCGGGAAGTCGCTGGATTTTTTCAGCACATCCGCCGCGCTGGTGGCGCCGATGGCGGTGCAGCCTCGGCCGACTGCCAGGCACTTGCCATCGCCGCTGCGCGAGCCGGTGACTTTCTGCTGTTTGATCGTGGTGCCGTAAGTCAGCACGTGATCGGTGTCACCGATGGCGAAGGCCTTGTCCAGTTGCGCGTCGAATACCCACTGTTTTTCCTCGTAGACCGTGTCGCGGGTGCGCAGCACTTTACGGGTCATCGGGTAGTAGAACTCTTCGGTGCTCTGATCGGTCTTGGCGATCTGGTGATTGAGGCTCCACTTCACGTTATCGGCCAGCAGGCTGTCGAGGGCGAAACTGTGCTCGAGGCCGAAACGCTCACGGGTGATGGTGTCGTTGCCGGTACGCCACTGGTACATGCCGCCGGGCAGCACGCTGTTGGGGATGGTCGGCGCGCCATTGAAGTACGGGCCGCCGTAAGCGCTTTTCTGATCGGTGTCGCGATCGTCCTTGTACTTCTCGTAGGTCAGTCCCAGGCGCGAATCGTCGTTGTAGTTCCAGCCGATCTTCGCCAGGACGTTGGTGGCTTTGACGTCTTCCGGGTTGGCGGCGGTGCGCGTCAGGCCGGTGCTGTTGTTGCTACCGTAGGAATCGGTTTCGTGACCGTCGCGCTGGCTGAAATGCAACAAGCCGTCGAACTGCTCGGCGCGGCCGGCGACGGTGGCGGATTTCAGCCAGCTCTCATCGGCGGAACTGTAACCGGTTTTCAGGCGAGCGCCGACGTCTTTGCCGGGCTTGATGATGTCGTCCGGGTCGAGGGTGTAGTAACTGACGGCGCCGCCGATGGCGTTGCTGCCGTACAGCACCGAGGCCGGGCCACGGAGGATTTCCACGCGTTTGACGATTTCCGGGTCGACGTAATTGCGCTGGGTCTTGGCATACGGGCCGTTGAAGAAACCGTCCGGTACTTCGACGCCGTCAACCTGCGTCAGGATGCGGTCGCCATCGATGCCGCGAATGTTATAGCCGCTGATGCCGCCACGCTGGCCGGCGCCGCCGACGGATACGCCCGGCTCGTAGCGCACCAGATCCTTGATGGTGTTGACGTTGTTGCGGTCGAGATCCTGGCGGGTCTGCACAGTGACGGTGGCCGGAACGCTATTGACCGACTGTTCCTGGCGGGTGGCGCTGATGGTCACCTGATCCAGATTGAGTGCGCCGCTGGAGCTGCGCTTCTCCAGCACCACGTTGTTGTTGCTCAGCTTGCGGAAGCTCAGGTTGGTCCCCACCAACAGGCGCTCCAGGGCTTTTTCCGGCGGCAGCGAACCGCGCACACCCGGCGACGACACGCCTTGACCCAGTTCTGCCGGCAAGCCGACCTGCCAGCCGGTGACGCTGGTGAAGGCATTGAGCGCCGACACCAGCGGTTGCTGGCCGATCGAGAACGAATAATCACCCATGTTGCGCGCCGGTTGTTCGCTGGCAGCCATCAGCGGTGCAGTGCCGGCCATGAGGATGGCGGCCGTCAGCAGCGACAATACGCGGGAAGGGGTAGCAGTCTGGCGGGTAAGGCGAGAGGACATCGATAGCGCTCCGTGTCGCACGAATCTTTATAGGTGCTGATCCGCCTCCGAAGATGCGAATCAATTGCATTGGCTATAACGAGACGAACGGGCTTTGGCTATCGAGTAAAAATAATTCTCATTTAGTTCAGGATCACCAGCGCGGGGAATTCCTGCAGGCGCGCCGAGGTGATGTGGGCGAGGGAACGCACCACGTCCAGCGGCTGGTCAAGGCGGTAGTTGCCGGTGACGTTGACGTCGGCCAACTGCTCGTTGGTGTTGATGATCCAGCCTGGGTAGTAGCGGCGCAGTTCGGCAAGCACCTTGTCGAGCGGACAGTTCTCGAAGATCAACCGGCCCTGAACCCAGGCCAGGTCGGTGGCAGTATCCAGTTTGGCCGGACGATCGAAACCGTTGGGGCCGATGCGGATGCTTTCGCCGGCGCTCAAACGCACCCGCGCGTCGTTGTGCGTGGCACGCAAATCGACATCGCCGCGCTGCACATTGACCTGCGCGACGCCGTCCAGATAGCGCACGGCGAACGCGGTGTCGCGCACGCTGGCCTGCACCGGGCCGGCATCGATTTGCAGCGGCTGGCCACGGTTGGCGGCCACTTCGAAAAACGCTTCGCCCTGATACAGCCGCGCCACGCGCTGCTGGTCATTGATGGTGCTGGAGAATGCCGAGTTGGTATTGAGCAGCACCTTGGAGCCATCCTCCAGTTGCAGGCGCTGACGCTCGCCGACCACGGTCAGGTGATCGGCCTGAATGCGCATCGGCAGATTGCTGAAACTGAACAGGCCCAGAATCAGCACCGCAGCGGTGGCCAACGGTTTCCAGTGCGGACGCAACCGCTTGAGAACGGTGACTTTCGCCGGTTTGGCCGCGAGGCTTTGCGCGCACTGGGCGACTTGCGGCCCGTCCCAGATCGCCTGCGCCTTGGCGAACGCCTCGGCATTCAACGGATCGGCCGCCAGCCAGGCATGGAACTGCCGGGTCTGTTCCTCGTCCGGGCTGCCGAGCACAATGAGCCAGTCCAGAGCCTGATCCATTGCGTTGGCAGCGTCCTGCGCCGAATCCGGCGAAGGCGAGCGGTGGGTGTCCGTCACGGTGTTTCCTCGGCAGTGTCTGTGCACGGCTGTTTTTTAAGTGAAGCGTAAAAGTCGGCCAAGGGTAGCAAAGCCCGATGATCAGTGCAGGCGATCCTGACACTTACAGAAAAGCCCTACGACTTCAGTCGCCATTCAGACGTTCGGCGACGCCAATACAAATGGTCATGATCAGCTTCAGCTCCTTTTGCACGGTGCTGAGGGAAACATTCAGTTCGTCGGCGATTTCCTGATAGCTGTGCCCGTGCAGGCGGCTGAGGATGAAAATCTGCTGCTGACGCGGGCTGAGTTGACTGAGGCTCACGTTCAGGCGCTCCAGCAATTGTTCGGCGTGGGCGGCGTCTTCGGCGCTGCTGGCGGGGGCGGCGACGCTGTGCACCACGTCCTGTGGCACGTCATCGACCATGGTCCGCGAATGGATCTTGCGCGCACGCAGGTGATCCAGCGCCAGGTTGCGCGCGGTCTGGAACACGAAGGGTTCAAGGTGATCGATGGCGCGCTCGCTCAGCGCCCGCGTGACGCGCAGGTAGGTCTCCTGCAACAGGTCTTCGGCGGTGCTGTGGTTGTTGACCATCCGTTCGATCGTGCGCAGCAGGGACGTGCGCTGAGAGAGGAAGACATGATTGAAGCGCGATTGACTCACGGGGGAACCTGATCCATTTCGAGCGAATGATAATGCTTATCATCCATCCGAGTGGTCAAGTGTTGATTTCAGATTGAAATCAAAAACCTGTGGGAGCGGGCTTGCTCGCGAATGCGGTGAGTCAGTCGATACATTAATTGCCTGACACGACGCCTTCGCGAGCAAGCCCGCTCCCACATGGGAGGAGGGAATTACTCCGCGTTGCAGAGCGCCAGGCAGTTATCCAGCATACGGTTGGAGAAGCCCCATTCGTTGTCGTACCAGGCCAGTACCTTCAGCAGTTTGCCGCTGGCTTTGGTGTGGTTGGCGTCGAAGATCGACGACAGCGGGTTGTGGTTGAAGTCGCTGGAAACCAGCGGCAACGTGTTGTAACCCAAAATTTTCGAGTGCTGGCTGGCGGCTTTCATCAGCGCGTTGACCTCATCGGCCGAGGCTTCTTTTTTCAACTGCACTGTCAGGTCCACCAGCGACACATTGATCACCGGCACCCGCACGGCCATGCCGGTCAGTTTGCCCGCCAGTTCCGGCAGCACCAGGCCTACCGCTTCAGCGGCGCCGGTCTTGCTCGGGATCATGTTCTGCGTGGCCGAACGCGCGCGGTACGGGTCGGTGTGGTAGACGTCGGTGAGGTTCTGGTCGTTGGTGTAGGCATGAATCGTGGTCATCAGACCGCTTTCGATCCCCAACTCGCGGTGCAGGACCTGTGCCACCGGCGCCAGGCAGTTGGTGGTGCACGAAGCGTTGGAGATGATCTGGTGCGACTGGCGCAGAATGTCGTGGTTCACGCCGTAAACCACAGTGGCGTCGGCGCCTTTGGCCGGGGCCGAGATGATGACTTTGCGCGCGCCGGCAGTAAGATGCGCGGCGGCTTTGGCACGGTCGGTGAACAGACCGGTGCATTCGAACACCACGTCGATTTTTTCCGCCGCCCATGGCAGCTCGGCCGGGTTGCGAATGGCGCTGACCGCAATGCGGTCGCCATTGACCGTAAGGCTCTCATTGTCATGGGCCACTTCGGCGTCGAATGTGCCGTGAACGGTGTCGTATTTGAGCAGATGGGCGTTGATGGCGCTGTCGCCCAGATCGTTGATGGCGACGATCTGCAAATCCTGTCGATAGCCTTGGGTATACAGTGCGCGCAGGACATTACGGCCGATGCGGCCAAAACCATTGATTGCGATTCGAAGAGTCATTGAACAGCGCCGCCGTCGTTTTGTTGTTGGAATTACAAGATTATTCGCATAAAAATAGAAAACAAGCCTTTTTAGTGGCAATATTTTGTTTTATCTACAACGAGTGACCTGAATCAACTGGTCCGAGTGGTCAAAAAAGCCGTCTGTCATTCCAACAACAACGGCGTTTGATCAGCATAGACAATCAGGTCGCCACATCCGTTAGCCTGGAGTTCTACACATGCATCCCCGCGTTCTTGAGGTCACCGAACGGCTTATCGCCCGCAGCCGCGCCACGCGTCAGGCTTACCTTGCACTGATTCGCGGCGCCGCCACCGACGGGCCGATGCGCGGCAAGCTGCAATGCGCCAACTTCGCCCACGGCGTGGCCGGGTGCGGTAGCGAAGACAAGCACAGCTTGCGGATGATGAACTCGGCGAACATCGCCATTGTTTCTTCGTATAACGACATGCTCTCGGCGCACCAGCCGTACGAAGTCTTTCCCCAGCAGATCAAAAACGCCTTGCGCGAAATCGGCTCGGTCGGCCAGTTCGCCGGTGGTACGCCGGCGATGTGCGATGGCGTGACCCAGGGCGAGCCAGGCATGGAGTTGAGCCTGCCGAGCCGCGAAGTGATCGCCATGTCCACGGCGGTGGCGCTTTCGCACAACATGTTCGACGGCGCGCTGATGCTCGGCATCTGCGACAAGATCGTCCCGGGCCTGATGATGGGTTCGCTGCGCTTCGGCCATCTGCCGACGATTTTCGTCCCGGGCGGGCCGATGGTCTCGGGGATTTCCAACAAGGAAAAAGCCGACGTGCGGCAGAAGTACGCCGAAGGCAAGGCGACCCGCGAAGAGCTGCTGGAATCGGAGATGAAGTCCTACCACAGCCCGGGCACCTGCACCTTCTACGGCACCGCAAACACCAACCAGTTGCTGATGGAAGTCATGGGCCTGCACTTGCCGGGCGCCTCGTTCGTCAACCCGAACACCCCGCTGCGTGATGCCCTGACCCGCGAAGCCGCGCATCAGGTCACACGCCTGACCAAGCAGAACGGCAACTTCATGCCGATCGGCGAAATCGTCGACGAGAAGGCGCTGGTCAACTCGATCGTCGCGCTGCACGCCACCGGCGGCTCGACCAACCACACCCTGCACATGCCGGCCATCGCCATGGCCGCTGGCATCCAGCTGACCTGGCAGGACATGGCCGACCTCTCCGAAGTCGTGCCGACCCTGAGCCACGTCTACCCGAACGGTAAAGCCGACATCAACCACTTCCAGGCTGCTGGCGGTATGTCGTTCCTGATCCGCGAACTGCTCGAAGCCGGCCTGCTGCACGAAGACGTCAACACCGTGCTCGGCCACGGTCTGAGCCGTTACACCAAAGAGCCGTTCCTCGATAACGGTGAACTGGTGTGGCGCGAAGGCCCGATCGAAAGCCTCGACGAAAACATCCTGCGCCCGGTTGCCCGTGCATTCTCCGCCGAGGGTGGCTTGCGGGTGATGGAAGGCAACCTCGGTCGCGGTGTGATGAAGGTTTCTGCGGTGGCATTGGAAAACCAGATCGTCGAAGCACCGGCCATGGTGTTCCAGGATCAGCAGGATCTGGCCGATGCGTTCAAGGCCGGTTTGCTGGAGAAGGATTTTGTCGCAGTGATGCGCTTCCAGGGCCCGCGCTCCAATGGCATGCCCGAGCTGCACAAGATGACGCCGTTCCTCGGTGTGCTGCAGGATCGCGGCTTCAAAGTCGCGCTGGTCACCGACGGGCGCATGTCCGGCGCGTCGGGGAAAATCCCGGCGGCGATTCACGTCAGCCCCGAAGCTTATGTCGGTGGTGCTTTGGCGCGGGTGCAAGAGGGCGATATCATCCGCGTCGATGGCGTCAAAGGCACTTTGGAACTCAAGGTCGACGCCGCCGAATTTGCAGCTCGTGAACCTGCCAAAGGCCTGTTGGGCAACAACATCGGCAGCGGTCGCGAACTGTTTGGCTTCATGCGTTTGGCCTTCAGCTCGGCGGAGCAGGGCGCCAGCGCCTTCACTTCTGCCCTGGAGACGCTTAATTGAAACTGGCTTTGGTCGGTGATATCGGAGGCACCAACGCGCGGTTCGCGTTGTGGAAAAACCAGCAACTGCAATCGGTTCAGGTGCTGGCGACAGCCGACCACGCCAGCCCGGAAGAGGCGATCAGCCTCTACCTGAGCGGCCTCGGTCTGGCGCCGGGTTCGATCGGTTCGGTGTGCCTGTCGGTGGCGGGGCCGGTGAGTGGTGATGAGTTCAAGTTCACCAACAACCACTGGCGCCTGAGCCGCACGGCGTTCTGCAAGGCCTTGCAGGTCGAGCAACTGCTGCTGATCAACGATTTCTCGGCGATGGCGCTGGGCATGACCCGTTTGCAGCCCGGCGAATTCCGTGTGGTCTGCGAAGGCACGCCGGAACCTTTGCGCCCGGCGGTGGTGATCGGCCCGGGCACCGGCCTGGGCGTCGGCACGTTGCTCGATCTCGGCGAAGGCCGGTTTGCCGCGCTGCCGGGGGAGGGTGGACACGTCGATCTGCCGCTGAGCAGCCCGCGTGAAACCCAGCTGTGGCAGCACATCCACAACGAGATCGGCCACGTCAGCGCCGAGACTGCGTTGAGCGGCGGCGGCTTGCCTCGTGTGTACCGGGCGATCTGTGCGGTGGACGGACATGAACCAACGCTTGATACGCCGGAAGCGATCACCGCGGCCGGTCTGGCTGGCGATCCGATCGCGCTGGAAGTGCTGGAGCAGTTCTGCTGCTGGCTCGGCCGCGTGGCCGGCAACAACGTGCTGACCACCGGTGGGCGTGGCGGCGTGTACATCGTTGGCGGGGTGATTCCGCGCTTTGCCGATTTCTTCGTCGAAAGCGGCTTCGCCCGCAGCTTTGCCGACAAGGGCTGCATGAGCGATTACTTCAAGGGCATTCCGGTGTGGCTGGTGACGGCGCCGTATTCCGGGCTGGTGGGGGCCGGTGTCGCACTGGAACAAGCAATCCCTGCCTGAAACACGATCCAATTGTGGGAGCGGGCTTGCTCGCGAAAGCGGGGTGTCAGTCACCGTAGATGTCTCTGATACACCGCTTTCGCGAGCAAGCCTGCTCCCACAGTGGTTCTGTGGTGTTTGCAAGTTCGATGCTTAAGGCATAATCCGCCCCAATTCCAACAACAAGGATGCCTTCGAAGTGAGCTCAGTCAACAAGTCGATATTGTTGGTCGATGACGACCAGGAAATACGCGAGTTGCTGGAAACCTACCTGACCCGCGCCGGGTTTCAGGTGCGGGCCACGGCCGATGGCGCCAGTTTTCGCCAGGCCCTCAACGAGGCGCCCAGCGATCTGGTGATCCTCGATGTGATGCTGCCCGATGAAGACGGTTTCAGCCTGTGCCGCTGGGTGCGCCAGCATCCGCGTCAGGCGCAGGTGCCGATCATCATGCTCACCGCCAGTTCCGACGAAGCCGACCGCGTGATCGGGCTGGAGCTCGGCGCTGATGACTACCTCGGCAAACCCTTCAGCCCTCGTGAACTGCAAGCGCGAATCAAGGCTTTGCTGCGTCGCGCGCAGTTCGGTCAGGAACGCAGCGGCAGCGACGTACTGGCCTTCGACGAGTGGCGGCTGGACATGGTCAGTCATCGACTGTTCCATACCGACGGCGAAGAAGTGATTCTCTCCGGCGCCGACTTCGCGCTGCTGAAGCTGTTTCTCGATCATCCGCAGGAAATCCTCGACCGCGACACCATCGGCAACGCCACCCGTGGCCGCGACCTGATGCCGCTCGACCGGATTGTCGACATGGCCGTCAGCCGCTTGCGCCAGCGCCTGCGCGATACAGAAAAACCGCCGCGCCTGATCCGCACCGTGCGCGGCAGTGGCTACCAACTGGCAGCCAATGTGGTTGCCGGCAATGCTCACTGAGTCGCTGCGCCGCCTCGCCAGCAAAGTCCCGGTGCCGCGTTCGCTGCTCGGGCGGATGCTGCTGCTGACCTTGTTGGCGGTGTTGTTTGCGCAGACGTTGTCGAGCGTGATCTGGGTCTCGCAACTGCGCGCCACCCAGCTCGAAGGCCTGGTCACCAGTGCCCGCAGCCTCGCCCATTCTATGACCGCCAGCGTCAGCTACTTCCGTTCGCTGCCGGTGGCTTACCGGCCGCTGGTGCTCGACCAGTTGCGCAGCATGGGCGGCACCCGTTTCGTGGTGACGCTCAACGACAAGCCACTGGGTATGGACGTGCTGCCGATCACTCCGCGAAAGGCCGCGGTGATTCAAGCGGTGGATGAAGTGCTGCGCCAGTCGCTGGGCCATGACACTGATATCTCGGTGACCTTCGTCAGCCCCGAGGATTTGCGGATCTTCAATGCCGGGCTGAAGCTTGATGAGCTGCCGCGCTCGTGGGCGCATTACGCGCTGACGCTGGAACCGGTGAATCCGCCGGTGCTGGTCACGCAGATTCAGATGGCGCCGGGCGAATGGCTGTACATCGCCTCGCTGTTGCCCGAACCCTACACCAGTCTTGAAGAGCAAGGCCTGCCGGCGCAGCAGGTGTGGTTCATCGTCCTCACCAGCGGCTTTTTGCTGCTGTTCATCGGCCTGCTGGTGCACTGGCAGAGCCGGCCGCTCAAGCGTCTGGCGCGGGCGGCGCGGGATCTGTCCCTGGGTGCCGATGTCGAGCCGGTGGCCGAGGGCGGCGGCAGTGAAGTGGTGGAAGTGGGCCGTGCGTTCAACACCATGCGCGAACGCATCAGCCGTTACCTGACCGAACGCAGCCAGTTGTTCAGCGCGATTTCCCATGACTTGCGTACGCCGATCACCCGTCTGCGCTTGCGCGTCGAACTGCTCGAAGATGAGAAGCTGCAAGCCAAGTTCGGCCGCGATCTGGATGAACTGGAGTTGCTGGTCAAAGGCGCGCTGCAGTGCGTGAAAGACACCGACATCCACGAGAACATCGAGCCGGTGGATCTCAATCATGTGCTCGACTGCCTCGTAGAACCGTATCTGGCGCCCAACGGCAATGGCCGCGTGACCCAGCAGGGCAAGGCACTGGCGGCGTATCCGGGCAAGCCTCTGGCGTTGAAGCGCTGCATCGGCAACCTGATCGACAACGCGTTGAAGTACGGGCAGAACGCGCACCTGCACATCGATGACGATGAGCGCGCGTTTGTCCTGCACGTCGACGACGAAGGCCCGGGCGTACCGGAGCAGCGGCTGGAGCAGGTGTTCGAGCCGCACTTTCGCTTGGCCGGGCAGCAGCAGGGTTATGGTCTCGGATTGGGCATTGCGCGCAACATTGCTCACAGCCATGGCGGTGAGGTGACGTTGCAGAATTTGCGTGAGGGCGGGTTGCGGGTGACGTTGCAGTTGCCGCGCAGTGTTGATTAGTCAGACCGAGTTATCGTTCTTCGCGAGCAGGCTCGCTCCCACAAGTTGATTGCGTTTCAACTGAAGGAACGCAGTCGAATGTGGGAGCGAGCCTGCTCGCGAAGGCGTCGGTCCATCCAACACAAATGTCACGAGCTGGTGACAAAACCCGCCCCCTTCGTTACAAGCCCACCCCGGCCCGTTGTTTAGACTGCCCGCAGTCATAACAACAAAAAAGGGCCACTCATGGACACCTTTCACCCAGACTTCAGCAGTTGGCTGAATGCCCCTGCCCACCAGCAATGGCTCGCCGACGAAGGTCTGCGCCTGCTGGCATTCGCCAAGGCTTCCAGACTGCCCGAGGGTTTCGGCAATCTCGACGAGCGCGGCCGTTTGCCGGCGCACGCGCAAGCCGAAACCATGAACACTGCACGCATGACCCACAGTTTCGCCATGGCTCACATTCAGGGTCTGCCGGGGTTCGCGGAGCTGGTCGATCACGGCATTGCGGCGCTGCGCGGGCCGTTGCGGGATGCGCTGCACGGCGGCTGGTTTGCGGTCGCTGAACACCGCGATGGCAACACCGGCAAGAACGCCTATCTGCATGCCTTTGTCGCGCTCGCGGCCAGCTCGGCGGTGGTCGCGCAGCGTCCCGGCGCCCAGGCGCTGCTGGATGATGCGATCGACATCATCGACACGTATTTCTGGAGCGAAGAAGAGGGCGCCATGCGCGAATTCTTCAACCGCGACTGGCGCGAAGAAGAAGCCTATCGCGGCGCCAACAGCAACATGCACGCCACCGAAGCATTCCTCGCGCTGGCCGATGTCACTGAAGACCCGCGTTGGCTGGTGCGTGCGCAGCGCATTGTCGAGCGGGTGATTCACGGTCACGCCGCCGCCAATGGCTACATGGTCATCGAACACTTCGACCGCGACTGGCAACCGCTGCGCGAATACAACCGCGACAATCCGGCCGACGGCTTCCGCCCTTACGGCACCACCCCGGGCCACGGTTTCGAGTGGGCGCGGCTGCTGCTGCACCTCGAAGCCGCGCGGGTTCAGGCCGGGATGCTCACGCCGGGCTGGCTGGCGACCGATGCGCAAAAACTCTTCGAACAGAACTGCCGAAACGGCTGGGACGTCGATGGCGCCCCGGGGATCGTCTACACCCTCGACTGGGACAACAAAGCCGTTGTGCGTCACCGTTTGCACTGGACCCATGCCGAGGCCAGCGCGGCTGCCAGCGCCTTGCTCAAACGCACCGGTGATGCGCAATACGAAACCTGGTACCGGCTGTTCTGGGAATTCTGTGAAGGCCATTTCATCGATCGCTGCGACGGCAGCTGGCATCACGAACTCGATCCGCAAAACCGTCCGAGCGCCGATATCTGGCCGGGCAAACCCGATCTGTATCATGCCTGGCAGGCGGTATTGATCCCTCGTCTACCCTTGTCACCGAGTATGGCGACAGCTCTGGCGCAAATATCCCGGGCTGTTCCTGTGTAACCATGTGGTGACATTTGCGCGTCCCTTCGTTACCTGCGAAGGGAATCGCCCTGTTTAAACTCCTGTGCAGCGCAAGCACCAGACTTGCATGCATAACAACAAGAAAGGTACATCTCAGATGAATGCGATTTCTCGCCTCGCTACTGTCATTTCTGTCGCCTCCCTGTTCCCGCTCGCAATTCTGCCTCTCAGTGTTTCCGCTGCCGAATCCAAAGGTTCGGTCGAAGTCGTGCACTGGTGGACGTCCGGTGGCGAAAAAGCCGCTGTCGATGTGCTCAAGGCACAAGTTGAAAAAGACGGTTTCACCTGGAAAGACGGCGCTGTCGCCGGCGGTGGCGGTGCCACGGCGATGACCGTGCTGAAAAGCCGCGCCGTTGCCGGTAACCCGCCGGGTGTCGCCCAGATCAAGGGCCCGGACATCCAGGAATGGGCCTCCACCGGTCTGCTCGACACCGACGTCCTGAAGGACGTGGCCAAAGAAGAGAAATGGGACAGCCTGCTCGACAAGAAAGTCTCCGATACCGTGAAGTACGACGGTGATTACGTGGCCGTACCGGTGAACATTCACCGGGTGAACTGGCTGTGGATCAACCCGGAAGTCTTCAAAAAGGCCGGCATCACCAAGAACCCGACCACCCTCGAAGAATTCTACGCCGCCGGCGACAAGCTCAAGGCTGCGGGCTTCATCCCGCTGGCCCACGGCGGTCAGCCTTGGCAGGACAGCACCGTGTTCGAAGCCGTGGTGCTCTCGGTCATGGGCGTTGATGGCTACAAGAAAGCCCTGGTCGACCTGGACAACAAAGCGCTGACCGGTCCGGAAATGGTCAAGGCGCTGACCGAGCTGAAGAAAGTCGCGACCTACATGGACCAGGACGGCAAGGGTCAGGACTGGAACCTGGAAGCGGCCAAGGTCATCAATGGCAAGGCTGGCATGCAGATCATGGGTGACTGGGCCAAGTCCGAATGGACCGCTGCCAAGAAAGTCGCCGGCAAGGATTACGAGTGCGTAGCCTTCCCGGGCACCGACAAGGCGTTCACCTACAACATCGACTCCCTGGCGGTGTTCAAGCAGAAAGACAAAGGCACTGCGGCCGGTCAGCAGGACATCGCCAAAGTCGTGCTGGGTGAAAACTTCCAGAAAGTCTTCAGCATCAACAAAGGCTCGATCCCGGTACGTAACGACATGTTGAACAACATGGACAAACTCGGTTTCGACTCCTGCGCGCAGACCGCTGCCAAGGACTTCCTGGCAGACGCCAAGTCCGGTGGCCTGCAGCCGAGCATGGCGCACAACATGGCGACCACGCTGGCGGTGCAGGGCGCGTTCTTTGATGTCGTGACCAACTACATCAACGACCCGAAAGCCGACCCGGCCGATGCGGCCAAGAAACTGGGCGCGGCGGTTCAGTCGGCCAAATAACCGTCGGTAGCGCAGGCCCCTCTTTGTGGGAGCGGGCTTTGTGGTGAGGGGATTTATCCCCGATGGGTCGCGCAGCGGCCCCAGAAAGTTGCAGCGGTGGAGTAACAGAAAGACCGCGTGCAAAGCTTTTGCGACTGCTTCGCAGCCGATCGGGGATAAATCCCCTCGCCACAGAGCTCGCTCCCACAAGGGATCTCACTGTAGTTTTTATTCCCTGTACTGGATTTCCCCATGAGTTCTGTTGCTGTGTTCAGCAAGGCCTCGCCGTTCGATGCACTGCAGCGCTGGCTACCGAAACTGGTGCTGGCGCCGAGCATGTTCATCGTGCTGGTGGGCTTCTATGGCTACATCCTGTGGACGTTCGTGCTGTCGTTCACCACCTCGACGTTCCTGCCCAACTACAAGTGGGCCGGCCTGGCGCAATACGCGCGGTTGTTCGACAACGATCGCTGGTGGGTGGCGAGCAAGAACCTCGCGGTGTTCGGTGGCATGTTCATCGGCATCACCCTGGTGATCGGTGTGCTGCTGGCAGTGTTCCTCGACCAGCGCATCCGTCGCGAAGGCTTTATCCGCACCATTTACCTGTACCCGATGGCGCTCTCGATGATCGTCACCGGTACCGCGTGGAAATGGCTGCTCAACCCGGGCATGGGCCTGGACAAATTGTTGCGTGACTGGGGCTGGGAAGGCTTCCGTCTGGACTGGCTGATCGACCCGGATCGCGTGGTCTACTGCCTGGTGATCGCTGCTGTGTGGCAAGCCTCGGGCTTCATCATGGCAATGTTCCTCGCCGGCCTGCGCGGGGTTGATCAGTCGATCATCCGTGCCGCGCAGATCGATGGCGCGAGCATGCCGACCATCTACTGGAAAGTCGTGTTGCCAAGCCTGCGTCCGGTGTTCTTCAGTGCGGTGATGATTCTGGCGCACATCGCGATCAAGAGCTTCGACCTGGTCGCGGCGATGACGGCGGGTGGCCCGGGTTATTCCTCCGACCTGCCGGCGATGTTCATGTACTCCTTCACCTTCAGTCGCGGCCAGATGGGCATGGGCTCGGCCAGTGCGATTCTGATGCTCGGTGCGATTCTCGCGATCATCGTGCCTTACCTGTACTCCGAGCTGAGGACCAAGCGTAATGACTAGTCTCGCTGCCAAACCCGCTTTCAGCCTGAGTCGCGTCGCGATCTACGCGGTGCTGATCCTCGCGGTCCTGCTGTACCTGATTCCGCTGGTGGTGATGCTGCTGACCAGCTTCAAGACCCCGGAAGACATCAGCACCGGCAACCTGCTGAGCTGGCCGACCGTGGTCAGCGGCATCGGCTGGGTCAAGGCCTGGGCCACGGTGGACGGCTACTTCTGGAACTCGATCAAGATCACCGTGCCGGCCGTGGTCATTTCCACTGCCATCGGCGCGTTGAACGGCTACGTGCTGTCGTTCTGGCGCTTCCGCGGTTCGCAGCTGTTCTTCGGTCTGCTGCTGTTCGGCTGCTTCCTGCCGTTCCAGACCGTGCTGCTGCCAGCCTCGTTCACGCTCGGCAAGATGGGCCTGGCGAGCACCACCACCGGCCTGGTCTTCGTCCACGTGGTCTACGGTCTGGCGTTTACCACGCTGTTTTTCCGTAACTACTACGTGAGCATTCCCGATGCGCTGATCAAGGCTGCACGGCTGGATGGCGCGGGTTTCTTCACGATCTTCCGGCAGATCATTCTGCCGATGTCGACCCCGATCATCATGGTTTGCCTGATCTGGCAGTTCACCCAGATCTGGAACGACTTCCTGTTCGGTGTGGTGTTCTCCAGCGGTGATTCGCAACCGATCACGGTGGCGCTGAACAACCTGGTCAACACCAGCACCGGGGCCAAGGAATACAACGTGGATATGGCAGCGGCGATGATCGCCGGCCTGCCGACCCTGCTGGTCTATGTGGTCGCAGGCAAGTATTTCGTGCGCGGGCTGACGGCCGGCGCAGTCAAGGGGTAATCATGGCAACGCTCGAACTTCGCAACGTCAACAAGACCTACGGTGCCGGCCTGCCGGACACCCTGAAGAACATCGAACTGTCGATCAAGGACGGTGAGTTCCTGATCCTGGTCGGCCCGTCGGGCTGCGGCAAATCGACCCTGATGAATTGCATCGCCGGCCTCGAGACCATCACCGGTGGCGCGATCATGATCGGCGATCAGGATGTCAGCGGCATGAGCCCGAAGGATCGTGACATCGCCATGGTGTTCCAGTCCTACGCGCTGTACCCGACCATGAGCGTGCGCGAGAACATCGAGTTCGGTCTGAAGATCCGCAAGATGAGCCAGTCGGCGATCGACGAAGAAGTCGCGCGCGTGGCCAAGCTGCTGCAGATCGAACACTTGCTCAACCGCAAGCCGGGCCAGCTCTCCGGTGGTCAGCAACAGCGCGTGGCGATGGGCCGTGCGTTGGCGCGTCGGCCGAAGATCTATCTGTTCGACGAACCGCTGTCCAACCTCGACGCCAAGCTGCGCGTCGAGATGCGCACCGAAATGAAACTGATGCACCAGCGCCTGAAAACCACCACGGTCTACGTGACCCACGACCAGATCGAAGCGATGACCCTGGGCGACAAAGTGGCGGTGATGAAGGACGGGATCATTCAGCAGTTCGGCACGCCGAAAGAGATCTACAACGATCCGGCCAACCTGTTCGTGGCGAGCTTTATCGGTTCGCCGCCGATGAACTTCATTCCGCTGCGTCTGCAACGCAAGGACGGTCGTTTGCTGGCACTGCTCGACAGCGGTCAGGCGCGTTGCGAGTTGCCGATGAGCATGCAGGATGCAGGGCTGGAAGATCGCGAAGTGATCCTCGGCCTGCGCCCGGAACAGATTGTTCTGGCGAACGGCGAGGGCAATGGCCTGCCGAGCATCAAGGCCGAAGTGCAGGTCACCGAGCCGACCGGTCCGGACACCCTGGTGTTCGTCAACCTGAATGAGACCAAGGTCTGCTGCCGCCTGGCGCCGGACGTGGCACCGCAGGTGGGTGAGACCCTGACCCTGCAATTCGATCCGTCGAAAGTGTTGTTGTTCGATGCCAAGACTGGCGAGCGTCTGGGGACTGCGGGGCAACCGAAGACCGAAGCGCACGGCGCCAACGTCGCCCAGTTCAAGGGGCGCTGAAGATCAAAAATGTGGGAGCGGGCTTGCTCGCGAAAACGGAGTGTCAGGCAGCACACATGGCGACTGACATGACGCCTTCGCGAGCAAGCCCGCTCCCACAGGGGAAAAGTGGTGTTCGGCCTGTCGAGCATCGCAATTTATGTAAACCGCGTTGGAAAAAAACAGTTAATAACAATAAAGACGAGGATGTAGGGATGAAAAAGAAACACGTCAATGCCCGGTTGATCTGCCAAGTGTCAGCTGCGGCGGCATTGGTGCTGGCCGGTAACGCCATGGCGGCGGATGCCTTCAGCTCCGACTCGAAATGGATGACCGGTGACTGGGGTGGCGAGCGGACCAAGCTGATCGAGCAAGGTATCGACATCAAGGCTGACTACGTTGGGGAAATGGGCGCCAACCTGCATGGCGGCTACAACGACGACAAGACCGGTCGCTACAGCGATCAGTTCGGTCTGGGCGTGGCGCTGGACCTGCAAAAACTCTGGGGCTGGGACAACACTCAGGCCAAGATCCAGCTGACTAACCGTAACGGGCAAAACATCTCCAACGACCGCGTTGGCGATCCGCGTGCCGGCACTCTGTCGTCTTCGCAGGAAGTCTACGGTCGTGGCCACATGGTGCGTCTGACCCAGTTGTGGATTCAGCACCAGTTCTTCGACAACAAGCTGGACGTCAAGGCCGGTTACTTCGGTGAAGGCGAAGACTTCAACACCTTCCCGTGCGACTTCCAGAACCTGGCGTTCTGCGGCTCGCAAGTGGGTAACTGGGCGACCAACATCTGGTACAACTGGCCGGTCAGCCAGGCCGCGATCCGTGTGAAGTACAACATCAACGACGAGCTCTACGCGCAGATCGGTGCTTACAACCAGAACCCGTCGCAACTGGAACACGGCAACGGCTTCAAGCTCAGCGGCAGCGGCACCAAAGGCACCGTTCTGCCAGTCGAACTGGTCTGGTCGCCGAAGGTCAACAGCCTGCCGGGCGAATACCGCGTCGGTTACTACAAGAGCACGGCTGACGCCAATGACGTCCGTGAAGACGTCAACGGCTTCGACGCTGCAACCACTGGCGACGCGTACAAGACCCACAGCAGCAAACACGGCTACTGGTTCGTCGCGCAGCAGCAACTCACCAGCCACAACGGTGATGCTACTCGCGGTCTGAACATCGCCGCCAACGCGACCTTCCACGACAAGGACACCAACTTCATCGACAACTACCAGTCGGTGATGTTTGTCTACAAGGGCCCGTTCGACGCGCGTCCTAAAGATGACGTCGGTATCGGTGCGGCGCGTATTCATGTCAACGATGACGTGAAGAAAAACGCCGAGTTCCTGAATGCGTCCAACGGTGTTTCGGACTACGACAATCCGGTGTTCTCGCCAATTCGTGAAACCGAATACAACTACGAGATCAACTACGGCTTCCACGTCACCAACTGGCTGACCGTACGCCCTAACCTGCAATACATCACTCACCCGGGTGGTGTGGATGAAGTGGACAACGCATTGGTCGCTGGCCTGAAAATTCAGTCTACGTTCTGACGTTGTTGCGATAAGCTCCTCTCTATGTGCGCATATTTGCGGACAGCCAAGGCTGTCCGCTTTTTTTTGAGGGTGGCGCAACCCATGACAGTCGAATTCGGAACCGTAGCCAATGCATGAGCATCCGCTGCAACGCTTCTTCAAATCCTTGCGCGAACGACCGGTGTTTGCCTGGGAGCGCTATCAGATGCGCGATGTGCTGGTGATCGACCATCCGCTGTGTCAGGCGGTGTTCAGCCGCCAGGGCGCGCAGTTGCTGCACTTTCAGCCACGCGGGCAGAAACCGTGGCTGTGGTGTGCGGCAAAGTGGCCCCACGTTGGCGCCATTCGTGGTGGCGTGCCGGTGTGCTGGCCGTGGTATGGCCGCCATCCGAGCGAAAACGCCTGGCCGTCCCATGGCTGGGCGCGACTGCTTGACTGGAAGTTGCTCGACAGCAGCAGCGCCGAAGATGGCGTACGTCTGCATTGGCAATTGCAGCTGTGCGACTGGCAGGTTGACCTGCACGCGCACCTGGGTGAACGCATGGAGTTACGCCTGAGCACCGAGCATCAGGACGACATGCCGTGCCAATTGAGCCAGGCTTTGCACGCTTACTGGCGTATTGGTGATGTCGGTGAGATAGCGCTGTCTGGGCTCGAAGGTGCGCAGGGTTATGACCAACTGAGCCGCCAGTCCTGTCAGCAGGAAGGCGAGTTGCGCGTCGATGGCGGCTGTCAGCGGGTGTTCCAGCACGACGGCGAATTACAGCTCAAGGATCACGCCTGGCAGCGCGAGTTGTGCATCGATACCGGTGATAGCGGCGATACCGTGGTCTGGCATCCTGGCTCGCGCCCCCTGTTGGGCGTGAGCTGGGATGAAGTGACGGAGTTCGTCTGTGTCGAAGCGGCGGCGGGCGGTACCGACAGCCTGCATCTGGCGCCGGGGGAGAAGGCGCATTTGAGTTTGCAGGCGTGGGCGGCGGCCTAGATTTGCGGTGAGTCGACTGGCGCCTTCGCGAGCAAGCCCGCTCCCACAGTAGATGGCATTCCAATTGAAGGAACCCGATCACCTGTGGGAGCGGGCTTGCTCGCGAAGAGGCCGGATCAATCAGCCTAAATTCTGGATCAGTTGAACTCATCACCCACCGGATACCGGCTGGCATTCAAGCTCTCTTTGATCTTGCGCAGATGCGGCTGGAAGTCCACCCCGCGACGCAGCGTCATGCCGGTCGCCAGCACATCCAGTACCGTCAACTGAATGATCCGCGAGGTCATCGGCATATAGATGTCGGTGTCTTCCGGCAGCGGAATGTTCAGGCTCAGGGTACTGGCCTTGGCCAGAGGCGAATTCTCGGCGGTCAGGCCCAGCACCGAAGCGCCGTTCTCCCGGGCGATGCGCGCCACTTCCACCAGTTCGCGGGTGCGGCCGGTGTAGGAAATGATCACGAACAGCTCACCGGTATGCGCCACCGAAGCAATCATTCGCTGCATCAGCACATCGGCATGGGCGGTGACGGCGAGGTTGAAACGGAAGAATTTGTGTTGCGCATCCAGCGCCACCGGGGCCGAAGCACCGAGGCCGAAGAAGTGGATCTGCCGGGCCTGAATCAACAGGTCGACGGCACGGCTGATCAGGTTCGGGTCGAGCGCCTGGCAAGCGCTGTCCAGTGAGGCGATGGCGCTGCCGAAAATCTTCTGCGTGTACGCCTCGGGATTGTCATCGGCCTCCACCGCGCGGCTGACATATGCCGCGCCACTGGCCAGGCTTTGCGCCAGTTGCAGCTTGAGTTCAGGGTAGCCGCTGACACCGAACGAACGGCAGAAACGGTTGACCGTCGGCTCGCTCACTGATGCGGCCTGGGCGAGGGCGGCGATGCTGAAGCGGGTGGCCTGCTGCGGGTTGAGCAGGATCACCTCGGCGACTTTGCGTTCGGCCTTGTTAAGCTCTTCAAGGCGACTCTGGATCTGTTCCAGTAAATTTCGCACGCGGTCCATATGGAATTCCTAATTCACCTGCGCAAAGGTGCGCCGGGCTATGCAAATTGGGCCTTTGATATGGCCCGTAACGGTGGCCTATCCTACTGGTGGCTCCGACCGACCACCACTCGGAATCTGTATTTTGCGAAAATGTTGTGGTTATTACTACATTTTCCCTTGAGTGATGCCTTGAAAAAAGGTATTTGTAGCTTAACTTGATAAAAGAACAAACATCATGCCTTCGATTACGGTTGAACCGTGCACCTTTGCCTTGTTCGGCGCTCTGGGCGATCTGGCCCTGCGCAAGCTGTTTCCTGCCCTTTATCACCTCGATGGCGCCGACCTGTTGCACGAGGACACGCGCATCATCGCGCTGGCCCGTGAACCCGGCTCCGAGCAGCAGCACATGGCGTTCATCGCCGCCGAATTGCGCCGTTACGTCGGCAAAGAGCTGGACGAGGCCGTGGCCGAGCGCTTTCTGGCGCGCCTGAGCTACCTGCACGTCGACTTCCTCAAGGCTGAAGACTATGTGGCGCTGGCCGAAGCGGCCGGCAGCGCGCAACGCATGATTGCCTACTTCGCCACACCGGCAGCGGTGTACGGCGCGATCTGCGAGAACCTGGCAAAAGTCGGTCTGGCAGAAAACACCCGCGTGGTGCTGGAAAAGCCGATCGGCTCCGATCTGGAATCCTCGCGCAAAGTCAACGACGCCGTGGCGCAGTTCTTCCCGGAGAACCGCACCTATCGCATCGACCACTACCTGGGCAAAGAGACCGTCCAGAACCTGATCGCGCTGCGTTTCGCCAACAGCCTGTTCGAAACCCAGTGGAACCAGAATTACATCTCCCACGTGGAAATCACCGTGGCCGAGAAGGTCGGCATCGAAGGCCGGTGGGGCTACTTTGACAAGGCCGGCCAGCTGCGCGACATGATCCAGAATCACCTGTTGCAGCTGCTGTGCCTGATTGCGATGGACCCGCCAGCCGACCTGTCCGCCGACAGCATCCGTGACGAAAAGGTGAAAGTGCTCAAGGCCCTGGCGCCGATCAGCCCGGAAGGCCTGACCACCCAAGTGGTGCGCGGTCAGTACATCGCCGGGCACAGCGAAGGCAAGTCCGTGCCGGGCTACCTCGAAGAGCCGAACTCCAACACCCAGAGCGACACCGAAACCTTCGTCGCCCTGCGTGCCGACATCCGCAACTGGCGCTGGGCCGGCGTGCCGTTCTACCTGCGGACCGGCAAGCGCATGCCGCAGAAACTGTCGCAGATCGTCATCCACTTCAAGGAACCGTCGCACTACATCTTTGCGCCGGAACAACGTCTGCAGATCAGCAACAAACTGATCATCCGTCTGCAACCGGACGAAGGCATTTCCTTGCGTGTGATGACCAAGGAGCAAGGCCTGGACAAGGGCATGCAACTGCGCAGCGGCCCGCTGCAACTGAATTTCTCCGACACCTGGCGCAGTGCGCGGATCCCCGACGCCTACGAGCGGTTGTTGCTGGAAGTGATGAACGGCAATCAGAACCTGTTTGTCCGTAAAGATGAAATCGAAGCCGCGTGGAAGTGGTGTGACCAGTTGATCGCCGGCTGGAAGAAGTCCGGTGACGCGCCCAAGCCGTATGCGGCCGGGTCGTGGGGGCCGATGAGCTCGATTGCACTGATCACGCGGGACGGGAGGTCGTGGTATGGCGATATCTGATGTGAAACTGCCCGCGGGCGTGAATGCCCACGAATTCAAGAGCCCGGTGCTGTTGGCCGAAGGTCTGGCGCTGAACGTCGCCAAGCAGTTGAGCGATGCCATCGCTGCACGCGGCAACGCGGTGCTGGTGGTCTCAGGCGGTCGCAGCCCGGTGGCGTTTTTTCAGCACCTGGCCAAGCAGGAGCTGGATTGGTCGAAGGTCGTCGTGACCCTCGCCGACGAACGCTGGGTACCGGTCGAACACGCCGACAGCAACGCCGGCCTGCTCAAGCAGTACCTGCTCAAAGGCCCGGCCGCCAAGGCGCAGCTCCTCAGCCTCTACAGCGCGGCGGCCAACGTCGAGCAGGCTGCGGAACAGGCCGACCGTCTGCTCGCGGAATTGCCGCCGATCGACGTGCTGGTGCTGGGCATGGGCGATGACGGTCACACCGCGTCGCTGTTCCCCGACAGCCCGAACCTGACTGAAGCCTTGCAGGCTGACGGCAGCCGTCGCTGCTGGCCGATGCTGGCGCCGAGTGTGCCGCGTCAACGTCTGACCATGAGCCGTGCGCTGCTGGCTTCGGCGAAGCACAAGATTCTGTCGATTTCCGGTCAGTCGAAACTGACCACTCTGAATGCCGCACTGGCATCCGACGACGTCGCGGCCATGCCGGTGCGCGCGTTTCTGCAACCTACGTTAGAGATTTACTGGTGCCCATGAGCCAAGGATCAGCCGCTATGAAAAATCCATCCCCGACCGTTTCCATGGCGGACAAAGTTGCCCTGATCGACAGCCTCTGCGCCAAGGCGCGGATCCTGCCAGTGATCACCATCGCCCGTGAGCAGGACGTGCTGCCACTGGCCGACGCTCTGGCCGCCGGTGGCCTGACCGCGCTGGAAGTGACCCTGCGTTCGCAGTTCGGTCTCAAGGCGATCCAGATCCTGCGTGAGCAGCGTCCGGAACTGGTGACCGGTGCCGGCACCGTGCTTGATCGCAACATGCTTGCAGCAGCGGAAGCGGCGGGTTCGCAATTCATCGTCACCCCGGGCATCACCCGTGACCTGCTCGAAGCCAGCGTCGACAGCCCGATTCCGCTGCTGCCGGGCATCAGCAACGCCTCTGGCATCATGGAAGGCTATGGCCTGGGCTATCGCCGCTTCAAGCTGTTCCCGGCGGAAGTCAGCGGTGGCGTGGCAGCGATCAAGGCCCTCGGCGGCCCGTTCGGCGAAGTGAAATTCTGCCCGACCGGTGGCGTCGGCCCGGCCAACATCAAGAGCTACATGGCGCTGAAAAACGTCATGTGCGTGGGCGGCAGCTGGATGCTCGATCCCGAATGGATCAAGAACGGCGACTGGGCGCGCATTCAGGAATGCACCGCCGAGGCCCTGGCGCTGCTGGACTAAACGTTTTACCTGACACTTCGTTGTGTGTTCTACGGCTTTACGGTGCGCTTGGTCGGTGCACCGTTTTTTTTGCCCGGCAAAAATACTCATGGAAACGGCGCGACACATAGTTACCGCACCGCGGGGCTCGTGCGCCGTTAATCTGCGTTCATCTTATGGAAAAGAGAACGCGTCATGGAACGAGACACTTCAACCGCACCGTCACCATCGATCTATCAGTTGGCCCCCGAGCAGATCGCCGGGCCGTACTTTCGCAATCCCAAATTGCTGCGGCGCAACATCAGCGAAGGCGCTGAAGGCCTGCCCTTGCTGCTGCGCCTGAGCATTGTCGATGCGATGACCGGTCAACCGGTGAGCGGAGCATTGGTGGACATCTGGCACTGCAATGCACGAGGCGCCTATTCAGGGTGGAGCCGGATCAATCCGGATCTGGAGGTCGACTCCGATGCCATCGGCTCAGTGCCGCGCACCGACGATGACACCTATCTGCGTGGCAGCCAGTTCTGCGATCAGCAGGGGCGGGTGCGCTTCACCACCATCTATCCCGGGTTCTATGCCGGTCGGGCGCTGCACATTCATGTGGCGGTGCGCATGGTCAGCGGCAGTGAATATCTGGAGGAGCGCAACGTGGCCTGGGTCGGTCAGCTGTATTTTCCCGAAGTGGTGTCACGCGCGGTGCTCAATGCCCGTGACTATCGCGGGCGAGCCTCGACACCCTTGAACAATGCCGATGACAGCTACTACAGCAACATGCGCGGCGAAGATTCGACCCTGACCGTGTGGCCGATCGGCCGCGACTCTCACGAGGACGGTTTCTTCGGCCACCTGACCATCGGCATCGACACCTTTGCCGCCTCGTCGCAGATCAAACCCGAGGACTTCGACAAGTACACCGTGTGAACCGATCAACGCAGCTCGTTGAGTGCACGGGTCAGCAACTGCATGTCAGCCGCAGTGGTGGTCAGCCCCGGCGTGATGCGAATGCTCGGCCCGCTCGCTGCGCCGTTGCGTACCACGGTGAACAGGTTGTACTCGTTGAGCAGGCGCTCGACCATTGCCTGTTGATCGGCGTGGCGAGTGAAACGCATCGAGGTGATTCCGCAATACAGGCGCGGATCGTCCGGGGTCATCACCTCGATCCCCGGCAGGTGCCGCACGGCACTCACCCACAGGTTGCGCAGGTAATTGAGCCGGGCGCTTTTGGCCGCAGCGCCGCCGAGCGAGCGGTGCTCCTCGAGCGCCAGCGGCAGCGACATCAGCGCCGGAATGTTCGGCGTGCTGTACGGCGTGCGCGCGCGGATGTCGCTGGCCGGAAAGTGCATTTCGCCCATGTCCGGATCGATGTCGGCCAGGCGCTGCGGGGCGATGTACAGAAAGCCCAGGGTCAATGGCGCGCCAATCCACTTGTGCAGGTTAAAACCGGCGAAGGCGATGCCCATCGCTTCCAGATTGAACTCGATCTGGCCAAGGGCGTGAGCGCCGTCGAGGATGATGTCCACGCCATGCTGTTTCGCCAGTTCGGCGATGGCCTGCACCGGCATCACCAGACCGGTGCGGTGGGTGACATGGGTCAGGGCCATCAGTTTGAGTTTCGGATAGCGGATGAAGGCTTCGCGGTAACTGTCCAGCAGGCTGTCGAAACTGGCCGGGTGAGTGTGGTTGATCTCGATCACGTCGACGCCGCGATGGCGTGACAGCCAGCGCATGGCACCTTTGACCGTGTCGTATTCCAGGTCGCTGATCAGCACCTGATCGCCCGGAAGCAGGCGATTGTAATTGCGGATCAGCGATTGCAGCGCATCACTGGCGTTGCGGGTGAAGGCCACGCTCTGCGCGCGCACACCGATGGTCTCGGCCAGTTGCGCACGGATCTCCAGGCTGTCGTGCTGTTCGAAACGCTGGCGCACGTACACCGAGTTGTTGGTGTTGATCAGCTCGATATTGCGCTGATAGTCCTCGATCACTGTGCGCGACATGCGCCCGAAGTAACCGTTCTCCAGGTTCAGCGGGCCGGTTTGCGCTTCGTAACGATCGGCGAAGGTTTGCCAGAATGCTTCGTCACGGGCGCGGCGGGTGTTGTCAGGCATGGTCGAGGCTCTAGGGAGGAGGGCGCTTCAGTGGCGCGGGGCAGGTTTGCCGTGTTTGGCGCGTAGTGGTTCGAGCAGATCCGACAGGCCGTTATGGTCGATTTCCTGCATCAGCGCCAGCAGTCCGCCGAGTTCGCCGTGAGGAAAACCCTCGCGGGCGAACCAGTTGAGGTAAGGCCCCGGCAGGTCGGCAATGATCCGTCCCTTGTACTTGCCGAAGGGCATTTCACGGGTGATCAACAGCTCAAGCTTTTCAGGATTCATCAGTGGCAGTCATCTGGATTCAATCAGTCAGGAAAATACAGGCATTCTGCATGCAGGCCAAATGACAGATCATGCAAATAACCGTGATACAGATAGTTCAAATATCTTTAACTTATTGAAAAATAACGATTTATTTTTGAATGAAAAACTGGCACGCACACTGCAATAACCCTTGCATCTTCAACCAACCGCAAGGAATTGAAAAATGACTGACATGAATAAAGAAGCGATCTCTGTACTCAACGACCTGATCGAAACCTGCAAGGACGGCCAGGAAGGGTTCAAGACTTGCGCTGAAGACATCAAGCATCCAGAACTCAAAACCCTGTTCGTGACCCGTTCTGCCGATTGCGCGACTGCCGCCGCTGAACTGCAGGCTGAAGTGCGTAAACTGGGCGGTGATCCGGAAACCTCTACCAGCGTCAGCGGTGACCTGCACCGTCGTTGGGTCGACGTCAAAGCCATGTTCACTGGCAAGGACGAAGAGGCTGTACTGAACGAAGCCGAGCGCGGTGAAGACCATGCCCTGAAGGCTTATCGTGAAGCCATCGAGAAAATCAACAAGCACGGCCTGGTCGGTATTCGTGACCTGGTTGAGCGTCAGTACCACGGCGTACAACGCAATCACGACCAGGTGAAAGCCCTGCGTAACCAGGCTCGCGCTCGTTCGTAAGCCACGCTAAAAAACTGTGGGAGCGGGCTTGCTCGCGAAGCGGTGTGTCATGCAACGATGCTGTTGCTGACACGACCCCTTCGCGAGCAAGCCCGCTCCCACTTTTGTTTTGTGTACCTGATGATCAGCCGATGCTGATCGCCGGCAACGTCGGCAAGGTCACGGTCTGCTGCTTGCGCGGTGCGAGAATCTCGGCCTCGCCATCCACCACCAGCTCATCGCGCTGGTTGAACACGCGAGTGGCGATGCGCACGCGAAACTTCGGCAGCTTCTCGAGGATTTCCAGGCGCACGGTCAGGGTATCGCCGATCTTCACCGGCTTCTGAAAGCTCATCTGCTGACCGATGTAGATGGTGCCCGGCCCAGGCAGCTCGCACGCCACGGCCGCGCTGATCAGTGCACCGCTGAACATGCCGTGGGCGATGCGTTCCTTGAACATGCTGGCGGCGGCGAACTCGGCATCCAGGTGCACCGGGTTGTGGTCGCCCGACATCGCGGCGAACAGCTGAATGTCGCGCTCTTCGACAGTCTTGCTGTAGCTGGCGGTCTGGCCGACTTCGAGGGCTTCGTAAGGGATGTTGGTAACCTGGGTCATCGGTCTTGATTCCTGTGACGGATTAAAGTGAATCCACAAAAAATTATTCGCTGCGATGGGGGCGGCGATGGCTCAGCGCCTGGTCGATCCAGGTCAGCACATCGGCAATCACTTCGTCGCGATTGGTTTCGTTGAACAATTCGTGCCGCGCCTGCGGGTAGATCTTCAGTTGCAGGTTCTGGCTGCCGGCCGAGCGCAACGCTTCGGCCAGATCTGTCAGACGCTTGCCTTCGCTCACCGGATCACATTCACCGCCGATCACCAGCAGCGGCAGGCCCGGGTCGATCTGGGCGAGATTGGACGCTTTGCTGATCTGCTGCAAGCCACCGAGCAGGTCGATCCACAATTGATTGGTGCAGCGGAAGCCGCACAACGGGTCGTTGGCATACAGATCGACCTCGACCGGGTCGCGGCTCAGCCAGTCGAACGGCGTGCGCGCCGGTTTGAATTTCTTGTTGAACGAGCCGAACGACAACCACTCGATCAGCGCACTGCGGCCCTTGCCACCCTGACGCAGTTTTTCGAAACGGGCGATTTGTCGCGCCGCGCCGTAAAGCGCCACCGGCTGGAAGTTCGAACCGCTGAGAATCGCCCCATGCAGGCTGGCGCTGTGATGCAGCAGGTAACCCTGAGCGAGGTAGCTGCCCATGCTGTGCCCGAGCAGGATGATTGGCACGTCGGGATGCTGCTGGCCGATGTGCTGATTGAGGCTGGCCAGATCGCCGATCACCTTGCACCAGCCGTCGTCATCGGCGAAATGCCCGAGCGTCCCGTGTTCGGCGGTCTTGCCATGGCCGCGCAGATCCGGGGCGTACACACCGTAGCCTTGTTCACAGAACGCATTCGCCAGCCGCTCGTAGCGCGCGCTGTGTTCGGCCATGCCGTGGGCCAGCAGGATCAGCGCTTTCAAGGGCGCGGCGGGCAGCCACTGGTTGACGAACAGGCGGCTGCGGTCACTCGCGTCCAGCCAAAAGCCTCGGTGGATCATGGCAATTCCTTTTTATCGAGCGGTATCGGCCCGCAGTCGTTGCATTGTATAGCGCGTCAGATCAGCTCACGCCACGGCAGGAAGATTCATACGATCAATGTCGCCATCGCCCATATTTGCCTCAATGGCCATAACTGCTAGTGTCCGTGAAGCTCCGCTTTTTGCTTTGTGCCCTCAGGGATCAGCGCGAAACCACAGAAAAGCGGCTCCCGGATCGATTCAGGTAAAGAGGACAAGAACAATGCAACCTGATTTCTGGAATGACAAACGCCCCGCCGGCGTACCACTGGACATCGACATGGGCGAGTTCAAGTCGGTGATCGAGGTGTTTGAGCGTTCCTGCAAGAAATTCGCGGACCGTCCGGCCTTCAGCAATATGGGCGTGACCCTGACCTACGCTGAACTCGAGCGCTACAGCGCGGCGTTCGCCGGTTACCTGCAAGCCCACACCGATCTGGTGCCGGGGGATCGCATCGCGGTGCAGATGCCCAACGTGCTGCAATATCCGATTGCCGTGTTCGGTGCCTTGCGCGCCGGGCTGATCGTGGTCAACACCAACCCGCTGTACACCGCGCGCGAGATGCGCCACCAGTTCAAGGATTCCGGTGCCCGCGCGCTGGTGTACCTGAACATGTTCGGGCAGAAGGTCCAGGAAGTGCTGCCGGACACTGACATCCAGTACCTGATCGAAGCGAAGATGGGCGACATGATGCCCACCGCCAAGGGCTGGCTGATCAACACCGTGGTCAGCAAAGTGAAGAAAATGGTCCCGGACTATTCGCTGCCGCAGGCGATTTCGTTCAAGAGTGCGCTGCGCCTGGGCCGTGGTCTGGGGATCAAGCCGTTGAAGGTCGGTCTCGACGACATCGCCGTGTTGCAATACACCGGCGGCACCACCGGCCTGGCCAAGGGCGCGATGCTGACCCACGGCAACCTCGTGGCGAACATGCAGCAGGTGCGCGCGTGTCTTGCGCAATTGGGGCCTGACGGTCAGCCGCTGCTGCGCGAAGGGCAGGAGGTGATGGTGGCGCCACTGCCGCTGTACCACATCTATGCCTTCACCGCGAATTGCATGTGCATGATGGTATCGGGCAACCACAACGTGCTGATCACCAATCCGCGGGACATCGCAGGCTTCATCAAAGAGCTGAAGAACTGGCGCTTCTCGGCGTTGCTCGGACTGAATACGTTATTCGTCGCGCTGATGGAGCACCCGGACTTCAAGACTCTGGATTTCTCCAGCCTCAAGCTGACCAACTCCGGCGGTACCGCGCTGGTCAAGGCCACCGCCGAGCGCTGGGAGCAGATCACCCGTTGCCGCATCACCGAGGGTTACGGCCTCACGGAAACGTCGCCGGTGGCCTGCACCAACCCGTATGGCGACAAGTCGCGTCTGGGCACCGTCGGTCTGCCGGTGCCGCGTACGCTGCTGAAGGTCATCGATGACGAGGGTGTC
Source organism: Pseudomonas sp. JAI115 (assembly GCF_014200835.1). Classification (NCBI taxonomy): domain Bacteria; kingdom Pseudomonadati; phylum Pseudomonadota; class Gammaproteobacteria; order Pseudomonadales; family Pseudomonadaceae; genus Pseudomonas; species Pseudomonas sp. JAI115. Next base: position 375,339 of record NZ_JACHCY010000006.1, read on the forward strand.
GAGCAGCCGATGGGCGAGCGTGGCGAGCTGTGCATCAAAGGCCCGCAGATCATGAAAGGCTACTGGCACAAACCCGAAGCCACCGCCGAAGTGCTGGATGCCGAGGGCTGGTTCAAGTCAGGTGATATTGCGGTGATCGACCCGGACGGTTTTGTGCGCATCGTCGATCGCAAGAAGGACATGATCATCGTCTCCGGTTTCAACGTGTATCCCAATGAGATCGAAGACGTGGTGATGGCCCACCCGAAAGTCGCCAACTGCGCGGTGATCGGTGTGCCGGACGAGCGTTCGGGCGAAGCGGTGAAGCTGTTTGTGGTGGCGCGGGAAACCGGGGTCAGCCTCGAAGAACTGAAGGCGTACTGCAAAGAGAATTTCACCGCTTACAAGGTGCCAAAACACATCGTGCTGCGTGAGTCGTTGCCGATGACGCCGGTCGGGAAGATTCTGCGGCGGGAGTTGCGCGATATCGCTTAAAGAGCAGAAGCGAAAAGATCGCAGCCTGCGGCAGCTCCTACCTGGGAAATGTATTCCCTGTTGGAGTTGCCGCAGGCTGCGATCTTTTGCTTTCAAGTCCCGGAAAACCGGGGCTTTCAGGGGTGTATAGGATTTTTGCTCTAAAATGACTGCTGGAAAGTCTTGAGTCACTAAAGTGACCATGGAGGACGCTTTTGGCTCTAGTCGGCCCTCGGCAAAGCTGCTACTCTCGGCGCGCTTTGTGACTTCTCGGCCTGTAGAAAAGCCAGATTCACCAATACAAAACACACACCAATAATAATCGCATCAAATGCGGTGAAGAATTCGCGTTGCTGAGGAGTGGGCTTCCATGATCGAAGACTTTTGGAAGGATAAATACCCGGCTGGAATTGCTGCCGACATCAATCCAGACGAGTACCCGAATATTCAGGCAGTGTTGAAGCAATCCTGCCAACGCTTCGCCAACAAGCCGGCTTTCAGCAACCTGGGCAAGACAATCACCTACGGTGAACTGTACGAATTGTCCGGTGCGTTTGCCGCGTATCTGCAACAGCATACCGACTTGCAGCCCGGTGATCGAATCGCCGTGCAACTGCCCAACGTTCTGCAGTATCCGGTGGCCGTCTTCGGTGCGATCCGCGCCGGGCTGATCGTGGTCAACACCAACCCGCTGTACACCGCGCGGGAAATGGAACACCAATTCAACGACTCCGGCGCCAAAGCCCTGGTCTGCCTGGCCAACATGGCGCACCTGGCGGAAGCCGTGGTGCCGAAGACCGGCGTCAAGCACGTCATCGTCACCGAAGTCGCCGACCTGCTGCCGCCGGTTAAGCGCCTGCTGATCAACAGCGTGATCAAGTACGTGAAGAAGATGGTCCCGGCTTATCACCTGCCCAAAGCCGTCAAGTTCAACGACGTGCTGAGCAAGGGCCAGGGTCAGCCGGTGGCCGAAGCCAATCCGCACAGCAGCGATGTCGCGGTGTTGCAGTACACCGGCGGCACCACCGGCGTGGCCAAAGGCGCGATGCTGACCCATCGCAACCTCGTCGCCAACATGCTGCAGTGCAAGGCGCTGATGGGCTCCAACCTCAATGAAGGTTGCGAGATCCTGATCACCCCTCTGCCGCTGTACCACATCTATGCGTTCACCTTTCATTGCATGGCGATGATGCTGATCGGCAACCACAACATCCTGATCAGCAACCCGCGCGACCTGCCGGCGATGGTCAAGGAACTGTCGAAGTGGAAGTTCAGCGGCTTCGTTGGCCTGAACACGCTGTTCGTCGCGCTGTGCAACAACGAAGGTTTCCGCAAGCTGGATTTCTCCAATCTGAAAGTCACCCTGTCCGGCGGCATGGCCCTGCAACTGGCCGCCGCCGAGCGCTGGAAAGCAGTGACCGGTTGCTCGATCTGCGAAGGTTACGGCATGACCGAAACCAGCCCGGTGGCCACGGTCAACCCGATCCAGAACATTCAGATCGGCACCATCGGCATTCCGGTGCCGTCGACCCTGTGCAAAGTCATTGACGATGCCGGTGTCGAGCAGCCTATGGGCGAAATCGGCGAGCTGTGCGTCAAGGGCCCGCAAGTGATGAAGGGCTACTGGCAGCGTCAGGAAGCCACCGACGAGATCCTCGACAGCGAAGGCTGGCTGAAGACCGGTGATATCGCGCTGATCCAGCCCGATGGCTACATGCGCATTGTCGATCGCAAGAAAGACATGATCCTGGTCTCCGGTTTCAACGTTTACCCCAACGAACTGGAAGACGTGCTGGCGACCCTGCCGGGCGTGTTGCAGTGCGCGGCCATCGGCGTGCCGGACGAGAAGTCGGGCGAGGCGATCAAGATCTTTATCGTGGCCAAACCGGGCGTGACCCTGACCAAGGAAACCGTGATGGACCACATGCGCGCCAACGTCACCGGTTACAAGGTGCCGCGTTCGGTGGAGTTCCGCGATGCGCTGCCGACCACCAACGTCGGCAAGATACTGCGCCGTGAGTTGCGTGATGAAGAGCTGAAGAAGATCAAGGCCAAGTCCGCCGCCTGAAGCAAAAGCCCCGCAGATGCGGGGCTTTTTGTTGGAGTAGGTGGTGGATCTGTAGTGACTGTGATGCCGCCTTCGCGAGCAAGCCCGCTCCCACACTCAACCGCGTTCCTCCAGTTGGAATACAGTCAAATGTGGGAGCGGGCTTGCTCGCGAAGCTTTTCGGTTACTGCCGGAACGGCGCGAAATTCACGTTGGTTCCCGCCGGACGCATGTCCTGCAGATACGAATCCTTGTCTGCACTCAATTCCAGGCTCAACGCCGCCTTGCGCTTGCCTTCGTTGCGAATCACCAGACCTTCGAGCTTTTCCCGCAGGAACACCGTCGGCACTTTCAGGTGCAGCAGTTCGTCGGTGGCCGGGGTGTGCATCAGCAGGTGAATCCACTCGTACTGACCGACGGCGAGGCGCGTCACCGGCAGGTCGAACCACCAGATGTTGCGGTTGCGGTTCAATTCGGCGAAGTGGCAGTTGTTGGTGCCGAGCACAGCGCCGCCCAGTTCCTGGTTGCGACGGGCAATGGCCTGCTTTTTATCGAGTTTCATAACATTCCTGCGGGATCTGATCGTTGGCGCACGGCGCCCATAGGTGCGCATTCTCGGGGCTTGCGGGGCAAACATAAAGCCCAACCTGCATGGCACGACGAAATGAAGGGCAAAAATAAATGAAACTCGTGGCAAACCCGGCCAGTCAATCATTACGTACTGACTTTTCCCCTTCAATGCACCAAGGAGAAACACCATGAGTAGCACTGGCGATAAAGTAAAAGGCATGGCTAACGAAGCAGTCGGCAACGTCAAGCAAGGCGTCGGCAAAGCCACCGACAACACCAAGCTGCAAGCCGAAGGCAAACTGCAAGAGAAAAAAGGCGAAGCCCAGCAAGCTGTCGGCAAAGCCAAAGACGCCATCAAGAAAGGTGTCGACAAGGCGTAATTCCGCCTTGAACGAAACACACGAGCGGCCATCCAAGGATGGCCGTTTTTGTGTCAAAAACCGACAGCCATCCACGAAGGTCGCCAAGTAGGCTACCGTGATGTAGAAAACGGCCCCTGAGTCGCCACGACTTCAACCTGTAATGCGGCGAAAGGAGACGCGAATGATTTTTCCAGACATGAAAGGTCTGCCACTGCACCGGGTGATGGTGCGCACGGTCACTGAATTCGTCGACGACGAGATGTCGACCTACGCCTCGGCACTGGCCTACCAGATGCTGTTCTCGCTGTTCCCGTTCATTCTGTTCCTGATTGCCCTGATCGGTTTCCTGCACCTGCCGGACTTCTTCACCTGGTTGCGCCTGCAGTCGGAACTGGTGCTGCCACCGCAGGCGCTGGAACAGGTCAACCCGGTGATCGATCAATTGCAGCAGTCCAAGGGCGGCTTGCTTTCGGTCGGTATCGTCATCGCCCTGTACACCGCATCTGCCGGTGTGCGCTTGATGATGAGTGCGATGAACGCCGCTTACGACGTGGTCGAGGGCCGGCCGATCTGGAAGCGTTTTCCGCTGTCGGTGTTCTACACCGTCGGCATTGCCGGCATGTTGCTGGTGGCGGCCGCACTGATGGTGCTCGGGCCGCAAGTGATGGGCTGGATTGCCGCGCAGGTAGGGCTGGAAGACTTCATCGTCACCGTGTGGACGATTGCGCGCTGGCCGGTGATCGTGATCCTTATGATGGTCGCGGTGGCGCTGATCTATTACGTGATGCCCGACGTCAAACAGGAATTCCGTTTCATCACCCCCGGCTCGGTACTCGCCGTGGTGGTGTGGATCATCGCCTCACTGGGCTTTGCGTTCTACGTCAAAACCTTCGCCAACTACAACGCGATGTATGGCAGCATCGGGGCGATCATCGTGCTGTTGCTGTATTTCTACATTTCCTCGGCGGTGCTGCTGCTCGGCGCCGAAATGAATGCGGTGATCGAACACATGTCCAGCGAGGGCAAGGACGAGGGCGAGAAAGTCCCCGGCGAACTCGATGAATATCCCAAACAACATGTCTCTGGCCTGGGGCGCGACCACTCGCTCAAGCCGGACACTGACGAAGCCCGACCATGATCCGTGAAATCCTCAAAATGGGCGACGAACGCCTGCTGCGCATCGCTCCGCCGGTGCCACCGGAAATGTTCGACAGCCCCGAGCTGTGGCAACTGATCGATGACATGTTCCAGACCATGGAAAGTGTCGGTGGCGTCGGCCTCGCCGCGCCGCAGATCGGCGTCGACCTGCAACTGGTGATCTTCGGTTTCGAGCACAGCGAACGTTATCCGGACGCCGAAGCGGTGCCGCAGACGATCCTGATCAATCCGCTGATCACGCCGCTGAGTCCGCTGACCGAGGAGGGCTTTGAGGGCTGTCTGTCGGTGCCCGGCCTGCGCGGTGCGGTGGATCGTTATCAGCAGATTCGCTACGAAGGCTTTGATCCCAAGGGCGAGCCGATCGTACGCGTGGCGTCAGGCTTCCATGCGCGGGTAGTGCAGCACGAATGCGATCACCTGATCGGCCGCTTGTATCCGTCGCGGATTACCGATTTCAGCAAGTTCGGCTTTACCGAAGTGATGTTCCCGGATCTGGATCCCGCAGCCGACGACTGATCCTGAGACTACCTTCACTTTCCAATGTGGTAGCGAGCCTGCTCGCGAATGTGCTCGATCAGTGATCAATTTGGTGACTGACACACCGTTTTCGCGAGCAGGCTCGCTCCCACAAGGGTATCTGTGATCTTAGATTGAATGTGGTTCCAGCCCCATCGCAATCATCGGCTTGCTCCGCGCATACCGGCTCAAGCGTTCGGCCAGCGCGTAGGGCAGGGCAGGGTCGAAACTGAAGCCACGCCGCTCATAAAAACCGCGCAAATCCGGATGACAGAACAGCCACACCGGCTCCTGCAGATCCTTCACTGCCGCCGCGATCAACTGCGCGGCGATCCCTTGCTCACGGCAACCCGGATCGACAAACAGCCCGGTCAGCCAATACCCGCCCGCCACTGGCCGCAGGCACAGCGCGGCGACGATGTCCTCGCGCCGCGCCACCCACAACTGTGCATCGCGCACCGCCTTCATCGACGATTGGTGGCTACGGTAAAACTTGTTCATCAACGGCCACAAAGGCTCGTCGAGCAGGACGTATCGGGTATCGGGCATGGGATCGGACTGGCGGCGGGCAAAGCGCCGATTATAAAAGAACGCGCGCCGCGCGATAGGTGTATACCTGAGCCTACATCCCTGTGAGTGGAGTACGCATCATGTCCAAAGGTATGGATTCAAAGAAAGCCGCGAAGAAGAAACCGGTGAAGACGGCGATTGAAAAGCGTGCGGAGAAGAAAGCCAAGAAGGTCGATATTTTCGGTCATTGATCACGTCCTTCGGGAGCCCGTCCCCCGGGCTCCCGTTTCAGCGCAAAAATAATCTGCAAGATTGCTCGGCTTCGTTGCACAGAAGGGGAAGACTCCCGTTCCGAGCCACGCCATGCCGAATTACTTCGATGCCGACCATCGCCAGCAGATCGAAACCCTGCGCCAGCGCTTCACCGCCCGCACCGAATGGCCGACGTGGCTGCTGCTGATCGGCGTGTATGGCGGCTGGTTCGCAATCATCCTCAACAGCCACTGGCTCGGTCGCGGCTTGAGCACATTGCTGCTGATTCCGCTGCTGGTGCTGTGGCTGTCGGTGCAGCATGAGTTGCTGCATGGGCATCCGACCCGCTCGGTGCTTTTCAATAAAATCCTCGGCTACGCACCTTTTGCGGTGTGGTACCCGTATACCTTGTATCGCGACAGCCACCTGCTGCATCACCGCGATGAACACCTGACTGTGCCCGGTATCGATCCGGAAAGCCGTTATCTGACGGCCGTGCGTTGGCAGGGCAGTTCCTTGTTCGAACGCAGCCTGCACTGGCTGAATAAAACCGTAATCGGCCGCTTCATCATTGGTGCGCCGCTGGGATTGATCGCACTGGCTGCCGAAGAACTGCAACGCCTGAAAAACCGCGAGCGTCAGGCCTGGTCGATGTGGCTGACCCACGGTGCGTTCAGCGTGTTGATGCTGTGGTTTATCGCGCGCTTCAGCGTGTTGCCGGTCTGGCATTACCTGCTGCTGATCAGTGTGCCGGCACTGTCGATCGCGATGATCCGCTCCTACTATGAACACCGCCCGCACGTTCAGCCGGAGCAGCGCACCGTGCTTAACGAAGCCGGCTGGCCGTGGCGCTGGCTGTTTCTGAATCTGAATTTTCATCTGGTGCATCACGACCTGCCGGGGCTGGCGTGGTATGACTTGCCGGCGGCCTACCGGATGCGCCGCGAGCAGTGGGTAGCGCGCAGTGGCGGGTTTCTGGTGCAGGGTTATGGGCAGTTGTGGCGGCAGCATGGATTCAGGCCGATCGACAGTCCGCAACATCCTTACCACTAACCTCAAAAACACCACAAAACCCCTGTGGGAGCGGGCTTGCTCGCGAAAGCGGTGTGTCAATAACGCATATGGAGGCTGACACACCGCATTCGCGAGCAGGCGAAGGCCTACAGTGGAAATCTGTTGTCCGGGAATAATGTGTATGACCCAACACCACCTCGAACTGCTGATGTACACCGCCCCCGAGCCCATCCGCTTGGCCAACGAACGCTGGATCTCTCGCATTCTCGAACATCTCGGCCACTCCCGCCTCAACGCCGCAAGCCTGTCGCTCCCCGAGCTTTGGTTGTCGCCGGATCTGCTGCTGACCCAGACCTGCGGCTATCCCTTGATGACCTTGCTGCGCGATCAGGTGCGCATCGTCGGACGTCCACGCTACGAACTGCCCGACGCCAGCGCCGGCAATCACTGCAGCCTGATTCTCAGCCGTGCTGACGATACGCGCAAAACCCTGGCGGATTTTCGCGGCAGCCGTGGGGTGATCAACAGTGACGACTCCAACAGCGGCATGAACCTGTTGCGCCAGCGTCTGGCGCCCTTACACCGCGACGGGCAGTTTTTCGCCACGGTCGGCATCAGTGGGGCGCACCGCGAAAGTCTGCGTTGGTTGCGTGAAGCGCGCGCCGATCTGGCGGCGATCGACAGCGTGACCTATGCCTGCCTTGCGCAATACGCACCTGAGGAGGTCAACGGATTGCGGGTTGTGGCGCGTAGTGCGTTCAGCCCGACGTTGCCGTTTATCACCGCCGCGACTGCCACGAATGAGCAGATCGGACAGTTGCGCCGGGTAATGAATCAGGCGTTGCGTGAATTGCCTGATGTGGCGCAGATCCTCGGCTTGCCTGAAGTGTTGCCCGCCAGCGAAAGCGATTATCAGATCTTGCTCGACTATCAACGTGAGGCTGAAGAGTTGGGCTACGGCCGCTTGCGCTGAACAGCCTTATATCGCCAAAAAGAATATAAGGATGAAATATAAATATTATTAATGCATAAGGCGCCTTGCTACGATCGCGCCACCGGATCACCGGACATTCAGCGACCCTTACCCAGGAGCCCTTATGTCCGGCGCCGACACCGCTCACCGCAATCATCTCGACGCTCTGTTCCGCGCCCACTACCGCTGGCTGTGCACTTACCTGAGCCGACATCTGCACGACTCCGCAGGCGCGGAAGACATAGCCGCCGAAACCTTCGCGCAATTGCTTCAGGCGCCCAGTATCACGGCGATTCGCGAACCCCGCGCGATGCTCACCACGATTGCTCAGCGCTTGCTTTATCAGCGCTGGCGCCGGGCGGATCTGGAGCGCCGGCATGCGCAGCAGATCGACGTCGAGGTCGCTATCTCGCCTGAAGACCTCGCGCAACTGAGCCAGACCCTCAAACGCCTCGATCACAGCCTGCAACGCCTGCCGGGCAAGGTCCGTTCGACCTTCCTGCTGGCACGGATCGATGGCCTGACCTATCCGCAAATCGCCGCCGAACTGGGCATCTCCCAGCGTTCGGTCAGCGTTTACATGAGCCGCTCCCAAGCCCTGTGCGATCGCCACAGCGCCAACCAAATCCTGACAGACAAGAGGTCCGCATGAGATCGATCAAAACCCTGCTTGGCCGTTCGTTGCTGGCGCTGAGCCTGAGCGTCGGCGCTGTTTCGGCGGCGGAAAAAACCGCACCGATCCACTTCGGTGACATCACCTGGGAAAGCGGCAGTTTCATCACCGAAGTGCTGCGCCTGATCGTCGAAAAAGGTTACGGGTACCCGACCGACACGCTGCCGGGCAGCACCGTCAGCCTGGAAGCGGCGCTGGCGAAAAACGATATTCAGGTGATCGGCGAGGAATGGGCCGGGCGCAGTCCGGCGTGGGTCAAGGCGGCCAATGAAGGCAAGGTGTTCGGCCTTGGCGATACGGTCAAGGGCGCGACCGAGGGCTGGTGGGTGCCGGAATACGTGATCAAGGGCGACCCCGAACGCGGGATCAAACCGTTGGCCCCGGAGCTGAAATCGGTGGCCGACCTGCCGCGCTACAAGGACGTGTTCCGCGACCCGGAAGACCCGCGCCGTGGACGCTTCCTCAACAGCCCGACCGGCTGGACTTCGGAGATCGTCAACAGCCAGAAGCTCAAGGCCTATGCGCTGACCGACAGCTACGTCAACTTCCGCACCGGCTCCGGCGCGGCGCTGGATGCCGAGGTGGCGTCGTCGATCAAACGCGGCAAACCGGTGCTGTTCTACTACTGGTCGCCGACGCCGTTGCTCGGGCGCTTCAAACTGGTGAAGCTCGAAGAGCCGCCGTTCGATGCTGAAGCCTGGAAAACCCTGGCCGATGCCAACAACCCGAATCCCAAGGGCACCCGCTCGATGCCGGCCAGCCTGGCGATTGGCGTGTCGGCGCCGTTCAAGGCGCAATACCCGGAGCTGGTGTCGTTCTTCGAGAAAGTCGATTTGCCGATTGATCTGCTGAACCAGACGCTGGCCGGGATGAGCGAAAAACGCCAGCCACCACGGCAGGTAGCCGAAGCATTTTTACGCGATCAGCCGCAGGTGTGGAGGGCGTGGGTGCCGGGGGAGGTGGCGAGCAAGGTGACGGCGGGGCTTTGAGTTTCGGCCGGTTGATCTGCGTTGTTTGAACTGATGCCTTCGCGAGCAGGCTCGCTTGTATGTTTAGACTTGAAGGGGTGGGCGGGACTACAGACTCGATTCTGACTCTGACCAGTACAGACCGTGGGAGAC
>NZ_JACHCY010000007.1:0-244445 GCF_014200835.1 Pseudomonas sp. JAI115
TCTGCCGAGTGGCATTCACCCTGATGAAGAATCAGGGCGAATACCGATCAGTTTGAGATTCTAGGGTTGCTGAGCAACATAGAATCTCCCACATTGGATTTTGTGATCGACAAAGATCAACTGTGGGAGCGAGCCTGCTCGCGAAAGCGCTCTGCCAGGCTACAGAGAAATATCTGACTAAATGCGACCTTCAGGCGCATACGGCGCCGGATCGATAATCGGCGCACGCCCCAGCATCATATCGGCAAACAACTGACACGACGCCGGCGCCAACACCAGGCCATTGCGGTAATGCCCGCAGTTCAGCCACAACCCCTCAAACCCCGGCACCCGGCCGATATACGGGATTCCCTCAGGCGAGCCCGGGCGCAAACCGGCCCAGTGCCCCACCACTTCGGCCTCCGCCAGCGCCGGCAGCAGCTCGACCGCCGAAGCCTTGAGGCTCTGCAACGCGACATCGGTCGGCGTCTTGTCGTAGCCTTCGTGCTCCAGCGTACTGCCGATCAGAATGTGCCCGTCGCGACGCGGAATCGCATAACGCCCCTTGGCCAGCACCATGCTCGGCAGGAAATCCGCTGCGCATTTGTAGAGAATCATCTGGCCCTTGACCGGCTCCACCGGCAGCGTCAGGTCCAGCGTCTTGAGCAGATCACCGCTCCATGCCCCGGCCGTCAGCACCACCTGATCGCCACTGATCACGCCTTTGGACGTCTCGACGCCAACCACCCGCTCGCCTTCGCGAACAAACCCGCTGACTTCGCATTGCTCGTGAATCGTCACGTTCGGCAGCGCCAGCAAAGCGGCTTTCAATGATTTGACCAGACGCGGGTTACGCACATTGGCCACATCGGCCATGTAGATCGCCCGGGAGAACCAGCCGCCCAACACCGGCACCGCGTCGTGCGCCGCCGAGATATCCACAGCCCGCAGCGGACGATTTTCCCGCTCGGCCCAGGCCAGCGCCTCGGCTTCATCCTCCAGATCCAGCCAATACAGGCCGGTGGTGTGCACTTCGGGATCAACCCCGGTATCGGCAAACAGCCGCTCGCCCAGCTGTGGATAAAAATCCTGCGACCAATGCGCCAGCGCGGTGACTGCCGGGCTATAGCGCCACGGGTACAGCGGCGAAACGATACCGCCGCCGGCCCAGGACGACTCCTGACCGACATTCGAACGATCCAGCAGCACCACGCTGCGCACTTCTGAGGCGAGGTTGTAGGCGGTCAGCAGGCCAATCACCCCGCCACCGACAATCACCACTTGCTGTTGCCTGGTCATGTTTGATCCAACCGTAAAAAAGACAGTGGGCGCAAAAAGGCGCCCTTAAGAAGGTACCTCAGCGGCCCCAGCAATCCTTGGTGGTCAGCCCGGTGGTAGCGTTGTTCATGCTTCTGACGCCGGTGTTGGTCAGGGTGAAGTCCCCGCACTTGTCGGTGGCCATGGCAGTGCCGGCCTTGCGTGTGGCGGTCAGCAGGAAGGTCTGATCAGCGATCGTCGGGGTGATGGTGTAGAAATCATTGCCCGTGCTCAGACCAGTGATGCCGGTGTAGACGTTGTTTTTGGTATAGAAGCGTTCGAGGCTCTGCGCCTGCTCCGAGAGCAGCGACACCACTTCGGCGCGTCGGCCCTTTTTCAGGTATTCGGTGTAGCTCGGTGCGGCGATGGTGATGATGATCCCGATGATCGCAATCACGATCATGATTTCGATCAGGGTGAAACCTCGGTTGAATCTGCGCATGCCTCAAACTCTCACTTACTGTATTTGTCGCCACATGATACGCCGGCTGCCGCCGCCGGATTTTTCCACCAGTGTGGTGACAGTGCCACTGGAATCGTTGACGATCTTGCGCGTCGCGCCATTGACGATGGCGTTCAGGGTCGGAATCCCGCCGGTGAACACCACGCCGCTGGAAATCGTGTCGTTGCTGTCGACCACGCCATCGGCGTTGGTGTCGAGCACCGCGTAGTTGAGCATCTTACCGCTGAACGCATCGAGTTCGACCAGTTTGCCGGTGCCGAAACTGGCACACGGGTCGGTGGTATCGACACTGGCGGTGGTAAACACGATGCGTCCGAGCACCAGACTGGCCTGATTGATCACCCGCTCGCCGGTCAGCACGTTGTTGTACACCAACGGCAGGTACCAGCCCTTCTCCGCCGGATAGGTCGTGTCGTTCTGGCTGGTGGTGATGAACTGCCCGGTGCTGCCGGAGAACACTCCAGTCACTGCCTGCGCCTGCAGGCTGCTGACCGTCAGTTGCCCGGAACCGCCGTCGGCATCCCACACCGAATAAAATGCCTGCAGATCCTTGTTGGTCTTGTCGGCGGTCTCGTTGAATTTGCCGGTGCCGACGAAGATCTGTTTGCCCCCCAGCGAATTGTCCGCCAGCAGCGGCTGCGCGGTGATCGGTTGAGTCGCCCCGCCCGCCGTGGTGAACAGCGGCTTACCGGAAAACGCCACGCCCCAACTGTCGGTCGATGTCGCGCTCAGATCGAATTTCCACAAGCGCCCTTTCAAATCACCGCCGTAAGCGGCCTGCACCACGTTGGAAGAATTGACCTTGAGCTTCACCGACGACAGGCCATTGGTGGTTTCGGTGCTGTCGATCACGATCTTCTTGATCAACGATCCGTCACGCACATCCAGCACATACAACGCCGCCACCCCGGAGCTGCTGCCATAACCATTGGCAATGAACGCCGCCCAGCGACCATCGGCCAAGCGTGCCACTTCCGGCCGGGCATAGGCGTAACCCAGATCATTGAATGCGTTGGCGGTGTTAGCCGTGGCAGGTGCACTGACTTCCCACAGGGCATTGAGCACATTGCCCGCCGACGCGTCGAACAGTTGCAGCGCATAGAAAGTCTTGCCGCCAGCACCGGTACCGCCGATGGCCAGGGTTTTCCAGGCGCTGTTGATTTGCGCGTCATACACACCGACCTGACCGTCCACCAGAAACTTGTGGCTGACGCCATTGATGTAAGCCGGGTCGGCAATCAGCCGCAGCGACGGCAACACGCTGGACGGCATGTAGGCATAACGCCGGGTGCCGTTAGCCGAGTTGATCACGTTGACGAAACCGTCGTTGGCATTCACCACCAGATTCGAATTCATGTTCGCCGCTTTGGTGGTCAGGTACGTAGTGTAGGTGGTGTCACCCGAAAGGTCGGAGGCGGTTTTGTCGCTGGGCGAGGCCAGCACCAGCGGCGAGTTGATGATGTCGCCGAGCAATACGCTGCGCACTTTCAGCCCGGTCTTGTTGGTGCCCTTGCTCCACTCCACCAGATCGCTGCCGCTGATACCGGTGGGCAGGCTCTGGCTGAGCGTCGTCTGTTGGGCTGCGGAAAAGTTGCCATAGGCCAGGGTGACGGCGGCGTTACTGGAGGTGTTCCACGATTGATAGGTTGGAGCGGTCGCGCCCGGCACGATCGTGGTATCGGTGGTCCACAGGGCTGTCGAAGTATTCACCGCGCCGGCCGAGGTGAAGCCGAAAGACTTGATCGTCCCGCGCCAGTCCTTGGGATCGTAGCTGGTCTGGAAATAACTGGTGCCACTGGCCAGCGTGGTACCGCTGGTGACCCCGCTGCCGCCGGAACCGGCCTTGGAAGTGATGTCGCTCAACGCCGAGGACAGCGCGGTGTTGAGACCGGCGCTGTCGGTGGCTTGGTAATACCTGCCCTGCCCGTAAGCGGCGGCGTCCGACAGCATGTCGTTGTCGGCGGTAAAACCCACGGTGTAGGTGTTCATGTTCTGTTTGGGAAAATCCACGGCATTCCAGCTTTTGCCAGCGGCGTCAGTCCCCGTGGAACGCATGTCGATGTCGAAGGCGAATTTGGCAATGTCATCCAGATACAGCGTGTCACCCTCGTTATCGCCATTGAGGTTGTTGCCGTCATTGTTGATACCGTCCCAGTTCGGCAGGCGACTGCCACCCAACGGATCATTGGTGGGAAACGTGCGGTCGTAGGTCGGCAAACCGTCGGTGATCACCACGCCGTAGTTCTTTTGGCAGCGGTACTGAATCGGGCTGGTGTAGGTCGCCGGCGTACTGTTGTAGTAAGGCGCCATGCCACGCATGTAGCGGGTGATTTCGTAATAGGTTTCTGCCAGCGGCGTATTGGCCACGGCGCTCAAACCGTTGATCGAAGAAATCAGCGCGTTGTAGTTGGCGTCGGCCTGCGCCTGGGTCACGCTGCCGGAGACCGGGGACAGGTCGCTGATCGATCGCGCGATATATCCGCCATTGCCCGAATTGTTACTGGTGGCCGGATTGAAGGTCGACAGGCCCATGCGCAAGGTACGGTTGCTGGTGACCAGCGCGGTGGACACATTGCGCGCGACGTTGATCCGATAGTCGTTGGGAATGGCCCCGTTGGTGAAGTCGCGGGTGCCGTTGTTGATCGCCAGCCCGACAACGTAGGCGATGTAGTCCCCGGTGTAGCGGGTGTTGCCGCCACCCACCGGATCCGGCAGTTTCAGGCATAGCGGCGCGATACTGTTGTTGTAAAAGGCATAGGCCCCACCGGAACAACCCGAGGTCGGCAGGCTCGAGAGAAACACCGAATCACCAGTGATGGCAGTAGAACTCAGGCACAGTCCGAGCAACGCGTTGCACTGCCGGGCGGGTGTGCGATCAACGCCGGGGTCGAATCCTGCCGCATAAATAATGCTGTTCATACTGCCGGAATCATCGATCAGCAACATCACGTTGGGCGGCACCGCTGCAGCGCTCAACAGTGGCGAGTCGGACGGCGTGAACGCGTAGGCCGGTGCCGCCAGATACAAGCTCAGCAGCATGCCGGTCAATAACGTCCAGCAGCGCTTAATACTTCGCATAGACGCTCTCCACCACACTGCGCGAAGTACCGGCGATGCCGACTGCCGTAACTCGATACAGCGTCGCCGAAGTGTTGCTCGGCACGTTGACCGCCGTCAGGGTGGTGCCAATGTTCTGCACACCATAAAAGCCGTTACCGGCAGCGATCCACGTAACTCCGGAAGTCGAATTGAACCCCGCCGCGCTGACCACAGAAGACTCCGCCGGCGGCGCACATTGCGTGGTACTGGCACACACCGCCAGCGAATAACTGTCGAGTTGCACCGCACTCTCGCCGATGCGCAACGCCGCCTCGGCGGTCTGGAACGACTGATTGCGCAGGCTGACACTGCCGGCCATTTTCTCCTGCAGGTTGGCACTCTGCATCGAGGACAGCCCGATCAAGGTCAGCAGCAACAGAAACACCAGACTGACCAGCAACACCATGCCGCGCTGGGTTTGCCTCTGGTTGAACGTGATCCTCATCATTCCGGCCTCACTGCAAGCGGTTGCGCAAAGCGGCAACCACGTTGAAGGTTTGATTGGCCACCCGGTTGTTCGGGTCAGTGAGGGTCAGGCTCAGTCGCACACTGCGGATGCGCGCCGGATCGCTAGGGTTGGCACTGTAGGAGGATGCCGCGACATCGGTGGCGGACGTCGCCAGACCGAACATGACAGTGAACGCGCTGACGTTGTTCACCAACACCTGTTGGGTCGGCGTGCCGCTGCCGGTGCCCATGAGAATCTGGTTGTTGCTGAAGCTGTAGATCAAGCGGCGGATCGGAAAGGCGATCTGCCCGCTCGCTGCCGCCCGCAACCCGGTATAGGCCGTGGCACTGTTGCGGCAATCGGAGACCACCGTCCAGGTCGGCGTGCCACCACTGCCGCCGACATCGGCGGTAACCAGAGTCAGCTTGAGGTTGCTGTTGTCCCAACTGATCGGGATGACCTGCGCCGCGTTGAAATCCCCCGCCGAGCTCGCGTCAGTAATCGTGCCCAGGCAGCCGAACATGCCGACCATCCGCAGTTCCTGAATCATCTTGCTCAATACGAAGCGCGCATCTTCCTGCATCGCTGCAGCGGTGTTCTGACTGACGTAAGTGTTTTTAGCGGCGAGAAACGTCTGCACCACCCCCAGCACGATGATCAGCCCAAGGGCCAGGGCGATAAGCATTTCGATCAGGCCGAAACCACGATTGGAGTGCTTCATGGCGTGGCCACCGGATCGACCGTTGCACGGCTGGTCAGGACGAAACTGCGCGTGGTACCGGTGGCATTCGCGGCCCGTGAGTCATTCCAGTTGATGGTGATGGTGTACACCCGCTGATTGCGGGTGATCGTGCCGGTGGCGGTTGGCCCGCCGAAATTGACGATGTTGGTGGTAAAATCGTAGAGATCCTGATCGCGGGCGACACTGAGGTTGCCCGAGGTCGGCGGTGTCACCGTGTAATCGGCGGCGGCGTTGGCGCGGATGCGGTCCATCATGTCGTAGGCGATAAAGCTCGCCTGACTGGTCATCCGCGAACTGTCGGTGTACTTCAGCGCATTCACTTGAACAGCTGCCGCGCCCAATATCCCGACGGTCAGAATCAGCAACGCGACCAGCACCTCGATCAGCGACATGCCCTCCTGTGCCTGTGTGCTCCCTGCCCTCATCCGCAACTTCCACCCACTTGAATTCGTCCATTCAGACACACGTTCAGCGTCCTGCTTTGCGTGCCCAACACGTAACTGATGGCCACCGCCGTCGACGGCGCCGCCAGGCCACCCAGATTATTGAAATCCAGTGCGGTCACTCCTGAGGGTAGCGTCAGAGTCGCGCCGCTGCTCATCGCTGGAACAACCCGCAATACATTGGCCGGTGTGCCAGTACTGTCGTAGACCGACAATTCGCCGGTCCACACGCTGCCGCCGGCGCTCGGGCGCAAGCGCGTGGTCACGCCGCGATCAATCGCCTCCAGCCGGGCATAGTTGATGGCGCGCTGCAGGTCGCCCATTTCCGTGTCGGCCTTGCTGCTCTGGATCGAGCGGGTAAAACCCGGCACCGCGAGGGTGATGAGGATCACCATCACCGCTACCGCAGCCAACAACTCGGGCAGCGTGAAACCTTTTGTACGAAGATCCATCGATGCCCTCCGTTGCCGTCGGCTATACCTGCTTCTACAAACTAGAACATTCAACCGGCCTGCGTCGGTTGATTTGCCCTGCCCGGCGAAAAGGATCGCCCCGGGCTTCATGCTCCACGGAGGGAGTCGTCATGCCGCAACAGGGTTTCAGCCTGCTCGAATTGCTTATGGGACTGGCAATTGGCGCAATTGTTCTGGCGCTGGTCAGTCCGGCGTTCGCCGCCTTCACCGAGTCGACTCAGCGCGACCAGGCGGCGCGGTCACTGGTTGAAGGCATTCGCAACGCCCGCACCCTGGCCATCACCCGCAATCAGAGCGTGGTTATCCATGGCATCAACGGCGACTGGAGTCAGGGCTGGCGGATCATTCTGGATATCAGCGGCAAGGGGCCGCTGGACAGCAGCAATCCGCTGCTGGTGGAGCATGCGAGTGACGGGCGGACACCGATCGTCGGCAATTGGCTGGTCAGTCGTTATGTACGTTTCAGCAGTCTGGGACAACCGCTGATGCCCGGGCGGGCGTTTCAGGCAGGGACTTTACATATCTGTTCGGCACACGAGCCGGTCAGCCAGCGCCAGGTAGTACTGGCGGCAACTGGCCGGGTGCGCCTGACCAGCGCGAAGGCTGAGCAGGCGCTGTGCCTGAAGAAGAGCGTCAGATCGAACGCACGCGCAGCTCTTTCGGCATCGAGAACGTGATGTTCTCTTCGCGGCCGGCCAGTTCATCGGCACCGGTCGCGCCCCAGGCTTGCAATTGCTGGATCACGCCGCGCACCAGCACTTCCGGCGCGGAAGCACCGGCGGTGATGCCGATGCGCTCGACACCCTCGAACCAGCTCTTCTGCAGGTCTTCGGCGCCGTCGATCAGGTAGGCCGGCGTGGCCATGCGTTCGGCCAGTTCGCGCAGACGGTTGGAGTTGGAGCTGTTCGGACTGCCCACCACCAACACCACGTCGCATTCGTCAGCCAGTTGCTTGACCGCATCCTGACGGTTTTGCGTGGCGTAGCAGATGTCGTCCTTGCGCGGGCCACCGATGGCCGGGAAACGTGTGCGCAGGGCATCGATCACCCGACTGGTGTCGTCCATCGACAGGGTGGTCTGGGTCACGAACGCCAGTCTTTCCGGGTCACGCACTTGCAGTTCGGCGACGTCTTTCTCGTCTTCGACGAGGTAGATCGCGCCGCCATTGCTGGCGTCGTACTGGCCCATGGTGCCTTCGACTTCCGGGTGACCGGCGTGGCCGATCAGGATGCACTCACGACCGTCGCGGCTGTATTTGGCGACTTCGATGTGCACCTTGGTGACCAGCGGGCACGTAGCGTCGAAAACTTTCAGGCCACGGCCGGCGGCTTCGCTGCGTACGGCTTGAGAAACGCCGTGAGCACTGAAGATTACGATGACGTCGTCCGGCACCTGATCCAGCTCCTCGACGAAGATCGCGCCACGGCTGCGCAGGTCTTCGACCACGAACTTGTTGTGCACCACTTCATGACGCACGTAGATCGGCGGCCCGAAGACTTCCAGGGCGCGGTTGACGATTTCGATCGCCCGGTCCACACCGGCGCAGAAGCCACGGGGGTTGGCGAGTTTGATTTGCATGCTGTGCCTCGTGTCTTGCGCGCAAGAAATAGCGAAAACGGTTGAAAACATTGTGGGAGCGAGCCTGTTGTGGCGAGGGGATTTATCCCCGATCGATTGCGAAGCAATCGTCAAAACAGTCAACGCTTTCCGGTTCTGAATCGCGGTGATCAGATTCGGGGGCGCTTCGCACCCCATCGGGGATAAATCCCCTCACCACAAAAGCCCGCTCCCACAGTGGTTTTGCAGTGTTACTCAGATCGCTTTGACGCTGATGATCTCGACGTCAAAGGTCAGCGTCTTGCCGGCCAGCGGGTGGTTGAAGTCGATGGTCACTTGCGCGTCGTCGAACTCTTTCACCACACCCGGCAGCTCAGTATTGGCCGCATCATTGAAGATCACCAGCAAACCCGGCGACAACTCCATGTCGACGAACTGCGAACGCGGGATGATCTGTACGTTTTGCGGGTTCGGCTGGCCGAAAGCGTTTTCCGGCTCGACGGTCAGCGTACGCTTGACGCCGGCCTTGAAGCCGAACAATGCGGCTTCGAAACCCGGCAGCAGGTTGCCGTCGCCGACCTTGAAGGTCGCCGGGGCCTTGTCGAACGTGCTGTCGACCGTATCGCCGTTCTCCAGGCGCAATGCAAAGTGCAAAGTGACTTCCGTGTTCTGGCCGATGCGTTGCTCAGCCAATACCTGTTCAGTCATGAACGGCTTCTCCGGTTTTCTTACTTTTGAACATGTCCAGTGCCAGCATCACCGCACCGACGGTGATGGCGCTGTCGGCAAAGTTGAACGCCGGGAAGTACCAGCGGTTCTGCCAGTGCACCAGAATGAAGTCGATCACATGGCCCAGGGCAATGCGGTCATACAGATTGCCCAGCGCACCGCCCAGCACCAGTGCCAGTGCGACAGCCAGCCAGGTATCGTTGCGGCCCAGACGCTTGAGCCAGACCACCAGCACCGCACTGACCACGATCGCGATCAGGGCGAACAGCCAGCGCTGCCAGCCGGAGCTGTCGGCCAGGAAGCTGAAGGCCGCGCCGGTGTTGTAGGCCAGGGTCCAGCTGAAGTAATCGGGAATGATCACGATCTGCTGGAACATTTCGAGCTTGCCTTCGAAGTAGAACTTGCTGGCCTGGTCGATGACCAGAACCAGCAAACTCAACCAGAGCCAGCTCAACCGTCCGAAACGGCCAACGGCGTTAGGCATAGTGACGAACCTCGCCGGCGCCGCTGATGTTGTCGACGCAACGACCGCAGATTTCCGGATGCTCCGGGTTCACGCCGACGTCTTCGCGGCAATGCCAGCAACGCGCGCATTTCGGGAAGGCCGATTTGACGATCTTCAGTTTCAGGCCGCTGACTTCGGTGGCTACCGCGTCCGCAGGTGCCTGAACGAAAGGCGCCACGCTGGCAGTCGAGGTGATCAGGACAAAGCGCAGCTCGTTGCTCAGCTTGGCCAGGTCGGCACTCAGCGCCTCTTCGGCGAACAGCGTCACTTCGGCCTGCAGGTTGCCACCGACGGCTTTGGCCGCACGCTGGATTTCCATCTCTTTGTTGACCGCCACCTTCACTTCCATGATGCGGTCCCAGTAGGCGCGACCCAGCTCGAAGCCTTCCGGCAGCTCGGTCAGACCTTCGTACCAGGTGTTGAGCATCACCGATTCGTTGCGCTCGCCCGGCAGGTACTGCCACAGCTCGTCGGCGGTGAACGCGAGGATCGGCGCGATCCAGCGCACCAGCGCTTCGGAGATGTGGAACAGCGCGGTCTGGCACGAGCGACGTGCCTTGCTGTCGGCGCCGGTGGTGTACTGGCGATCCTTGATGATGTCGAGATAGAAACCACCCAGCTCCTGCACGCAGAAGTTGTGGATCTTCGAGTAGACGTTCCAGAAACGGTATTCGCCGTAGTGCTCTTGCAATTCGCGTTGCAGCAGCAGCGTGCGATCCACCGCCCAGCGATCCAGTGCGAGCATGTCTTCAGCCGGCAGCAGGTCGGTGGCCGGGTTGAAACCGGTCAGGTTCGAAAGCAGGAAACGCGCGGTGTTACGGATGCGACGATAGGCGTCCGCGCTGCGCTGCAGGATCTGCTCGGACACGGCCATTTCGCCGGAGTAGTCGGTCGACGCGACCCACAGACGCATGATGTCGGCGCCCAGGGTGTCGTTGACTTTCTGCGGCGCAATCACGTTGCCCAGCGATTTGGACATCTTGCGGCCGGACTCATCGACGGTGAAGCCGTGGGTCAGCAACTCGCGGTACGGCGCGTGGTTGTCGATGGCGCAACCGGTCAACAGCGACGAGTGGAACCAGCCGCGGTGCTGGTCGGAACCTTCCAGGTACAGGTCGGCGCGCGGGCCGGTTTCGTGACCCATCGGGTGCGAACCGCGCAGCACGTGCCAGTGGGTGGTGCCCGAGTCGAACCACACGTCGAGGGTGTCGCTGATCTTGTCGTACAGCGGCGCTTCGTCGCCCAGCAGTTCAGCGGCGTCGAGCTTGAACCAGGCTTCGATGCCTTCGACTTCAACGCGCTTGGCGACTTCTTCCATCAGCTCGACGGTACGTGGGTGCAGTTCGCCGCTTTCCTTGTTCAGGAAGAACGGGATCGGCACGCCCCAGTTGCGCTGACGGGAGATGCACCAGTCCGGACGGTTGGCGATCATCGAGTGCAGGCGCGCCTGGCCCCAGGCCGGAACGAACTTGGTGTCTTCGATGGCTTTGAGCGAGCGCACGCGCAGGGTGTCGCCGCTGACCGGCTCTTTGTCCATGCCGATGAACCACTGCGCGGTGGCGCGGTAGATCAGCGGGGTCTTGTGGCGCCAGCAGTGCATGTAGCTGTGTTCGATGACGGTGGTGTGCAGCAGCGCACCGACTTCGGTCAGTTTTTCGACGATGGCCGGGTTGGCCTTCCAGATGAACTGGCCGCCAAAGAACTCCAGCGACGGCACGTACACGCCGTTGCTTTGTACCGGATTGAGGATGTCATCGTTGACCATGCCGTACTTCTTGCAGGTCACGAAGTCGTCCACACCGTAGGCCGGGGCGGAGTGAACCACACCGGTGCCGGCGCCCAGTTCGACGTAGTCGGCCAGGTACACCGGCGACAGGCGGTCGTAGAACGGGTGACGGAAGTTGATCAGTTCCAGTGCCGAGCCCGGCGCGGTGGCCAGTACGGTGCCTTCTACGCCATAACGCGACAGGCAGGATTCAACCAGCTCTTCAGCCAGAACCAGCAGCTTGTCGCCGATATCGACCAGCGCATAGTTGAATTCCGGGTGTACGTTCAGCGCCTGGTTGGCCGGGATAGTCCACGGGGTGGTGGTCCAGATCACGATCGAGGCAGGCTTGCCCAGCGACGGCAGACCGAACGCGGCGGCCAGTTTGGCTTCGTCGGCGATCGGGAACGCCACGTCGATGGTCGAGGACTTCTTGTTCTCGTACTCGACTTCGGCTTCGGCCAGCGCCGA
This sequence comes from Pseudomonas sp. JAI115, assembly GCF_014200835.1. NCBI lineage: Bacteria > Pseudomonadati > Pseudomonadota > Gammaproteobacteria > Pseudomonadales > Pseudomonadaceae > Pseudomonas > Pseudomonas sp. JAI115. The sequence continues at coordinate 11,992 of NZ_JACHCY010000007.1, forward strand.
ACCGCAATCGAAGCACCAGTTCACAGGCTTGAGGCCCTTGAACACGAAACCGCCCTTGACGATTTCGGCGAGGGCGCGGATTTCACCGGCCTCGTTCTTGAAGTCCATGGTCTTGTACGGGTTGGCGAAGTCGCCCAGCACGCCGAGACGGATGAACTCGCTCTTCTGCCCTTCGATCTGCTCGGTGGCATAGGCACGGCACAGCTCGCGGGTCTTGTCCGCGCCCAGGTTCTTGCCGTGGGTCACTTCAACCTTGTGCTCGATCGGCAGGCCGTGGCAGTCCCAGCCCGGGACATACGGCGCGTCGAAGCCCGACAGGGTCTTCGAGCGGATGATCATGTCCTTGAGAATCTTGTTCAGTGCGTGACCGATGTGGATCGTGCCGTTGGCATACGGAGGGCCGTCGTGCAGGACGAACTTCGGACGATCCTTGCCAATCTCGCGCAACTTTCCGTACAGGCCAATACTGTCCCAGCGCTGCAGGATCTGCGGTTCGCGCTGTGGCAGGCCGGCCTTCATTGGGAAGGCGGTGTCCGGAAGGTTTAGCGTGGCTTTATAGTCGGTCATTTAAGGCTCTTCATTAGCGATGGGCGCTAGGTGCGGCTAGTGCACGGGCGGCGGCGACATCCGCGTTGATCGCCGTTTTCAGTGCCTCCAGGGAGGCGAAACGCTGCTCTTCACGCAGCTTTTGGTGGAAAACCACCGTCAGACGCCGGTCATACAGATCGCCGGCAAAATCCAGTAGATGAACTTCAAGGTGGGCTTTGCCATCACCTTGGACCGTAGGCCGCACGCCAATATTGGCGACGCCGGGCCAGGTCTTGCCGTCGATGTCCACATCCACCAGGTAAACCCCGGTAAACGGTACGCGACGGCGCTTGAGTTGAATGTTGGCAGTGGGCGTACCCAGTTGCCGGGCCAGTTTCTGACCGTGCAGCACGCGACCGGCGATCCGGTACGGACGACCGAGCAAGCGTTCGGCCAAGGCAAAATCGGCCGCGGCCAACGCGTTACGCACCTGAGTGCTGCTGACGCGAATGCCGTCCAGCTCGACGGTTTGCGCGGCTTCCACGGTAAAACCGTGAACCTGCCCGGCCTGCAACAGGAAATCGAAGTCGCCGAGGCGGTCGCAGCCGAAGCGGAAATCGTCACCGACCTCCAGATGCTGCACGCCGAGACCGTCCACCAGGATGGTATCGACGAACTCACTGGCACTGAGCTTGCTCAGGCGCTGATTGAAAGCCAGGCACAACACCCGGTCAACGCCTTCGGCGGCCAGCAGCTGCAGCTTGTCGCGCAAGCGAGCCAAGCGCGCCGGCGCGGTCTCCGGGGCAAAGAATTCCCGTGGCTGCGGCTCGAAAATCACCACGCAGCTGGGTACGCCCAACTCGAGCGCACGCTCACGCAGCCGGGCCAGGATAGCCTGGTGACCACGGTGAACACCGTCAAAGTTGCCAATAGTGGCGACGCAGCCCCGATGCTGGGGGCGCAAGTTGTGGAGGCCTCGAACCAGCTGCATAACGCGCTTCTTGCTCATAAAGTGGTCGATTATAACCACACCCGACGGTCGACGACAGGCAACACCGTAACGCAAAGTGATCGAGCCGACAAAACTGCCGGCCCGTGCCCGGTTATAAAGGCTGAAACCTCAGCTCAAAGCCTTGCGATTGAAGTCGCGCAGACGGAAACCGAGCAGCAGCAACATACCGAAATACGCCACCACACCAGCAACCACCAGCGCCCCCAGACGCAGAAAGCGCTCCAGCATGTGCCCCTGATCCCAGGCCGGCATGAAATGCATGCCCAGCAGCAATACCGCCGACATCACCGCTACCGCCACTACCAGCTTGAAGCCGAACATGTACCAGCCCGGTTGGGGCTGATACATCTTTTGCTTGCGCAGTTGATAGAACAACAGCCCGGCATTCAGACAGGCACCGGCACTGATCGCCAGCGCCAGCCCGGCGTGAGCCAGCGGGCCGATCAGCATCAGGTTGAACAGCTGTGTGCACACCAGTGTGAAGATTGCGATTTTTACCGGGGTGCGGATGTTCTGTTGCGCGTAAAAGCCCGGCGCCAGCACTTTGATCACGATAATTCCGAGCAGACCGACAGAATAGGCAATCAGCGCACGCTGGGTCATGGACGCATCAAACGCGCTGAATTGACCGTACTGGAACAATGAGACGGTCAGTGGCTCGGCGAGAATTCCCAGAGCCAGTGCACACGGCAACACCAGCACGAAGCACAGGCGCAGCCCCCAGTCGAGGATCCGCGAATATTCGTGGCGATCCTTGCTCGCATAAGTCTTGGCCAGCGTCGGCAGCAAAATGGTGCCCAACGCTACGCCGAGCACACCGGACGGCAATTCCATCAAACGGTCGGCGTAATACATCCACGACACCGAGCCGGCGACCAGAAACGAGGCAAAAATGGTGTTGATGATCAGCGAAATCTGGCTGACCGAGACGCCGATGATCGCCGGCAGCATTTGCTTCATCACTCGCCAGACGCCGCTATCGCGCAGATTCAGGCGCGGCAGCACCAGCATGCCGATCTTTTTCAGGTGCGGCAGTTGATAGAGCAACTGCGCCAGACCACCGACCAGTACCGCCCAGCCGAGGGCCATCACCGGCGGATCGAAATACGGCGTGAGGAACAGCGAGAACACAATCATGCTGACGTTGAGCAGGGTCGGCACGAACGCCGGCACCGAAAAACGGTTCCAGGTGTTGAGAATCGCCCCAGCCAGCGAGGACAGGGAGATCAGCAATATATAAGGGAATGTCACCCGCAACAGGTCGGAGGTGAGCTGGAATTTTTCCGGCGTGTCGGCAAAACCCGGCGCCGTGGCCCAGATCACCCACGGTGCGGCGATCATGCCCAGCGCGGTGACCAGTGCCAGCACCAGCGTCAGCAGGCCCGATACATAAGCAATAAAAGTACGGGTCGCCTCTTCACCCTGCTGACTTTTGTATTCCGCCAGAATCGGTACGAAGGCCTGCGAGAACGCGCCCTCGGCGAAGATTCGCCGCAGCAGGTTGGGCAATTTGAAGGCAATGAAGAAGGCGTCCGTGGCCATTCCGGCGCCGAACGTGCGAGCGATGAGCGTGTCACGGACGAACCCGAGAACCCGGGAAAGCATGGTGATAGAGCTGACGGCGGCCAACGATTTGAGCAGATTCATTGAGGGAATGTGTGCCTGTCGATAAACAGCAGGCGAACAATGCGCCTACTTGTGCGATACTCTGCGCCGCAACAGCACAGAGCCAAAGCTCGCGAGTTTACAGGTCAAGCGCCGGAAATAAATATCCCGCCTCTTTACACCTACCACTTAGCGGAACGTTTCAAGCGCCCTTGACAAGACTTCTCTTCATCGGCATGATTCGCGGCCTATTTTGTTTGCTATTTCCTAAAAAGTCTTTCGAGGAGCTCGACGGTGGCCAACTCACCTTCCGCCAAAAAACGTGCAAAACAGGCTGAGAAGCGTCGCAGCCACAACGCCAGCCTGCGTTCCATGGTTCGTACCTACATCAAGAATGTAGTTAAGGCCATCGACGCAAAAGACGCTGAAAAAGCTCAAGCTGCATACGTTCTGGCTGTGCCAGTTATCGACCGTATGGCCGATAAAGGCATCATCCACAAGAACAAGGCTGCTCGTCATAAGAGCCGTCTGAATGGCCACGTCAAGGCACTGAAAGAAGCTGCTTAATCGACGTAGTCATTAAAAAACCGACCTTAGGGTCGGTTTTTTATTGCCTGCGATTTGGTGAATCCCGCACTCAAAAAAGTGGGAGCGGGCTTGCTCGCGAATGCAATCTGTCAGCCGACATCTCTAGCAACTGACACGACCTCTTCGCGAGCAAGCCCGCTCCCACATTCCGGATTTGCGTTGTTACTGCTGGACGGGTACCCACGGCACGATCGGAATCGCGGTTACCGCATTCTGCGGGCTGCCTTCGATCACGCGATCGCTGTAAACCAGGTACACCAGCGTATTGCGCTTCTTGTCGAGGAAACGCACCACCTGCATGGTCTTGAACACCAGCGATGTGCGCTCCTTGAACACCTCATCACCATCCTTCAGTTCGCCCTTGAACTTGATCGGACCGACCTGACGACAGGCGATCGACGCCTCGGCGCGATCCTCGGCCAGACCCAGACCACCCTTCACCCCTCCCGTCCTGGCGCGAGACAGGTAGCAGGTCACACCGTCGACCTTCGGATCATCGAAAGCCTCGACCACGATCCGGTCATTCGGGCCGACGAACTTGAACACCGTCGACACCTGACCGATTTCCTCGGCCGAGGCCAGCAATGGCAGCGCCATCAGCAGACCCAACAATCCTTTAGCCATGCGCATGCGTATTTTCCCTTAGACCAGAATCAGATTGTCACGATGAACCAGTTCCGGCTCAGCCATGTAGCCCAGCACGCCGACAATTGCATCTGACGACTGACCAATGATTTTTTGCGCCTCAAGCGCACTGTAGTTGGCCAGGCCACGGGCAATCTCACGACCGTCCGGCGCCACGCAGACCACCATCTCGCCACGCCGGAAGCTGCCCTGGACCAATTTGACGCCGACCGGCAACAGACTCTTGTTGCCCTGCGACAACGCCGACACCGCGCCTTCGTCCAGCACCAGCGTGCCGCGAGTCTGCAGATGCCCGGCCAGCCACTGCTTGCGCGCCGCCAGCATGCCGCGCTCAGGCGACAGCAGCGTACCGATGCGCTCGCCAGCCTTCAGGCGATCGAGTACTCGCTCCAGACGCCCACCAACGATGATCGTGTGCGCCCCGGAGCGCGCCGCCAGCCGCGCCGCACGCAGCTTGGTCTGCATACCACCGCGCCCCAGTGCGCCACCGGTGCCGCCCGCCACCGCATCCAGGGTCGGATCATCGGCGCGCGCTTCGTAAATCAGTTGCGCATCAGGATTGTTGCGCGGATCGGCGTCGAACATGCCGTCGCGATCGGTGAGGATCACCAGCAGATCAGCCTCGACCAGATTGGCCACCAGCGCCGCCAGCGTATCGTTGTCGCCGAAACGGATTTCGTCGGTGACCACGGTGTCGTTTTCGTTGATCACCGGGATGACTTTCAGCTCGACCAGCGCACGCAGGGTGCTGCGGGCGTTGAGGTAGCGCTTGCGGTCGGACAGGTCATCGTGAGTCAGGAGAATCTGCGCGGTGTGCCGGCCATGCTCGGCAAAGCTCGACTCCCAGGCCTGCACCAAGCCCATCTGGCCGATTGCAGCAGCGGCCTGGAGCTCGTGCATCGCACTGGGTCGTGCGGTCCAGCCCAGGCGGCTCATGCCGGCAGCCACTGCCCCGGAGGACACCAGCACCAACTCGACACCCGCCTCATGCAGGGCGACCATCTGCTCGACCCATACACTCATTGCCGCACGATCCAGCCCTTTGCCATCAGCTGTCAGCAAAGCGCTGCCGATCTTCACGACCCAACGCTGCGCACCTGTCACTTTGCTCCGCATCATCTTCAACCTTAGCTTGAGGACAGCGCGACCCAGCGCTGCCCGTGACGTTAATCGTGGCTATTGGTGACCAACGATCGATTTCCAGATACTAAAACGCCGCTCGATTGAGCGGCGCTTAAGTTTACTGCAACGAATCAGTCGCGCACGTAAATGATTTCCGGACCGTCTTCATCATCCACATCTTCTTCGTCCCAGTCATCGTCGCCGATGTCGTGGACCGACTTCACGCCGCTGCGACGCAGAGCACGCTTGTCATCCAGCGCCTGCAACTGTGCACGGGCTTCGTCTTCGATGCGCTGATCGAGATCGGCAAGCTCTTCCTTGTACACCGGGTCGTTAGCCAGGCGATCGGCACGATCTTCCAGATAACGCATGATGTCGCGCGTCAGGCGCTCGGTGCCTTCTTTGGCGATGGCCGAGATCACGTAGACCGGACCCTCCCACTGCAGGCGATCAACGATTTCCTTGACGCGCTCCTCATGTTCTTCTTCGAGGATCTGGTCGCACTTGTTCAGCACCAGCCAGCGATCACGCTCGGCCAGCGACGGACTGAATTTGACCAGCTCGTTGACGATCACTTCAGCCGCGTCCGGTGCGCTGGTGTCATCCAGCGGCGCCATGTCGACGAGGTGCAGCAACAGACGCGTACGCGCCAGGTGCTTGAGGAAGCGAATACCCAGGCCGGCACCGTCGGAAGCGCCCTCGATCAGACCCGGAATATCGGCGATGACGAAGCTTTTCCAGCGATCAACGCTGACCACACCCAGGTTCGGCACCAGCGTGGTGAACGGGTAGTCGGCGACTTTCGGCTTGGCCGCCGACACCGAACGGATAAAGGTACTTTTACCGGCGTTCGGCAAGCCCAGCAGACCAACGTCAGCCAGCACTTTCATTTCCAGTTTCAGGTCACGCTGCTCACCCGGCTTACCCGGAGTGGTCTGGCGCGGCGCACGGTTGGTACTGGATTTGAAACGGGTATTGCCCAGACCGTGCCAACCGCCCTGCACCACCATCAGCTTCTGGCCGGCCTTGGTCAGGTCGCCAATTACTTCCTGGGTGGCCGAGTCGATCACGGTGGTACCGACCGGCACGCGCAGGATCAGGTCTTCACCCTTCTTGCCGGTGCAATCGGTGCTGCCGCCGTTGGAGCCACGCTCGGCATCGAAGTGCCGGGTGTAACGGTAGTCGACCAGGGTGTTGAGGTTTTCGTCGGCCATCATGTAGATGGAACCGCCGTCACCGCCATCACCGCCGTTCGGGCCGCCGTTTTCAATGAATTTTTCCCGACGGAAACTCATGCAGCCATTGCCGCCGTCGCCAGCTTTTACGCGGATCGATACTTCGTCTACAAACTTCATAACTCAACGCCTCTCGCCATACGGACGAGCCGAAAAACAATCAAGACATAAGACTCTTGCAAAAATGAGCGCAGCGACCCCAAAACACGACCTGCATCGCACGCCGACAGCCCATACAAACAGTTTTGCAAGAGACTCACCCCACAAACGAAAAAGCCCCGTCGCAAGACAGGGCTCTTCCAGCGATCTCGCGATTAAGCCGCGACAACGCTCACGTAACGACGACCGAAGGCGCCTTTTACTTCAAACTTGATCACGCCTTCGATTTTCGCGAAGAGGGTGTGATCCTTACCCATGCCAACGCCGTAGCCAGCGTGGAATTGGGTGCCGCGCTGACGCACGATGATGTTGCCGGCCTTGATGACCTGGCCGCCATACATCTTCACGCCAAGGCGTTTGGCTTCTGAGTCGCGACCGTTACGGGTACTACCACCAGCTTTTTTGTGTGCCATGAGTTCAATTCTCCTAGTGAGGAATTAGGCTGTAATTAAGCCTGAATACCGGTGATTTTGATCTCGGTGAACCACTGGCGGTGGCCCATACGCTTCATGTGGTGCTTACGGCGACGGAACTTGATGATGCGGACTTTATCGTGACGACCTTGGGAGATCACTTCAGCCTTGACGGTTGCGCCAGCAACAACAGGTGCGCCGATGTTCACGTCGTCGCCATTGGCGACCAGCAGAACGCGGTCAAAAGTCACGGATTCGCCAGTAGCGACTTCCAGTTTTTCGATCTTCAGGTATTCACCTTCAGCGACCTTGTATTGCTTACCGCCGGTAACGATTACTGCGTACATGGTATTTCTCCGATAATCCTGCTCACCCAGCTCTTTATAAGAAGAGGTATTGGCTGGCATGGCTGCATGGGGCTGGAACGGCCCAAGTGCAATTGCGTAAGGCAGGTGCTGCCCAGGAAGTTCAGGGTGCGCGATTGTACGCAAGCCGCGAGAGTCACGCAAGTGGCCGTCCATCGCGCCTTGACAGGCCCCGGTGTGGGTCCTAGCATGCCGCGCAACCCTTCTGGAGCAACTGTCGCTGATGCAACCCCAAGCTTTCTACCGCGCGGTGGCGGACGATTTTAACGCCGTCGACGGCATCATCAAGAAGCAGCTGACTTCCCGAGTGCCGCTGGTATCGAAAATCGGCGATTACATCACCTCGGCCGGCGGCAAACGCCTGCGTCCTTTATTGGTGCTGCTGTGCGGCAAGGCCCTGGGTCGCGAAGGCGACGACATGCGCCTGCTGGCCGCCACCATCGAATTCCTGCACACCGCGACCCTGCTGCATGACGACGTGGTCGACATGTCCGGCATGCGCCGTGGCCGCTCGACCGCCAACGCCATGTGGGGCAACGCCCCGAGCGTGCTGGTCGGCGACTTCCTGTACTCGCGCTCGTTCGAAATGATGGTCGAACTGGGTTCGATGCCGGTGATGAAGATCCTGTCCCAGGCCACGCGCATCATCGCCGAAGGCGAAGTGTTGCAACTGTCCAAGGTACGCGACGCCAGCACCACCGAAGAAACCTACATGGAAGTCATCCGCGGCAAGACCGCGATGCTTTTCGAAGCCTCGACCCACAGCGCCGCCGCACTGGCCGGTGCCACCGCCGAGCAGAGCGAAGCCCTGCGCACCTTCGGTGATCACCTCGGCGTGGCGTTCCAGCTGGTCGACGACCTGCTGGACTACAAGGGCGATGCCGAGACTCTGGGCAAGAACGTCGGTGACGATCTGGCCGAAGGCAAGCCGACCCTGCCGCTGATCTACACCATGCGCGAAGGTACGCCGGAGCAAGCTGCTCTGGTACGTCAGGCGATCCAGAAAGGCGGGATCGAAGACCTCGAAAGCATCCGCATCGCCGTGGAAGCCTCGGGTTCGCTGGAGTACACCGCGCAACTGGCCCGCGACTACGTGGCCCGTGCGATCAAGTGCCTCGACGCGCTGCCGGCCAGCGAATACCGCGATGCACTGGTGGAACTGAGCGAGTTTGCGGTCGCCCGCACGCACTGATCTGCCTTCTGTGGGAGCGGGCTTGCTCGCGAAAGCAACCTGTCATTCAACATTAATGTTCAATGACACACCGCATTCGCGAGCAAGCCCGCTCCCACAGTTGTTTCTGCGCTATGCCCTCCTGCGCGTAAAACCCTATACAATGTGCGACTTTTAGCGATCCCCTATCAAGGAGCCTTAGTGAGCACGTTGCCACCCTGCCCGAAATGCAATTCCGAATACACCTACGAAGACGGTGCCCAACTGATCTGCCCTGAGTGCGCCCACGAGTGGTCGGCCAGCGGCGAAGCTGAAGTGGCATCCGATGATGCCGTGAAGAAAGATTCGGTCGGCAACGTGCTTCAGGACGGCGACACCATTACCGTGATCAAGGACCTGAAGGTCAAGGGCACCTCGCTGGTGGTCAAGGTCGGTACCAAGGTCAAGAACATCCGCCTGTGCGACGGCGACCACGACATCGACTGCAAGATCGATGGCATCGGCCCGATGAAGCTCAAGTCCGAGTTCGTCAGAAAGGTCTGATCCTGCTGTCAGCCATCCCGTGCCCGCCGCGGGATGGTGCGTCACCCTCCCCGCCAGCCCCCGCATTCTCGCGTAATAGCCAGACGCCAGCCGTTTTGACCTTACGCAATCTTTACCCGGAAAAAATCGCATTCCGCCAATAGGCACTTGCTATTTGACGAATAAGAATTATTCTCATTGAAACCTTTCAAGGAGATGAGACCCATGACTTATTTGATCGACGCCTGGCTGGATCGCCCACACCCGTACCTCAGGATCCTGCATCGGGAAACCGGCGAAGTCTGTGCGGTACTGGAAGAAGAAGCCCTGCATGAGCTGCAGGATCAGGGTGATCTGGACGTCAGCAGCCTGAATTCCAGCGAACCGCTGGTGCTCAAGGAGCTGGTGCGCAATCTGTTCCTGTTCTGCTATGCCCGGGCCTTGCGCCCGACCAATGAGCTGCATCACAAGATCGAAATATGAGTAGCGCGGAAAAAACTGTGGGAGCCAGCCTGCTGGCGAAAGCGCTGTGTCAGGCAACGAATGATTGCCTGAAAGGACGCCTTCGCGAGCAAGCCCGCTCCCACATTATTGACCTGTCACCGGGACAGGCCAGGCATTACAGAACGTCCAGCAGCTCGACGTCGAATACCAGAACGCTGTGCGGCGGGATGCTGCCGACGCCTTGAGCGCCGTAAGCCAGTTCGCTCGGCACGTACAAGCGCCATTTGCTGCCGGCATTCATCAGTTGCAGAGCTTCGGTCCAGCCAGCAATCACGCCGCCAACCGGGAATTCTGCTGGCTGGCCACGATCGTAGGAGCTGTCGAACACAGTGCCGTCGATCAGCATGCCGTGGTAGTGAGTACGCACGGTGTCTTCACGGGACGGCTTGGCGCCTTCGCCCTGGGTCAGCACTTCGAATTGCAGACCGGAAGCCAGAGTAGTGATGCCTTCTTTCTTGGCGTTTTCAGCCAGGAAAGCACGGCCTTCACCGGCAGCCGCTTCAGCTTTGGCGGCGGCTTCGGCTTGCATGATCTCGCGGATAACCTTGAAGCTGGCGGACATGGCTTCCTGATCGACACGGCTTGGCTTGCCGGCGAATGCGTCGGTCAGACCGGCCAGGATGGCGTCCAGGCTGACACCCGGTGGCGGGTTGTCGCGCAGCTGGTCACCCAGCTGACGGCCAATACCGTAGCTGACGCGGGTTTCGTCGGTGGACAGATTTACTTCGGACATGACACTGCTCCGCTGTGCGGACGGCCATCAGACTTGCCGTGCGTGCACAGCGCGTCCCGGCGCGCCCGGAACCAAAAGGGCGAGCAGACTAGCACAGATGCCCGGCGATGGGGCGCAAGGCCTATAGGGCCGAACGCCAGGCCAGTGGCACTTTCAGGCTTTCATCGACGCTGCCGCCCAGGCCGCACATTTCGTCGTGCACCGAGGTGTGCACAAGGTTGAACGGCAGCACCGGAAAGTTATGCAAAAGATCCCGTGCATGCTCCACCGAACGCAGCTGCAGCATCTCGCCCTTGAGATCACTAAGCGGATACGCCGCCCCGTGCATCCGCGCTTCGAGCAGATAAATCCCGCCCTCCATGGAGATCAGGTTCAGCTCATCGACCTTTCTGGCGATGGCAAACGCATTCAACTCTTGCAGGTTCATGAACGCACCTCGTGCGGTGGCGAGCCAGGACCCTTACAGGGATATGCCCGCGCGCACCAAAGCACAAGCCACAAACGACACCGCCCGTCTGTTTCGCAACAGACGGGCGGTGTTTTTGCAGCGTTCAGCCAATGATCAGTGCTTGGTGAGCTTGTCCAGGTAACCCATCGCGAACGCCGAAATCACGAAGGTCATGTGGATGATCACGTACCACATCAGGTGCTCGGGATCGACGTTCTTGGCATCCATGAAGATCCGCAGCAGGTGGATCGAGGAAATCGCCACGATCGACGCCGCCACTTTCATCTTCAGCGACGAGGAGTCCATGGTGCCCAGCCAGCTGAGCTTCTCTTTGCCTTCGTCGATGTTCAGCTCGGACACGAAGTTCTCGTAGCCGGAAATCATCACCATCACCAGCAAGCCGCCCACCAGCGCCATGTCGATCAGCGACAGCAGCACCAGGATCAGATCCGATTCGGCCATGGAAAACACGTTGGGAATGACATGAAACACTTCCTGGAAGAATTTCAATGCCAGCGCCAGCAGCCCGAGGGACAGCCCGATATAGATCGGCGCCAGCAGCCAGCGCGTGGCGTACATTGCATTTTCGATAAAGCGTTCCATTGACTCTCACACAATAAGGATTGAAATCGGCGGCGAGTATACCAGCCGCCCGTGACCGCCAGAAACCGCCCGGCTCGCACCTCCCATCACCGCAACCTGCGTGTGTGTGTTAATTTTTTTCTGCTACTGTCCAAACCATTGACCGCCTAGCGAAAGTGGACAGGACGACTGGAAATGCATGTGCGATTACCGTTGACGACTGCCGGAGTTTGCCTCGTTCTGCTGCTGGGTGGCTGCTCACCCGGCGATGAGAAAAAGCCCTCGGTCAGCCTCGACGCGAAGACGGCAACCTTCGAACACTCACTGGACGCCATTACCGACCCGAAACTCAAGGACGCCGTGACCGAACTCGGTGGTTCGCTGCTGCTGCTCGAACGCGCGCAGCTCAAGCTCGACAGCACCCCGCTGAAAACCGTCTACGGCGAAGACACCCTCGGCATCCTCAAGCACTACCCTTCGCCGCAGGCGCTGGTCGATACCTTTATCAACGGCCTGTTCGTGCTGCACAAGGACGCCAGCTCCGACTACCTCACTGACCTGCAACCGGTGTTCCCGTTCAACCTGAACATCCCCGGCGGTTTTCTGTTCCCGCACGGCGTGGAATGGCAGTCGGTGACCCTGAGCAACAAGCGCGTGATCGCCTATCAGCCGGAATGGTCGGAAACCGATCCCGGCATTCAGTTGAGCCCGTCCAGTTCCAACGTCACCAACCCCGATGACCTGACCGTGACCTACCCGTTCATCGAAGGGCTGAACGTGGACAAGAAGAGCCAGCCACAACCGGTGAGCCTGCAAGGCAAAGTCGAAGTCATCGCGCCGCGCCGCCTGTTCAGCTTCAACCTGAGCCAGAAGGACGTCGGCCAGACCCGCACCGATGACAACCTCAGCGTCACCCTGCTGAAGCTTGAAAAGAACTACGCCGAAGTCGAATTCAGCAACAGCCTGCCACTGGCCCCTGAGGTCGAGGGTGCGCAACTCAATCCAGTCATCGTTCAGGCCCGTGACACCAACGGGCAATACCTGGTGCGCGCCGGCTCAATCAATGAGAGCCCGGCACAAGTCGCTTTCTACGAGAAACAACTGGCGCATCTGCAACAGCAGAAAACCTGGAGCGAGGCGTTGGAAAAACAGCTCGAGGACGAACAGCAGACCTTCGAGCAGCAGCATCCGCGCCGCTACAACAAGGTCTACTTCAACGGCCCCATCGACACCCTCGAAGTCAGCGTGCTGGATTTCTCATCGGCAACCGTGACCCGCAAAACACTGGATCTGCCAGTGCGCACTTTCAGCCAGCACACCACCGAAAAAGCCATCCAACCGCTGGACCCGGCGGTGGTCGTCTATGACGATCTGGCGCCGAACTGGCTCAAGGGCGCGAGCCTCACCGAGGAAGCGTTGAAGGCCGGTATCCGCATCCATCAGTCCGTGGAGGATCCGAGCGCTGCACGCATCGAGTTCTCTCACCGGCGAACCTTCAACGATGAATTGCTCGGTGATGATTTCAGCCCCGGCGAGAGTCCCGTGACGTTCTTCACCGAGAAACGCAGCGGCAAACTCGATGAGCCGATCGAACTGCCGCCCGAGGCGTATCAGGTCGATCCGCTGCAGGCGACCATCACTTACGATTTGAACCTGTTTCCGGAAACCCCGGCGATTGCCGTGGGGTCGATGCCGCTGTTTCTCGCCAGCGTGGAGAAAAAAGCCTACGACGCCAAATCCCTGCCCAAAGGCCTGGAGATCAAGAACAACACGTTGGTGGTGGACCTGAAACTATTTCCGGCCAACGCTTGGCGATTCTTCGTCAAGGACGACAGCGGCAACTACCTGAAACAGATTCTCTCGGTCAGTCATGACGCGAGTGCGGATGGCCCGGCGCTGTTCGGCGTGCATTACTTCTATGGTCGTCCAACGCACGTGGAGACCTATCAGCGGACCGAGCTCAATACCGTGCAATACGGCTTTGAGGTCAAACTCGACAAGGCGCAGCAGTCCGACACCGCGCCATGATTGCGCCTAGTGGTCGAACACGCCGACCGTACGCCCACGCCCGCCATTGATCTGGCGCAACTGTGCCTGCAGGTGCAGGCTCCAGATCTGCGGATCGTCGGCCAGCTCGTAGCCGTGCATCGTCAGGCTTTCCACAATAGTGTCGAGAATCGACTCGGCGGCGACCGGCCCGTGAAACGGGCCCTGGGCCTTGATGGCGGAGGGTTGTTCGCCGGCCATGCCGGCAGCGAAGAGCAAGGTCCACATGCCGTTATCGCCGGCCAGCGGTTTGATGGCGCATTCGATGCGGGTCACAAGACCCAGGCATTGACGGGTGAGGCAGAGGTTGCGCGACATGGCGGCGACCCTCGGTAAAGCCTGTATTCAGCCTTCACGCGAAGGCTGTTTCGATCCAGTGATACTGTCGATGTCCTTGAGCAGAGAATAGAAGAAAAGTCCGCCGCGCAAGCTGGATAGAACCAGAAGGCGCCGAATGGTCATTGTGTGAATTCTGACGTCAGAGTAGTGGCACTTTTCCCGAAGATCACCACAAAAATCAATCTGGAAAAACAACTGTGGGAGGGGGCTTGCTCCCTCCCACAGTTTTTACCGCGTTTGCGGTCAGGCTGGTTTGGCTTCGGCTAGTGCCTCCTGCGCCAGTTCCTTTTCCGCCTCTTTGAGGTCGTCTTCACTGATCATCTCGGCAATCACCCGCAGACGCTCGACCACGCGCGCGTTGACGCTGCCTTCAGGGAACTGACCGTCAGCATCCGGCTCACCGGCCGGCTCGCCGACCAGCAGGCTCAGCGCTTCGTCAGCCTGACGCACCGCGTACACGTGGAACTGCCCGGCGCGCACCGCCGCCAGCACCTTCTCGTCGAGCATCAGCGTGGCGACGTTGGCCTGCGGAATGATCGCGCCCTGCTCGCCGGTCAACCCACGTGCTTCGCAGAGACGGAAGAAGCCCTCGATTTTCTCGTTGACCCCGCCTACTGCCTGCACTTCGCCGAACTGGTTGATCGAGCCGGTGATCGCAAAGCACTGCTTGAGCGGCGTCTTCGACAGCGCCGAAATCAGCGTGCAGGCCTCGCCCAGCGACGCACTGTCGCCATCGACGTAACCGTAGGATTGCTCCAGCGCAATGCTCGCGGAAATCGCCAGCGGGAATTCCTGCGCGTAACGGCTGCCCAGATACCCGGTGAGGATCATCACGCCCTTGGAGTGGATCGGCTGACCGAGGTTGACCTCGCGCTCGATGTCGACGATACCGCTGCCGCCCGGGTACACCGTGGCGGAAATCCGCGCCGGCACACCGAACGCCGAATCACCCACTTCGAGCACAGTCAGCCCGTTGCACTTGCCGACCGCCGCGCCGTCGGTGTCGATCAGGATGATCCCGGCGAGCATGTCGTCGAGAATCCGCGCCGAAACCCGACCGGTACGAGTGGCCTTGGCTTTCAGCGCCCGCTCGATGTGCCCGGCATCGGTCATTTCATCACCGGCCAGATGACGAATGAAATCCGCTTCACTGACCAGTTGGAACAGATCGCCGATCCGCGCCGACAAACGCCCCTGATGCTCGGCCAGCCGTGCGCTGTAGGTCGCCAGACGCGCCACCGCATCGGCGGTCAGCGGTGCCATGCCTTCTTCCGAAGTGCGGGTTTTCAGCAACTGGGCAAATTGCTCCAGGCTTTCGTCGACCATCGGGATGTCTTCGTCGAAGTCGACCAGCACGCGGAACATCTCCTGGAAGTCCGGATCGAGGTCCTGCAGCGTGTAATACAACTGCCGCGCGCCGATGATGATGACTTTGACCTGCAACGGAATGTGTTGCGGGTTGAGGGTCACCGTGGCGAAACGGCCCATCTCGCCCAGCGGCGATTCCATTTTCAGCTTGCGCGATTGCAGGGCGCGTTTCAGCGCGTCCCACACGAACGGCTCGCTGAGCATTTTTTCCGCTTCAAGGATCAGGAAGCCGCCGTTGGCGCGATGCAAAGCACCTGGGCGCAACTGCCGGTAAGTGGTGTAAAGCGCGCCCTGATCGGTGGTGTACTCGATGCGGCCGAACAGGTTTTCGTAAGTCGGGTGCGGCTCGAACACCACCGGCGCCCCGCCGCTGGCCGGATGACCGACCACCAGGCTCGGCGCGTATTGCTCTTCCAGCAGTTTGCGCGCCACGGCGTCGGTCTTGCTGTCGTCGACCAGTTGCTCGACCACGGTTTTCAGCAAGTACACCTGCATCGCTTGCAGGTAACCGCAGACCGCAGCGTTCTCCGCGTACTTCTCGGACAACGGCGAGAGCAACGGCTGCAAGGCCAGGGTGATGGTTTCCTCGTTGAGCTGACGCAGTTGATTGTTCGACTCACGCTTCCACTGCGGCAGGCTGGCGAGTTCTTCGTTCAGACGCTCTTCGAGGCCGGAGATGTCTTCGTGAAACCGTTCGCGCTCGGCTTCCGGCAATTGGGCGAATTCCGCTTCATCCAGCGCCTTGCCTTCAAGCATCGGCGTGAAGGCGATATTGCTGCTGTCGCGGTACAGGGCGACGTCCTTCTCCAGCGCCAGCCGCTCGATGATATCGAGGGCCTTGTCGTAGCGCTGGTTGAAGGCGCGGTCGATGGCGCTTTTCTTCTGCTGGTAGGACGGGTGTTCGAACACTGCCGGAAAGGTTGCCAGCAGGTTATCGATCAGGCCGTTGATGTCACCGATGAACGAAGCCGCAGTGCCAGAAGGCAATTCCAGCGCGCGGGGCTCGCGCGGCTCATCGAAATTATTGACGTAGACCCAGTCCGCCGGGGTCTGCAGGCGCTTGCCTTCGGCCTTCAGGTAGCGTTTGACGAACGAGAAGCGACCAGTGCCGGGCTCGCCCATGACAAAGACGTTGTAACCGGGGCGTGGCATCGCCACACCGAACTGTAAGGCTTCGACCGCACGTTCCTGGCCGAGCACACCGCGAAAGGGCTCCAGATCATTGGTGGTAGTGAAGCTGAACTGTTCAGCGGAAAACGGACGAGTCAGCGCTTCGGGCGCTATACGCAGGCTGGCAGCAACAGGATCAGGCATCGGGCTTCCTTAACAATCAGGCGGGGCGGATAGCGGCATTCTGGCGCTGCCCGTGCCCCACTGGCAAGGCGCGCCACACGACAAAGCATAGACAACCGGGTGACCCTGCCCCGCCCCCCGGCAAATCGGGGTTATCGCCAAATCTTTTGTAAAAACTCACGGAACCCCTGGAACGTGCCTAAACTCCAAACTGCGCGGCTGGAACGAATACTGGCCCACTGGCACCTTCAGGTGTCAGAACCCTGTCCATTGGTATGCACACAAAGAGAACAAAGCTATGAAACGGATTCTTCTCGGTACTCTCTTCACCGCTGTTTCCATCAACGCCATGGCGCAAGCCCCGGGTGGCCCGGATTGCGGTTGGGGCAACATGCTGTTCGAAGGTCAGCGTGGCACCCCGGCACACTTCCTGGCATCCACCACTAACGGCACCTCCGGTAACGCTACGTTCGGTATGACTTCCGGCACCAACGGTTGCTCGACCAACGCGTCTCTGACCTACGGCGGTAAATCCTGGTTCGCCATGAATGGCATGATGAACGAGCTGTCCGAAGACATGGCCAAGGGCAACGGCGAAGCGCTGACGACCTACGCCGTGGTACTGGGCGTGGCGCCGGAAGACCGTGCGCACTTCGCTGCTGTCACTCACGAGCACTTCCAGCAGATCTTCAGCAAAGCTGACGTGACCGCAGAAGACGTGCATACCAACACCCTGGCCGTGCTGAAGTCGGACCCACGTCTGGCCAAGTACGCAACTCAGGCTTAAGCTCGACCCCACCCGCTTCTTTCGGGAAGCGGGTTTTGTTTTTTGGACCTGCCCTCCTTGGGTCTTTTGTTTCTTTTCGACTTAAGTTGCCACTTATGCTCAAACGCCTTGCCTGGCTGGCGCTCTGTGTCTGCGCCCCGCTGTCCGCCGCGCCTCACATCGACCCTCAACGTTTGCAGCAACTGGCCAACGACCGCTTCTGGATTTCCCTCGGTCATTACGAAACCGCCAAGCTTGGCGGCTGGCGCAGCTATGTCAGCGACAGGAAATTCTTTCTCGCGCCCGATGGCAACGAACACCCCGACCATGAGCTGGCCGCCACCGTGCAGGCGCTGTACGCCCCGGCCAGTCTCGGCGAGCAGCATGCGCAATGCGTCTACCCGGCGCGTACGCGCTGGCTGAAAGCCCAGCTCAACCTGACCGATCTGCCCGCCCCCGATTGCGCCGAATTCAAGAAGTGGTTCAAGGACGTCTCGCCGCACAGCGCGGTGATGATCTTCCCGGCGGCCTACCTCAACAGCCCGTCGTCGATGTTCGGCCACACGCTGTTGCGCATCGATCAGGCTGACGTGCAGGCCGACAAGACTTCACTGCTGAGTTACGCGATCAACTTCGGCGCTTACATTGAAGGCTCGGACAACAGCATTCTCTACGCCTGGAAGGGCGTGATGGGTGGCTATCCCGGGCTGTTCGCACTGGTGCCGTACCAGGAAAAACTCTCCGAGTACCGCAGCCTGGAAAACCGCGACCTGTGGGAATACCGGCTGAACCTGACGCAAGCAGAAACCGCACGCATGGTCGAGCATGTGTGGGAGCTGAAGCAGATCCAGTTCGACTATTTCTTCTTCGACGAAAACTGCTCCTATCGCCTGCTCGAACTGCTGCAAGTGGCACGTCCGAGCCTGCACCTGACCGAGCAATTCCCGCTGACCGCCATCCCTACCGATACGGTCAAAGCGGTGAAAGAGGCCGGGCTGGTGGAAAGCATCGAATATCGCCCGTCACGCGAGCGTGAATTGCTCAGCCGCGCCGAACCGTTGAACAGCGAAGAACAGCAATGGGTGCTGAAGGTCAGTGCCGATCAACAGGTGTTGCAGGAGCCGACTTTCAAGGCCCTGCCCCGGGATCGTCAGGCGTTGATCATCGATGCGGCATATCGTCTCGAGCGCTACCGCGCCAACGGCCAGGAGCGTGATGTGCAACGCGCTCAGCGCAGCTTCGATCTGCTGCGGGCGATCAACAAGAACCCGGCGCCGGAGTTGCAGATTCCACAACCGGGCCTGCCGGAAGACGGCCATGAATCACGCACCTGGCAGGCCGGCATCGGCACGCGGGGCGATCGTGCATTCGGCGAGTACGGCTTGCGCATGGCCTATCACGATCTCAATGACAACGCCGAGAGCTTCCCCCTCGGCGCGCAGATCGAAATTCTGCAGATGAAGCTGCGCCAGTACGAAGGCAACCAGTGGCAATTTCAGCAACTGGACCTGGCGACCATCCGCTCGCTGACCCCGCGCAATGAACTGCTGCAGCCTCTGTCGTGGCAAGTCACCGGTGGCCTTGAGCGAGTACCGGGCAAGCATGATGACGAGACGCTGGTCAGCCACGTCAACGGTGGTGGTGGCGGTACCTGGGCGTTAGGTGATGACGTATTGGGTTTTGCCCTCGGCACCGTGCGCGTTGAACACAACAATGACTTCGCCGAGTTCGTCTCCCCGGCCGGCGGTTTCAATACCGGCGTGTTGTGGAAAAACCCGTTGGGCAATCTCAGCCTGGAAGCCAAGGGCGATTACTTCTTCAATGGTGAAGTGCGCCGTAGCTTGAGCCTGAATCAGCAATGGGAGCTGTCGCGCAACCTCGGTTTGCGCCTGACGGCACAGCGTGAGTTCAGCCAC
Source organism: Pseudomonas sp. JAI115 (assembly GCF_014200835.1). NCBI lineage: Bacteria > Pseudomonadati > Pseudomonadota > Gammaproteobacteria > Pseudomonadales > Pseudomonadaceae > Pseudomonas > Pseudomonas sp. JAI115. Next base: position 31,352 of record NZ_JACHCY010000007.1, read on the forward strand.
CTCGCCACCCCGGAAACCGAGGTCATGCTTGAAGTGAAGTGGTATCACTACTGACCTGAAGGCCGACAAATCCCCCCTGTAGGAGCGAGCCTGCTCGCGAAAGCGGTGGGTCATTCAGCATCATTGTTGAATGCCAGATTGCATTCGCGAGCAGGCTCGCTCCCACATTGGTTTTTGGCGGGTAATGGATTTTTCACTCGTCTTCGACATCCGTCTCATGAATCCGCTTCTAGACTTTCCCTATCAGCCGAGAATCGGCGCGGGAGAGTGCGATGTGGCGGTGTGCGGGATTGCTGGGTGTTTTGCTGTTGCTCGGGGGTTGCCAGACCACCCATGAAGACTTGATCGCCAAAGGTTATCCACCGGCCTTCGCCGACGGCTTTGATGATGGCTGCGTCAGTGGTCGGCAAGCCGCCGGTTCGATCAGTGGCGAGTTTCGCAAGAACGTGCCGCGCTATCTCAAGGACAAGCAATACGCCGAAGGCTGGACCGACGGCTTCCGCCAGTGTCAGGCAATGCTGGAAAACAAGGATCGCGAAGAGTATCGCAACGAGCACTGGGACGAACGCGAGCGCGCCTGGCAGCAGCAGAAAGATCAGGACGCCGGGCGGGCTTATCGCTCGCAATAGGTCGCTTCCAGACATCCAGTGAAACCAAATGCCGGCGACCATGGCCCAAACTCTTTGCAGAGGAGGACAGCATGAGCCGCGCTTTCGTCAACGAAGATAACGCCGCTGCGCAAGCCGATCAGCCCGTCGAACGGCAGGTCAGTGCGCAGCCCAATTACGTCACCCCCCAAGGATTGGTGCAGTTGCAGGCCAAAGTCGCCGAACTGCAAGCCCTGCACGCCGAGCAATCGGCCAAGGGCGAACAGGCCGACAAGCAGCGCCAGGCCGATCTCGAAAGAGATTTGCGCTACTTCAACCAACGCCTCGCCAGCGCACAGGTCGCGGCCCCGGCGATCTCGACCGATAAAGTGCAGATCGGCAGCTGGGTGACCTACGCCGACGAACACGACACCGAAAGTCGGGTGCAACTGGTCGGCGAAGATCAGGCCGACGCCAGCCAAGGCCTGATCAACTGGGCTTCGCCGCTGGGCCGGGCGCTGCTCGGCGCCCGGCTCAATGACGAAGTGCTGTGGCAGCGCCCCGCTGGCGATCAGCTGATTGAAGTGATTCGCATCGAACCGGCTTAAACCACACCCTGCGCGAGCATCGCATCCGCGACTTTGACGAAGCCGGCGATGTTCGCGCCTTTGACGTAGTTGATCCGTCCGTTCTCTTCGCCGTAATGCACGCAGGCGTGGTGGATCGACTGCATGATCGCGTGCAGCTTGCTGTCCACCTCACCCGCCGTCCACAGCAGGCGCATGGCGTTCTGCGACATCTCCAGACCGCTGACCGCGACCCCGCCGGCGTTCGACGCCTTGCCCGGGGCGAACAGAATGCCGGCCTCGACGAAGATATCCACAGCCGCAAGCGTGGTCGGCATGTTCGCGCCCTCGGCCACGCATACGCAGCCGTTGCGCAGCAGCGTACGTGCGGCGTCTGCATCGAGTTCGTTCTGCGTGGCACACGGCAGCGCGATGTCGCACGACAGCGACCAGGGCAACTGACCGGCGCGGAACTCCAGACCGAACGCCGTGGCCAGTTCGCTGATGCGTCCGCGTTTGACGTTTTTCAGCTCCAGCAGCGCCTGCCACTGTTCTTCGCTCAAGCCCGATTCGCAGTACAGCGTGCCTTCGGAGTCGGACAGCGAAATCACCTTGCCGCCCAGGTCCATGACCTTGCGCGCCGCGTACTGCGCGACGTTGCCGGAACCGGAGATCGCCACGCGCTTGCCTTCGACGGTCTGCCCGCGGCGCTTGAGCATCTCCTCGGCGAAGTACACGCAACCGAAACCGGTGGCTTCCGGGCGAATCAGGCTGCCGCCATAGGTCATGCCTTTACCGGTCAACACGCTGGTGAACTGGTTGCTCAGGCGTTTGTACTGGCCAAACAGGAAACCGATCTCCCGCGCACCGACACCGATGTCACCAGCCGGCACGTCAACGTCCGCGCCGATGTGGCGGTACAGCTCGCTCATGAACGCCTGGCAGAAACGCATGACTTCGGCGTCGCTCTTGCCCTTAGGATCGAAGTCCGAACCGCCCTTGCCGCCGCCCATGGGCAACGAGGTCAGGGAGTTCTTGAAGGTCTGTTCGAAGGCGAGAAACTTCAGCACGCCCATGTTCACCGAAGGATGGAAGCGCAAGCCGCCCTTGTACGGGCCGATTGCGCTGTTCATCTGAATGCGGAACCCGCGATTGACCTGGACCTTGCCCTGATCGTCGACCCACGACACGCGAAACACCACCGCGCGCTCCGGCTCGCAGATGCGCTCCAGAATGCCTGAGGTCAGGTAACGCGGATTGGCTTCGAGAAACGGCCACAGACTGCGCAGGACCTCTTCGACGGCCTGGTGGAATTCGGGTTGATCCGGGTCGCGTTTTTTCAGGCGGGCGAGGAAGGATTCGACGGATTCGATCATGGGAAAAGTCTCGGCAAATTTATTGTCGTTGGAAGCGATTGAGCCGGACTGTAGCAAACGATTTGCGCACAGGAACAGCGCAAAATGTCGCAGTTATGAAATTAAATGGTGCACAGGATATAAATCAGGCGGTTTTTTGAGCTGGTTTTGCACCTGAATGGGGAGGTCAAATCGAAGTAATGCACCAACAATTACACCGCTATCGCGAGCAGGCTCACTCCTACAGGGGACCGTATTTCAATTGTAGGAGTGAGCCTGCTCGCGATGGCCACGACTCGGTATCACTGAAAAAAACTCAAAAAAAACGGAGCCCGAAGGCTCCGCTTTTTCATGCAACCAACCCGAATCAGGCCAGTTTCTTGTGGCGTACCCGATGTGGCTGGGCCGCCGCTTCGCCGAGGCGCTTTTTGCGGTCGGCTTCGTACTCGGTGTAGTTACCTTCGAAGAACACCGCTTGCGAGTCGTCTTCGTACGCCAGGATGTGGGTCGCGACGCGGTCCAGGAACCAGCGATCGTGAGAGATCACAATGGCGGCGCCCGGGAAGTCCAGCAGGGCTTCTTCCAGCGAACGCAGGGTTTCAACGTCGAGGTCGTTGGACGGTTCGTCGAGCAGCAGGACGTTGCCGCCCTCCTTCAGGGTCAGCGCCAGGTGCAGACGACCGCGCTCACCACCGGACAGGTCCTTGACGAACTTCTGCTGGTCGCCGCCCTTGAAGTTGAAGCGACCGACATAAGTGCGCGATGGGATCTCGTAGTTGCCGATGCGGATCTGATCGGAACCGTCGGAGATCTGCTGGAACACGGTCTTGCTGCCGTCGAGGTCTTCGCGGCTCTGGTCAACGCAGGCCAGTTGCACGGTTTCGCCGACTTCGATGGTGCCGGAATCCGGAGTTTCCTTGCCCATCAGCATGCGGAACAGGGTCGACTTACCGGCACCGTTACCACCGATCACGCCGACAATGGCGCCCTTCGGCATGGAGAACGACAGGTTGTCGATCAGCACGCGATCGCCGTAGCCCTTGGTGACGTTCTTGAATTCGATGACCTTGTCGCCCAGACGCGGACCGGCCGGGATGTAGATCTCGTTGGTTTCCGAACGCTTCTGGAATTCCTGCGACTGCATTTCTTCGAAGCGTTGCAGACGAGCCTTGGATTTCGACTGACGGGCTTTCGCGCCTTTGCGCACCCACTCCAGTTCTTCCTTCATGGCTTTTTCGTGAGCCGACTGCTGCTTGGATTCGGCCGCCAGACGATCGGACTTGGCTTCGAGCCAACCCGAGTAGTTGCCTTCGTAAGGAATGCCCGCGCCGCGGTCGAGTTCGAGAATCCAGCCAGCAACGTTATCCAGGAAGTAACGGTCGTGCGTGATCGCGACCACGGTGCCCGGGAAGTCGTGCAGGAAGTGCTCCAGCCACGCCACCGAATCAGCGTCCAAGTGGTTGGTCGGTTCGTCGAGCAGCAGCATGTCCGGAGCGGACAGCAGCAGACGGCACAGGGCCACACGACGTTTTTCACCACCGGACAGGTGTTCAACCTTGGCGTCCCAGGCCGGCAGACGCAGGGCGTCGGCAGCGACTTCCAGTTGACGCTCCAGGTTGTGACCATCGCTGGCCTGCAGGATCGCTTCGAGCTTGGCCTGTTCGGCAGCCAGTTTGTCGAAATCGGCATCCGGATCGGCGTAAGCGGCGTAGACCTCGTCCAGACGCGCCTGCGCATCCTTGATCACGCTGACCGCTTCCTCGACCACTTCACGCACGGTTTTGGTCGGATCAAGTTGTGGCTCTTGCGGCAGATAACCGATGTTCAGGTCCGGCATCGGACGGGCTTCGCCCTCGAACTCGGTGTCGACGCCGGCCATGATTTTCAGCAGCGTGGACTTACCCGAACCGTTGAGGCCGAGTACGCCGATCTTGGCGCCGGGGAAGAACGACAGCGAAATGTTTTTCAGGATTTCCCGCTTCGGCGGAACAACTTTGCCCAGCCGATGCATGGTGAAGACGTATTGAGCCATGGAGAACCTTGGGTCAGTGACAGATGAATGATTGGAGCGCAGGCGATGCCCGGCCAGACCGATGCGCGTCGTTCACTTGATGGTCATCAATGCGTGCGCGCGGAAAAAAGTCTGATTCTAGGAGCTGGAACGCTCCCGCGTAACCGGCAAAGCTACCTGAATGACCGGTGGCAGTCCAGCCGAGTGGGGCTGGCACTTCGCCACAACTCAAGGCATGCTAGCCGCCCTTCGGGCGTCCGGCTTATAGTGCACGTCGCGCCAGTCCAGCCAAACCGCAGGATTTCAGCTTGTCCAACGTTACCCCGCCAGCTTCTGTGAGCGCGTCCAATCCGGGGACCGGCTCGCCCCTGCGCGGAACATTGAAGGGGGCATTGGCGACGCTGGTACTTTTGCTGCTGGCCCTGCTGTTCTGGCAACTGCTCGATCAATTGCGCGAGACCCAGAAAAACCAGCGCCAGTACACCATCGACTACACCGCCGACCTCGCCTCGCAGGTCAGCCTGAACATGTCGCTGAATGCGCAAATCGCCCTCAACCTGCTACCGATCGTCGAACAGCCGCAGTCGTCCGACGAACAGCAGGCGCTGCTGCGCAAGCTCCAGCAATCGCTGCCGGACCTGCGCAGTCTGGCCCTGCTCAGCCCGTCCGGGAAAATCCTCAACGACAGCGCCAGCGACAGCCACGACGCCGATTACCTCGCTGAACTGGTGCGCCGCAGCCGCGCCCAGGCGCATTACTTCAGTAACGCCGACGACGGCTCGGTGGTGCATCTGTTGTTGCATCAGGCCAGCGGCAGCACGCGCGGCTACTGGGTATTGCGCCTGACCCCGACCTTCTTCGACTCGCTGACCAAGCTGGGCGAAACCGGCATCCGCCCGTTGTGGCTGGTGGAAAACCGTCTCAACCATCAGATCATCAGCCGCGACGAAGCGCTATCCTCCGCCCGGCCCGGGGTGCTGAGCCCGGACGACATGGCCAACACCGTGCTGACCGTGCCACTGAGCAGCAGCGACTGGCAGTTGCGCGGGCTGTTCGATCGCCAGCGCGTGCTCGAAGAACTGCTGCCGGCGTTCATCGGCAAATGCCTGCTGGGTCTGGCGTTCTCGATGTTGCCGGTGATCGCCCTGCTGAACATGCGTCGCCGCCAGCGCCAGTTGCATGAAGGTCGCCGACGTTATCAGGACATCTTCGAAGGCACTGGCGTTGCGTTGTGTGTGCTCGATCTGTCCGGCCTCAAGCAGGTGTTCGACAAGGCACAGATCCAGACCAGCGACCAGCTCAAGGCCTGGCTCGACCAACCGGCCCAGCGCCAGCAACTGCTGCAAGAGCTGCGCGTCACCGAAGTCAATCAGGTCGCGCTGCAGCTGCTCAATGTCAATTCCTGCGAGCACGCCTGGCAGTTGCTGATCGATGGCCATCCGCACAGCCAGTGCGCCATCGGCAACCAGGTGCTCGACGCGGTTCTGCAGCAGCAAAAACAGCTGGAGCTGGAAATCAGACTGCCGGACATCAACGGCCGCGATCAGCACCTGTGGATGGTTCTGCGCCTGCCACAGGAACAGCACGACTACAAAGCGGTGATTCTGAGCATCAACGACATCACCAGCCGCAAGCTGATCGAACTGTCGCTGCTGGAGCGCGAAGGTTTCTGGTCGGACGTGGTGCGCACCGTGCCGGACCATCTGTATGTGCAGGACGTGATCAGCCAGCGGATGATTTTCAGCAACCACCACCTCGGCCAAACCCTCGGTTACAACCGCTCCGAGCTGCACCAGATGGGCGAGTACTTCTGGGAAATCCTCCTGCACCCGGAAGACGCCGACTATTACCACCGCTCGCGGCAGATGCAGCGGCACGCCGGTTACAGCCAGTTGTTGCAGTGCCAGTTGCGCTTCCGCCATCGCGACGGCAAGTGGCGGCGCTTCGACATTCGCGAGCAGGCGCTGGCCCGCGACAAGCATGATCAGGTCACGCGAATCATCGGCGTGGCCAAGGACATCACCGAGCAGATCGAGGCCAGCGAATCGCTGCGCGACAGCGAGCAGCGCTACCGCATGCTCGCCGAAAGCATCAGCGATGTGATTTTCTCCACCGACAGCAAGCTGTCGTTGAACTACGTCAGCCCGTCGGTGCAGGCGGTGCTGGGTTATGACGCCGAGTGGATCTTCCAGAATGGCTGGCAATCGACGATCGCCAACCCGCAGCAGCTATCCGGCATCTACACCTTGATGGATCGGGTCAGCAAAGCGCTCGACAAGCCTGAGCAACTCGCGCAACTGCGAAGCCAGGTACAGACGCAGATGTTCCTGTTCGACTGCCTGCGCGCCGACGGCCGCAAGATCCCGATCGAGCTGCGGCTGGTGCTGGTGTGGGACGAACACGGCGCGTTCGAAGGCGTGCTCGGCGTCGGTCGCGACATCAGCCAGCAGCGCCGCGCCGAGAAAGACTTGCGCATGGCCGCCACCGTATTCGAGCACTCGACCTCGGCGATCCTGATCACCGACCCTGCCGGTTACATCGTGCAGGCCAACGAAGCCTTCAGCCGGGTCAGCGGTTACGCGGTGTCGGAGGTGCTCGATCAGTTGCCGAACATGCTCACCGTCGACGAGCAACAGGACGCGCACCTGCGCTACGTGCTCAAGCAATTGCATCAGCACAGCACCTGGGAAGGCGAAGTCTGGCTCAAGCGCCGTAACGGCGAGCATTACCCGGCGTGGGTCGGCATCACGGCGGTACTCGACGATGAAGGCGATCTGGCCAGTTACGTGTGCTTCTTCAGCGACATCAGCGAGCGCAAGGCCAGCGAACAACGCATCCATCGTCTCGCTTACTACGACGCCCTGACCCACCTGCCGAACCGCACGCTGTTCCAGGATCGTCTGCACACCGCGCTGCAATCGGCCGAACGGCAGAAGTCATGGGTGGTGCTGATGTTCCTCGACCTCGACCGCTTCAAACCGATCAACGACTCCCTCGGCCACGCGGCTGGCGACCGCATGTTGAAAGACATGGCCACGCGGTTGCTGGCCTGCGTCGACGATGACGACACCGTGGCGCGCATGGGCGGTGACGAGTTCACCTTGCTCCTGCAACACCGCTCCAGCCGCGAAATGGCGCTGAACCGAGCGATTCATGTGGCCGAGCAGATTCTCGCCAGCCTGGTGCGTCCATTTGTGCTGGAAGGTCGCGAGTTCTTCGTCACCGCCAGTATCGGTATCGCCCTGAGCCCGCAGGACGGCAACGAACTCAGCCAGTTGATGAAGAACGCCGACACCGCGATGTACCACGCCAAGGAGCGCGGCAAGAACAACTTCCAGTTCTATCAGGCCGACATGAACGCCAGTGCGCTGGAACGTCTGGAGCTGGAAAGCGACCTGCGTCATGCGCTGGAGCAGAACGAATTCGTCCTGTATTACCAGCCGCAATTCAGTGGCGACGGCAAACGCCTGACTGGCGCCGAGGCACTGCTACGCTGGCGCCATCCGCGTCGTGGACTGGTGCCGCCGGGGGATTTCATTCCGGTGCTGGAAGAGCTGGGTCTGGTGGTCGACGTTGGCGACTGGGTGATCAGCGAGGCCTGCCGTCAGCTCAAGACCTGGCACCAGAATCGGGTGCGCGTGCCGAAGGTGTCGGTGAACATTTCGGCGCGGCAGTTCTCCGATGGCCAGCTCGGTACGCGCATCGCCACGATCCTGCGCGAAACCGGGCTGCCACCGGCGTGTCTGGAGCTGGAGCTGACCGAAAGTATCCTGATGCGCGAAGTCAGCGAAGCAATGCAGATTCTGGCCGGGCTGAAAAACCTGGGCCTGAGCATTGCGGTCGACGACTTCGGCACCGGTTATTCGTCGCTGAACTACCTCAAGCAATTCCCGATCGACGTGCTGAAGATCGACCGTACCTTCGTCGACGGCCTGCCGTCCGGCGAGCAGGACGCGCAGATCGCTCGCGCAATCATCGCCATGGCCCACAGCCTCAATCTGGCGGTGATCGCCGAAGGCGTGGAAACCCATGAGCAACTGGACTTCCTGCGCGAACATGGCTGCGATGAGGTTCAGGGCTATCTGTTCGGACGGCCAATGCCGGCGAGCCGGTTTGAAGCGCAGTTCAGCAATGACGCGCTGTTCATGTTCGACTGAACATCGGCGGCGCGCCCTTCGCGAGCAGGCTCGCTCCCACAGGGATTGATGTCGATCACAAAATCGCAGGCCTGCCTCGATTACTGTGGGAGCGAGCCTGCTCGCGAAGAGGCCTTCAAAAGCATCGCACATCTGGCATGAACGCCACTTGTCTGCGACATGATGTCGTTTCATATGCCATCCAAAACCCATTGGGTTAGAATGCCCCCCTTTTCTGCCCCCGATCCTTGAGGACCGCCATGTTCAGCCGTGATTTGACTATTGCCAAGTACGACGCCGATCTCTTTGCCGCCATGGAGCAAGAAGCTCAGCGCCAGGAAGAGCACATTGAGCTGATCGCTTCGGAAAACTACACCAGCCCTGCGGTGATGGAAGCTCAAGGCTCGGTACTGACCAACAAGTACGCCGAAGGCTACCCGGGCAAGCGCTACTACGGTGGTTGCGAGTACGTCGACGTTGTTGAACAACTGGCCATCGACCGCGCCAAAGAGCTGTTCGGCGCCGATTACGCCAACGTTCAGCCGCACGCCGGTTCCCAAGCCAACGCCGCTGTTTACCTGGCCCTGCTGCAAGGTGGCGACACCATCCTGGGCATGAGCCTGGCCCACGGTGGTCACCTGACCCACGGCGCCAGCGTTTCGTCCTCCGGCAAGCTGTACAACGCCGTGCAGTACGGCATCGACGCCAACGGCCTGATCGACTACGACGAAGTCGAGCGTCTGGCGGTTGAGCACAAGCCGAAAATGATCGTGGCCGGTTTCTCTGCCTACTCGCAGATCCTCGACTTCCCACGCTTCCGCGCCATCGCTGACAAAGTCGGTGCCTACCTGTTCGTCGACATGGCTCACGTGGCCGGTCTGGTCGCCGCTGGCGTCTACCCGAACCCGGTGCCATTCGCTGACGTGGTCACCACCACCACCCACAAGACCCTGCGCGGTCCTCGTGGCGGTCTGATCCTGGCGCGCGCCAACGCCGAAATCGAGAAGAAGCTGAACTCCGCGGTATTCCCGGGCGCCCAGGGCGGCCCGCTGGAGCACGTGATCGCCGCTAAAGCGATCTGCTTCAAGGAAGCGCTGCAGCCTGAGTTCAAGGCTTACCAGGAACAAGTGGTGAAGAACGCCCAGGCCATGGCCGAAGTGTTCATCGAGCGCGGTTTCGACGTGGTGTCCGGCGGTACCAAGAACCACCTGTTCCTGCTGTCGCTGATCAAGCAGGACATCTCCGGTAAAGACGCCGACGCCGCGCTGGGCAAAGCGTTCATCACCGTGAACAAGAACTCCGTGCCTAACGACCCACGCTCGCCATTCGTGACCTCCGGTCTGCGTTTCGGTACCCCGGCTGTGACCACTCGCGGCTTCAAGGAAGCAGAGTGCAAAGAGCTGGCCGGCTGGATCTGCGACATCCTGGCTGACCTGAACAACGAAGCGGTGATCGACGCCGTTCGTGAGAAAGTCAAAGCCATCTGCAAGAAACTGCCGGTGTACGGCGCGTAATCGCGACGTTAAATCCGCAGCATGAGAAACCGGCCAAGTGATTGGCCGGTTTTTTTGTGCCCACATTTTTTTCAAACGCCTGAACCGCTCAAGAATGGGACTCACCGCACAACTGGTCAGACCGGTCATGCCAATTCGTCAATTTTCACTTGCGATCCGCAAAAATCCGCGCCTAGACTGCACCCGCACTGGACATACCGGTAAGACCACAATAATTAAGTTCTGAATCTGATGCGCCCAAAGGCGCACGGCAGCCAGGACACCGACCAGGATTCCTCCCATGCTCAGATGGTGCTCGCGTTCAATCTTCCTCCAAGTGGTTCTCGGACTGGTGCTCGGCATCGTCTGCGGGCTGACCCTTCCCGAATATTCCGCTCAGCTCAAACCACTGGGCGACGGCTTCATCAAACTGATCAAGATGCTCATCGGCCTGATCGTGTTCTGCGTGGTGGTCAGCGGCATCAGCGGCGCGGGCGATCTGAAGAAGGTCGGGCGCATCGGCCTCAAGTCGGTGATCTACTTTGAAGTGCTGACCACCATCGCGCTGGTGATCGGCCTGGTATTCGCCTTCAGCACCGGCATCGGCAGTGGCGCGAATATCCATCTGGAGCAGTTGTCCGCCGCCGACATGGGCGACATCGCCGAACGCGGCCAGCATATGCACACCACCACGCAGTTCCTGATGGACCTGATTCCGACCTCGGTGCTCGGTGCCTTCGCCGACAACAACATTCTGCAAGTGCTGCTGTTCTCGGTGCTGTTCGGCAGCGCGCTGAATCTGGTGGGCGAAGCGGCTTCAGGGATCTCACGGCTGATCAACGAGCTGAGCCATGTGATCTTCCGGATCATGGGCATGATCGTACGCCTGGCGCCGATCGGCGTGTTCGGCGCCATCGCCTTCACCACCAGCAAGTACGGCCTCGATTCGCTGCAACACCTGGGCAGTCTGGTGGGCTTGTTTTACCTGACCTGCATGGCGTTCGTCAGCGTGATCCTCGGCGTGGTAATGCGCGCCTCGGGCCTGCGTCTGTGGCCGCTGCTCAAGTACCTGCGTGAAGAACTGCTGATTGTCATGGGCACCGCTTCTTCCGACGCCGTGCTGCCACAGATCATGCGCAAACTTGAACACCTGGGGATTGGCAGCTCGACAGTCGGGCTGGTGATTCCCACCGGCTATTCGTTCAACCTCGACGGTTTCTCGATCTACCTGACCCTGGCCATCGTGTTCATTGCCAACGCCACCGGCACGCCACTGGCGATGACCGATCTGCTGACGATTCTGCTGGTGTCGCTGATCACTTCCAAGGGCGCCCACGGCATTCCCGGCTCGGCGCTGGTGATTCTGGCGGCGACGCTGACGGCGATCCCGGCGATTCCGGTCGTGGGTCTGGTGCTGGTACTGGCAGTGGACTGGTTCATGGGCATCGGCCGGGCACTGACCAACCTGATCGGCAACTGCGTCGCTACCGTGGCCATCGCCCGTTGGGAAAAGGACATCGATGTGCAACGCGCCAACAAAGTACTCAGCGGTCAGCAGGGCTACACCTTTCAACCGCGTAAAACCGGAACTCCGGCGCACCAGCAAGAGTTCTGATTTTCAACCCTGTAGGAGCTGCCGCAGGCTGCGATCTTTTGATCCTGTTTGCGGCAGCCCCAACGGGCTTACGGAGCAAGACAAGTGATCACCACATCAACCGTCGTCAACTCAGTCGTAGAAAAACTGCGCGCCGCCCTCGCCCGCGGTCAGTGGCGCTCCGGCGACATGCTGCCGGGTCAGCGCGAACTGGCCGAACAACTGGGCATCAGCCGCCCAAGCCTGCGCGAAGCGGTGATCGTCCTGGAAACCCTTGGCCTGGTGCGTTCGATGCCGGGCAAAGGCGTGGTGGTGCTCGACGCCCAGCTCAGTGACAGCCAGAGCCACGACAGCGCGGTGGCCGGCGCCAGCCTCGAGGACGTGCTGCAACTGCGCTACACCCTTGAGCCATTCATCGTCGGTCTGGTCGCGCAGTCGATCAGCAGCAAGGAAATCGGGCAATTGCGCCTGACCCTGATGGACATGCGCGAAGCCCTCGAAGCGGGCGAAAGCGAAGCCGGGGTCAGCGCCTACATCGCCTTCCACGAGGAGCTGTTCACCCTGACCTCGAACCCGATTTTCCAGAGCGTGGTGCAGCAAACCAGCAATGCCCTCAAGCAAAGCGCCGAAGTGCTGCGCAATTCGCCTGAGCATCTGGCCGAACGCCTGGAAGAAAACGAAGCGGTGGTGCGCGCAATCCGCAGCAAGAACAGCGCTCAGGCCAGCGCCGAAATGCGTCGGCACATTCTGCGCGAAGGCCAACGGATGGGCGTTGAATTGAACATTCCGGATGACAACCTCAGCCACTGATTGATTCACACTGGAGACCGGCCATGAACAGCCTTGCCACGTCGCCGCACACTCGTCAGATGTCGGCCCCCCTGCCCTTCTCCCGCCTGCAGGCGTCGGCAGACGATCTGTACCCGCGGCTGTTCGACGCGATTCTGGACCGGCGAATCGACCCGGCCAGCCGCTTCACCGAAGACAGTCTCAAGCAGATGTTTGGCGTCAGCCGCGCCGATGTGCGCCGGGTGCTGACGCAGTTGTCCCATGAGCAGGTGATTGTGCTGCGCGCCAACCATCGGCCACGGGTCGCCACACCGGATGCCGAGCAGACCCGGCAAACCCTGCACGCCCGGCGCCTGACCGAAGCGACGCTGGCGCGTCTGGCTTGTCAGAATGCCTCAGCGGAGGGTTTGAAACGCTTGCGCACGCTGGTCGAACGCGAACGTCTGGCCGTGACACAGGAACGGCGTGCGGCGGCGATTCGTTTGTCCGGCGAGTTTCATCTGCAGTTGGCACAAATGGCGGGGAATGCACCGTTGGCGCATTTTCTTGGCAGTCTGGTGCCGTTGACGTCGCTGGCGATTGCGCGGTGTGATGGATCGACGCCGGGTTGCTGCGCGTGGCAGGAGCATCTGGCGATTGTCGAGGCGGTCGCGTCTGGGGATATGTCCATGGCTGAGCGACTGATGAATCAACACCTGGATCATCTTGAGCAGACCTTGCTGGGTACAGCCCTTGAGCATCGTGTCGCCGGTTAGATCGCCTTCGCGAGCAAGCCCGCTCCCACAGTGAATTGCATTCCTCCTGACAGAATGCGGCCTACTGTGGGAGCGGGCTTGCTCGCGAAGGCGTCAGCCCTGGCGCCGAAGAATCATCAGGCAGAAGTCACTCTGGCAAACCCCGCCCGAATCTTCTCTTCCGGCAAATCATCGGCAATAAACACAATCACACTTTCCCGCGCCTCACCCTCGGCCCACTCGGTGTCCCAGTCGAACCCGTAAAGTTTCAGTACGCCCTGAAACACCAGCCGCCGATCCTCGCCAGCGATGTTCAACACGCCCTTGTAGCGCAACAACTGCTTGCCATGTTCTTCCAGCAGCTCATTCATGAACTCGCTGAGTTGATCGATATCCAGCGGCTGGTCTGTGCGCAGCACCAGACTGGAGATGCGGTCGATGGACGGCGCCTTGCTCACCGGACGCAGGCTCACCCCGCCACCGAGGTCGGCATTGAGATTGAAGCCACGCACGTCGAGCAGTTCGGCCAGATCGATGTTGCCGTGCTCGACCACGCGGATCGGCGCACGACGATTGATTCGCGTCAGGCGTTCGCTCAGTGCGTTGAACGTGGCCTCATCCACCAGATCGGTCTTGCTCACCAGCAAGCGGTCGGCGAAACCGATCTGCGCCTGGGCGATGGTCTGGGTCAGGTGCAGGTCGGCGTGAGCGGCATCTACCAGGGTGATGATGCCGTCGAGCAGATAGCGTTCGCGCAGTTCTTCATCGATGAAAAAGGTCTGCGCCACAGGCGCTGGATCAGCCAGCCCGGTGCACTCGATCACCAGACGGTCGAAGGCGATTTCACCGCTGTCCAGGCGTTCGAGCAGCAGGTACAGGGCCTTGGTCAGATCGGTGTGGATGGTGCAGCAGACGCAGCCGTTGGCCAGGGTCATGACTTGCACCGGTTCGACGCCGAGCAACTGGGTGTCGATGCCGGCGTCGCTGAATTCGTTCTCGATCACGGCGATCTTCAGGCCGTGCTCGGCTTTAAGCAGATGGCGCAACAAGGTGGTCTTGCCGGCACCGAGGAAACCGCTGAGTACCGTTACGGGTATGGGAGAAGACAAAACACGATCTCCTTAAAGAAACACAAAACAAATGTGGGAGCGGGCTTGCTCGCGAAAGCGGTGTGTCAGTCACCACACGTATCAACTGACACTCCGTATTCGCGAGCAAGCCCGCTCCCACCGGGGGATTACCTCAACCGCAGGCTGTCAGCTCAACAGCACTTCGGCCCACCCTTGCCACCGTAACGCGCTTCCTGACGTTCGCGGAAGAACATCTCGTAGCTCATCACCGGTTTGTCCGGGTGTTTGGTTTGCATATGCTCGACGTAGGTGTCGTAGTCGGGCATGCCGACCATCAGGCGTGCGGCCTGACCGAGGTATTTACCGAGGCGACTCAGGTCATTGAACATGGTGCAATCCTCTGGTTACGCGTCCGGCAGGGCCTGGAATGGCGATTCTTTATCCGTACGCTCTTTTTTGCCCCAGGCAGCGATGCCGACCTTGAGCGCATAGAACAGGATGCTGAAGACCACGAACAGGAACAGCGCAGTGAGCGTTGCGTTGGTGTAGGCGTTGAAGATCACGTGCTGCATCTGCTCGATACTCTTGGCCGGGGCAATGACTTGGCCGGCGGCCAGGGCATCGCTGTATTTCTTGGCCAGCGACAGGAAGCCGATCGCCGGGTTGGCGTCGAACAGCTTGATGAAGCCTGCGGTGGTGGTGCAGATCAGCAGCCAGGCGGCTGGCAGCAGGGTGACCCAGATGTAGCGCTGGCGCTTCATCTTGATCAGGACCACGGTGCCGAGCATCAGCGCGATACCGGCCAGCATCTGGTTGGAGATACCGAACAGCGGCCACAGGGTGTTGATGCCGCCCAGTGGATCGATGACGCCCTGATACAGCAACCAGCCCCACATCGCCACACAACCGGCGGTGGCGATCAGGTTGGCAGTCCACGATTCGGTGCGCTTGAGCGCCGGAACGAAGGAGCCGAGCAGGTCCTGCAGCATGAAGCGCCCGGCACGGGTGCCGGCGTCCACAGCGGTCAGGATGAACAGCGCTTCGAACAGGATCGCGAAGTGGTACCAGAACGCCATGGTGTTTTCACCCGGCAGGACACTGTGCAGGATCTGCGCGATACCGACCGCCAGGGTCGGTGCACCACCGGCACGGGCGAGGATGGTGGTTTCGCCGATGTCGTGAGCCACAGCTTGCAGTGCCTCCGGCGTGATCGCGAAGCCCCAGCTGCTGACCATCTGCGCCACCGATGCGACGTCACCGCCGACCACGGCGGCCGGGCTGTTCATGGCGAAGTACACGCCCGGCTCGATCACCGAAGCGGCAACCATGGCCATGATCGCCACGAACGATTCCATCAGCATGCCGCCGTAACCGATGTAACGCGCGTTGGTTTCGTTATCCAGCAACTTCGGCGTGGTGCCCGAAGAGATCAGTGCGTGGAACCCGGACACCGCACCGCAAGCGATGGTGATGAACAGGAACGGGAACAGACCGCCCTTCCACACCGGCCCGGTGCCGTCGACGAACTGGGTCAGCGCCGGCATTTTCAGCTCGGGCATGGTCACCAGAATGCCGATCGCCAGTGCGATGATGGTGCCGATCTTGAGGAACGTCGACAGGTAGTCGCGTGGCGCGAGGATCAGCCACACCGGCAACACGGCGGCGACGAATCCATAACCGATCAGCATCCAGGTGATTTGCACGCCGGTGAAGCTGAAGGCCTTGGCCCACACCGGATCAGCGGCAATCTGCCCGCCGAGCCAGATCGAACCGAGCAGCAGCAACACACCGATGACTGAGATCTCGCCGATGCGGCCCGGGCGGATGTAGCGCATGTAGATGCCCATGAACATCGCGATCGGGATGGTCGCCATCACGGTGAAGATGCCCCATGGGCTCTCTGCCAGTGCCTTGACCACGATCAGCGCCAGCACCGCGAGGATGATGATCATGATCAGGAAGCAGCCGAACAGGGCGATGGTGCCGGGGATGCGGCCCATTTCTTCACGGACCATGTCGCCCAGGGAACGGCCGTTGCGCCGGGTCGACATGAACAGAACCATGAAGTCCTGCACCGCGCCCGCCAGCACCACCCCGGCAATCAGCCACAGCGTGCCGGGCAGATAACCCATCTGCGCCGCCAATACCGGGCCGACCAGAGGTCCGGCGCCCGCGATCGCGGCGAAGTGGTGACCGAAAAGAATGTGTTTGTTGGTCGGCACATAGTCCAGACCGTCGTTGTTGAGCACAGCGGGGGTGGCCCGACGCGGATCCAGTTGCATCACATTGTTGGCGATGAACAGGCTGTAGTAACGGTACGCGACCAGATAAATGGCCACGGCCGCGACCACGATCCACAAGGCGTTGATCGCCTCTCCTCGGCGCAATGCCACTACGCCCAGGGCGCACGCTCCTACGATTGCCAGCACTAGCCAGGGTAAGTGGCGTAGCAGGCTATTATTATTTTTCATTTTATTATTCCAGCCAGGGTGGACAAGAAAGACAGCCACCCCGAGTTTAGCGCTTACGGCGCCAAAGGCCATACCCCGACGTTGGTCTAGACGGCTTGTCGATTGGCAGCCACCCAACGGACGGGTCTATAGTCAGCGAACTCTTCCGAGGATTGCGCCATGAGCGAACACCCAGCCAATCGCCGTCGCTTCAAACGTATTGCGTTCGATGCCAGAACCGAGCTGAGTCAGGGTCAATTCATCTGGCCGGTGAAGTTGATCGACCTGTCGCTCAAAGGGCTGCTGATCGAACGGCCGGAGCCTTGGCTGGGCGATCGGGAAAAGGATTTTTTCGTCGACATTCATCTGAGCGACGATGTCGATATCGAGATGGATGTGCGTCTGACCCATGAAGAAAATGGCCAGTTGGGGTTTGTCTGCCGGCATATCAGTCTGGAGTCGATCGAGCGCTTGCGGCGATTGATCGAGTTCAACCTGGGCGATCCGCAGGAGTTGGAGCGCGAACTGGGCGCCCTGATCGAAATCTAGAAACCACTACAAATCCCTGTGGGAGCGGGCTTGCCCGCGAAGAGGCCGTGTCAGTCGACATTGATTTCGACTGACACACCGCTTTCGCGGGCAAGCCCGCTCCCATAGGACTATTCGAAAAGTGCGTCGAGCGCCTGTTCCAGCCGGGTCACGGCAATGATCTGCAACCCCGGCGGCGCCTCTTTCGGTGCATTGCCCTTGGGCACGATCGCCCGTTTGAAGCCATGCTTGGCCGCTTCCTTCAAACGCTCCTGACCGCTCGGCACCGGACGCACCTCGCCGGACAAACCGACTTCACCAAACACCAGCAAATCATGCGGCAATGGCCGGTTGCGCAGGCTCGACATCACCGCCGCCATCAACGCCAGATCCGATGCTGTCTCCAACACCTTCACCCCGCCGACCACGTTGAGGAACACGTCCTGGTCGTGAGTCGGAATACCACCGTGACGGTGCAATACCGCCAGCAACATCGCCAATCGGTTCTGATCAAGGCCCAACGTCACGCGCCGTGGATTGGCCAGATGGCTGTCATCCACCAGCGCCTGCACTTCCACCAGCATCGGCCGGGTGCCTTCCCAGGTGGCCATCACCACACTGCCCGGGACTTCTTCCTGGGCACGGGTGAGAAAAATCGCCGAAGGGTTGGAGACTTCTTTCAGGCCCTTGTCGGTCATGCCGAACACACCGAGTTCGTTGACCGCACCGAAACGGTTTTTCACCGCCCGCAACAGACGCAAACGGCCATCGGATTCGCCTTCGAAATACAGCACGGTATCGACCATGTGCTCCAGCACCCGCGGGCCGGCGAGCGCGCCTTCCTTGGTGACGTGACCGACGAGGAAGATCGCCGTGCCGCTCTGCTTGGCATAACGCACCAGCAGCGCCGCGCTCTCACGTACCTGCGAGACGCCACCCGGAGCTGATTGCAGTTGTTCGGTGAAAATGGTCTGGATCGAGTCGATCACCATCACCTTGGGTTTTTCCTGACGGGCGGTGGCGATGATGGTTTCGATGCAGGTTTCGGTCATCACCCGCAGTTGATCCTGGGGCAACCCCAGACGCCGGGCGCGCATCGCCACTTGCTGCTGGGACTCTTCACCGGTGACGTACAGCGCCGGCATGCTCTTGGCGAGGTTGCACAGGGTCTGCAACAGAATCGTCGACTTGCCGATGCCCGGATCACCACCGATCAGCACCACCGAGCCATCGACCAGACCGCCACCCAAAACCCGATCCAGCTCACCGGAGGCGGTGGAGAAGCGCGGAATCTCCTCGATACTGACTTCGGCCAGGGTCTTGATCTGCGCCTGCTGCCCGGCCCAGCCGGTACGCCCGGTGGGCGCCGTGGCCCCGCCGCTTTCGATCATGGTTTCGGTCAGGGTGTTCCAGGCGCCGCACTCGCCGCACTGGCCCGCCCACTTGGGAAAGGTTGCGCCGCACTCGGTGCAGCCGTACATGCGCTTGGCCTTGGCCATCTGGATCCCCCGGCAAAAACCGCGATGATAACGCAGCCACCGCTCAGCGCGGCGCGGCGGTACGGATTTCGCCGTTGGCCAGACGCGCGGCGCTATTGCCCAGCGGGTCTTCGGCATTGAGATCGGCGCCTTTGGCCTTGAGCGCATCGAGCAGTTCGACACGCTTGAACAACCCGGCGTACATCGCCGCAGTCTGGCCTGCGCCGTTGCGCTGATCGGGGCTGCAATCGGTGGCCATCAGCCTTCGAGCAATCTGCATCTCGCCTTTGAAAATCGCCCCCATCAGCGCTGTGTTGCCACGTTGGTCCTGCGCGCAGGCATCAGCACCCGCCGCCAGCAATCGCTCAACTGCCGCACCCTGGCCGTGATACGCAGCCAGAATCAAAGCGGTGTAGCCCTTGCTGTCGCGAGTATCGAGGGAGTAACCGGATTCGATAAAGGTCTCGAGCATCGGTACATCGCCACGCCGGGCAGCATCGAAATAGTAATCCTGCAACTGGGCCTTGATCGCCTCGGGGCTTTGCCCGGCCTGCGCTGTGCAGGACAGGCATCCGAGCAACAGTAAAAGAAAGGCACGCATAAACGCTCTCCTTGGACAGAACGGGGCCTGAGTCAGGCCCCGCATGGCATGGCGTCGAGATCAGTCGACCAGTTTCGCCGCCAGCGCCTTGACCCGGCTCAGGTCACCCTTGGCCACTTTGGTCACACCGGTGCCGTATTCCGGATCGGCCTTATAAAGGAAGGACAGGATGATGTGCTTGCTCTCGTCATCGGTGGTCGCCAGCGAACCGCCGAAGCTGGCGATCAGGTCCTGACGCTCCTGCTGGCTGAACGAGCGATACAGATCCCCGGCCTGTTTGAAGTTCTGCTCACGCTGAATCTTCGCCTGCTGGGTGCTGCCCGACAGTGCCAGCTGGCTGTAACGCGCGCTCTGCGGCTCTTCACGCGGTTGCAGGCGGCTTGGCTGATAGTTCACGCCAGACGCCGTGGCACCGAAGTTCATCGCACCGTCCTGATTGCCATTGTTGACCGCAACTTTTGGCGCATTGATCGGAAGTTGCAGGCCGTTTGCACCCAGGCGATACATCTGCGTATCGGCATAAGAAAACACTC
Source organism: Pseudomonas sp. JAI115 (assembly GCF_014200835.1). Classification (NCBI taxonomy): domain Bacteria; kingdom Pseudomonadati; phylum Pseudomonadota; class Gammaproteobacteria; order Pseudomonadales; family Pseudomonadaceae; genus Pseudomonas; species Pseudomonas sp. JAI115. The sequence goes on from NZ_JACHCY010000007.1 coordinate 51,277, forward strand.
GACCTTGCAACAGACGATCTTCTGAAGGTTCGATACCCGGCACAACATTGGCCGGGGCCATGGCAACTTGTTCGGTTTCCTGGAACACATTGGCCGGATTACGGTTCAACACCATTTGTCCAACTTTTCGCTCAGGAACATTCGGCCAGATTTTGGTAGCGTCCAATGGATCGAAATCAAACTTGGACAAATCTTGCGGATTCAGCACTTGGATGTACAAGTCCCATTTCGGGAAATCACCCTTATTGATATGACTGACCAGATCATTAGTCATATGACTGTAATCTTTGCCCTGAACTTTCTCGACTTGTTCAGGTGTCAGGTTTTTGATGCCCTGCAAACTTTTCCAGTGGAACTTCACATAGTGCACTTCGCCTTTGGCGTTAACCAACTTGTAGGCATGCACGCCATTACCGTCCATTTCCCGATAACTGGCTGGAGTACCCGAATTGGAATACAGCTCGGTCAGCGTGCGAGTGGCTTCCGGCACGTGGGAGAAGAAGTCGAAACGACGCGAGTCATCGTCAAGGTTGGTGCGTGGATCGGGTTTGAACGCATGGACCATGTCCGGAAACTTGATCGCGTCGCGAATGAAGAAGGTCGGGAAGTTGTTGCCGACCAGGTCCCAGTTGCCATCAGCGGTGTAGAACTTGGTGGCAAAGCCCCGTGGATCGCGCAGGGTTTCCGGGGAGTGGTTACCGTGAACCACTGCGGAGAAGCGCACGAACACTGGCGTCACCTGCCCGGCAGCGAATACCTTGGCCTTGCTCAGGTCGCTGAGGTCGTTGGTCACGGTGAACGTGCCATGGGCACCGGTACCGCGGGCATGCACCACGCGTTCGGGAATGCGTTCACGGTCGAAACGCTGGAGTTTCTGGATCAGTTGCACGTCTTGCAGCAGCACCGGGCCGTTGGCGCCGGCGGTTTGCGAGTTCTGATTGTCGCCCACCGCTGCACCACTATCCCGGGTCAGGGGCGCGGCGTGCACGGAGAAGGTCAACAGGCTGGCGGTGAGTACGCCGAGCGTACGGCGATGGGGAAAAGCCCCCAGTCCAAGGGTGGAATTCATATCAGGTTCCTCTGGTTCTTTTGGGCGCATCCAGGTGCGCCAACCAGAGGCTAGAGGGCTAAGTCCGCGAACATAAATAGAAAGTTCGTAACCCGACGATTGAAAATTTTGGCTTCCCGATCAGCGTGTTACGGCGTATTTCGCGCGCGATTAGTGGCACTTTGCAAACTAATTGCAGATTTATCGGTCGATAAAAACGGGCATTGTAAGAAGGTGTTTCGCGCAGGACGCGTTTGCTGATTTACACTGCGTACACCAACCTCATCTGTAACAAGGAAATAACCTATGGGCGTGCTTAGTGAGTTCAAGGCCTTCGCGGTCAAAGGCAATGTGGTCGACATGGCCGTCGGTATCATCATCGGTGCCGCCTTTGGCAAAATTGTTTCGTCGTTTGTCGGCGACGTGATCATGCCGCCAATCGGCCTGTTGATCGGAGGGGTGGACTTCAGTGATCTGGCCATCACGCTTAAAGCCGCCGAGGGCAACGCCCCTGCCGTGGTCATGGCTTACGGTAAATTCATCCAGAGCATTCTGGACTTCGTGATCGTCGCCTTCGCGATCTTCATGGGTGTCAAAGCCATCAACCGCCTTAAACGCGAAGAAGCCGTAGCCCCTTCCCTGCCACCGGTTCCGACCAAGGAAGAAGAGTTGCTCGGTGAGATCCGCGATCTGCTCAAGGCCCAGAACAACCGGCCTTGACTGCTTGATGAATAAAGAACGGCGCCTGATGGCGCCGTTTTTTTACCAGTAGTTTTCCACCGCCACCTGTCCCGGCCGCCGCGTCAGGCTCAGGCTCATGTGGCGTTTCTTCAGCAGTGCCCGGGTGTCGTCGATCATCTGCGGATTGCCGCACAGCATGACGCGCGAGTGCTCGGGGGCCAGTTCAACACCGGCTTCACGCTCCAGCTCGCCGCTTTCAATCAGGCTGGTAATACGGCCATGCAAGGCACCAGGAACCTTTTCTCGGGTAACGGTGGGAATGAACTGCAGTTTATGGGCGTGTTCTGCCAGGTAATCACGCTCGGACAGTTCTGCAATCAACGACTGATAGGCCAGTTCCCGCGCTTCGCGCACGCTGTACACCAGAATGATCCGCTCGAATCGCTCCCACACTTCGAAGTCCTGCAGAATCGACAGAAACGGCGCAACCCCGGTCCCGGTGGATAACAGCCACAAATCCCGACCGTCGACAAACCGATCCAGCGTCAGGTAACCAAAGGCCTGGCGTTCCACCAGCAGGGTATCGCCGACCTGCAAGCGACTAAGTTCACTGGTGAATTCGCCACCTGGCACCACGATGGAGAAGAACTCGAGAAACTCGTCGAAGGGTGAAGAGACCATCGAGTAAGCACGCCAGACCGTGCTGCCATCAGCCTTTGTCACCCCCAGGCGAGCGAATTGTCCCGCGCGAAACCTGAAGCCCGTATCGCGCGTGGTGCGCAGGGTAAACAGACTGGGGGTCAAAGGCTGCACGTCGAGCAAGGTCTGGGCAGTAAATTTATCTGCGCTGACAGTCATGGGGGCACTCCACGGAAAAGACCCTGACAGTCTCGCGCAAACTCAGAGCATAAACACCACTGCTTTTGTAGTGGTTTACCGTTCAGACCGCCCGAAAAAATGAGAATTAAACCCAAATGCCGTTAATACAGCTTTATTCAAAGTCCGATTGAATGACAGGTTAAATCCAACGCGTTATTGATGACTAATAACCTTTCCAGCAACTAACCGCCCCCTCCAAGAGCAAAAAAATTCAACGCCATTTGTAAGACCTGTCCTACACTCGGTTGCGTGCAGGATCCGATTGGATCCATAAAAAGCACCCGACGAACGACTCATGGAGAGTGAGTGATGGAAATGTGGAAGGAGTCGCAATTAAAGCAACTGACTTTCGCAAGAGAAATAGAGACCGCTTATCCGATCCTGCTGCGATTCGCTCAAAATATTGGCTTCAATTTTTGTGCCATCTCATTGACATCAAACAATCGGAACGCTGACTTAAAGACCTTGCAAATCAATAACTATCCGAAAGAGTGGAACCAACTTTATGAAAGACAAAACTACAGAAAAATCGACCCGGTAGTAGCACACTGCAGTCATTCAATGCTGCCGATTGTCTGGACCGAGGACGTGTTTTCGCAAACCTTGTCGCTGTGGGACGCGCAACAGAGGCATGGGTTGCGACACGGTTGGTCCCAGTCGTTCCACCACGAAGACAGCGGGCTGTGCAGCACCCTGAGCCTTGCCAGGAAAAACGGTCCATTAAGTCCGCTCGAGTTATACGAGCATTTTGGCTATATGTTTTACGCAACCAGCCACCTGAGTGACCTGTTCGCCAAAACCTTGCCCAAACCGGCCAAAAAGCCCGTCCCCCCACGCCTTTCACCGCGAGAACTGGAAGTGCTCAAGCTCTCGGCGCTCGGCAAGACGGCCTATGAGATTGCCAGGATCCTCTGCCTGAGCGAGCGGACGGTGAATTACCACGTGCAAAACGTGATTCTCAAACTGAACGTCTGCAACAAGATTTCTGCGGTCATTGCCGCCAAGAGTTGCGGCCTTCTCGACATGCCCGCCCACTAAAAGCTGCGAGTATTTCAACGGAAAAAAACGTACCATTTGCAACCTTCCTGAGTGATGACGTGCGCCGCACGCCGCAGTCCACTCGGATGGTTCCGCCGCGCGACGCCTTGGGCTGCGGGCCACCCGTTGAATAACCAGAGTTCTCGCCCGATGCCCTTGCTCGAAACACCCTTTGCCCAACTCGACCTGATCCGCCAGCCCGAGCAGCAGAATGAACCTCTGCAAGCGTTCGATGCGGCTGACGAATACCTGCTCAATCATCTGGCCGCGCAACAACCGGCGGCAGACACCCGGGTGTTGGTACTCAATGACAGCTTCGGAGCGCTGGCGGCGAGTCTGGCAGGCAAGGTTCAGGTCAGCAGCAGTGGCGACTCGTTTCTCGCATTCCAGGGCCTGGAAAAGAACTTGGTACGCAACGGCCTGGCATTTGATGCCGTGCGCGGGATTGCGGCCAGTGAGCCGTTGATCGGGCCGTTCGACCGGGTGCTGATCCGCGTGCCCAAGACGCTGGCATTGCTGGAAGAGCAACTGATCCGCCTGCAAGGGCTACTGGCACCCGGCGCCGAAGTGGTGGCAGCGGCCATGATCAAGCATTTGCCGCGCGCAGCCGGTGATCTGCTGGAGCGTTACATTGGCCCGGTACAGGCTTCACTGGCGGTGAAGAAAGCTCGCCTGTTGATCGCAACGCCTGAAGCCAAAGCCCCGGCGACCTCGCCCTACCCTTCGCGTTATCAACTGGACGAGCCGGCCATCGAATTGCTCAACCACGCCAACGTGTTCTGCCGTGAAGGTCTGGACATCGGCACCCGGGCCTTCCTCCCGCACCTGCCAAAAAACCTCGGCAGCGCCCGGGTCGCCGACCTTGGTTGCGGTAACGGCGTCCTGGCCATCGCCAGCGCCCTGCACAACCCCGACGCGCACTACACGCTGGTCGACGAATCGTTCATGGCCGTGCAATCGGCCGCCGAGAACTGGCGCGCCGCGCTGGGCGAGCGCGAAGTGCTCGTGCGCGCTGGCGATGGTCTGGCCGGACAGGCGCCGCAATCGCTGGATGTGGTGCTGTGCAATCCGCCGTTCCATCAACAACAGGTGGTGGGCGATTTCCTCGCCTGGCGCATGTTCCAGCAGGCGCGCGAGGCGCTGGTGGTAGGCGGTGCGTTGTACATCGTCGGCAACCGGCACCTGGGTTATCACAGCAAGCTGGCGCGGCTGTTCCGTGGCGTCGAGCAAGTGGCGGCCACACCGAAGTTCGTGATTCTCAAAGCCCGCAAGTAAAGCGTCAGGCCAAAAAAAACCCTCCGCAATGCGGAGGGTCGTAGAACCGTGCCCAAGGGCAGCGGGACGGGATGTTTCAGTGTGTGGTCAGGCCGGCCGCGTTCATGAACAGGCGCATCAGGCTGGCGGCAATGAACAGCGCGCCGACGCTACCGATCCAGATCAGGGCCAACCAGCCGAGCCGCTGCCACAGCGGCTTTTTTTCGGCTTCTTCAATCTCGTGCAGGGAATGTTTGCCGTTCATTGCATCGTTCCTCTTGGGCGATGGCGTCGCTGAGGACGCCACCGCGAGAAGGCTTGCTCTCACAGGGTGAGCAGAGCGAGAGATCAGTGGTAACCGTCTTCATGGGTGACCTTGCCGCGGAACACGTAATAGCTCCAGAAGGTGTAACCCAGGATGAACGGGATGATGAACAGCGTACCGACCAGCATGAAGCCCTGACTTTGCGGCGGTGCGGCGGCGTCCCAGATCGAGATCGACGGCGGCACGATGTTCGGCCACAGGCTGATGCCCAGACCGCTGTAGCCGAGGAATATCAGCACCAGGGTCAGCAGGAACGGCATGTAGTTGGCATTGCGCGCCACCGCGCGGATCAGCCCGTACAGCGTCACCAGCACCAGAATCGGCACCGGCATGAACCAGAACAGGTTCGGCATGCTGAACCAGCGTGTCGCGATCTCGGGGTGAGCCAGCGGCGTCCACAGACTGACGATGCCGATCACCGCCAACAGCACGAACGCCAAGGGCCGCGCGAGGTTGTGCATCTGCTCCTGCAACTTGCCTTCGGTCTTCATGATCAGCCAGGTGCAACCGAGCAAGGCATAGGCCACCACCAGCGCGGCGCCGCAGAACAGGGTGAACGGTGTCAGCCAGTCCAGTGAACCGCCGGCGTATTGCCGATTGACCACCGGCAAACCGTCGATGAAGGCCCCGAGTGCCACGCCCTGGAAGAACGTCGCCGCCACCGAACCGCCGATAAACGCCTTGTCCCACAGGTGACGCTTGTCATCCTTGGCCTTGAAGCGGAACTCGAATGCCACACCGCGAAAAATCAGGCCGATCAGCATGAAGATCAACGGCAGGTACAGCGCCGACAGCACCACCGAATAGGCCAGCGGGAACGCGCCGAACAACGCCGCGCCGCCCAGTACCAGCCAGGTTTCATTGCCGTCCCAAACCGGGGCGACGGTGTTCATCATCACGTCACGGTCGGTCTTGCCCGGGATGAACGGGAAGAGAATCCCGATCCCCAGGTCGAAGCCGTCCATGACCACGTACATCATGATGCCGAAGATGATGATCACGGCCCAGATCAGCGGAAGATCAATACCCATGAGTCAAATCTCCTTTTCCAGGCTGCGCTGCGAGTCGGCGTCGGTACCTTCATCATCGGCTGCGGACAACGGCCGAGCCGGAGTGCGTTTCTGGCCAGGACCACCTTCGTTGGTTTCCTTGCCTTCGTCGGTTTTCGGCCCTTTGCGCACTAGGCGCATCATGTAGCCAAGCCCCGCACCGAACAGCGCGAAATACACCACGACGAACATGATCAGGGTGATGCTCATCTGCATGAAACTGTGATTGGACGAGGCATCCGCCGTGCGCATCAGCCCGTAGACCACCCACGGCTGCCGACCGATTTCAGTGGTGAACCAGCCAGCGAGGATCGCGATCAGGCCGGACGGCCCCATCCACAGCGCCAGATACAGGAACGGCCGCGAGGTGTAGAGCGAATCGCGCTTGCGCAGCCACAGGCTCCACAGACCGGTGAAGATCATCAGGAAGCCGAGGCCGACCATGACCCTGAACGACCAGAACACAATGGTCGAGTTCGGCCGGTCTTCAGGCGGGAACTCCTTGAGTGCCGGCACTTGCTTGTCCAGCGAGTGGGTCAGGATCAAGCTGCCGAGGTACGGGATCTCTACGGCGAATTTGGTTTTCTCTTCTTTCATGTCCGGCCAGCCGAACAGGATCAACGGGGTCGCTTCGTTGCCTTTGTTTTCCCAGTGACCTTCGATCGCAGCGATTTTCGCCGGCTGGTGCTCAAGGGTGTTCAGGCCGTGGAAGTCACCGATAACCGCCTGGATCGGCGCGACAATCAGCGCCATCCACATTGCCATCGACAGCATGGTGCGGATCGCCGGGTTGTCCTTGCCGCGCAGCAGGTGCCAGGCCGCCGAGGAGCCAACGAAAAACGCCGTGGCCACGAACGCAGCGGTCGCCATGTGCATCAGGCGATACGGGAACGAGGGGTTGAAGACGATGGCCAGCCAGTCGGTCGGGATCACCTGGCCGTTGACGATCTCGAAGCCTTGCGGCGTCTGCATCCAGCTGTTGGAAGCGAGGATCCAGAATGTCGAGATCAGCGTGCCGATCGCCACCATCACCGTGGAGAAGAAGTGCAGTTTGCGTCCGACCTTGTTCCAGCCGAACAGCATCACCCCGAGGAAACCGGCCTCAAGGAAGAATGCCGTGAGCACCTCGTAGGTCAGCAACGGTCCGGTGACGGAACCGGCAAAGTCCGAGAAACGGCTCCAGTTGGTGCCGAACTGGTAAGCCATCACCAGACCGGAGACCACACCCATGCCGAAGTTGACGGCAAAGATTTTCGACCAGAAGTGGTAGAGATCCCGGTAAGTGTCGTTATGGGTTTTCAACCACAACCCTTCAAGCACCGCCAGGTAGCTCGCCAGACCAATGGTGATGGCCGGGAACAGGATGTGGAACGAGATTGTGAACGCGAACTGAATTCGGGCGAGATCGAGTGCCTCTAAACCGAACATAAGTCTTCCTCTGTCAGGTAATACCGGCATTGGGGCTTGTGGCCCCTGCCTACTGCCCCCACGGATATGGAGTGCGGCGAATTCTGATTCGTTCTTTTTTAACAGCCATCGCAACGCAGGGAGTCTGGCCAACGGGCCACCAGAGCATGGCCCGGGAGGGTCTTGATCTGGATCAAGCAACGTTAAAAGAGTAGTCCCATTTCCGACGAAGAACGGCGTGGTCGTTTGCCGCGTGACAAGTTGCCTCATTGCCTGGGCAACGTTCTGAAAGACACTCCTCAGAGCTGCACGACCTGTAGCGAGGGGGGATCGGCATCCAGAACGCGAGATAGATGTCTGGCTAACTAAATTTTCTGTCATAGCAACTTCCTGTTACAGACTGGTGATAACCTCGCGGTTCCCCCAAGAGCCAGACCTGCCTTCAGATGCCCAGCCAAGAGCCCCTGCTGTTACGTCACCATCGTCCGTTTCTCGCGTTCTGGTTCGCCCGGATCTTCACCGCCAGTGGCTTTCAGATGCTCACGGTGGCGATCGGCTGGAATCTGTATCAGTTGACCGGCAACGTGCTCGACCTGGGTCTGGTCGGTCTGGTCGAGTTCGCGCCTCGGGTGCTGTTCATGCTGCACACCGGGCATGTCGCCGACCGCTATGACCGGCGTCGGGTCGCGGCGATCTGTCAGTCGTTGCAGGCGTTGATTGCCCTGGCACTGGCCATCGGCAGTGCGACCGACCACGTCACCCGGGAAATGATCTTTATCCTCGCCTTCCTGCTCGGTGCGGCGCGCTCCTTCGAAATGCCGACGACCCAGGCGCTGCTGCCGAGCATCGTGCCCAGCGCCCTGTTTCCACGGGCGGTCGCCGCAGCGCAGTCGGCTCAACAGTCAGCCACCATTGTCGCTCCGGCCCTCGGTGGCTTGCTTTACGCGTTTGGCAGTGTCTGGGTCTACGGCCCGACGGTGTTGCTCTATGTCATCGCCTGCACCTTGATGCTCAACCTGCCCGCCCGGCAAACGCCGCTGAACAAAGGCAAAGCCACGCTGGATTCGTTGCTGGCGGGTATCCGCTTCATTCGCAGCCGCCCGGACATTCTCGGGGCGATCTCGCTGGATCTGTTCGCGGTGTTGCTCGGTGGCGCTACGGCGTTGCTGCCGGTGTTCGCCAAGGACATCTTGCTCACCGGGCCGTGGGGCTTGGGCCTGCTGCGCTCGGCGCCGGCGGTAGGCGCGTTGGGGATGTCACTGTTTCTGGCGCGATTTGCCGTCGAGCGCAATGTTGGCCGGGTGATGTTCACCGCCGTTGGCGTGTTCGGCGTCGCAACCATCGCCTTTGGCCTGTCGACCTCGTTCTGGTTCTCGCTGGCGGTGCTGGTGGTGCTCGGCGCGGCGGACATGATCAGCATGGTGATCCGCGCCTCCTTCGTTCAGTTGGAAACCCCGGACGAAATGCGTGGCCGGGTCAGCGCGGTGAACGGCCTGTTCATCGGCGCCTCGAACCAGTTGGGCGAATTCGAATCCGGCCTCACCGCGCACTGGTTCGGCACCGTCCCGGCGGTGGTGATGGGCGGGATCGGCACGCTGGTGGTCACCGGAACGTGGATCAAACTGTTCCCGACCCTGGCCAACCGCGACCGGATGCATGTGCCGGTGGAAGAGGCGAAGGTCTAGGTCACATCAGTGAAATCAACAGGCCAGGCACAAATTGATTGAAAAGGTGCGGTACATAGTTACCGCACAGAGTGTAACGTATCGCCTTACACTCGCCGCCATGATCAAATCCTTTCAGCACAAAGGCCTTCGTGGCTTCTATGAAACAGGTTCGACCCGCGGAATTCGCGCCGATCACGCAAAACGTCTGGCGCGTATGCTGCAGTTCATGGATCGCGCAGCACTTCCCGCAGATCTTGATCTGCCGGGTTGGCGCCTGCATCCACTGAAGGGTGAACTGTCCGAATATTGGTCGCTCAGTGTTTCAGGCAACTGGCGGGTTATCTTTCGTTTTGTCGGTTCGGACATCGAATTGGTCGATTATCTGGACTACCACTGACAGGAGGCAGGCTCATGACCATGCACAACCCGCCACACCCCGGTGAAACCCTGCTCACGGATGTCTTGCCAGAGTTAGGCATCAGTGTGAGTGAATTGGCCAGACATCTGGGCTTCGCCCGCCCTCACCTTTCCCGCGTATTGCACGGCCATGCACCGATCAGCCCGGATCTGGCTGTACGGCTGGAGCGAGCAGGCATTGGCAAGGCGCGTGTGTGGCTAGGCGTTCAAACCGATTACGATCTGTGGCAAGCAGAGCATCGGGAGCAACCAGCCATTACGCCTATCGCTGCCCACGCCTGAAGCCATCAAACCAACATCTCCCCCGCCACTTTCGCCCGCAACGCCTTGCCACCAAGCTGCTCCACCAGCGTCAGGGCAAACGCCAGTGCGGCGCCGGAGCCTTGGGCGGTGATGCAATTGCCGTCGACCACCACCGGTTGATCAACAAACGTACAGCCCGACAATTGATGGCTGGCACTCGGCAGGCAGGTCATGCGCCGTTGGCGCAATACACCTGAGGCTTGCAGGGCAATGGCCGGGGCTTCGCCGATGGCGGCGAACAGGCGGCCGGCGCTGGCCTGGTCCTTGAGCAATTGCTGCAGCGGCTGATGCGCCGCGAGATGTTGGGCGCCGACGGCACCACCGGGCAGGACGATCAGGTCGAAGGTCTGCGCCAATACATCAACCAGCATGCCGTCCGCTGTCAGGCGCGTACCGCGCGCGCAGGTCAGCATGCGCCGGCCTTCGATGCTGGCCGCCACGACTTCGACGCCGGCGCGGCGCAGCACGTCGACCAGGGTCACACTTTGCAGATCATCGATGCCCTCGGCGAGGGTAATCAGGGCTCTAAAGGTCATGGGCGCTATCCGCTGGGTGATCTTTAAAGCGTAGTCAGCTTTGCCCTGCCTGTTCGATGACAGCCGTTACTTGATGTAAAGCTGGGCCGACAGGGTGTTGCGTGGCGCGTTGATCGAGGTGTTACTGAAGGTGAAGGTGCCTTCCTGCTTGCCCGCCAGATCAAAGGTATACAGTGAGCCGACAGTGTTGCTGCCGGGCTTGCACTCAGTCAGGTTGCCGTTATCAAAGGCGCACACCGGCGCCCGGGTGCCGTTGACTTCAAAACCGTCCAGCGTGGCATGCGGCTGGTTCTGACCATAGCCGATTTCCAGCACGAACACCTTGATGCTCGGGCCGCTGTGATCGCATTGGGTTTGCGGCTGGTTATCGCCGATGTCTTCCAGACCACAGGCCGGCGATTGAACCTTGATCACCTTCACTTCAGTCAATGGTGGCGCCGAGGCTGCCAGCGCCGCCGTCGACCCGACCATCAGCCCGGCCATTACCCCCAAAGCCTTTATCCAGCGCTTGCCCATGTGATCGTATTTCCCCAAAAAATTCAGCGCGCAGTATGGCGCAGTTGGCCCTGTGGCAAAACTTCGACGACGTTCGGCACCAACAACCGCCATATTCCTCACGCTGCTGGTATGATGCGCGGCTTTTTCCGGCCCACCACAAATTCCCAGGCGCTTGCGACGGTCTGTGCTTTGCTGTTGAGGTCGATACATTCACGGCGCCGCGCGCGCCACGGGGAGCAGACATGCTGGAAAGGCTGTTTCAACTCAAGGCACACAACACCAACGTGCGTACCGAGATTCTGGCGGGCGTCACGACCTTCCTGGCCATGGCCTACATTCTGTTCGTCAACCCGAGCATCCTCGGCGAGACCGGCATGGACAAGGGCGCTGTGTTCGTCGCCACCTGTCTGGCAGCCGCCATCGGCTCGACCATCATGGGCCTGATCGCCAATTACCCGATCGCGCTTGCGCCGGGCATGGGCCTGAACGCCTTCTTCACTTACACCGTGGTCCTGCACATGGGCCACACCTGGCAAGTGGCGCTGGGCGCGGTGTTCATCTCGGCGGTGTGCTTCTTTCTGCTGTCGATCTTCCGCATCCGCGAATGGATCATCAACAGCATCCCGCTGCCGCTGCGCTCGGCGATTGCCGCCGGTATCGGCCTGTTCCTGGCGCTGATCGCCCTGCACAACGCCGGTATCGTGGTCAGCAACCCGGCGACCATGGTCGGCCTCGGTGACCTGAAAGCCCCGGCGCCGATCCTCGCCACCCTCGGCTTCGCCCTGATCGTCGCCCTCGAGGCGCTGAAAGTGCGCGGCGCAGTGCTGATCGGCATTCTGGCAGTGACCATCATTTCCATCGCCATGGGCTTCACCCCGTTCGGCGGCGTGACGTCGATGCCACCTTCGCTGGCCCCGACCTTCATGCAACTGGACATCAAGGGCGCACTGGACATTGGTCTGGTCAGCGTGATCTTCGCCTTCCTGTTCGTCGACCTGTTCGACAACTCCGGCACCCTGATCGGCGTCGCCAAACGCGCCGGCCTGATGGGCAAGGACGGCCACATGCCGAAAATGGGTCGCGCACTGATCGCCGACAGCACCGCGGCGATGGCCGGCTCGCTGCTGGGTACTTCGACCACCACCAGCTACATCGAATCCGCGGCTGGCGTGAGCGCTGGCGGCCGCACTGGCCTGACGGCGATCGTCGTGGCGATCCTGTTCCTGCTGGCGCTGTTCTTCTCGCCACTGGCGGCCAGCGTTCCGGCATTCGCCACCGCACCGGCGTTGCTGTTCGTCGCCGTGCTGATGACGTCGGGCCTGGCGGAAATAGACTGGGAAGACATCACCGTCGCCGCACCGGTCGTGGTCACCGCGCTGGCCATGCCGTTCACCTACTCGATCGCCAACGGCATCGCCTTCGGTTTCATCTCCTGGACCGTGATCAAGCTGCTGTCGGGCCGCGCCCGTGAGCTGAACCCGGCGCTGGTGATTCTGTCGATTCTGTTTGTGATCAAGTTGGGTTGGTTCAACGCATGACTTTCGATTCCCAGGCCTACGCCACTCAGCTCGAAGACAAGGTCACGCGTTTGCGTGACCTGCTGGCCCCGTTCGATGCACCAGAGCCGACCGTGTTCGACTCGCCCCTGCAAAACTTCCGCCTGCGCGCGGAATTTCGCCTGTGGCGCGAGGCCGGTGAGCGGCACTACGCGATGTTCTCTCAGGACGACAAACGCACGCCGATCCTCATCGAAGAGTTCCCGATTGCCAGCCTGCGCATCAACCAGTTGATGCCGCAGCTCAAGGCGGCATGGCAGGCCAGTTCGGCGCTGAGCCACAAGCTGTTCCAGGTGGAGTTCCTCACCACCCTGGCCGGCGATGCGATGATTACCCTGTGCTATCACCGTCCGCTGGACGAACACTGGCATGCGGCCGCGTCGAAGTTGGCGGCTGATCTCAACGTCAGCGTCATCGGCCGCTCCAAGGGCAAGCGCGAAGTCATCGGCCACGATTACGTGGTGGAGAAACTCGAAGTCGGTGGTCGCACCTTCAGCTACCGCCAGCCGGAAGGCGCATTCACCCAGCCCAATGGCACGGTAAACCAGAAGATGCTGAACTGGGCCTACGAAGCATTGGGCGATCGTCCCGACGATCTGCTGGAGCTGTACTGCGGCAACGGCAACTTCACCCTGCCGCTCGCCACCCGTGTGCGCAAAGTGCTGGCCACCGAGATCAGCAAGACCTCGGTCAACGCCGCACTGAGCAACCTCAGCGAAAACGCTGTGGATAACGTCACGCTGGTGCGCCTGTCCGCCGAAGAGCTGACCGAAGCGCTTAACGAAGTGCGCCCGTTCCGTCGCCTGCAAGGCATCGACCTGAAGAGCTACGAGTTCGGCAGCGTGTTCGTCGACCCGCCGCGCGCCGGCATGGACCCGGACACCTGCGAGCTGACCCGGCGCTTCGACAACATCCTGTACATCTCCTGCAACCCGGAAACCCTGGCCGCCAACATCGCCCAACTGCACGACACGCATCGCATCACCCGCTGCGCGATGTTCGACCAGTTCCCGTGGACGCATCACATGGAGTCCGGGGTGTTGCTGACCCGGCGTTGATGGCGAATGCCGGGTACGAGAAAGCCGTCTTGATTGACGGCTTTTTTGTGGGTGCTTACGGTGCAGTGTCGGTCTTACGTGGACGCCCGCCCTTCTTGCCATTTGCTCGTGCAGCTTCGGATTTTGCCGCACTGCTTTGACGACCGTTACGCGACGCAACCACCGAAGCCGCCATCCTCATGAGTGACGGGCTCGCCGAAATCATTCCGGAGATGGAAACGTCGAGGTCTTTGCCCTCGTGGCAAAGCGCAGTGCCTGCATAGCCGACTGTCAGGTTCGCATAATCGTCTGAATCAAACCCGTCGAACTCCGAATACTGGCTCACCGGTAGCAACACACCGCTGCCGTCTTCAAAACGAATGACCAGAGACGGGCTTTCAAAGGTCACAGAAACAGCCTGCAAGCTGCTAGCTTGGCGCGCTTCGCCACGTTTTATCGCGGCATCGAGCATTTCTTCCGTCAGCGGACGATGTACGGACGGCTTTGCCTTGATGACTTTCATAAATCGATTTCAACTCCTGCCAGTTTGCCGAGCAATGTCAGAACAGTCTTGTCTGCTTCTGGTTCATAGCGCGTCGAACTGATCCTGTAGGTCGTAGCGGTGACCGGTTTCATCACGGGGACTTCGTTTGACTCGCAGTCCCACACCTGATTGTCGAGACAAACTGTCTGCAAGCCTGACCACCAGATCCCTCGTGCGCGACGCAGATGAGCAGGTTGCCCCAGTGATCGACACAATCCTTCCAGCACCGCCAGCGGCGGTCGACGTGAAAGCGGCACGACATCCCACAGTTCAATGTCGTTGTGCCAGAAACTGAACTGAAATCGGGCATTCCAGGCGCCTGCATTAACGTGAACATGTGGCGGGCAATGCTCATCTCGCAACATGATGCTTATCGACAATCCCCTGTAGTTGCATACTTTCATGCAAACCCATCCGTTAGGTTAATAAGTTTCAGGATTTGATTTTCCTTTCAAATCCGACGGCCGGTGCTGCACAGCACCTCAATGCCTTTCACCACATTCAGACTAGCGTCGGCACGGATGAGGAAGCGCTGCATCTTCGAAAAAAAACGTAAGCAAAACTGTCGATACAATTCGGAAAATCTGAATGCGATGTAGCTTTTGTGCGATCACCGAACACAAAACCATCGGGTTAAATCAGTTCAATTGACCATGGTAACCATCTGGTACATTTTACCTCCACAGGCTGAAACCTTCGGCCCAAGCCAAAAACAATAAGTGGAGTTTGCCCCCATGCCCCCTATCGTTCTGGTGCTCAACGGCCCGAACCTGAACCTGCTCGGCACTCGTGAACCGGCAACCTACGGTCACGAAACCCTGGCTGATATTTCTGCTCTGTGCGGCCGCGCTGCCGAAGAATTCGGCCTGGCCGTGGAGTTTCGCCAGACCAATCACGAAGGCGAATTGCTCGACTGGATTCATGCGGCACGCGGCCGCTGCGCCGGGATCGTGATCAACCCGGCGGCGTGGACGCACACCTCGGTGGCGATCCGCGACGCGCTGGTGGCCAGTGAGTTGCCGGTGATCGAAGTACACCTGTCCAACGTGCATGCGCGTGAGCCATTCCGCCACCACTCGTTTGTCTCGGCCATCGCCACGGCGGTGATGTGCGGCTTCGGCAGCCATGGCTATCGCCTGGCCCTGGAGCATTTCAGTCAGCGACTGAAGGGGCGCGCAGCATGACCCGTAAACCGGTAATACTGGCTGGCCTGATCGGTGCGGGTATTCAAGCCTCGCGCACGCCAGCACTGCATGAACATGAGGGCGACGCCCAAGGCTTGCGCTACCTGTATCGGCTGATTGATCTCGATCAGTTGCATCTGGACAGCAACGCCCTGCCCGACTTGCTGCAGGCGGCCGAGCGGATGAACTACACCGGCCTGAACATTACTTTCCCGTGCAAGCAGGCGATCATCCCGCTGCTCGACGAACTGTCGCCGGAAGCCCGGGGCATCGGCGCGGTCAACACCGTGGTGCTCAAGGACGGCAAACGCATCGGCCACAACACCGACTGCCTGGGTTTTGCCGAAGGTTTTCGTCGCGGCTTGCAGGATGTCGCCCGTGAGCGTGTCGTCCAGATGGGCGCCGGCGGTGCGGGAGCGGCAGTGGCCCACGCGCTGTTGAGCGAAGGCGTACAGCAGCTGAGTATTTTCGATGTCGACCGCGAGCGCGCCGAGAGTCTGGCGAACAACCTCAACCAGCATTTCGGCTCAGGCCGCGCGGTGGCCGGGCGTGATCTGCCGGGCACGCTGAATCAGGCCGATGGTCTGGTGAATACCACGCCGATGGGCATGGCCAAACTGCCGGGCATGCCGGTGCCAGTGGAACTGCTGCGCAAGGAATTGTGGGTCGCGGAGATCGTTTACTTCCCGCTGGAAACCGAACTGCTGCGCAACGCCCGCGCGCTGGGTTGCCGCACGCTGGACGGCGGCAACATGGCGGTGTTTCAAGCGGTGAAGGCGTTTGAATTGTTCAGCGGCGTGGTGCCGGACGCACAGCGGATGCTGGCGCATTTTCAAAGCATGAATGGCTGAAGATAAACATCGATCCTGTGGGAGCGGGCTTGCTCGCGAAGGCTGTGTGTCAGGCGCTAGATGTATAGGCTGACACGCCGCTTTCGCGAGCAAGCCCGCTCCCACATTGGATAGGTGTCACGGCTGCAAGTAACGCAACACCGACTCGCAGATCATCTCGCGATGACGCTGCTTGATGCTTTCGTCCGGCAGGTCGATCTGAAAGATCTCACCGAACGTATGGCGGTTCGAGACGCGGTAGAAACAGAACGAACTGATCAGCAAGTGCACATCCAGCGCGTCCAGCCCGGCGCGGAAGACACCCTCCTCGGCACCGCGACGCAAAATCTCGCCCAGTGAATCGAGGATCGTATTGTTCATCGCCTTGATCGTGTCCGAACGCTTCACGAACTCGGCGTTGTGAATATTTTCGATACAGACGATGCGCACGAAATCGACGTTGCGGTCGTGGTGATCGAAGGTGAATTCCACCAGTCGACGGATCGCCACCACCGGCGGCAACTCGGCCAGGTGCAGGCGGTTTTCGGTGCTGCGGATGTCGCCGTAAAGCTTCTCCAGCACCTCGACGTACAACTGCTCCTTACTGCCGAAGTAGTAATAGATCATGCGTTTGGAGGTGTGGATACGCTCGGCGATCGCGTCGACGCGGGCGCCGGACAAGCCCTGCTGGACGAACTCGACGATCGCCTCCTGCAGGATGTTCTCGCGGGTTTTTTCCGGGTTGTTCTTGCGACTCTTGCGCGGCTCGATACCGGATTCGACGGGAGCGGCGGGGAGTTCTGAAGTCATTGTCATTGCGGGCTCACGGCCATCACTGCACAGGTTGGCGATTATGGGCCGCGCTGCACAGTGAAGGAAGCCACGCGGCTCGTGTTTAATCCCGCGTTTACGAAATTCCTACAACTTCGCCTGACGCACCGCACCGCTGCGTGACTTGGCCATCGCCGCCAGACGGACCGCAACGTTCGCCGCACCATAACCGGCATAGCCGTTTTTACGCTGGATGATCTCGAAGAAGAAGCGCCCCTCGAACGGCTCGGTGTACACGTGGAACAGCTCGCCGCCCTGCGCGTCGCGGTCGTAGAGCACGTTGTAGTACGCCAGCTCGCTGAGGAACTCGTCGTCGAAATCGAAGCGCGCGGCGAGGTCGTCGTAATAGTTGAGCGGGATATCCAGCAACGGCACACCAGCTTCTTTGGCGCGGCTGACTTCGGCGAAGATGTCATCACAATCGAAGGCGATGTGATGCACACCGGAGCCGCGATAACTCGACAGCGCGTGGGAGATCGCGGTGTTGCGATTCTCGGAGATGTTCAGCGGTAGACGGATCGAGCTGTCGCGGCTGCGCAACGCCCGGCTTTTCACCAGACCGTACGGATCGGGCAGCACCACTTCATCGTCGGCCTCGAAATCCAGCAGGCTCTTGTAGAACAGCACCCAGCTGTCGAGGCTGTCGGCCGGCAGCGCCATGGCCATGTGATCAATGCGCTTGAGGCCGCCACGGGCCTGTGCGTTCGGCAGCAGATTGAAGTCAGTGCCATAAACGTCCGCCGCCTCATCCACCAGATAAATCAGGCTGCCGTCCGGCGCACGCACCGCGGCCAGTTCCAGTTCGTTGGGGCCGACCAGGCCGCGATAGGGCTGGCCCTTGTAAGCGACCGCACGAGCGAGGGCGCTGGCGCTGTCCTTGACCCGCACAGCGGTGGCACACAGCGACGGGCCATGGGCCTCGAAGAAACTGTGGCCGAACGAGTACGGTTCGGCGTTGAGGATCAGGTTGATATCGCCCTGACGCAGCAGGCTCACGCTCTTGGAGCGGTGCTGCCCGGCCTTGACGAAGCCCAGCCGCTCCAGCCAGTTGCTCAGTTTGGCGCCAAGGCTTTCGTCGACGGCGAACTCAAGAAACTCGATGCCGTTGTACTCGCTGGCCGGCGGCGTTTCGAAGAGGATGTCGTGGTTGGCCACCGGCGTTGTTTGCTGTTCCAGGCGCTGACGGGTTTTTTCCTCCAGATACAGCAGCGAACGCAGACCATCGGCGGCATTCGCCCGTGGCGGTGCGGCGCGGAAGCCATCGTTGAAAATTTCCAGCGACAACGGCCCGGTGTAACCGCTCTGGATGATTGGCGCGAGGAACCCCGGCAGATCGAATTCGCCCTGCCCCGGGAAACAGCGGAAATGCCGGCTCCACTCCAGGACATCCATGGCGAGTATCGGCGCGTCGGCCATTTGCACAAAGAAGATCTTGTCGCCGGGAATGTCGGCAATCGCGCTTGGATCGCCTTTCAACGACAAGGTGTGAAAGCTGTCGAGCAGCACGCCGAGTGCCGGGTGGTCGGCCTGGCGAACGATGTCCCAGACCTGTTGATAAGTATTGACGTGCCGGCCCCAGGCCAGCGCTTCATAGCCGATACGCAACCCGCGAGCGCCGGCACGTTCGGCCAGCAGCCGCAGATCATCGACGAGAATCTGCCGGTCGCCGACGCTGTCCGCCGAAGCGTTGCTGCACACCAGCACCAGATCGGTGCCCAGCTCCTGCATCAGGTCGAATTTGCGCTCGGCCCGCTCCAGATTACGCGCCAGCCGATCGCGGCGGCAGCCTTCAAAATCGCGGAACGGCTGGAACAGGGTGATGGCGATCCCCAGGTCAGCGCACATCTGCCTGATTTCCCGCGGGCTGCCGTCGTAATACAGAAGATCGTTCTCGAAGATCTCGACGCCGTCGAACCCGGCGGCGGCAATGGCTTCGAGCTTTTCCGGCAGGGTGCCGCTCAGGGAAACGGTGGCAATGGAACGCTGCATGTTGCTACTCCCGGACTGCGCTGCAGTTTTTTACAGGGGATCATTTTTTATCGTGAGGAAATTATTGGCTGCATCGTCTTCAGCAGCAATTTAAAGTGTACCAGCCGGTTAGTTTTGCGTGCGATTATCGAACACTATGGCGTTTCGGCGAATTGACGATTTTTCGTCCACTGCCCACCATCGACTTCACATTGAGTCCGGAAATGAACCTTCGGTCGCAGTGCGTGCAAACAACACCACATAACAAATTCAAAAACGGGTGGAACAATGATTCCTTCACAGACTTCCCGCATGGCCCCGGCCATGAGCACTGCCACGGGTGGCATCGGCGACAAGATCCGCGGCGCCATGGCTGTCGGCAAGACCCGTTGGGGCATGCTGGCGCTGGTGTTTTTCGCCACGACCCTGAACTACATCGACCGCGCAGCCCTCGGCGTCATGCAGCCGATCCTCGCCAAGGAAATGAGCTGGACGGCGATGGATTACGCCAACATCAACTTCTGGTTTCAGGTCGGCTACGCCATCGGTTTCGTCCTGCAGGGACGCCTGATCGACCGCATCGGCGTGAAGCGCGTGTTCTTCTGCGCGGTGCTGCTCTGGAGCCTGGCCACCGGCGCCCACGGTCTGGCGACTTCGGCCGTCGGCTTCATGGTCTGCCGGTTCATCCTCGGCCTGACCGAAGCAGCCAACTACCCGGCCTGCGTGAAAACCACGCGCCTGTGGTTCCCCGCCGGTGAACGCGCAGTGGCTACCGGCATCTTCAACGCCGGGACCAACGTCGGCGCCATGTTCACGCCGATGCTGCTGCCGCTGATTCTCCACGTGTGGGGCTGGCAGGCGGCGTTCCTGTGCATGTCGGCACTCGGCGGGATCTGGCTGCTGTTCTGGGGCTTGAAATACTTCAACCCGGAAGACCATCCACGGGTGAAAAAATCCGAACTCGACTACATCCAGCAGGAGGTCGAACCGGAACAGGCCCGCGTACCGTTCTCGCGAATCCTGCGCATGCGCGGCACCTGGGCCTTCGCCCTCGCCTATTCGCTGACTGCGCCGGTGTTCTGGTTCTACCTGTACTGGCTGCCGCCGTTTCTCAATCAGCAATACAACCTGGGCATCAACGTGACCCAGATGGGTATTCCGCTGATCATCATCTACGTCACCGCTGACTTCGGCAGCGTGGGCGGCGGCATTCTGTCTTCGTTTCTGATCGGTCGCGGCATGAACTCGATCAAGGCGCGGCTGCTGTCGATGTTCCTGTTCGCCTGCTGCATCATCGGCGTGATCATGGCCGCCGGCTCAAGCAATCTGTGGGTAGCCGTCGCGGCAATCTCCCTGGCAATCGGCGCGCATCAGGCCTGGACTGCGAACATCTGGAGCCTGGTGATGGACTACACGCCCAAGCACATGATGAGCACGGTGTTCGGTTTCGGCGGCATGTGCGCAGCGATCGGCGGGATGTTCATGACCCAGATCGTCGGCCACATCCTGACCGTCACCAACAACAACTACACGGTGCTGTTCACGCTGATCCCGGCGATGTACTTCCTGGCGCTGACCTGGATGTACTTCATGGCCCCGCGCAAGATTCCAGACGTCACCGAATAACCTGCATACCCCCCTCCCCCCTGTGGGAGCGGGCTTGCTCGCGAAAGCATTTAGTCAGTCACTGAAGATGTCGACTGATCCACCGCCTTCGCGAGCAAGCCCGCTCCCACAGGGTTATTTATCTCTCTCATCTGCGGCTCTGCTGCCAAGCCGCCGCCAGGCCGCTGCAGCAGATCACCGCAATCCCGATCACCGTCAACAGACTCGGCGTGTGATTGAACACCACCCACCCCAACAACCCGGCAAACACGATCTGGCAGTAGCCGAATGGCGCCAGCAACGCTGGTGCTGCGTGGCGGAACGCCTGGGTCAGAAACAAGTGCGCGGTCATCCCGCAGCTGCCCAGCGCCAGCATCAACACGGCGTGCGACAAGGTCGGCACCTGCCAGAAGAACGGCACCAGCGCACTCATCACCAGCGTGTTGCACAGACCAGCGAAGAAGTTGCTGGTGGTCGGGCTGTCGACCTCACTGAGCTTGCGCGTCAGCAGTTGATAGAAGCAGAAAAACAACGCCGAGCAGAATGGCAGCAGCACCGCCGGGGTGAACAACTCGCCTCCCGGATGGACGATGATCAGCACCCCGATAAAACCGCAGATCACCGCGATCCACTGCCCGCGCGTCACCCGTTCCTTGAGCAACGGCACTGACAGCGCCGTCACCAGCACCGGCGCGAGAAAGTTGACCGCGGTGGCCTCGGCCAGCGGGATGTACAGCAGCGCCGTGGTGAAAAACAGACTGGTGCCGAGCAGGCACAGCGCCCGCGCCAACTGCCATAGCGGTCGTTTGGTGCGCAGTACACGCAACCCCGACTGCGGCAGGAAAATCCCCGCCATCAGCAAGGTGTGCACCAGATACCGCGCCCATACCACCATGATGATCGGGTAGAAACCCGATAGGTATTTCGACAGCGCATCGTGGCTGGAGAACAGGAAAGTCGCCACGACAATCAGCAAGATCCCCTTGAAGGGTTGATTGACACCGGAGAGCGGGGTGCTGACGGTCATTGGATATCTCTGAAGGAAAAATAAACAGTGGCGAGGACGCTGGCGCCCCGCCACAAAAACTGACTTACAACTGCGCCAACAATTCCCGCGTCCTGTTGAGCGCCATCTGCGCTCGTTGCAATCCGCTGACGCCCTGCTCCAGCAGTTTTACCGTGGGGATCTCCAGGCTCAGTGGAATATTAGCTGGCAGACTGCGCAACAAACCGTGCAGGTCGCAATCGCCCTCGCCGGGAAACCGCCGTTCGTTGCGAGCCTGACGCAAGATCTCGGCCATGTCCGCCGGTCTCGGTCCCGCCACATCACACAATTGCGCATAACGCAGGCGCGCAGGTGCGACGTGGGCCAGATCCTCCAGCCGTGAACCGGAGCGATCGAAATGAAAGGCATCGACCAGCACCGCGGCGTTTTCCCGGTCGGCATTGGCAACGATGCGCAACGCCTGTTCGAGGTTGCGCGCATCGGTCCAGGGCATGAACTCCAGATGCGGATGCAAACCGTAAGGCGCCGCCAGATCACACAGCGCGGCAAAGTTGTCGGTGAGCCGTTGTTCGTCAGGATCATTGCCGGCGACCAGTAATTCACTGGCGCCAAACTCCGCGCCAACGGCCAGCAGCTTGTCGAAATCGGCGACCACGGTTTGCGGTTTCAGACGCAGGATTTCCACATCGAGCACAGCGATGCCAGTGTCGCGCAAACGCGCCAACGTCTGACGCCGTAATCCGCCATCGGCCACCAATGGAAAGTGATATTCCTCCGGCGTCGCCGGCTCCAGGCGCAGGCCAACATGGCTGTAACCGGCACGCGCCGCGACCTCGACCATTTGCGGTGGCGACAATTCGAGCACGGTGAGACTGGCCAGGGACAGGATTCGTTCGTTCATGCTCAAGCCTCGACCGCTGCTGGGCAACAGGCACGACCGCTGGCCGCCGCCTCACGTATCGCCTCGACCAGCGCCAATGTTCGCGCGGCATCGGCGGCACTGACCAAGGGTTCGACTTCACGCCGCGCGACCTGCACAAAATGCTGCAGCTGCAACCGCAACGCGTCCCCTGCCTCACACCGTTCTTGCTGCGCAATCAGCGGTTCGTGCCAGCCGGCATCGACTTGATCGGCAGCGTAATGCCAGCACTTGAGTTGCGGAATGCTCAGCGCCCCGGCGGTTCCCGCCAGCAGATAACACGGCTGATCGTCCTGACGCGGATAGACCGGGTTCTCCCCGGAGTTCAGCTCCCAACTCCACGGCGCGGCAACTGCATCGGAACCGCTCAGCGTGCCCAGTGCACCGCCGGCAAATTGCAGTAACACCGCGACACTGTCTTCGTTGGCAACCCCACGCACCGCGTTGTCGGTGACGGCCTGCACCGACTGCACTTCACCGCACAGGTGACGCAGCAGATCGAGGTCGTGAATCAGATTGGTCAGCAACAGGCCCGCCCCCGGTTCACGGCGCCACGGGACCTCGAAATATCGGTCGGGTTTGCGTAACTGGAACAGTGCAGTAACCGTGGTCAGCCGCCCGAGCGCGCCGCTGAGCAACAATTGGTGGGCACGCACGATCAACGGATTGTGCCGCCGATGGTGGCCGACCAGCACCGGCACGCCACTGCGTTTGACTGCCGCCACCAGTTCGCGTGCCTCATCCAGATGCACGCCCACCGGTTTCTCCAGCAACACCGGAACCCCGGCGGCGAGGCAATCCAGCGCCGTGCTGACGTGCTGATTATTCGGATTGGCCACGATCACCGCATCGGGCCGCACCTGCTCCAGCATCTGCCGGTGATCGGCGAAATACGCCACGCCCCACTGCGCCGCCAGCGCGGGAGCCTGCGGGCCGGGATCGGCCACTGCGCATAACCGGGCTTCTTCGAGGGTTTGCAGGTGCTGGTAATGCTGCTGGCCCATGTTGCCAGCGCCGATCAGGGCGATACGAAGGGGCGGAGTCAAGGCGCGATCCTTTTGTGATTGTTGTTGGAAATGTCACTCCAGCAACAATTTAGAACCGCGTTCCACAATCAAACACCCAGTGATGGGAAAACCGTGCGAACACCGCACAACTTCATACACGACACCCGGACCTGTAGGAGCTGCCGAAGGCTGCGATCTTTTGATCTTGACCTTAAGAAACAAAGTCAAAAGATCGCAGCCTTCGGCAGCTCCTACAGGGGATCGGTCAGATGAACAATTCGGACGCCAGGCTCGCCGCCGACAATTCCTCCGTGAACTTCATCAGCAGCGGCGCCAATTCATGCAGTCGCGCGCCGGGCATCCGTGCGCTCGGCCCGGCAATGCTCAGTACGCCGATCACTCGCCCGTCAACCGGATGCTTGACCACCGCGGCAATCGCCGAGGTGCCCACCGCCGAACTTTCCTCGACACAGGCATAACCCTGTTCCCGCGCCAGGCGCAGGCGCTTCAGCAGTTCGATATTGGAGCGCGGCGCATTCGGCCCGACGCCCACCGGTACTTCCACGCCCTGGCGCTCGACCAGCGACAAGGCCTCGGCATCGCTCATGCAGGCCAGCCACGCGTGCCCGGAAGCGGTGTAGAACAGCGGTGCATCGCGGCCCATGTCCGGGTCATAACGCAAGCCCGTCCGTGCGCCCTGCGCCTTGGCGATCCAAGTCTGGCGCTCGCCATCGATCACCCCCAGACGCACCAGCTCACCGGTTTCCTGAGCCAGTCGATCCAGCACCGGTTGCACGATGTCGGCACCGCTGCTCGACAGATACTGAAACCCCATCGCCACCAATTTGGTCGACAGGTGATAGCGCAAAGTCTCGGCATTCTGTCGCACGTAGCCCAGCCGAATCAGCTCCGCGAGCATCCGGTGCGTGGCACTTTTCGGGATGTCCAGTTGCTCGGCCAGGGTCTGCATCGGCAGCCCGCGCGGCTCACTGGTGAGGCTTTCCAGCACGCTGAAAACCCGTTCGATCTGACTGCCGGCCATGGGAAGGTCCAAGTAAAATTTTGCCGATTCTAGAAGACATCCGGGACAAAGCGAAATCCGGAACTGGCCGTGCGATAACCGCCCACTTTACTGAAACATGCCTTGTTGCAGTTGAACTTCATTGGTTAATTTCTGGAATCTAATTCCAATAAATTCTTACTGCGGAGCTTTGCTTGATGCCTGCCGAACTTCCCGAAATCGACTGCGACGTTCTGGTCGTCGGCTCCGGTGCCGCCGGTTTATCCACCGCGGTCACTGCCGCATGGCACGGCCTGAAGGTCATCGTGGTTGAAAAAGATCCGGTGTTCGGCGGTGCCACCGCGTGGTCCGGCGGCTGGGCATGGGTGCCATGCAATCCGCTGGCCCGACGCGCCGGCATCGTCGAAGACGTCGAGCAACCGCGCACGTACCTGCGCCATGAACTCGGCGAGCATTACGACCCGGCAATGGTCGACGCTTTCCTCACTGCCGGGCCGCACATGGTGGCGTTTTTCGAACAGCACACTGCTCTGCAATTTGCCGACGGCAACGCTATTGCCGACATTCATGGCGATACGCCGGGGGCGGGTACGGGCGGTCGCTCGGTCATCGCAGCGCCTTACGACGGACGAACAGTCGGACGCCTGCTCAGGCGCCTGCGTACAACAATGCGCGAAACGTCCTTCATGGGCATGCCGATCATGGCCGGCGCCGACCTTTCGGCGTTCCTCAATCTCACCCGTTCGCTGAAAGCCGCGTGGCATGTAACCCGTCGTTTTACCCGACACTTGCTCGATCTGGCGGTACACGGCCGGGCCATGCAATTGGTCAACGGGGTGGCGTTGGTCGCAAGGCTGGCGAAGTCCGCCGAGGACCTTGGCGTTTTGTTGTGGGAGTCGGCACCCGTGACCGAACTGCTGCGCGATGAAGCAAGGGTTTGCGGCGCAGTGGTCAGCAGCGCCAAAGGCCCGATCCACATTCATGTACGTAAAGCCGTGGTGCTGGCCGCCGGCGGATTCGCCAACGACATCGAGCGGCGCAAGGCCTTGTTTCCGCGCACGCCCACGGGTCATGAACACTGGGCACTGCCGCCGCTGGCGGTGAATGGCGATGGCCTGCGTCTGGGCGAAAGCGTCGGCGCCACGGTCAACACCGACCTGGCGTCACCCGTGGCCTGGGCGCCGGTCTCGCAAGTGCCGCATGCCGACGGCAGCATCGGCCATTTCCCACACATCATCGAACGCGGCAAACCGGGAATCATCGGCGTACTGCGCAACGGCCAGCGTTTCGTCAATGAAGCCAATGGTTACTTCGACTACGTCAGCGCCATGGTTGCCGCCACCCCGG
The DNA here is from genome assembly GCF_014200835.1 of Pseudomonas sp. JAI115. Classification (NCBI taxonomy): domain Bacteria; kingdom Pseudomonadati; phylum Pseudomonadota; class Gammaproteobacteria; order Pseudomonadales; family Pseudomonadaceae; genus Pseudomonas; species Pseudomonas sp. JAI115. Next base: position 77,234 of record NZ_JACHCY010000007.1, read on the forward strand.
AAGGCGAGGAAGTCGCCTCGTGGCTGATCTGCAGCCGCGCCTTTCAACGGCGTTATGGCCTGGGCATGTCGCGGCCATTTCCCGTTCCGCTGTCAGGATTTATCCGCAGCGGCTATCTGAAAACCGGCAACACCCTTGAAGAATTGGCCAGCGCCTGCGGCATCGACCCCAGCGGATTGCGCCAGACGGTGGAGGACTACAACCGCCATGCACGCCACGGCGAGGACCCGTCGTTCGGTCGCGGCGCAACGCCCTATAACCGCAAGCAGGGCGATCCGGCGAACCTTCCCAACCCTTGCGTTGCCCCAATAGAGGCCGGCCCTTTTTATGCCGTGAAAGTGCAACCGGGCTGCTTCGGCACCTTTGCCGGGCTCAAGGTCAACCCGCAGGCGCAAGTGCTCGATGCCCATGCCCACCCCATCGCCGGGCTCTACGCCGCCGGTGGCGACATGGCCAGCATCATGGGCGGGCACTATCCGGCAGGCGGGATCAACCTCGGCCCGGCGCTGACTTTCGGCTACATCGCCGCCCGGCATATCGCCGGCATCACTGCTTTCGAACAGGAGATCGACCATGCAGCACATCGTTAACGCCCAGGGTTTGAACATGCCGAAACTCGGCCTCGGCACCTGGCCGATGCTCGGCGACGAATGCACCCGTGCCGTCGAGCAGGCCCTGGAACTCGGCTATCGGCACATCGACACGGCAGCGGCCTACAACAACGAAGACTCGGTCGGACAAGCATTGGCGAATACACCGACACCCCGCGAGCAGATTCATGTCACCACCAAGGTCTGGTGGGACCAGTTGCAACCGGACGCCATGCGCCACTCGATGGAACGAAGCCTCAAGGCCTTGCGCAGCGAGTACGTCGATCTGTTCATGATCCACTGGCCGAGTACCGATTGGGATCTGCCGCGCACTCTCGACACCCTGGCCTCGTTCAAGGAACAGGGTCTGGCGCGCAACATCGGCGTGGCGAATTTTCCGCTGCCGCTGCTGCGCACAGTCGTCGAGGAATACGGCATCCCTCTGTCAGCGATCCAGGTCGAGTACCACGTCCTGCTCGGCCAGAACGCCCTGCTCGACTACGCGCGCCAACACGACCTGGCGCTGACCGCGTACACACCGCTGGCGCGCAACAAGGTCTCGGAGATTCCACAGATTCAGCAGATTGCCGAAAAACACGGCGTGCTGCCGACTCAGGTGGCGTTGAAATGGCTGCTGGATCAGAACAACGTGGCAGCGATTCCCAAAGCCAGCAGCCGGGCCAATCAACTGGCGAACCTGGCTTCGCTGCAGGTTGAACTGGACGCTGAAGACCGCGCACTGATCGCCGCGCTGCCGAAGAATCAGCGTCAGGTCAGCCCGGATTTCGCCCCGGTGTGGGATGCCTTCGATCGCTGACGCACAGCGCGCCGAGAGAAATCCGCCGACGGATTGAATTAGTCGCGCACACGCTCGTCAATAACAGGTCCGCCCTCGTCACCCGAGGCCGGGCCTGTTTGCGTGTACGCCAATAGACGGACGACCGGACTGGCGCCACACTCCCACACCAGCAACACTCATCACCACGAACAGAAAGAGGATTCCCACATGCTATGGAAAAAAGGCCGACGCAGTGACAACGTCGTCGATGCCCGTGGCGATGATAGCGGCGGCGGTGGTGGCATGCGGTTCGGTGGCGGCAAAGGCCTGAGCCTGGGGGCGATCCTGCTGATCGTCGGCATCGGCTGGATCACCGGACAGGATCCGTTGCAGATCCTCGGCCAGCTCACTGGGCAAATGACCGAGCAATCGGCACCGGCCAGTACGCAGACGCGTCAGGCGCCACCGGCCAACGACCAGCAGGCCGAATTCGTGCGTTCGATCCTCGGCGATACCGAAGACACCTGGGGCGCCATCTTCCAGCAGGCCGGGCGCCAATATAAGGACCCGACCCTGGTGCTGTTCAGCAACCGGGTGAATTCCGCCTGCGGTCTGGCGACTTCGGCGACCGGCCCGTTCTATTGCCCGGCAGATCAGAAAGTCTATCTGGACATGGCCTTCTTTCAGGAAATGGCCCAGCGCTTCAAGGCCGCCGGCGACTTCGCCCAGGCCTACGTGATCGCGCACGAAGTCGGCCATCATGTGCAGACGCTGCTCGGCGTCTCGGCAAAAATTCAGACGGCCCGTCAGCAGGGCCGGCAGATGCAGGGCGACGGCGGTTTGCTGGTGCGTCAGGAATTGCAGGCCGACTGCCTGGCCGGCGTCTGGGCCTACCATGCGCAGAAGCGCCTGAACTGGCTGGAACCGGGTGACGTCGAAGAGGCCTTGAATGCGGCCAACGCCATCGGTGATGATCGCCTGCAACAACAGGGTCAGGGCCGTGTGGTACCGGACTCGTTTACCCATGGCACGTCGGCGCAAAGGGTGCGCTGGTTCAAAACCGGTTTCGCCCAGGGCCAGGTCGGCCAGTGCGATACCTTCGCGGCGAAAAACCTGTAAATGCGCAAATGGCTTCTGGCTTTACTGATCATCGGCGGCAACGCGCACGCGGCAGGCGTCGATGCCATCAGCCCCGGGCGCCTGCAATTCGAGGCTGGCGAAATGGCCGTTGGCATCAGCCCGGCACCTGAGAAAATCGAGCGGGTGCTGGTCGTCATTCACGGTCGTCTGCGCAATGCCGAGACCTATCGCAAGAGTGCCGAGCACGCCACCGAACTGGCCGGGCAAACGGCGCACACGCTGGTGATCGCGCCGCAGTTTCTCAACGAAAGCGACGTCGCGCTGTACTCCCTGCCCAATACATTGCTGCGCTGGAAAGGCAACGAGTGGATGGGCGGCGGGTTATCCACAGGGCCGAAGCCGCTGAGTTCCTACGCCGCACTCGACGCCATCGTCGCCCGGGTCAGCGACCGCAAGCAGTTTCCGGACGTGAAGCAGATCGTGATTTTCGGCCATTCCGGTGGCGGTCAAGTGGTGCAGCGTTATGCCTTGCTGGCCAAGGATCAACCGGCGCTGAAGGCCAATGGCATTCGCCTGCGCTATGTGGTGGCCAATCCGTCGTCGTACGCGTATTTCAACGAACAGCGGCCGGTAGCGTTCGATCACGCACAGTGCCCGGGTTTCAATCGCTGGAAGTACGGGTTGACCGACATGCCGGTGTACGCCGGTGGGCAAACACCGTTGCAGCTTGAGAGCAGCTACATCAAACGCGAAGTGATTTACCTGCTGGGGCAGCAGGACATAGACCCGCAACATCCGGCGCTGGACAAGAGTTGCGCCGCCGAGGCACAAGGCGCGTATCGGCTGGAACGCGGCAAGCTGTTTTTCGGCTACCTGCTGCGCCGGCATCCGGAAGGGGTCAATCAGCGACTGGTTGAAGTGCCCGGGGTCGGGCATAACGGCGATGGGATGTTGACGTCGCCGGAGGGGCTGAAAGCGCTGTTTGATTAATGACTTGTAGTGACTGTTGAGGCGCCATCGCGAGCAGGCTCACTCCCACAGGGGAAACGCATTCCAATTGTAGGAGTGAGCCTGCTCGCGATGAGGCCAGATCAGACAATAAAGATCTCAGACCGAAAGCATCCGCCGCAACTCGACACAATCCTGCGCATGCCAATCCGTCAGTTCCGGCCACGGGTTGTCCGGCAGATTCACCAGCACCGTCCGTGCCCCGGCCGCCCGACCGCAATCCAGATCAAAGCGGTAATCCCCGACCATCACCATTTCGCTGGCCGGTACGTTCCAGGCTTCGGCCAGTTTCAGCAACCCGCCGGGATGCGGCTTCGGTGGCGCTTCATCGCGGCCCAACACATCTTCCACGGCGAAGCAGTCGGCCAGACCGATGGCGTCGAGCGTCACATGCGCGAGCTCCCGTGCATTGCGCGTCAGGATACCGAGCCGATAGCCGCGCCCGTGCAGGTCACGCACCAGCTCCACCGCACCGGCCGCAGGTTTCGAACCCAGCGCCAGATCGCGCTCATGCTCCAGCAACCAGGCATGCTTAGCCGCGGCCTCCTCTACCGGCAGCGCCGCGAGGTGGGTGAGAATGTCGTCCTCGGGCGGAATCGCCAGCGCCACGCGGATCGCCGCAAAGTCATGCACGGCGATGGTCAGGGTGCCGTCCATGTCGAACACCCAGTGCTTCACATCGCTCAGGCTCATGCCCAGTCCTTGCGGTGACGAATCAGGCCTTCCTGGGTCACCGATGCCACCAGTTGCCCGGCGCGGTTGTACACGCTGCCACGGGAGAATCCCCGGGAATTGCCGGCCCACGGGCTGTCCATCGCGTAGAGCAACCAGTCATCGGCGCGCAGATCGTTGTGGAACCACAATGCATGATCGAGGCTGGCGACCTGCATGTCTTTCTGCCAGACCGACTTGCCGTGCGGCAGCATCGAAGTGGTCAGCAGGCCGAAGTCCGAGGCGTAGGCCAGCAGGTACTTGTGCAGCGCCGGAATATCCGCCAGCGCACCGTCGGCACGGAACCACACATACTTCACCGGATCGGCCGGCTGCGGGTTGTACGGATCCTTTTCGGTGACCGGGCGCACTTCGATCGGTTTCGGGCACAGCAGTTTTTCGCGCATGTGCTCGGGGATCAGGTGCGCGCGTTGCTGGGTCAGTTCCAGCTCCGACGGCAGGTTTTCCGGGCCGACCACCACCGGCATCTGGCTCTGATGCTCGAAGCCTGCCTCGTCGTACTGGAACGACGCGCTGCAGGTGAAGATCGGGTGGCCCTTCTGGATCGCAGTGACCCGTCGGGTGCTGAAGCTGCCGCCGTCACGCACGCGATCCACCGAATACACCACCGGCAACTTGGCGTCGCCCGGGCGCAGAAAATAGCCGTGCATCGAATGCACGTGGCGCGCCTCTTCAACCGTCTGACTGGCCGCCGACAGCGACTGACCGAGTACCTGACCACCGAACAACTGACGGAAACCCAAGTCCTGGCTGCGGCCACGGAACAGGTTTTCCTCGATTGGCTCCAGGGTCAGCAGGTCGACCAGATCTTCCAACACTTGGCTCATTCAGACTCTCCTCACACAACGCTATGCCGCGCAGTCTTGGCTGCGGCGGCCCATTCAGGTTCTGGCGCGAGCCACTGTCGCGCCATTGTAAACGTCCGTGTCGGCTTAGCCATGCAGGGTTTGCAGCCATTGCTCCCTGGTAATTCGGTACAACAAATGCCGGCGCAACGGGTGATCGACGGCAAGTTTGGGGTGATCGAAATCATCGGCCGGATCGTGCTGCATGCCAATCGCCTGCATGACTTTCTCCGACGGCAGATTGCTCTGGGCGGTGAAAGACACGATTTCCTTCAGTCCCAGCCGATCAAAACCTGCGCGCAATGCCGTCCAAGCCGCCTCACTGGCATAGCCCAGCCCCCAATGCTCACGGGCCAGACGCCAGCCGATTTCCACCGCCGGGGTGAACGGCGCATCGAAACCGACCACACCCAGGCCAGTGAAACCGATGAACTCACCGCTGTCCTTGCGCTCCAGCGCCCACAGACCGAAACCGTGCTCGGCAAAATGCCCGCGCACCCGGCCGATCATCGACGCACTTTCGAGACGGCTGAGCGGGGCCGGAAAGTAGCGCATCACCTGAGGATCGGCGCACATCGCCGCAAATTCCGGCAAATCCTCGTCGCGCCACTGACGCATCAGCAGGCGTGCGCTTTCGAGTTGCTGAATCGGCTCCATCATGCCCCTCCATTTCCATGCCGCAAGTCTACATCGCTGGTAGGATCGTTCACTCTTTCCATCGTTCCTACATGAAGTTGCCATGCCCCTGCCGCTGATCTACCACGAAGACTACAGCCCCGAGTTTCCGGCGGATCACCGCTTTCCGATGGACAAATTCCGCTTGCTGCGCGACCACTTGGTCGACAGCGGCCTGACCCGCGACGCCGACCTGCTGCGTCCCGAGATCTGCCCCAACGACATCCTCGCCCTGGCGCATGACCGTCGCTATATCGAACGCTATATGAGCGGCGAGTTGTCTCGCGAAGACCAGCGGCGCCTCGGCCTGCCGTGGAACGAAGCCTTGGCGCGGCGCACGGTGCGGGCGGTCGGCGGCTCGATTCTGGCGGCGGAAAAAGCCCTCGAGCATGGTCTGGCCTGTCACCTCGCCGGCGGCACCCATCACGCCCACTACGATTACCCGGCCGGCTTCTGCATCTTCAACGACCTGGCAATCATCAGCCATTACCTGCTGCAAAGCGGTCGGGTGAACCGGGTGCTGATCTTCGATTGCGACGTGCATCAGGGCGACGGCACCGCGCGGATCCTGCATGACACCCCAGAGGCCATTACCGTTTCCCTGCACTGCGAGAAGAATTTTCCTGCACGCAAGGCCGAAAGCGACTGGGACATTCCGCTGCCCAACGGCATGGGCGATGCCGATTATCTGAAAGTGGTGGATGACACGCTCAACTACCTGCTGCCGCTATATCAACCGGACGTGGTGCTGTACGACGCAGGGGTCGATGTGCACAAGGACGACGCCCTCGGTTATCTGCAACTGACAGACGAAGGCGTCGCCGCCCGCGATGAAAGCGTGATGCGCCATTGTCTGGGCCGCGACATCCCGCTGGTCGGCGTGATCGGCGGCGGCTACAGCAAGGATCGCCACGCCCTCGCCCGCCGCCACGGCATCCTGCATCACAGCGCGCAACGGGTCTGGACGTCACACGGATGTCACTAAGCTGTGCTGCGTTACCCACAATCGCTGTGGAACGGCCTGTGGATAACCTGAGCGAAAGGGACTACAGGCCATATCGAACATGGCGTACAGCGCGATGGTTATTTTTTGACCAGTCATCTAATCCACATGATCTCCCTGTAGGAGCGAGCCTGCTCGCGAAGACTTCGGCACATTCGACTTAGAAGGTGACTGACCCACCGCTTTCGCGAGCAGGCTCGCTCCCACAGGGATCTCCCACATTGGTCTGCGCTGTTAGAATGCGCGCCTTATCCCGCCATACCGCAGCGCACGCCATGACCCAGAACTCCGCCCCCCACCCCGCTCACGTCGCCATCATCGGCGGTGGCCCCGCCGGCCTGATGGCCGCCGAAGTGCTGAGCCAGGCCGGCGTGCGCGTCGATCTGTACGACGGCATGCCCTCGGTGGGGCGCAAGTTCCTGCTGGCCGGGGTCGGCGGCATGAACATCACCCACTCCGAGCCTTACCCGGCATTCCTCGCGCGCTACGCCGAACGCGCGCCGCAGATCGCGCCACTGCTGCGCGGCTTCGATGCCGACGCGCTGTGCCGCTGGATTCATGATCTGGGCATCGAGACCTTCATCGGCAGCTCCGGCCGGGTATTTCCCACCGACATGAAAGCCGCTCCCCTGCTGCGCGCCTGGCTCAAGCGCCTGCGCGACAGCGGCGTGGTTATCCACACCCGCCATCGCTGGCTCGGCTGGGATGAACACGATGCGCTGCGCATCGCCAGCCCCGACGGCGAAATCACCGTCAAACCCGACGCCACCCTGCTCGCCCTCGGCGGTGGCAGTTGGTCGCGGCTGGGTTCGGATGGCGCGTGGATGCTGCCTCTGGAACAAAAAGGCGTAGGGCTGGCGCCGTTACAACCAAGCAATTGTGGCTTCGAAGTGCAGGCCTGGAGCGAGTTCCTTGTCAGCAAATTCGCCGGCGCACCGCTGAAAAATGTCGCCATCGGTTTGAACGACGATATCCCGCGCTTGGGCGAATGCGTGATTACCGCAACCGGGGTCGAAGGCAGCCTGATCTATGCGCTGTCGGCACCGATTCGCGAGGCGATCAATACGCAGGGTTCAGCCACCGTGCACATCGATCTGTTGCCCGGCCGACCTGTGGATAAATTGCAGGCAGCGTTGAGCAAGCCACGCGGTTCACGCTCGATGGCCAAGCATCTGCACAGTCAGGTCGGAATTGATGGGGTGAAAGCGGCGTTGTTGCGTGAATTGACTGACGCGGCAACCTTCGCTGATCCGGCGTTGCTGGCGCGGGCGATCAAGACGTTGCCGCTGACCTTGGTGAAAACCCGTCCGCTTGACGAAGCGATCAGCAGTGCCGGTGGCGTGACGTTCGAAGCGCTGGATGAACGTTTGATGCTCAAGGCGTTGCCAGGGGTGTTCTGTGCGGGCGAGATGCTGAATTGGGAAGCGCCGACAGGCGGCTATCTGCTGACCGGGTGCTTTGCCAGTGGCCGGGCGGTGGGATTGGGAATGTTGGAGTGGTTGCAGAGTAAGGGCTGAAGACCGAGGTGCGTCCTTCGCGAGCAGGCTCGCTCCCACACTGATCTCCAGTAACAAGGAGATCCCTTGTGGGAGCGAGCCTGCTCGCGAAGGCGTCCTTACAGACGCCTCATCAGATCAAGGCTTGCGCTTACGCGGCCCGGTATTGAACACCGGCACTTTACGCACAGGCTTGATCGACGGCTCCGGCGCCTGGGTGTCGCCACTGTCGACCCACTTGCCCAGATTGCGCTTGCCGCCACCGCCGCCGGACGTTTTCGGCTTTTTCGGTTTTTTCGGCTTTTTGATCACCTGACCACTGGCATCGGTATCCGGCACGCGGTGCTCGGGTTCGAAGTCCGGTTCGTTCTGGCGCTTCAGGGTCTGGCGGGTGAGCATCTCGATTGCCGAGAGCATGTTTACTTCATCCGCGCACACCAGCGAGATCGCCTCGCCCGTCGCGCCCGCACGGCCAGTACGACCGATGCGGTGGATGTAATCCTCGGCGACGATCGGCAGGTCGAAGTTGACCACCAGCGGCAAATCTTCGATATCCAGACCACGGGCAGCGACGTCGGTCGCCACCAGAATCTGCACTTCGCTGAGTTTGAAACGATCCAGCGCACGCTGACGGGTCGCCTGCGGTTTGTCGCCATGGATGCCGTCGGCGTTGATGCCCAGGCCCTGGAGTTTTTCCACCAGCGCATCCACGCCGTTGCGGGTCTTGGCGAACACCAGCACCTGCTTCCACTTGTTCTTGCGCATCAAGTGCACGAACAGTTCCGGCTTGCGCTTCTTGTCCACCGTCACCACCCACTGTTTGACGGTGTTGGCCGCGACGTTGCGCGGGCTGACTTCGATGCTCAGCGGATCGTTGAGCATCTGCCCGGCGAGCAGGCGAATGTCATCGGAGAAGGTCGCGGAGAACAGCAGCGTCTGGCGCTTCTTCGGCAGCATGCGGTAAATGTTCGCCAGTTCTTCGGAGAAGCCCAGGTCGAGCATGCGGTCGGCTTCGTCGAGCACCAGAGTTTGCAACTGATCGAGTTTCAACGCGTTCTGGCGGAACAGGTCGATCAGGCGACCAGGCGTGGCGACCAGCACATCAACGCCGCCGCGCAGCTTCATCATCTGCGGGTTGATGCTGACGCCGCCGTACACCGCATACGTACGCAATGGCAGGTTTTCAGCGTATTGGCGCACCGACTCATGAACCTGCTCCGCCAGCTCGCGGGTCGGCACCAGAATCAGGGCACGCGCCGAATTGGCGGCCACTTTCGGCCCTTCCATGGCCAGCAACTGCAGCAGCGGCAAGGCGAAACCGGCGGTCTTGCCGGTCCCGGTCTGGGCCGCGGCCATCAGGTCGCGACCGGCCAGAACGGCCGGAATGGCTTGCGCCTGGACCGGCGTTGGAGTCTGGTAGCCGAGCTTCTCGAGGGAGCGCAGCAAGGGTTCGATCAGGCCAAGAGAGGCGAAAGTCATGGGAGTACCGTAGGAAAATTCAGCGCAATTGTGCGACACGAGTGTGCAATGGCGCGCAGTTTACCCTAATTCACACGCTGTTCTGCTGGAACGGCGGTCTTCGGCGTCTCCACGACGAGCGGCTGCGCCGGTCGCCGCCACTGCGGCAGACCGATCAGCACCACAGCACTGATGATCACCAGCATCGCCAGCGCTTCTTCCATGCCGATGGTCTCGCCGACAAACACGATCCCCAGCAACACCGCCACCGCCGGGTTGACGTAGGCATAACTGGTGGCCGCCGCAGGACGCACGTGCTTGAGCAGGTACATGTAGGAATTGAAAGCGATGATCGAGCCGAAGAAGATCAGATAACCCAAGGCCAGCCAGCCCTCCACCGGCGGCAAGGCTTGCAGGTGTTCGCCGCTGACCGCGCTGCCGATCAACAGCACCACGCCGCCCACCAGCATCTCCACGGCACTGGCCATCGCCCCTTGCGGCAGCGGCAGGTGTTTGCTCCACACCGAGCCGAACGCCCAGGTCGCCGCTGCAAAAATCAGCAACGCCGCGCCCAGCGGACTCGATTGCAGGTTGGAACCCATGTTGAGCATGGCAATGCCGACGATCCCCAACGCCACCCCGGCCCATTCGAGGCGGGTATTACGCGCGCCCCAGAAATACCCGAAGAGCAACGTGAACAACGGCACCGTCGCCACTGCCAGTGCTGCCACGCCTGACGCCACGCCAGTGTGCTCGGCGACACTGACCGCGCCGTTACCGAAGCTGAGCAGCAGAATCCCGATGATCCCCGCCGCTTTCCACTGCGCCCAGGTCGGTGCCGGCGCCCCGCGCCAGCGCAGGAAGGCGTACATCAGGCTGCCGGCAATCACGAAGCGCACCCCGCCGAGCATCAGCGGCGGCCAGTATTCGACGCCGAGGCGGATCACCAGATAGGTCGATCCCCAAATCACGTACAGCGCGAAAAACGCGGCGATCAATGGCAAGGAAAAACGGCGCAAGGCAGGCATGGGCAGCTCGACAGTCAGAGGCAGGGTGTGAATTATTCTAGAAAGGCCGGCGAGCAAAAATAAGCTACAAAACCTGTTTATCGCGCCGGTACACTTTTGAAACAACGGAGATCGGCGGAATAAACCGCGATTTCGAAAGTCTGGCAATTTCAGGAGTCCGGCCTTGGACAAATACGACCGCATGCTGCTCAGCGCCCTGTTGGAAAACGGTCGCGCGTCCTACGCCGATCTGGCGCGCAAAGTGAACCTGTCCGCCCCGGCAGTGGCCGAGCGCGTGGCCAAGCTTGAAGCCGCCGGCGTGATCACCGGGTATCAGGCGAACATCGACCTGTCGAAAATCGGCTTGCCGATCCAGTGCATGATCGAATTGCGCCTGCACCAGAACGGCAGCCAGAAGGTCTACGACGAACTGGTGAAAATCCCGCAACTGACCGAGTGCTTTCGGGTGACGGGCGATCCGTGCGTGATGATGAAAGGCGCGGTGGGCTCGATGACGGAGCTGGAAGAGTTGATCAATCGCGTGGCGAAGTTCGGCTTCAGCAAGACCTCGATTGTGTTGTCGAGCGCGATCGAGAAGCGCGTGCCGCTCAGCCACATCGAAGGCAACGGTAAGTAATCAGGAACTCAGAAGATCCAAATGTGGGAGCGGGCTTGCTCGCGAAGAGGGAGTGTCAGACAACGTAGTTGCCGAATGACACACCGCTTTCGCGAGCAAGCCCGCTCCCACAGGGGATTTTGGGTGACTTCGAGATCAGCGGTAGCGCTGCAGGTGCTCGCTGACTTTGGCCGCCGGGACTTTCTGCAGTTTGCACAGCAGATCGTGATTCAGCTCCCGCACCCCATGCTTGTGCCGCAGTTCTTCCGCCAGATGCGCCATCAGATTGGCCGCCATCTCCGCATCCGCCATCGCCCTGTGCGCTTGGCCGGTGTGTGGCAGGCGGGCGAAAGTGGTGAGCGTGCCGAGCTTGTGATTCGGTGCAGCCGGCATCAGGCGACGGGCCAGCAGCAGCGAGCAGGCGAAATTCTGCAGACGGGTGCGTTTGATCCGTCCAAGCTCGAAGTCCCAGAACTTCTGGTCGAACGAGGCATTGTGCGCAACCAGTGGCGTGCAGCCGACGAATTCGTTGACCTCTTCCATGACCCGCTCGGCCGAGGGTGCACTGCGCAACATGGCGTTGCTGATGCCGGTCAGTTGTTCGATGAACGCGGGGACGCGGACGCCGGCGTTCATCAGGCTCTGGTAACGCTCGACGATACGGCCGTTTTCCAGCATGACCACGGCGATTTCCGTGGCGCGGCAGCTGCTGTTCGGCGACAGGCCGGTGGTTTCAAAGTCGATGACTGCAATGCGTTCCAAACCGGGTTCAACTCCGTACAAATCAATTCTTGAGCAACGCTCAGTTTTTCAACAGCAGTGCGCCTTCAATCGGCACATAACGGCTGGCGGCGCGGATCAGCGAGTTGGCGGTCAGGCCCGGCACGCCATAGGCCACTGCCTGTACGCCGTGCTTGCTGATGATGCGTTCGAGCAGCATGTCGAAGTCGCCGTCACCGGAGGCCAGGACGATTTCGTCGACGTGGTCGGCGGCGTCCATAATGTCGAGGGTGATGCCCACGTCCCAGTCGCCCTTGGCCGAGCCGTCGCTGCGCTGGATATAGGGTTTGAGCTTCACGGTGAAACCGAGGTTGCGCAGGATCTGCTGGAACTGCTGCTGCTTGCTGTCGCCACGGTCGATTGCGTAGGCATAGGCCTCGACGATCTGCCCTTGCTTGCTAATGTCAGCCCACAGCGCGGCGTAGTTGAAGTGACAACCATAGGCCTGACGCACGGTGTAGTAGAGGTTCTGCACATCGGCGAACACTGCGATTTTTTTCACCGGGATTCCTGTGAGCGCATAGCGCACGAAGCGGGATCAGGCGCCGGGCCCGAAAAAGGCGCTCAGTATGCCAGCCCACAGGAAGGTGGCGCGAATAATCGACCCACCACTCCGGACGGATGGTGGATTGTGGTGAGGGGATTTATCCCCGATGGGCAGCGCAGCGGCCCCGAAAATGGGACTGCTGCGCACTCCATCGGGGATAAATCCCCTCACCACAGATTTGATACTGACGGCTGATCAGTCAGACAAACGAATCGTCGTCATCGAAGAATGACGAGTTGTCATCGCTGTAGTCGGTGTCAGTGAATCCGCCCTGGTCATTGCCAGAGAAACCGTTATCGGCCACACGCTGGTCATTGCCCCAGTCGTTACCGCTCTGGTCGGCCACTTGCGCCGGCTCTTCCTTGATCACTTCAACGATTTCTTCGGGCTGCTGGTTGTGATGGAACAGGCTGCTGATGCCCTGCGCCAGCATCACGCCACCGGCCACGCCAGCGGCAGTCTTCAGGGCGCCGCCGAGGAAGCTGCTGCCCGCAGCCGGAGCTGCTTGCTGCGCGTAGTTGGGCGGTGGTGCGGCATAGTTCTGTTGTGGCGCTGGCGCAGCGTAGTTCTGCTGCGGTGCCGGCTCACGCCAGCCGCCGGTAGAAGCCGGAGCGCTCTGGGTCGGCGCTGGACGCGAGCTGCCGCCGCCGAAGATGCTCGACAGGAAACCACCGCCGCCGCTTGGAGCCGGGGCCGCGCTCTGGGACTTGGCCGCTTGCAGTTCAGCCTGCAATTGCTGGACTTGCTGGGTCAGCTGCTTGTTCTGTTCGTCGAGGCTCTTGATGGCCGCCTCTTGCACCAGAATCGCCTGGGTCATGAAATAACCTGCCGCCGGCTGGCGGGTCAGGTGTTCCTTGATCCGCGCCTCGGCCTGGGCGTCGCGCGGGGCTGCCTCCGTTTCGGCCTGTTGCAGCCGGGAAAACAGTCCATCGATCAGGGTTTGCTCTTCGCTGTTCATGGCGACCTCGTAGATTGCCGGGGATAACGTTGCCCGTGTCCACTGTGGACATGGCGCACCTCTGTAATGGAGGCAGTGACAGGATGTTTCAACGACCTTTACCGAATGTTTACGTTTGTGTCCGCCCGCCCATCATCGGTTAAAGTGAGCCACTGTTTTCGACCTGCGATACCGACTGATGAATGCCTTCGATGTACTGCGCGACTCTCTGTATTTTTTCAAACGCCATCTGGCCAGCATCGTGCAGTTATGCCTGCCGCTGGTGATCTTCGAGGCGGCGCTGCAGCAAGTGGTGGATCACGTCACCGACCCGGACAGTTTCTCCGCCGCCAGCGTGGTCGTCGGTCTGCTGGTGTATCCGCTGTACACCGCCGCGCTGATCCTGTTCCTCGACGCACGCACCCGTGGCGAAGCTCCGCGCAATCTCGACCTGCTGGCGATGTCCGCGCGCCTGTGGCCGCGTTTCGCCTTGCTCACCGCGCTCAATACCTTGCTGATTCTGCTGGGGTTGTCGCTGTATTTCCTGCCGGGCCTGATGCTGATGGTCATGCTCGCATTCGCTGAATACCTGCTGGTGTTGCGCGGTATGGGGCCGTTGCAGGCGATGAAGGAAAGTCTGCGCCTGACCCGTGGGCATTTCTGGCGGATCCTGCTGTGCATTCTGTGTGTGATGGGGCCGTTGTGGCTGCTCAAGGGCGCGACCCTGGCGGCGTACCCCGACCCGCAGAATCCGCTGATCGCGGTATTGATCGACAGCGCGCACAGTTTCCTGCAGCTGTTCACCAGTGTGGTGCTGTTCCGTCTGTTCATGCTGATCAGCGAATTGCCTGACAAACGTACCGGAGCGGTCTGACTTCGCGACCCTTGGGCCAAGGCTCTGCGGTCAGGTATGCTCGGAGCCACTTTTGTAACGCGATAAGCCGAGCCATGCCCCGTCTGCTGCGCTACACCCTGTCACTGATTGTGCTCGCCATCGTCCTGATCGGCGGGCTGTTCTACAGCCTGACCTGGCGCCCCGGCGCACGGGAGACCCTGCCCGTTACCTGCACCGGTACGCCGCCGACCCTGGTGCCGGGGCAAGCGCTGAAAGTCATGACCTGGAACGTGCAGTACCTCGCGGGCAAGCGCTACGTGTTCTGGAACGATCTCGCCCAAGGCTCTGATGAGGCGCCATCCCCGGAAGACATGGCCTTCAGTCTCGACGAAGTGGCGCGGGTGATCCGCGACGAGCAACCCGACGTAGTGCTCCTGCAGGAGCTGGATGACGGCGCCAAGGCCAGCGATTACCAGAATCAGCTCAAGCTGTTGCAGGAGCGGGTCACCGATCTCTACCCGTGCAGCGCTCACGCCTTCGACTGGAAGGCCGATTTTGTCCCCGATCCGCACATCTTCGGCAGCGTTGGCCGGCAACTGGCGACCCTCAGCCGCTACCGCATCGAACACGCCGAACGCCTGCAATTGCCGGTGCCGCCGGCGAATTTCATCTCCCGCCAGTTCCAACCCAAAGACGCCCTGCTCGCCACCAAGCTGCCGCTGAGCGACGGCGGACAACTGACGGTATTCAACACCCATCTGGATCGCGCCCGCCAACCGGACGAGACTTTGCAGGCGCAAGTGACGGCGGTGGCCAAAGTGCTCGACAAGTACGAAAGCCAGGGCCTGCCGTGGCTGATCGGCGGCGACTTCAATCTGTTGCCACTGGGTCAGTATCAACGCCTGCCCGCCGAGCAGCGCACGCCCTACTCGATCGACAGCGCGCTGCATCTGTTGTGGGACAAGTACCCGATGATCCCGACCAACAACGAAGCCAGCGGCATCGACCGCGCCCACTGGCTGACCCACTACCCCAACGACCCCGGCCTGAATGGCCCGGATCGCACCGTGGACTATCTCTTCTACAGCCCGAAGATCAAACGGGTCGAAGCGAGGGTGCGCCAGGACGATACGTTGCGCATTTCCGATCACTTGCCCGTGATTGCGCGGTTCCTGCTGCCCGCAGCCCCGTAGCCCCGTAGCCCCGTAGCCAGTTAACACGATATCCCGCTCCCACAATAGATTGATGTCGTACCGTGATGGGGTAGCAGGCTGCGATGTTTTGCTCTTCAGGTGCCGCGCGGCTTGGCCCGCGCGGTCGCCTCGGCCACCAACGGATCATCCGGCCAATAATGCTTCGGATAGCGCCCCTTCAGATCCTTCTTCACCTCGGCATAGGTGCTGCGCCAGAAGTTGGCCAGATCCTGCGTCACCTGCACCGGCCGCCGTGCCGGGGACAACAGGTGCAGCTTGACCACTTGCCGGCCGCCGGCAATTCGCGGCGTCTCGGCGAGGCCGAACAACTCCTGCAGACGCACCGCGAGAATAGGCGGAGACTCGCTGTAATCCAGACGAATCGATGACCCCGACGGCACGCTGATGTGATGCGGCGCCAGCTCATCAAGCCTCTGCGGCAACGGCCACGGCAGCAGATTGCGGACGATGCTCGACAGGTCCAGATTGGCGAAATGGCTGAGCCGCGAGACCTTGCCCAGGTAAGGCATTAACCAATGCTCGAGAGTGTTCAGCAACGTTGCATCGCTGACATCCGGCCATTGGCTTTCGGCCTGAGCGTTCAGATCCAGTTGCCGCAGCAACGCGACCCGCGCCTGCCACTGGCGCAACTCCGGCGTCCATGGCAACAACTCCAGCCCCTTGCGCCGCACCAGATTGACCAGCGCCTGACTGCGCGCCGCTTCGTCGAGACCGGTCAACGGCTCGCGGCTGAGGATCAGTTCGCCAACCTTGCGCTGACGCTCGGCGCGCAGCACGCCTTCGCGCTCATCCCAGTCCAGTTGATCGACAGCGCGCACTTGCTCGGCGAGCACCGAATCGAACAGCGCCGGATCAAAATCCGCCGCCAGGTAAATCCGCTCCTCACGCTGGCCCTGACGACTGCCGAGATCGGCGACAACGATCCACGGCTCCTTCATCAGGCTGTCGGCTTCGGCGAACAGCGCAGCGCGACCATTGGCCAGACGATATTCGGCGCCACCGGCACGCCGCTGCTGGGCAACCCGATCCGGGTAAGCCAGCGCCAGCAGCGCACCGAGCCAGCGCGGGTGATCGGGATCGCTGACCGGCGCGCTGGCCTTGCCGCGCAGGTAACCGCGATATTGCCGCGCCAGTTGCCGCGCACGCTGCACGCCGCCCTGAGCACCGCGTGCCGCGCGTTCTTCGCCGGAGAGCAGCACCAGGCGACTGTGCAGATCCGCACCGGCGCCGCGCAGGATATCGCGCTCGCCGAGCAGTGCCGCGACGTCGCACGCCATGTTCGCCAGCCCCAACGCCTGACCGCGCAGCAACAGATGGGCGATGCGCGGATGCGCCGGCAACTCGGCCATGGCCTGACCGTGGGACGTCAGCGCCTCGCCTTCGAGTGCGCCCAGGCGCTGCAACAAATCCTGCGCCTGGGCATAGGCCGCTGCCGGCGGCACATCGAGCCAGACCAGCTCGCCCGGGGTCACGCCCCAGCGTCCAAGTTGCAGCGCCAGACTCGCCAGATCCGCCGACAGTATTTCCGCACTGCCGTAAGCGGCGAGCTGCTCGTGCTGATCCTGCGACCACAGGCGATAACAAACGCCCGGCTCCAGACGTCCGGCCCGGCCCGCACGCTGGGTGGCGCTGGCCCTGGAAATACGCTGAGTATCGAGGCGGGTCATGCCGCTGCCTGGGTCGAAACGCGGCACCCGCGCCAGCCCGGCGTCGATCACCACGCGCACGCCGTTGATGGTCAGGCTGGTCTCGGCAATGTTGGTCGCCAGCACCACTTTGCGCTGGCCAGTCGGCGCCGGGTCGATGGCAGCGCGCTGGGCGTTGAGGTCCAGTTCGCCGTGCAACGGACAGAGCAATACGTCTTTACGCTCGCCAATGGCATCGCTCAGTTGCTGATGCACCCGACGGATTTCCGCCTGCCCCGGCAAGAACACCAGCAGGCTGCCGGTTTCATCGTGCAACGCTTCGAGGACGGTCTGGGTCACGCGCTGGTCGATGTATTCGCCGGGCTGGAACGGCCGCCCCCAGCGCATCGTCACCGGGTACATACGCCCTTCGCTGCGCAGGATCGGCGCGTCATCCAGCAACCCGGCCAGACGCTCGCCTTCCAGCGTGGCGGACATCAGCAGAATCTTCAGCGGCTGTTCAGCGCGGAACAGCTCACGACCGTTCAAACTCAGGGCCAAGGCCAGGTCGGCATCAAGACTGCGTTCGTGAAATTCGTCGAAGATCAGCAGACCGACGCCTTCCAGCGCCGGATCATCCTGCAGGCGTCGGGTGAGAATCCCCTCGGTGACCACTTCGATACGGGTATTGGGGCCGACCTTGCTATCGAGACGGATGCGGTAACCGACGGTTTCACCGACCTTCTCACCCAGTTCGCTGGCCAACCGTTCGGCAGCGGCTCGCGCGGCGAGACGCCGTGGTTCGAGCATCAGAATGGTCTGCCCGGCCAGCCACGCTTCATCGAGCAAGGCCAAAGGCACGCGGGTGGTTTTACCGGCGCCGGGCGGTGCTTCGAGCACGGCTTCGTGGCGTGTCGCCAAGGCTTCACGCAGGGCGGGTAAAACTTCATCGATCGGCAAAGAAATCATGCTGGCTCCCAAACAGAGCGGCGAGTATAACGGCGAACTGCCAAGCGTTCGTCAGGGTCTTAACTTCACAAGACGAAGCTTCGTTAATAGATGACTCAGGAGATTTTCCATGCGCTTACCTTCTCGCCTGATCGGCGGTGTACTGGTCGCCACCCTGCTCACTCAACTCACGGCCTGCGGTTCGATTTTCTACCCGGATCGTCGCGGTCAGATCGATGGCAAGATCGACCCGGCGATTGCCGTGCTCGACGCCGTGGGCCTGCTGTTCTACGTGATTCCAGGGCTGATCGCGTTCGCGGTCGACTTCACCACCGGCGCGATCTATTTCGAACCGGGCCACACCGCTCAGGTCGATCCGGCCAAACTCAAACAAGCCATCGGCCCGGACGGTCAGGTCGATAACCTCAAGTTGCAGGCTATTCTCGAAACAGAACTGGGCCGCAATCTGCCGCTGGACGATCCACGCCTGATCCAGCACAAGGGCAGCACGCAACAACTGGCGATGTTTGGTCTGCAACCTGCTGCATAAGGACATTCCTGCCCCATGACCTCCAGCCCCGAACACGCCCGCCTGCTGCGGCTGGCAACCCGCGCCTCGGTGGCGGTGGCCTGCACGCTGATCATCGCCAAAGCCATCGCCTGGTGGCTGAGTGGTTCGGTGAGCATGCTCGCAGGCCTCACCGACTCGGCGCTGGATGGCGTCACTTCGCTGCTCAATCTGCTGGCGGTGCATTACGCACTGCGCCCGGCCGATGACGATCACCGTTACGGCCACGGCAAGGCTGAATCGCTGGCGGGCATGGCGCAGGCGCTGTTCATCGGTGGCAGTGCGGTGCTGATTGCGTTTCAGGCGTATGAGCGCATCAAGCAACCGGAGCCGCTGGGCGCACCGTGGCTGAGCATCGGCGTGATCGTGTTCTCGCTGCTGCTGACCGCGGCGTTGCTGACGCTGCAACATCGGGTGATCAAGCAGACCGGCTCCAACGCCGTGCGCGCCGACTCGCTGCACTACCGTTCTGACATGCTGCTCAACGGCAGCATTCTGATTGCGCTGATTCTCGCCGGCATGGGCTTTCATCAGTTGGACGCATGGTTCGGCCTGGGGATTGCCGGGTACATCTTGTGGAGCGCGATCCAGATCGCCCGGGAAAGTTTTTCGGTGCTGATGGATGAAGAGCTGCCGACGGACGTCAGTCAGCACATGCTCGAACTGGCCTGCGGCGTACCCGGCGTACTGGGCGCGCATGATTTGCGCACGCGGATTTCAGGCAACCACTGGTTCGTGCAGTTGCATCTGGAATTGCCGGGAGAGCTGACCTTGTCAGTCGCTCACGGTATCAGCGATCAGGCGGCGGATGCGATTCACGCCGCCTACCCGCGAGCCGAAGTGCTGGTGCACGCCGACCCGCAGGAAGTGGTCAAGACCGAACGGGCGCAAACCCGGATTCAGTAAGACACCTGATAACCGCGACTGCTCAGGCAGTTGCCCTGCGCCTGACGGTAAGCCTGCACCACTTCAGGCGCTGGTTGATAGGTCGCGGTACGCGGGTCGAAACCGCTCTGCTGCACGGCGTATTGGTAGCACTGATAACCGTCCTGCTGCACCTGTTCCGGCGACTGCCCGTTGGCCGGATAGGCCTCGACGTCATAGCCCTGGGATTGCGGCTGCGGTTGCGGCGGTTGCTGCACCGGGGGTTCGACTACGACGTAATCCTGAGTGGCTTCCTGATACGCATAGTAGGAACCGGCAGCGAGGAACAGCAGCGCACCGCCGATCCACACTTCACGGGCATAGTCCGGCAGATACTGGGTGCGAATCCCTCGTGGCGGCTGCACGACGATGTAGCGCGGGCCTTGCGGGCGATACCAGTAACCGCCGGAATAGAAGTAATCCTGACCGCGATACGGCACTCGGTATTCGCGATCCGGGAAGCGGTCGATCACATGCCCCGGACGGTATTGCGGGCCTGGGCCCCAACCGTTGCCATGCCCGTCCGGGCGACCCGGCCAGCGATTGTCATTGGGCCGGTTGCCGGTTTGCCATTGCTGGTTGTGGTAACCATTCTGCGGCCGCTCGTCGCGGTAGTAACCCTGGCGCGGTTCCTGAGTCTGGCGCACGGTGTCGGGCCGTGGCTGGATCGGCAGGTTGTTCGACGGGGGCGCCTGATGCACCGGAGCAGGCTGATTGGGCGCGCGGTTCTGGTTCTGCCACTGGCCATTGTTGTGCTGCTGGCCGTTGTGCTCGAACTGACGGCTATTGTCGCCCCGAATGATCTCGTTGTTCTGCGGCCGCGGCTGATTTTGCGGCGGCGGATTGTTCTGCCCGTGGGGCTGATGATCGCCCCCATGGCCCTGGTTGTTTCCCTGATGCTCAGGGCCGCGTCCACCATTAGGGCTGCGGCTCTCCGGATCGTCGGCGAGCGCTTGCGCACTGACGCTCACACACAGCAAACCAACACCGGCCAGACGCCAGATGCGCGACTTCATGCTTTTCCTCACTGCGGGTATTAAGAGGGCTTATAGCTAAGACCGGGAATACGCATACCGGGTTCTGCGACAGGTTATCAGTCACGAAACTTATTTATTGAGGAAGGCTGTGCATCGAGGCACAAAAATCGCAGACAAGAAAAAGGGAGACCCGTCGGCCTCCCTTTAGAGAACTTCGTCCTGGCTCGACGCTTTTGACGTCGGCTCACCTCACGCCGTCTTCTGGACAGTGTGCAGCTCGGGGGCCGGCCCAGCCCCGGTGGGGGTGGCGGCCGCGGCGGGCCTGATTGGGCGGGCCGCAGTGGACTGTGTTACCGAGCAGTGATTCTGGTGATAAGAATAGGCCGGGAGGCGCGACAGAGGATTGCGAAGATTGCTCAAATAAACACTGCTTGCGCAATTTTTAACCCTGGATAGATAATCCGCCGCAATAGTTACAACCAAGGACTGATTCATGAGCAAACTCGACCGTTACGACCTGAGTATTTTGGCGGAATTGCAGCGCGACGCCCGCATCTCCAACCAGGAACTGGCCGAGCGCATCGGTCTGTCACCTTCCCCCTGCTCGCGCCGGGTCAAGCAACTGGAGGACGACGGCTACATCTCGCGCCAGGTTGCCCTGCTCGACCGCAAGATGCTCGGCCTGAGCCTGACGGCCTACGTGCTGATTGGCATGGACCGCCACACACCCGAGCGTTTCGAGAATTTCGAAGCGGCGATCCGCACCCTGCCGCAGGTGCTGGAATGCAGCCTGGTGACCGGCGTGGATGCCGACTATCAGTTGAAAGTGGTGGTGCCGGACATGGACCACTATCAGAAGCTGTTGCTGGGGCATCTGACCCGGATTGAAGGGGTGACCAGCGTGCGTTCGAGTTTTGTACTGAATCAGGTGCTCAACAGCACCGAACTGCCGCTGACGCATCTGCGCAACTGACATCGCCTTCGCGAGCAAGCCCGCTCCCACAGTTGATCTTCGTCGAGCACACAATTTGTGTTCAACCGAGATCCCCTGTGGGAGCGGGCTTGCTCGCGAAGAGGCCGGTACAGGCACCCCATAACCGCGGCACACCGACACAGGTCAATGCGGCCCTGCCACCCTCGGCGTATAATCGCCCAGCCCTTTCAGCCCTGTGCGCGCCGGAGATGCCCGATGGATCCTGCAGTATTCGAAGAGTGGATGATGACTGGCCTGGTCAGCATCCTGATCATTTTCATGGGTTTCATCGTCTGGGATCTGGCGAAGAAGTCCAAGGCCGGGCGTTTCGGCTCGTTCATTCTGTTCTTCGTCCTGGGCCTGGGCGTGGCTGCGTTCATCATCAAGAGTGTGGTGATCGGCCTGATCGAATCCGGCGCTCTATAACCGCGCCGGCACTTCCTTCCACTGGCCCTGATCGAGCCCTTCGAGCGTCCAGTCGCCAATCCGTACCCGCACCAGCCGCAACGTCGGCAGCCCCACCGCTGCGGTCATCCGCCGTACCTGACGGTTGCGTCCTTCACGAATCACCAGCTCCAGCCAACTGGTCGGCACGCTTTTGCGAAAGCGTACCGGCGGATTGCGTGGCCACAGTTCAGGTTCTTCCAGTTGCCGCGCCTCGGCGGGCAGGGTCATGCCGTCGTTCAGTTCGACGCCATCGCGTAAACGCTGCAGTTGCTCGGCCGTTGGCTCGCCCTCGACCTGCACCCAGTACGTCTTCGGCAACTTGTGTTTCGGGTCGGCAATCCGCGCCTGCAACTGACCGTCGTTGGTCAGCAGCAGCAAACCTTCGCTGTCGCGATCAAGGCGTCCGGCCGGATAGATGCCGGGCAGATCGATGAAATCCTTGAGCGTCGCCCGCCCGCCTTCGTCGCTGAACTGCGTCAGCACATCGAACGGTTTGTTGAACAGGATCAGCTTCGGCTCGGCCGGCGGCGCCTTGGCGACACGGCGTGGAGCTGAGGGGGAAGGCTTCGCGCCAGGGCGGCGGGAAGGAGAACGCGGGGGACGGGACATAAGAGAACAAACATCTAACGGTCAGGGCTGCTAATGCTAGTAGCCCGACCGTTAAATGACCATCAACAAATCAGCGGAACGGCGGCTCGTCGAAGCTGCGCAGTTTGCGCGAGTGCAGCGAATTGAGTTCGGTGCGCAGCAGATCCACCGCCGCGATGCCGATCTTCAAGTGTTGGCTGACCGCGCGCTCGTAGAACGCGTTGGCCGAACCCGGCAGCTTGATTTCACTGTGCAGCGGTTTGTCCGAAACGCACAGCAACGTGCCGTAAGGCACCCGCAAGCGATAACCCTGGGCGGCGATGGTGCCGCTTTCCATGTCCACCGCCACGGCGCGGGACAGGTTGATCAGCGGACGTTCCTGCGCCCAGCGCAGTTCCCAGTTACGGTCGTCGTAAGTCAGCACGGTGCCGGTGCGCAGGCGTTTTTTCAGCTCCTCGCCCTTCTCGCCGGTGATATTGGCCGCGGCTTGCTGCAGCGCCAGTTGCACTTCCGCCAGTGCCGGGATCGGAATGTTCGGTGGCACCACGCGATCGAGAATCCCGTCGCGACGCATGTAAGCGTGGGCCAGCACGTAGTCGCCAATGGTCTGCGACTGACGCAGCCCGCCGCAGTGACCGATCATCAGCCAGCAATGCGGACGCAGCACCGCCAGGTGGTCGGTGATGTTCTTGGCGTTGGATGGGCCGACGCCGATGTTGACCAGAGTCACGCCATGGCCGTCATTGGCGATCAGATGATAGGCCGGCATCTGGTAGCGGTGCCAGACCACGCCGGCGGCAATCGCCGACGCTTCGCCGTGATCCATGCCTTTCTCGATGATCACGTTGCCCGGCAAAACCATGCGCACGAAACGCGGGTCGTTGCGCAGTTGTTCCAGGCCATGGACGATGAACTGGTCGACGTAGCGGTGGTAGTTGGTCAGCAGAATCCAAGGCTGTACATGGCGCCAGTCGCTGCCGGTGTAGTGCACCAGGCGACGCAGGGAGAAGTCGACGCGCGCGGCGTCAAACAGCGCCAGTGGCAGCGGATCGGTGTTTTCCCAGTCGTAGAGACCGTCGGCGATGCCATCGGTGGCGGCGGACAGGTCGGTACTCGGGAACACTCGCGCCAGCACCGCAGCGGTGACGCCGGAGCCGGCCAGCTCATCGCCCTGCTCGACCACGTACGGGTATGGAATATTCTGCTGACTGACGCCGACTTCCACGGTCACGGTGAAGTCGTGCATCAACGGCACCAGTTGTTCCAGCAGGTATTTGCGGAACGCCTTGGGATGGGTGACGGTGACGCTGTAGGTGCCCGGCAGTTGCACCTTGGCGTAGGCGCGGGTGGTCTGCGGGACTTCGCCCTGACACAGGTAGGTCAGACGCAGTTCGGGATAACGAAACAGGGCACGCTGTTCGGCGTCAGGCTCGACGCGATCCTTGAGGTAACGCTTGAGCGCCGAGTTGAGCGCAGTGGTGGCCCGCTCATGCAGCTCGGCCAGACGATCCACGGCTTGTTCGGCGGTTTGAACGACAATAAACGCTTCGGTCACGATCAGCTTCCTGTGTTCTGACTTGCAGAGCTTCATCTTGCCTGCATCGTGGTCTCACGGGAACAGTGGCGTTGTGGCTGTACCCAAATCTCCCTGTCAATGGAGATCCCCTGTGGGAGCGGGCTTGCTCGCGAATGCGCTGTGTCAGTCGACCTATCCATTGACTCACACACCACATTCGCGAGCAAGTCCGCTCCCACAAGGGGATTTGTGTTGGGTCAGAAACCCTGGGGGGTTGAGCGAGCGACGATGGCTTCGACGTCCAGCCCACGCGGCAATGCACCGTAGACCCGGCCGCCACCGTTCAGGCGGCTGGCAATGAACGCGTCGCTGACCGCCGAGTTGCCGGCCTCCAGCAATAGCTTGGCCTGCAAACCGAGCGCGATGTCTTCGGTGAGTTGCCGCGCCCGATACTGAATGTCGCTGGTGTCCTTGAACTGCGCCTGCAACTGCTGGATATGCGCGGCCAGGCGCTTGTCGCCGTGCCCATCGCCCAATTCGCTGAACAACACGTCGAGCACACCCGGTTCTTTCGACAGTGCGCGCAACACGTCGAGGCACTGCACATTGCCCGAGCCTTCCCACGTCGAGTTGACCGGCGCTTCGCGATACAGCCGTGGCAGGATGCTCTCCTCGACATACCCGGCACCGCCCATGCACTCGGCGGCTTCGTTGATCATTCCGGGGGCACGTTTGCAGATCCAGTATTTGCCCACCGCCGTCACCAGCCGGGCGAATTGCGCTTCATGGCGATCATCCAGATGATCCAGCGCCTTGCCCATGCGCAGGCTCAGCGCCAGCGCGGCCTCGCTTTCCAGCGCCAGATCGGCCAGCACGTTCTGCATCAACGGTTGCTCGCTGAGCAGTTTGCCGCCGACCTTGCGATGCGCGCAGTGGTGGCTGGCCTGGGTCAGCGCCTGACGCATCAGCGAGCTGGAACCGACCATGCAATCGAAACGGGTCATCGCCACCATCTCGATGATGGTCGGCACGCCGCGCCCTTCTTCGCCAACCATCCATGCCAGCGCGCCGCGAAATTCCACTTCACTGGAGGCGTTGGACTGATTGCCGAGTTTGTTTTTCAGGCGCTGGATGTAGAACTGATTGCGCGTGTCGTCCGGGCGGTGGCGCGGCAGCAGGAAGCAGGTCAGGCCCTTGTCGGTCTGCGCCAGCGTCAGGAACGCATCGCACATTGGCGCCGAGCAGAACCACTTGTGCCCGACCAGTTCATAGGCCTGGCCCGGGCCACTGGCCCCCACTGGATAGGCCTTGGTAGTGTTGGCGCGCACGTCGGTGCCGCCCTGTTTCTCGGTCATCGCCATGCCGATGGTCACGCCGGCCTTGTGCGCCATGCCGACGTTGCGCGGGTCGTATTCGGTGGCGAGGATTTTCGGCAACCACTGTTCGGCCAGATCCGGCTGCAAGCGCATGGCCGGGACGCTGGCGAAGGTCATGGTCAACGGGCAACCGCTGCCTGCCTCGGCCTGGCTGTGCAGATAGCTCATCGAGGCGCGGGCGACATGTGCGCCGTCCTGCGGATGAGTCCAGGGTGATGAGGTCAGGCCATGTTCGATCGCGGTGCGCATCAGCTCGTGATAAGCGGGATGGAATTCCACCAGATCGATGCGATGACCGTAGCGGTCATGGCTGACAAACACCGGTTTGTTCTGATTGGCAAGGAACCCTGCCGCCATCAACGGCCCGCCGGCCAGCGCGCCGTAGGCATCGATCCTCGACTCGGCCCACCCGGCGCCAAAGCGGCGCGACCACTCCTGCAATGGCAGGTCGATGCGGTACAGGTTGGCACCGTCCAGCGACGGTGGCTGGTTGGTGACTTCGTGGGTTTCGGCGAACTGATGCAGGTTCATGACGGGGCTCCTTTGGTCAGCCAAGGGATTCAGTTAAGCACCGGCCCGTGGTTGATCAAAGTGTCATATGCGCCGAACTGTCGGCGCTTTCACCCTGTTACGCGCTGAGCACCCGACGCTCCAGCGCCGTCTGCAGGTCTTCGAATTTCACCGGTTTGTTCAGGTAATCGATGCGCGTACCCGGCGCGCAGTGTTCGCGATCCGTGCCCAGCGCCAGCATGAACACCGGCAGATTGGCGCAGCCAGGCAACGCATGAATCTGGCAGCACAACGACGCGCCTTCATGATTGGGCAACTGGCAATCGATCAGCACCGCGTCGAAGGTTTCCCGTTGCAGGCAATCAAGTGCCGCCGCGCCGTTGTCCGCCGTGCGCACGCGGAAACCGAGCTTGAGCAGCATGCCGCGCATCACCAGTTGGTTGACGCTGTTGTCATCCACCAGCAACACCGTGCAGTCCTGCGGTGCACGGCTGCGCTCATGCAGCGCTTGCGGGGTTGGCGCCGCTTCGAGCGGCGGCAGCTCGAACTCGACATCCAGTTGAAAACGGCTGCCGCTGCCAGGCTGGGAGCGGTGAGTCAGCTTGCCGCCGAGCAGTTCCACCAGTTGCCGACAGATCGCCAGCCCCACGCCCAGCCCGCCGTATTCGCGGGTCATCGAGCCATCAAGCTGGAAGAAGCGCTGATACATCGTCGCCTCGCCCAGATCGGTGAAACCGATGCCGGTGTCGATCACCGCAAACGACAACGCCAAGCGGTTGTCCGCTGTCGGCTTGCCGGTCACCCGCAGCGCCAGACCACCGACTCGGGTGAACTTGATCGCGTTGTCCAGCAGGCACTCCAGGCATTGCGCCAGTTTTGCGCTGTCGCCGTGCAAGCGATCCGGCAGGGTCGGCAGCACCTCGACCTTGAAGTCCAGCGACTTGCTCGCCGCGTTGCCGTCGAACTGCACGCGCAAGGCCTCGACCACCGCGCGCAGACTGAAGCTGCCCGGCGTCGCCTTGAGCTTGCCGGCCTGCAATTCGGTGAGGGTGAGGATGCCGTTGACCATGCGCATCATGTCCCGGGCAGAGCCAGCGGCGGTTTGCTGGTATTGCTCCAGTTCAGGCTCCAGCTCGACGGTCTGCATCAGCTCCAGCGATCCGATCACCCCGTTCATCGGCGTGCGCAACTCGTGGGTCAGGGTCGCGAGGAATTCATCCTTGAGCTTGTTGCTGTGGGCCAGTTGCTGGTTGAGCACTTCGAGCTTCTGCCCGGCGTCGAACAGGGTTTGCGCCTGTTGCTCGCGCATCGCGTTGATGCGGTCGGCCAGCGCCAGCGACAGCAGCGCGACTTCGATGGCCGAACCGATCTGGCTGGCGTACATGGTCAGGAACACGTTCGGCAGCAGGCCCAGCACCATCAGCGTATTGACGATGCCGCCGAGCAGGAATGCCGACCAGGCAATGATGAAATAACGCGCCACCCGCAAGCCGCGCCACCAGGCGAGAATCCCGGCGGCGAAGATCACCACGGTGAACACCAGCGCCAACAGGGTCGCCAGGCGCAGCGACAATGCGTAACTGGTCATCAGCGACAGCCCGACCACCAGCGCGCCGAACGCGATCAGGGCGATCAGCAGATAGTCGAGCCAGCGGCTGTGGGTTCTGGTCTGCAGGAAACTGCGGGCGAACTGGCTGCCGAACAACCCGGCGCAACCGATGAAAAACGGTGTGGCGGCGTTGGCCCACCACGGATTGTCCGGCCAGAAATACTCGACCGCCGCGCCGTTCACCGACAGTTGATAAAGGCCGAACGAGGCGATGTAGAAGATGTAATAGAGGTAGCTGGTGTCGCGCACGCTCAGGTAGATGAACAGGTTGTAGACCAGCATCCCCAGCAGCACGCCATAGATAATCCCCAGCACATACAGGCGCACCGGCTGGTCTTCGAGGTACGCGGTGCTCGACCATAACGTCACCGGCGCCTGAATCGATCCCTCACTGGCCAGGCGCAGGTACACGGTTTTTTGCTGGTCAGGGGCGAAGGTCAGGTCGAACAGGTAATTGTTCTGCCGGATCTCGCGACTGGTGAACGGCAAGGCGTCGCCGGTCTGCCGGATCAGGCGGTAGTCGCCATTGGCATCGGCCATATAAAGGTCGAGATGATCGAGCGGCGGATACGCCAGTTCCAGCAGCCAGGTGCGTTGGGCGGCCGGATTGTTCGGACGGTAATGCAGGTCGATCTTCAGCCAGAACGCCGAACGCGAGTAACCGGCATTGAGCGTGGCTTTGTCGTGGGGTTTGAAATTGCCCGCCGCCGCTTGAGCACGGACGTCGGCGATGTTCGCCTGACCGCTCGGGTCTTCGAACACTTGCAAGGAGCGGCCCAGCGGGAGGCTCTGGGTATTTTCGTCGAACTCGACGGCGCTTGCGAGGAGGGGCAAGCAGAACAGCAACATCAGCAAATAGCGCATTGAAGCCCCAGCGTGGCTCGTCCGGTTGTGTCAGGAAGCCCCCCATTCCCTTTGAGTAGACGTAAAACCGGTATTACCTGTTATTGGTTTGGATCCAGCCTAGCATAGCCGTTGATGGCCATTGAGCACCATCGAAATTTTTCCTACAAAGGCTCTAGAACGGGCGTTTCAGAGCAAAGCAGCGAGCTAGAGCTGTTGAGTTGGTCAACTCAATCATTGCGATCCGCTTTTGTGGCGAGGGAGCTTGCTCCCGCTCGGCTGCGCAGCAGTCGTAAAACCTGTAAATGCGCTGTGCCTGAATAAATGCAGGGGGCTGCTTCGCAACCCAGCGGGAGCAAGCTCCCTCGCCACAATGGTAGCTGCAGTGTTGTCCGACAATCTGCTCGCAAACACCGTCAGGACTGAACCCCAAAATCAGGTTTGGTGGTAAGCTCGCGCACCATGAATATCTACAGCTCCCGCCCCGTTGTCCTCTGTCTCTCCGGCCACGACCCCAGTGGTGGCGCCGGCTTGCAGGCAGATATCGAAGCCCTGCTCGCGCAGGGTTGCCATGCGGCTCCGGCCGTCACCGCCCTGACCGTGCAAGACACTGTCAACGTCACTGACTTCCGCGTCCTCGACCGTGAGTGGGTACTGGCCCAGGCCAATGCCGTGCTCAACGACTCCGAAGTCGCTGCGGTCAAACTGGGCATGCTCGGTTCGCTGGAAATGGTCGACACCGTGGTCGAACTGCTTTCCGCGCACCCGCACCTGCCGGTGGTCTGCGACCCGGTGCTGCGTGCCGGCGGCGGCGGACGCCTGGGCAAGGACGAAGTGGGTTATGCGATGCGCGAGCGTCTGCTGCCGCTGTCGATCATTGCCACCCCCAACCTTCCCGAAGCACGGATTCTCGCCGAACTGCCCGAAGGCACTGCGGACGAGTGCGCGGAAAAACTCCTGCCGTTCGTCAAAAACCTGCTGATCACTGGCGGCCATGGCGACGAAACTGAAATCCACAATCGCCTGTACAGCCGTGACGGCCTGCGTGAAACCTTCTATTGCCAGCGTTTGCCGGGCAGTTATCACGGTTCCGGCTGCACATTGGCCAGCGCCCTCGCCGGTCGGCTGGCCCAGGGTGAAAACCTCGCCAGCGCCGTGCGTACGGCACTGGATTACACCTGGCGCACCCTGCGCGATGCCGAACAACTGGGCAAAGGCCAGTTCGTGCCGCGTCGCCTGCCGCTGGATTTTTGCTCGTAACGTCGTGAGGTCTGCCTGATGAAACTCCGTGGCCTGTACGCCATCACCGACAGCCAATTGCTGGCGGGCAAGTTTCTGTCGTACGTGGAGGCGGCGCTGGAAGGCGGTGTCACCCTGCTGCAATACCGCGACAAAAGCAGCGACGAGGCCCGCCGTCTGCGCGAGGCCGAAGCGCTGCGCGATCTGTGCGAACGCTACAAGACGCAGTTGATCATCAACGATGACGCCGAGCTGGCCGCGCGCCTCAACGTCGGCGTGCACCTGGGGCAGACCGATGGCCCGCTGTCGCCGACCCGCGCCCTGCTCGGCTCCAAGGCCATCATCGGGTCGACCTGCCACGCGCAGCTTGAATTGGCTGAACAGGCCGCCAAGGAAGGCGCGAGCTATGTCGCCTTCGGTCGCTTCTTCAATTCCAACACCAAACCCGGCGCGCCAAGCTGCAGCCTCGATCTGCTCGACGAGGCCAAACGCAAGCTGCATCTGCCGGTCTGCGCGATTGGCGGCATCACCCTCGACAACGCCGCGCCACTGGTGGCCCACGGGGTCGACCTGCTGGCGGTGGTCCACGGTTTGTTCGGTGCCGAGAGCACCGCCGAAGTGACCCGCCGCGCCCGCGCCTTCAACGAACTTCTGAAAATCTGATTTGAGAGCCCGAACATGTCTCGTTCCGAAACCCTGTTTGCCAATGCCCAGAAACACATTCCCGGTGGCGTGAACTCGCCGGTTCGCGCGTTCAAGAGCGTGGGCGGCACACCGCTGTTCTTCAAGCATGCCGAAGGCGCCTACGTCACTGACGAAGACGACAAGCGCTATGTGGATTACGTCGGTTCGTGGGGGCCGATGATCCTCGGCCACAGCCACCCGGACGTGCTCGACGCAGTGCGCAATCAACTGCAACACGGCCTGTCCTACGGCGCGCCGACCGCGATGGAAACCGAGATGGCCGACCTGGTCTGCTCGCTGGTACCGTCGATGGACATGGTGCGCATGGTCAGCTCCGGCACCGAAGCGACCATGAGCGCGATTCGTCTGGCCCGTGGTTACACCGGTCGTGACAGCATCATTAAGTTCGAAGGTTGCTACCACGGTCACTCCGACAGCCTGCTGGTCAAGGCCGGTTCCGGCGCGCTGACCCAGGGCGTGCCAAGCTCCGCCGGTGTGCCGGCCGCGTTCGCCAAACACACCCTGACCCTGCCGTTCAACGACATCGACGCCGTGGAAAAGATGCTCGCCGAAGTCGGTCAGGACGTCGCCTGCATCATCGTCGAGCCAGTCGCTGGCAACATGAACTGCGTGCCGCCGGCACCGGGTTTCCTCGAAGGCCTGCGTGCGCTGTGCGACAAGCATGGCGTGGTGCTGATTTTCGACGAAGTGATGACCGGTTTCCGCGTTGCCCTCGGCGGCGCCCAGGCGCACTACGACGTGACCCCGGATCTGACCACCTTCGGCAAGATCATCGGCGGCGGCATGCCGGTCGGCTGCTTCGGCGGCAAACGTGAAATCATGGAACGCATCGCGCCGCTGGGCCCGGTGTACCAGGCCGGCACCCTGTCGGGTAACCCGCTGGCGATGGCCGCCGGTCTGACCACCCTGCGCCTGATCAGCCGTCCTGGGTTCCACGCCGAACTGACCGACTACACCACGCGCCTGCTCGACGGACTGCAACAACGCGCCGATGCCGCGGGCATTCCGTTCGTGACCACGCAAGCGGGTGGCATGTTCGGCCTGTATTTCAGCGGCGCCGACGACATCGTCACCTTTGAAGACGTGATGGCCAGCGACGCAGCACTGTTCGGTCGCTTCTTCCATCTGATGCTGGAAGGTGGCGTGTACCTGGCACCGAGTGCATTCGAAGCCGGTTTCACCTCGATCGCCCACGGCGAAACCGAGCTGAAAATCACTCTGGACGCTGCCGAACGTGCCTTCGCTGCACTGAAGTAATCGCCGTACCGCTGACGTTGGCCATGGCCAGCGTCAGCTTTCACCTACACCCACGCTGTTTTTCCCACGCCTCTGCTAAAAATCCGCAAGAAAGTGGCCGATATATTTCCCGCGCAGCAGAAAAACGAGTAAAGACTTTGTAAGGTTGGCCCTGCTTATTTCATAATGCGCGCTTATTGGATCCCTCGATGGGTCCGCGTGCCCTTCAGAGGTAAGTCGATTCCCATGAACCGCACCGGCCGCACCCTTGCCTTGGGCTGCCTGTTGCTCCTTCAGCCCCTGCTCGCGCATGCACAAGCAGGCGGCAACTCGTTGTTGATCCCGGCGATGGGTCGTTGCACCCTCAACACTCAGCCGCAAGACGTCACGCAGGCACTGGCCGCCTGCCAGAAAGCGGCCGACGAAGGGGATGCGCAAGCGCAATACGAGTTGGGTGAGTTCTACTACGACGGCAAGAATGCGCCACGCGATCTCAATCAAGCCCTGAGCTATTTCGAAAAGGCCTCGCTGCAAGGCCACGCTCAGGCGCAGTTCAAGCTTGGCACCATGTTCTTCCACGGCGAAGGCGTGCAGGCCAACAACATTCAGGCGTACATCGTGCTGAAGATGGCCGCGGTCAACGGCGCCGAAGATGCGCTGGACACCGCCGACGAAGTCTCCGAAAAAATGTCCCGCGAAGACCTCGAAACCGCGACCCAGGTGCTCGGGCAAATTTTCCGTAAATACCTGATGGAACTGCAGAGCGCCGACGGGCGTACGCCGTTTTCGCCACTTCCCTGATTTCTGCTTTGCTCTGACTATCCCCATTCGCGAGCAGGCTCGCTCCCACATTTGATCTCCAGCGCTGCGAAGATCTTTTGTGGGAGCGAGCCTGCTCGCGAAGGGGGCGACGCGGTTCTGAGCCCTACTTCTCAGGCATCGGCATCGGAAACGGCATCACATTGCCGACCGCGCCACGGGCTTCGCTGATTTTCGGGGTGCCCAGACGTTCCACCTCGTCGATGCGCACGATCGAATGCATCGGCACAAAGCTGCGCACCACACCTTCGAACTGCGCCTTGAGCTTCTCTTCGCTCGGATCGACCACCACTTGCGTGCGCTCGCCAAAGACGAACTCTTCCACTTCCAGAAAACCCCACAGATCACTTTGATAGATCTGCTTGGCGTACATTTCGAACACCTGGCCCTGGTTGAGGAAAATCACCTTATAGATTGGAGCTTCGCGTTTGGTCATGGCGGGGGATAACATCGGGGATAAAAATGAGGGCGCAAACTATAGCATAGCCACCGGACGCACAGCGGTAGGAACCTGAGGGCTTGTTCCCTATAATGCGCGGTTCTTTGAATCACGTGACGACCAAAATCCATGGCCAAGAAGCTTTACATCGAAACCCACGGTTGCCAGATGAACGAGTACGACAGCTCGCGCATGGTCGATCTGCTGGGCGAACATCAGGCCCTGGAAGTCACCGCCCGTGCCGAAGACGCCGACGTGATTCTGCTCAACACCTGCTCGATCCGCGAACGTGCCCAGGATCGGGTGTACTCGCAGCTCGGCCGCTGGCGCGAACTGAAACTGGCCAACCCGGACATGGTGATCGCCGTCGGTGGTTGCGTGGCCAGCCAGGAAGGTGCGGCGATCCGTGATCGCGCCCCGTATGTCGACGTGGTCTTCGGCCCGCAGACCCTGCACCGCCTGCCGGAAATGATCGACGCCGCACGCAGCAGCAAGTTGCCGCAAGTCGACGTCTCGTTCCCGGAAATCGAAAAATTCGACCATTTGCCCGAGCCGCGCATCGACGGCCCGAGCGCCTACGTGTCGGTGATGGAAGGTTGCAGCAAGTACTGCACGTTCTGCGTGGTGCCTTACACCCGTGGCGAAGAAGTCAGCCGGCCGTTCGATGACGTAATTGCCGAGATCATCCACCTCGCCGAGAACGGCGTGCGTGAAGTGACCTTGCTGGGGCAGAACGTCAACGGTTATCGCGGTACGACTCATGACGGTCGCCTGGCCGATCTGGCAGAGCTGATCCGCGTGGTCGCCGCTGTCGACGGCATCGACCGCATCCGCTACACCACTTCGCACCCGCTGGAGTTCTCCGACAGCCTGATCCAGGCCCACGCCGAAGTGCCGGAGCTGGTCAAACACCTGCACTTGCCGGTGCAGTCGGGTTCTGACCGGATCCTCGCGGCGATGAAGCGCAACCACACCGCGCTGGAGTACAAATCCAAGCTGCGTAAACTGCGCGCTGCGGTACCGGGCATCTGCATCAGTTCGGACTTCATCGTCGGCTTCCCTGGCGAGACCGAGAAAGACTTCGAACAGACCATGAAGCTGATTGCCGATGTCGGTTTCGACTTCTCCTACTCGTTCGTCTATAGCCAGCGCCCGGGCACCCCGGCGGCCGATCTGGCCGACGACACCCCGGAAGAGCTGAAGAAAGAACGCCTGAACGCCTTGCAGCATCGTTTGAATCAGCAAGGGTTCGAGATCAGCCGACAAATGGTCGGTTCGATCCAGCGCATTCTGGTCACCGACTACTCGAAGAAAGACCCGGGCGAGCTGCAAGGGCGTACCGAGAATAATCGTATCGTCAACTTCCGCTGCGATAATCCGACCCTGATCGGCCAGTTCGCCGACGTGCACATCGACGCGGCGCAACCGCACTCGCTGCGCGGCTCGTTGATCCAGTAACACCGCGCGTCTTCTGTGGCAGGGCTGTTGTGGTGAGGGGATTTATCCCCGATGGTTGGCGCAGCCGACCCAAAGCTGAAGTTGCGGTGAATCTGCCATAACGAGAGCTCTGGTTTTGGGGCCGCTCCGCGGCCCATCGGGGATGAATCCCCTCGCCACAGATAACTCCACCCGCCATAGAAAGGCGCTCCAAACTCGCATCGATATTTAAGAGCTTTCGCACCCACGCCACTGGCGTTATCCTTGATTTCATCTTAATTGCCCCAGGGCGGCTAAATACGACCTTGAACGCACCCATAGAACCACATCGTTTTATCCTCGAGCCCTTTGAGGCTCGCCGCTTCGCCAATCTGTGCGGGCAATTCGACGAGCATCTGCGCTTGATCGAACAGCGCCTGGCCATCGAGATCCGCAATCGCGGAAACCAGTTCGAGCTGATCGGCGACCCCAAGCACACCACGTCTGCGGAAAACCTGCTGCGCCGCCTGTACCGCGAAACCAAGGGTACCGAGCTGTCGCCAGACATGGTGCACCTGTTCCTCCAGGAATCGGCCGTGGTCGAACTGGACAACCACGCCCCCGCCGAAGCCTCCGTCGCCCTGCGCACCAAGAAAGGCATGATTCGCCCACGCGGCCTGAATCAGCTGCGCTATGTGAAGGAAATCCTCGGCAACGACATCAACTTCGGCATCGGTCCGGCCGGTACCGGCAAGACCTATCTGGCCGTGGCTTGCGCCGTTGATGCCCTGGAGCGCGAGCAGATCCGCCGCATCCTGCTGGTACGTCCGGCGGTTGAAGCCGGTGAAAAACTCGGTTTCCTGCCGGGTGATCTCGCCCAGAAGATCGACCCGTACCTGCGCCCGCTGTACGACGCCCTCTACGAAATGCTCGGCTTCGAATACGTGGCCAAGCTGATCGAGCGCCAGGTGATCGAAGTCGCGCCGCTGGCCTACATGCGCGGTCGTACGCTGAATAACAGCTTCATCATTCTCGACGAAAGCCAGAACACCACCGTCGAGCAGATGAAGATGTTTCTGACCCGGATCGGCTTTGGCTCCACCGCGGTCATCACCGGCGACATCACCCAGGTCGACCTGCCGCGCGGCACCAAGTCCGGGCTGCATCATGTGATCGAAGTACTCAAGGATGTCCCGGGCATCAGTTTCACCCACTTCCAGCCTAAAGACGTCGTGCGCCATCCATTGGTGCAGCGGATCGTCGAGGCCTACGAGCGCTTCGAGACCCGTGCCGAAGCCGCCAGGGAAACCTCGCGCGATGCTTGAGCTGGATCTGCAAATCGCTACCGAAGCGAACGCCCCGAGTGAAGCCGACTTCCGCAAATGGTGCGAACTGGCCCTGCGCCAGCGCAGCGCCGACTCGGAAATGACCATTCGTCTGGTTGACGAGGAAGAAGGTCGTGAGCTGAATCACACCTGGCGCCATAAGGATTACGCGACCAACGTCCTGTCGTTCCCGGCCGAAGTCCCGGACGAGTTTCTCGACATCCCGCTGCTCGGCGATCTGGTGATCTGCGTGGCCGTGGTCGAGCGCGAAGCTGCCGAACAAGGCAAGGAACTCCAGGCCCATTGGGCACATCTAGTCATTCACGGCTGCTTGCATCTGCTCGGTTACGACCATATAGATGACGACGAAGCCGAAGAAATGGAAGCACTGGAACGCGAGTTGCTTGCCGAACTGGGCTATCCCGATCCGTACGCGGACGACGAAGCCGAAACATCCCCTATCGTTACAACAAAGGATTCAGAGTAATCGCTATGAGCGAAGATCGATCGAGCAACGGGCAGAAGTCATGGCTGGGTAAACTGACCCAGGCTTTTGCCCACGAGCCGAAGAACCGTCAGGAGCTGCTTGAGCTGCTGCGTGATGCACATCAGAACAAACTGCTGGACAGCGAAGCGCTGGCCATCGTCGAAGGCGCCATTCAAGTGGCTGACCTGCAAGTACGCGACATCATGGTGCCGCGCTCGCAGATGATCAGCATCAAGGCGAACCAGACACCCCGTGAATTCCTCCCGGCCGTGGTCGACTCGGCCCACTCGCGCTATCCGGTCATCGGCGAAAGCCACGACGACGTGATGGGCGTGCTGCTGGCCAAGGATCTGCTGCCGCTGATCCTCAAGGAGAACGGTGACAGCTTCAACATCAAGGACCTGCTGCGCCCGGCCACCTTCGTGCCCGAGTCCAAGCGTCTGAACGTGTTGCTGCGTGAATTCCGCGCCAACCACAACCACATGGCCATCGTCATCGACGAATACGGCGGCGTCGCCGGCCTGGTGACGATTGAAGACGTGCTGGAGCAGATCGTCGGCGACATCGAAGACGAGCACGACGTCGAAGAAGACAGCTACATCAAACCGCTGCCCAGCGGCGACTTCCTGATCAAGGCCCTGACGCCGATCGAGAACTTCAACGAGTTCTTCGACAGCGAATTCTCCGACGACGAATTCGACACCGTCGGCGGCCTGGTGATGAGCGCGTTCGGGCACTTGCCAAAACGCAACGAAATCACTGAAATCGGCGCCTATCGTTTCCGCATCCTGAACGCC
The DNA here is from genome assembly GCF_014200835.1 of Pseudomonas sp. JAI115. Classification (NCBI taxonomy): domain Bacteria; kingdom Pseudomonadati; phylum Pseudomonadota; class Gammaproteobacteria; order Pseudomonadales; family Pseudomonadaceae; genus Pseudomonas; species Pseudomonas sp. JAI115. The sequence goes on from NZ_JACHCY010000007.1 coordinate 114,202, forward strand.
GACAGCCGTCGGATTCATTTGCTGCGACTGACCCCTATCGCCCGGTAAGAAATCTAAGGATTGAAATGCGCTGGACAACCCGCCCCGGCTGGCCCGGTAACCTGCTGGCCGTGGCGGCCGGTGCAATCACCACCTTCGCCCTCGCCCCGTTCAACATCTGGCCGCTGGCTTTGCTCGCGGTCGGCCTGTTCTACGCCGGCCTGCGCGAGCTGAAACCGCGTCAGGCACTGGGCCGTGGCTGGTGCTTCGGTTTCGGCCTGTTCGGCGCCGGTACCAGCTGGATTTACTACAGCATCCACCATTTCGGTGGCGCGTCGGTGCTGCTGGCCGGGTTCCTGATGCTGCTGTTCACCGCAGCGATCGCGTTTTTCTTCGCCCTGCCCGCCTGGGTCTGGGCGCGCTGGTTGCGCCGCAACGAGGCACCGTTGGCCGATGCGCTGGCGTTTGCCGCGCTGTGGGTCGGGCAGGAAGCGTTTCGTGGCTGGTTCCTCACTGGTTTTCCGTGGCTCTACTCCGGCTACAGCCAGCTCGACGGCCCATTGGCCGGGCTCGCGCCAGTGGGTGGCATGTGGCTGGTGTCGTTCGTTCTGGCGCTGACTGCGGCGCTGATCTATAACGCGCCGCGCTTGCTGCAAACCGGTCGTAAAGGCTTTATCGCGGCCGGTTTGCTGTTGCTGGTCGGGCCATGGGTGGCGGGTATTGCGCTCAAGGGCCACGCCTGGACCAGTCCGTCCGGCCCGGCACTGAGCGTCGCCGCGATTCAGGGCAACGTCGAACAAAGCATGAAATGGGATCCGGCGCAGCTTAACGCGCAACTGGCGCTGTATCGCGACCTGAGTTTTCGCTCGAAGCCGGTGGACCTGCTGATCTGGCCGGAAACCGCCGTGCCGGTGCTCAAGGAGTCCGCCGAGGGCTACCTGAACATGATGGGTAACTTCGCCGCCGAGCGTAAATCGGCGCTGATCACCGGGGTGCCGATCCGCGAGACGGTTCGTCACGAAAAACGCTTCTTCAACGGCATCACCGTGGTCGGCGAAGGCGATGGCACTTACCTCAAGCAGAAACTGGTGCCGTTCGGTGAATACGTACCGTTGCAGGATCTGCTGCGCGGGTTGATTGCGTTCTTTGATTTGCCAATGTCCGACTTCGCTCGCGGGCCGGCGGATCAGCCATTGCTGCAGGCCAAGGGTTATCAAATCGCGCCATTCATCTGCTACGAAGTGGTGTATCCCGAATTCGCCGCTGGGCTGTCGGCACGCAGCGATCTGCTGCTGACGATCAGCAACGACACCTGGTTCGGCACCTCGATCGGCCCGCTGCAACACCTGCAAATGGCGCAAATGCGCGCACTTGAGGCAGGCCGCTGGATGATCCGCGCTACGAACAATGGCGTGACCGGACTGATCAACCCGTTCGGGCAGATCACCGAGCAGATCCCGCAGTTCGAACAGGGCATTCTGTATGGCGAAGTGGTGCCGATGCACAACCTGACGCCGTACCTGCAATGGCGTTCGTGGCCGCTGATCATCGTCTGTGTGCTGCTGTTTGGCTGGGCGCTGATGGCGAGCCGGATGTCGAAAACCCTTTAAAAAGCTTCGCGAGCAAGCCCGCTCCCACATTTGGAATGCAATTCAAATGTGGGAGCGGGCTTGCTCGCGAATGGGCATCAGCAGCACCCAATCAATCAGGGTTGGCATCACCCCGGTAAAACAACGAATACCCCACCTGCCCCACCGCCTCATTCAGCAACTGCCCGCTCTGCCAGATCGACTTGAACTCCGGCAGCCAGCCACCAAACGGGCGCGCATTATCGGTCCCGAGAAACCCGACGGGCGCCGGCACCACTTCGAATCCTGCCTGCTGGAAACACCACACGGCGCGCGGCATGTGCCAGGCCTGCGTGACCACCACGACGCGCTTGATGCCTTGTGGCAACAAGATGTCGGCGCTGAATTTGGCGTTTTCCCAGGTGGTACGGCTCTCGCCTTCCTGCCAGCGCGTGGTCACGCCGAAATCATCGCGCAACGAATCGGCCATCAGCTTCGCCTCGGTCGGCGGCGTGCCGTAATGCAAGCCACCGCTGGTCAGAATCGGCAGCCCGGAGGCCTTGGCCAGTCGCGCCGCATAGCGCTGACGCTCCAGCCCCACGCCGGTTGGCTGGTCCTCGCCCCAGGCCAGATCGCCGCGCTCGCGCCCGGAACCCAGCACCACGATGGCATCGGCGCGCTGCGCCAATATCGACCACGCGTCACGGGGCAGCGGCGGCTCACGCTCCAGCGCCTTGGCGCCCCACTGCACCACCACCGGCAGGCTCATCAGCCAGAAACCACCCAGGCCAAGGGCAAAACACAGGCCGGCCAGCCGTGGCCGGGAGCGGCGCAGCCACCAGGCGACCAGCAACAGCAGCAAAAGAATGCCAGGCGGCAATAGAAGTTGTTTGATGAAGTAACGCAAAGGCATCGGGGCATCTCCAGAGATGCCCGAAGCCTAAGAGTGTTAATGACACGTTACAACCGATAGGTAGGATCCTGTTGGAAAAGATCCGTTACTCGACCTGCCATGCGATTACTTGGCCTGCACAGAACGAACCTTGACGGTGTCTCTGCCGGGCGCCTTGTCCTTGAGCCAGATGACCTTGGCTGAATGTGCTGCATCGAGCTGTTTCACTGCCTGCGACAGGTATCCATGCGATTCACGCTCACTGCGATCCAGATAGGCCTTGACCAGTTTGAACTCGGCGGGGCTCAAGCCACGCAATTCCAGTTCCACGGGGCGCTCGTCGCGCAGCCGGCCAGCGGTTTTTGCAGCGTCGAGCGCCATGCCCAGACGATCCATCAACCGTTCGTACAACTCGGGTTTCGTCACGTTTTTTTGCCGTTGCTCCACCATCCCTCACCTCATTGAAGATAAGACTCACTCCCCAATAAGAGCTTAGCTTCGCTGCACAAACCGGCTGAACGCCGCGACCAACGGCCCTCGCCACGGTTTTCCGGGGCCAGACAGCTGTAATCAGGGTTTCCCTAGGCCAAGCGCGGTCATGTATGCTACGGCGCTTCCTGTCATTCCACTTCCAGCCTGTCCGGAGCATCCCCCGGAGGGCGCGTTGAAGAGGATTAGGCCACCCCTATCCAGTACAAAAGTAGCCATGCACGAACAATATCAGCCCCGTGAAATCGAAGCCGCCGCCCAGTCGTTCTGGGACGAGCAAAAGTCCTTTGAAGTCAGTGAACAGCAAGGCAAGGAAACCTACTACTGCCTGTCGATGTTCCCTTACCCCAGCGGCAAGCTACACATGGGGCACGTGCGCAACTACACCATCGGCGACGTGATCTCCCGCTACCAGCGCATGCAAGGCAAGAACGTTCTGCAACCGATGGGTTGGGACGCCTTCGGCATGCCGGCGGAAAACGCCGCGATGAAGAACAACGTGGCGCCCGCCAAGTGGACCTACGAAAACATCGCCTATATGAAGTCCCAGCTGCGCAGCCTGGGCCTGGCGGTGGACTGGTCCCGTGAAGTGACCACCTGCAAGCCGGATTACTACCGCTGGGAACAATGGCTGTTCACTCGCCTGTTCGAAAAAGGTGTGATCTACCGCAAGAACGGCACCGTGAACTGGGACCCGGTCGACCAGACCGTGCTGGCCAACGAACAGGTGATCGACGGTCGCGGCTGGCGCTCCGGCGCGCTGATCGAAAAGCGCGAAATCCCGATGTACTACTTCAAGATCACCGCTTACGCGGATGAGCTGCTGGAGAGCCTCGACGAACTGACTGGCTGGCCGGAACAGGTCAAGACCATGCAGCGCAACTGGATCGGCAAGTCCCGCGGCATGGAAGTGCAGTTCCCGTACAACGTCGACTCGATCGGCGAAGCAGGCACCCTCAAGGTCTTCACCACCCGTCCGGACACCCTGATGGGCGCGACCTACGTTGCCGTGGCTGCCGAGCACCCGCTGGCCACCCAGGCAGCGCAGAACAACCCAGAGCTGCAAGCCTTCATCGCCGAATGCAAGGGCGGCAGCGTGGCTGAAGCCGACGTCGCCACTCAAGAGAAAAAAGGCCTGCCGACCGGCCTGTTCGTCGAGCACCCGCTGACCGGTGAAAAACTCCCGGTCTGGGTCGCCAACTACGTGCTGATGCACTACGGCGACGGCGCCGTGATGGCGGTCCCGGCGCATGACGAGCGCGATTTCGAATTCGCCCACAAGTACGACCTGCCGGTGAAATCGGTGGTGCGCACCAGCTCCGGCGACACCAACCCGGCTCCGTGGCAAGACGCCTACGGCGAGCACGGTACGCTGATCAATTCCGGCGAGTTCGACGGCCTGGACTTCACCGGCGCTTTCGACGCCATGGAAGTCGCCCTGATCAAGAAAAACCTCGGCGCCTCGCGTACCCAGTTCCGCCTGCGCGACTGGGGCATCAGCCGCCAGCGCTACTGGGGTTGCCCGATTCCGATCATCCACTGCGCCACCTGCGGTGACGTGCCGGTGCCGGAAGACCAGTTGCCGGTGGTGCTGCCGGAAGACGTAGTGCCGGACGGCGCCGGTTCGCCGCTGGCGCGCATGCCGGAATTCTACGAGTGCAGCTGCCCGAAATGCGGCCAGCCTGCCAAGCGTGAAACCGACACCATGGACACCTTCGTCGAGTCCTCGTGGTACTACGCCCGTTACGCCTCGCCGCACTTCGAAGGTGGCCTGGTGGAAAAATCCGCGGCCGACCACTGGTTGCCGGTGGATCAGTACATCGGCGGTATCGAACACGCCATTCTTCACCTGCTGTACGCGCGTTTCTTCCACAAGCTGATGCGTGACGAAGGTCTGGTCAGCTCCAACGAGCCGTTCAAGAACCTGCTGACCCAGGGCATGGTGATCGCCGAGACTTACTATCGTCGCGAAGCCAACGGTGCCTACACCTGGTTCAACCCGGCGGACGTGGAACTCGAGCGTGACAGCAAGGCCAAGGTCATCAGCGCCAAATTGAAATCCGACGGCTTGCCGGTGGAAATCGGTGGCACCGAGAAAATGGCCAAGTCGAAGAACAACGGCGTCGACCCACAGTCGATGATCGATCAGTTCGGCGCCGACACCTGCCGCCTGTTCATGATGTTCGCTTCGCCGCCGGACATGAGCGCCGAATGGTCGGACTCCGGCGTTGAAGGCTCGCACCGTTTCCTCAAGCGCGTCTGGCGCCTGGCGCAGGCCCACGTCACTCAGGGCCTGCCGGGCAAGCTGGACATCGCCGGCCTGAACGACGAGCAGAAAGCCGTGCGCCGCGCCATCCACCTGGCCATCAAACAGGCCAGCCATGACGTCGGCCAGAACCACAAATTCAACACCGCCATCGCTCAGGTGATGACGCTGATGAACGTGCTGGAAAAAGCTGCGCAAGGCACCGAACAGGACCGCGCGCTGATTCACGAAGGTCTGGAAGCCGTGACGTTGTTGCTGGCTCCGATCACGCCGCACATCAGCCATGAGCTGTGGAATCAACTGGGCCACGCGGACCCGGTGATCGATGCCGGCTGGCCTGCGGTCGATGAAAGCGCACTGGTGCAGGACAGCCTGCAACTGGTCATTCAAGTGAACGGCAAGCTGCGTGGCCAGATCGAAATGCCGGCCAGCGCCACCCGCGAAGAAGTTGAAGCGGCGGCCCGCGCCAACGAAAACGTGCTGCGTTTCGTCGACGGTCTGACCATTCGCAAAGTGATCGTTGTACCGGGGAAACTGGTTAACATCGTCGCCAGCTAAATTGGATTGGGCGTCAGGCTCGCCTGACGCACTGTAAAACCTTTCGGGCCGCAGGGTCGGCCCACATGGTTTCAAGGGGAGCAACACAATGATCAAACGCAATCTGCTGGTGATGGGCCTCGCCGTTCTGCTGAGCGCCTGCGGTTTCCAGCTGCGTGGCACCGGCACCAACGAACTGTCGATCAAGGAGCTCGATCTGAGCGCCCGTAACGCTTATGGCGAGACCGTCACCCAGCTGCGTCAGGTGCTCGAGTCCAGCGGCGTCAAGGTCTACAGCGGTGCACCGTACAAGCTGTATCTGGCTGACGAACAGGAAAACCAGCGCATCCTCAGCTACGCCGGCGCCGGTCGTACGGGTGAGTACCAAGTGACCACCGTGCTGAACTACGACATCGTAGGCGAACACAATCTGAACCTGCTGAGCGACAAGCTTGAAGTGCAGAAAGTGTTCATCCACGACGGCAACAACCTCGTCGGCTCCGATCAGGAAGCCAACGACGCCCGTCGCGAAACCCGTCGCGAACTGGTTCAGCGCATGATGCTGCGCCTGCAACAGCTGACGCCGGGCCAACTGCAGCAATTGCAGCAAGCGGCCAACGACCGTGCCCGGGCTGAAGCCGACGCGCTGAAGGCGGCACAGAAAGCTGAAGCGGAAACCCCGCGTCAGTCGCCGCTCGAACTGCCGCAGCAGTAAGACGTACGGGGCGCTCAGGCGCCCCGTTCGCCCTCTCTTATGAAGCTCGCTCCCGCTCAACTCGGCAAACACCTGCAAGGCGCGCTCGCGCCCGTCTATATCATCAGCGGCGATGACCCGCTGTTGTGCCAGGAAGCCGCCGACGCCATTCGCAGTGCTGCCCGCCAGCAAGGTTTCGACGAACGCCAGGTGTTCGCCGCCGACGCCAATTTCGATTGGGGGACCTTGTTGCAGGCCGGCGCCAGCATGTCGCTGTTCGCCGAAAAACGCCTACTGGAACTGCGCCTGCCTTCGGGCAAGCCCGGTGACAAGGGCGCCGCCGCGCTGATCGAATACTGCTCGCGCCCCGCTGAAGACACGGTGCTGCTGATCAGCTTGCCCAAGCTCGACGGCAGTGCGCAGAAAACCAAGTGGGGCAAGGCCCTGGTCGAAGGCCAGCAGACCCAGTTCATCCAGATCTGGCCGGTGGATGCCAACCAGTTGCCGAGCTGGATTCGCCAGCGTCTGTCGCAGGCCGGCTTGTCGGCCAGCCAGGACGCGGTCGAACTGATCGCCGCACGCGTCGAGGGCAACCTGCTCGCCGCTGCGCAGGAAATCGAAAAGCTCAAGTTGATGGCCGAAGGTGGGCAGATCACCGTCGAAACCGTGCAGGCCGCGGTGGCCGACAGTGCGCGCTTCGACGTGTTTGGCCTGACCGACGCCGTACTCAACGGCGAACCGGCCCACGCCTTGCGCATGCTTGAAGGCCTGCGCGGTGAAGGCGTCGAGCCACCGGTGATTCTCTGGGCACTGGCGCGGGAGTTGCGCCTGCTGGCCAATATCTCGCTGCAGTACAGCCAAGGCACGCCGCTGGACAAGTGCTTCAGCCAGGCGAAACCGCCAGTCTGGGACAAGCGCAAACCGCTGATGAGCAAAGCCCTGCAACGCTACTCGGCGCAACGCTGGGCGCAGTTGTTGCTCGAAGCCCAGCGCATCGATGCGCAGATCAAGGGTCAGGCCGCCGGTTCGCCGTGGATGAGCCTGAGCCGGTTGGCGCTGTTGATGTCCGGCCAGCGCCTGACTCTTCCCGCCGAATAATCTGTCATACCGTATAACGACCCTTCGCGAGCAGGCTCGCTCCCACATTGAAGTGCTTTCCAACTGTGGGAGCGAGCCTGCTCGCGAAAGCGTCAGAACATTCCTACATATCAGGGACTGGACAGACGTCCAACATCGGCAGATTATTTCCCCCGCAAAACCACTCACTCGAGAGAACCCTCATGAGCAAAAAGCCATCGAAACATGGCCCGAACAAGGCCAAATCCATCATCGCCCAACCCCTGTTCCGCAGTCGCCAGGAACGACCAACCAAGGGTAAAGGCAGCTACCGCCGCGAAGCCTTCCAGTCTAATAGCTGGGAGGCTTCTTACTTTCTGGCCGCCTGAAGCACAGCACCCCCTGGTCATGTTAAGGTCTGCACCTGATTCGTATCCCCTGGAACTGTGCATGCCCTTCAGTCTTTCCCGTCGTTGGCCCGTTCGCCAACTGATCGCTGCCTCCAGCTTCATTCTGCTTGTCGCCTGCGCGGAAAAACCTACCGCCGCCGATGCGCAACCCCTTCAAGCCGCCCCTGTCGCAACAGCCCCGGCAATCATCCCGCCGGTAGTGCCGTCCGCTGACCCGCTTGATCTTCAGCCAACCCAGACCTTTGCCGAATGGCAGGCGGGTTTCCGCAAGGATGCCTTGGCAGCCGGGATCCGCGCCGATCTGTTCGACCGCGCGTTTGCCAATGTCAGCTTCGATGCCAGTGTGATCAAAGCCGACCGCAGCCAGCCGGAGTTCTCTCGTCCGGTATGGGAATACCTCGATGGCGCCCTGTCGCCGCTGCGAGTGCGCAAGGGGCAGGCGCTGATCAGTCAGTACGCCGACATCCTGCAAAGCATCGAACAACGTTATGGCGTGGATCGCCAGGCACTGGTGTCGGTATGGGGCATGGAAAGCAACTTCGGTCAGTTCCAGGGCAGCAAATCGGTGATCAACTCGCTGGCGACCCTGGCCTACGAAGGCCGCCGCCCGGGCTTCGCCCATGCGCAACTGATCGCGGCGCTGCAGATCCTGCAACAGGGCGATATCACTCCAGAGAAGATGCTCGGCTCGTGGGCCGGGGCGATGGGCCAGACCCAGTTCATTCCGACCACCTACAACACCCACGCCGTGGATTTCGACGGTGACGGCCGCCGCGACATCTGGGGCAGCCCGGCCGATGCCCTGGCCTCCACAGCGCATTACCTGCAAAGCTCCGGCTGGCAGCGTGGTCAGCCATGGGGCTTCGAAGTGCAACTGCCGAGCGGCTTCAACTACACCTTGGCCGATGGCGCGATGCGCAAGACCGTCGCTGAATGGCGTCAACTGGGGGTGATTCTGCCCAATGGCGGTCAGGCCCCAGCCGGTTCGGAACAGCTGTCCGCGGCCCTGCTGCTGCCGGCCGGTTACCGTGGCCCGGCGTTCCTGATCCTCGACAACTTCCGGGCGATCCTCAAGTACAACAACTCGTCGTCCTATGCGCTGGCGGTCAGTCTGTTGTCCGAGCGCTTCAACGGCGCAGGCCTGATCAACGGCACCTGGCCGAAAGACGATCTGCCACTGAGCCGTTCCGAACGCATCGAATTGCAGAACCTGCTGAGCGCGCGTAATTACGATGCGGGCACGGCGGACGGGATTATCGGCGCCAATACCCGCAAGGCGATCCGCAGTGCCCAACAGTCGTTTGGCTGGCCGGCGGACGGGTATCCGACGCATAAGCTGCTTGAGAGCCTGCGCGCCCAATAGAAACACTGCCGTATGGCGGGTATCGCTTTCGCGAGCAGGCTCGCTCCCACAGTTGACCGTATTCCAATGTGGGAGCGAGCCTGCTCGCGAAGACTGACTGTCAGGCAATAACCGTTTCAGTCTTGATCACCACATCCTGTTCCAACATCAATTCCTTCTTCCCCGCATCCAGTCGCACCAGCGCCCCCATCGGCAGCGTCAGGTTCGGATCACAATGCCCGCTGCGCCACCCCGACAGCACCGGAATCCGTAACGGCTCGAACGTCTGCTTGAGCAAGCGGTTCAAAGCCTCGACATCGACCCCGGCGACATCCCCCACCAGCACACCGCGCAATCTGGCCAGCTTGCCGGCCAGACGCATCTGCGTGAGCAAACGGTCGATGCGATACAGCGGCTCGTTGACGTCCTCGATCAGCAGAATCACGCCCTCGACATCAATCTCATACGGCGTGCCCAGCGTTGCGGCGATCATCGCCAGATTGCCGCCGAGCAAACGCCCGTGCGCAATGCCCGGTTCGACGGTGGTCAAGGGATAAGCCACCGGATGGCTCAACACACTCCCCGCCTTCAACTGACCGCGCAGCATGGCGAAGAATGAAGTGACAGTCGGCGGCTCCTTGTCGCCCAGCAAATCGGCGTTGAGCAGCGGGCCGTGGAAGGTCACGAACCCGGCGTAGCGACTGATCGCCAGATGCAGCGCGGTGATGTCGCTGTAGCCGACAAACGGCTTGGCGTGGCGGCTGAGCAGATCGTAATCGATCCGGTCCAGCAGGCGCGGCGTACCGTAGCCGCCGCGCAGGCAAATGATCGCGTCGACTTCAGGGTCGGCGAACGCGGCATGCAGGTCGTTGAGGCGTACGTCATCGCTGCCGGCCAGATAGCCGTCCTTCTCGTAGACACCGGGGAACACTTTCAGCGCATAGCCGCGGGCGCGCATCCACTGCACAGCCTTTTCCGTGTCCAGCGCACCGGGGCCAGCAGGGGCGATCACGCCGATCAGCCCTTCGGATGGCAGCGCCGGTACGGGTTTATGCGGAAAAAGGCTGTGGGTCGGTCGAACGGTCATCCATGGGTCTCCCTGTGTGAAGTCTTGCAGACACATTAGTCAGGTCCAGAGACAAACAAAAGAGTGCGCGGCAGGCCCAAACAAAAATACCCGCCGAAGCGGGTATTTTTCGAGGCTATCAGCGCCGGATCAGGAACCGAGCAGTTCAGCCTTGACCAGTTTCGCCTGCTCGTCGGCGTGATACGAGGAACGTACCAGCGGACCGGAAGCAACGTTCTTGAAGCCCATCTTGTAACCTTCCTCGGCGAACCAGGCGAAGGTGTCCGGGTGCACGAAACGCTGCACCGGCAAGTGGCTGCGCGACGGTTGCAGGTACTGGCCGAGGGTCAGCATGTCGATGTCGTGTTCGCGCATGCGCTTCATGACTTCGATGACTTCTTCGTCAGTCTCGCCCAGGCCGAGCATCAGGCCGGATTTGGTCGGGATGTGCGGCATCATCTGCTTGAAACGTTGCAGCAGGGTCAGCGACCACTGGTAGTCCGAACCCGGACGCGCAGCCTTGTACAGGCGCGGCACGGTTTCCAGGTTGTGGTTGAACACATCCGGCGGCTCGGCGGCAGTGATTTCCAGGGCGATGTCCATGCGGCCACGGTAGTCCGGGACCAGGGTTTCCAGCTGCACGTTCGGCGACAGCTTGCGGATCTCGCGGATGCAGTCGGCAAAGTGCTGGGCACCACCGTCACGCAGGTCGTCGCGGTCAACCGAGGTGATCACCACGTACTTGAGCTTGAGGTCGGCAATGGCGATCGCCAGGCTCTCCGGCTCGTTGACGTCCAGTGGTTTCGGACGACCGTGGCCAACGTCGCAGAACGGGCAACGACGGGTGCAGATGTCGCCCATGATCATGAAGGTCGCGGTGCCGCCGGAGAAGCACTCGCCCAGGTTCGGGCAGGAGGCTTCTTCGCAGACGCTGTGCAGCTTGTGCTTGCGCAGCAGACTCTTGATCCGGTCGACTTCCGGCGAAACCGGGATGCGCACGCGAATCCAGTCGGGTTTCTTCGGCAGTTCGGTGGTCGGAATGATCTTTACCGGGATGCGTGCAACCTTCTCGGCGCCGCGCAGCTTGACGCCGGCTTCAACCTTGGGACGCGGGGCCGGGCGCTCGGTCACGTCGAGCGTCGGGATCATGGTTTGCACTGCATCAGTAGTCATATCAGTCGATTCCGCCCGTCAGGGTCGTCTGCTCAGCATAGTCGAGGTGTTTGACGAGCTGCGCGCGCAGCCGGGCACTTACCTCGGCAAATTCAATCGATCCTGCGTGATCGCTCAGCTGGGTCATCGCCAGCCCGGCATAGCCGCAGGGATTAATCCGTCGAAACGGCTCCAGGTTCATATCCACGTTCAGGGCTAGGCCATGAAAGGAGCAACCGTGGCGAATCCGCAAACCCAGAGAAGCGATTTTCGCTCCGTCGACGTAGACGCCGGGAGCATCTGGCTTGGCGGCGGCGGTGACGCCGTAGCTGGCCAGCAGTTCGATCAGGCACTGTTCCATGCGCGTGACCAGATCACGTACGCCGAAACCCAGCTTGCGCACATCCAGCAACAGGTAAGCCACCAATTGGCCGGGGCCATGATAAGTCACCTGCCCGCCGCGATCGACCTGTACCACCGGGATATCGCCCGGCAGCAACAGGTGTTCGGCCTTGCCGGCCTGGCCCTGGGTGAACACCGGAGGGTGCTCGACCAGCCAGATTTCGTCGGCGGCATCGCTGCCGCGTTCGTTGGTGAAGCGTTGCATGGCATGCCAGACCGGCTCGTAAGCCATCTGGCCAAGTTCGCGAAAGCCCAGCGTGCCCGGCATCACAACACCATGTGCACGAAACCGGAAGCCCGCAGTTCGCTGTTGATGTTGTACAGCTGATCCTGGTCTGTCGCGACGATGTGCAGCTGGATGGTGGTGTACTTGCCGTTGCTGCTTTGACGCTCGTCGATGCGCTCATCATTGATGGTTGCGTGTTTCTTGACGATGTCGATGATTTTGTCTTTGTTGCCGACGCCCGTATCGCTGATCACCTTAATCGGATAATCAGTCTGCGGAAATTCGATCTTTGGCGCCTTTACTTCGGTATCGGTCATGGCGTAACGGCCTCTAGAGCGCAAGCCGTGGTAACGCACATGGCCCCGCACCGGATCGGGGCGGGGCCATGCAGGTCAACACAAATCAGTTGAACAAGCCGTAGAAGAATAGACGGATGCTATCCCACATGCGGCGGAAGATACCACCCTCCTCGACAGCGTCCAGAGCGATCAGGTCAGCGCTGTGCACTACCTTGTCGTCCAGTTTCACTTCGACTTTACCGATCACGTCGCCCTTGGCGATTGGCGCGGTCAGTTGCGGGTTCATGGTCATGCTGGCAGCGAGCTTTTTCAGCTGGCCTTTTGGCAGGGTCATGGTCAGGTCTTCAGCCAGGCCGGCCTTGACTTGACTGGTGGTGCCTTTCCACACCGGGGCCTGAGCCAGTTCGGTGCCCTTCTGGTAGAAGGTCTGGGTTTCGAAGAAACGGAAACCGTAGGTCAGCAGCTTCTGGGTTTCAGCGGCACGCGCCACTTCGCTGTTGGTGCCGAACACCACGGCGATCAGACGCTGGCCATCACGTACAGCCGAGGACACCATGCAGTAGCCGGCTTCGTCGGTGTGACCGGTTTTCAGACCGTCAACGGTCTTGTCGCGCCACAGCAGCAGGTTGCGGTTAGGCTGCTTGATGCCGTTCCAGAAGAACTCTTTCTGCGAGTAGATCGCGTAGTGAGCCGGGTCTTCATGGATGATCGCACGGGCCAGGATCGCCATGTCGTGAGCCGACGAGTAGTGCTCAGGGTTCGGCAGACCGGTCGGGTTCATGAAGTGCGAGTTGGTCATGCCCAGATCGGCGACCGTCTTGTTCATCAGGTCGGCGAACGCGTCTTCGCTGCCGGCGATGTGCTCGGACAGCGCAACGCTGGCGTCGTTGCCGGACTGGATGATGATGCCGTGCAGCAGGTCGCTGACGGTCACTTGCGAGCCGACTTTGATGAACATCCGCGAGCCGCCGGTACGCCAGGCGTTTTCGCTGACGGTCACCGGGTCGTTCTCACCGATCTGGCCACGACGGATTTCCAGCGTAGCGATGTACGCGGTCATCAGTTTGGTCAGGCTGGCTGGCGGCAGACGCTGGTCACCGTTGTTCTCCACCAGCACGTTGCCGCTGCTGGCGTCCATGAGCACGTAGGCTTTTGCAGCCAGTTGAGGTGGCGACGGCATCATCTCGGCCGCGAAGGCGGCTGGCGAGAGGAGCAGCGGGACTAGCAGACACAGGCGTTTGGCAAAGGTGGTGATGTTCATCCGTCTCTCGAAATCGCTAATGGAAACTTGCCCGAAGGCAAAACTATTCAGACAGCCTTCTAACGGGCCATCGCGTGTTCAGTTGCTCACTCCAGTCACCCTTGCCGGGCTTTTGTTCTTCGACGAGCCAACAACCTGGTCCACCCCCCAAAACCGCAAGTGAACCGTCAATCAAGTGCTACGTTTCTTACTCGGTGACCACGCTCGGCGAGCCGAGATTGGCCAGGCGCACGCTGTTCTGCACCTGCGCGATCTCACCCGGCGACCCGATCGGCCCCAGGCGTACCCGGTGCAGGGTCTGCTGATTGCGCACGATCGAGCTGATGAACACCGGAGCGCTCACCATCCCGCTGAGCTTCGACCTCAGGAGTTCTGCAGCGTCCGGGTTGGCGAACGCGCCCACCTGCAGATACTGGCCAGACGCTGGTGCAGAAGCGTTTTTTTTTGCGCTGATCTGTACAGGGACAGTGTCAGAGGCATGTTGCTGCGGTGGCGGGGTCCACTGCTCGATGGTACCGGCCGACGCCGTGATCACCGGGGCGCTATTCTGCGCAACTTGCGGCTCGTTGAGCATCAGCGGCGCCGGACGGCCCTTGGCGGCCCACCATTGCTGCGGATCGATGCCCTCGACCTTGACCCGCGCGGTGCCGATTTCGGCATAACCGAGCTTCTTCGCGGCCGCGTAGGACAAGTCGATGATCCGGTCCGAATAGAACGGCCCGCGATCGTTGACCCGCAGGATCACGCTCTTGTTGTTGTCCAGGTTGGTCACCCGAACGTAACTTGGCAGTGGCAGAGTCTTGTGAGCAGCACTCATGCCGTACAGGTCATACACCTCGCCGTTGGCGGTGTTCTGCCCGTGGAACTTGGTGCCGTACCAGGACGCCGTGCCCGAGGCGACGTAGGTCTTGGATTCCTGCAACGGGAAATAGGTCTTGCCCAGCACGGTGTACGGATTGGCCTTGTACGGGCCGGTGTGCAGGGTCGGCGTGGCGTCCGGGATCCGCGAAACATCGACATCCCACCACGGCGCGCCGTCTTTGTGCGCGCGGTTGATGTCCAGCCCCGGCTGCGCACGTACGGCGGTAGACGAGGTCTTCTGGGTTGGCGCGCGGCTGGTCGAACAGCTGGCGACCAGCACCGCCAACGCGGCGAATGCCACCAGCTTCAGGGGTTTATTGATAGGCAATGCCCGCATTACTTGACGCCCCGTGCTTTTACCAGCTCTTCAGACAGTTGATGTACGGCCATGGCGTACATCACGCTGCGGTTATAACGCGTGATCGCGTAGAAATTCTTCAGGCCCATCCAGTATTCAGGGCCGTTGTCGCCTTCGAGGCGAAATGCAGTAACCGGCATATCATCGCGCAGCGCATCATGACTTGACCAGCCCAGCGCCCGCAACTCTCCGACCGTTTTCGTCGGCTCGATGCCGGTGGTCAGGCCTTCATCGACCTGCTCGCCGCGCACATCGGCGCGACTGACCACCGGTTCCCCGGCGACCCAGCCATGCCGTTTGAAGTAACTGGCCACGCTGCCGATCGCATCGTCCGGATTGGTCCAGATATTGATGTGACCGTCACCGTCGAAATCCACCGCATAGGCGCGAAAGCTGCTCGGCATGAATTGCGGCAAGCCCATCGCCCCGGCGTACGAGCCTTTGAGGGTCAATGGATCGACCTGTTCTTCACGGGCCAGCAGCAGGAACTCACGCAATTCCTTGCGGAAAAATTCGGCACGGGGAGGATAGTCGAAACCGAGCGTGGACAATGCATCAATCACCCGGTAATTGCCGGTATTACGTCCGAAAAAGGTCTCGACGCCGATGATCGACACGATGACTTGTGCCGGTACGCCGTATTCCTGCTCGGCACGGGCCAGCACGGCCTCGTGCTGGCGCCAGAAGTCCACACCACGGGCGATGCGCGCGTCGGTGATGAACATCGGGCGATATTCTTTCCACTGCTTGACCCGCTCGGCGGGTTTGGAGATGGCGTCGAGAATCGCCTGCTTGCGCTGCGCCTCGCGGAACACCGCCATCAGTTGCTCGCCGGCAAAACCGTAGTCGCGGGTCATTTCACCGACGAATTCGGCCACCTGCGGTGAGCCTTCGTAATCGCCGGCCAGCGCTTCCTGCGCGCTGCCAAGGATGCCGACCAGGCCGACCCACGGCGCGTAACGAGTCGCCCAGCTGCGCATGACTTGCATTGAACTCTTCACCTTATTCAAACCTGTGCGATCCACTTGCGATGCGTATGAATCGACATCAAAACCCCAAACGCTGACAGCAGTGTCACCAGCGAAGTTCCTCCGTAGCTAATGAAGGGCAACGGCACCCCCACCACCGGCAATAGGCCACTGACCATACCGATGTTGACGAAAACATAAACAAAAAACGTCATGGTCAGCGCGCCGGCGAGCAATTTGCCGAACAGCGTCTGCGCCTGGGCGGTAATCACCAGGCCGCGACCGATCAGCAACAGATAGATCAGCAGCAGCGCGCAGATGCCCACCAGACCGAACTCCTCGCCCAGTACGGCGATGATGAAGTCGGTGTGGCTTTCCGGCAAAAAGTCCAGGTGCGACTGGGTGCCCAGCAGCCAGCCCTTGCCGAACACGCCCCCGGAACCGATCGCGGCTTTCGACTGGATGATGTTCCAGCCGGTGCCGAGCGGATCGCTTTCCGGGTCGAGGAACGTGAGGATCCGCTGCTTCTGGTAGTCGTGCATAATGAAGAACCACATGGCGATCGCCACCGGTACGGCGGCGGCCAGCACGCTGAGGATCCAGCGCCAGCGCAGTCCGCCCATGAACAGCACGAACGCGCCGCCGGCCAGAATCAGCAGCGACGTGCCGAGGTCGGGCTGGCGCACGATCAGAATGAACGGCACACCGATCAGCATCAGGCTGATGCCGACGTGCTTGAGTTGCGGTGGCAGCGTGCGTTTGGACAGATACCAGGCAATCGTCGCCGGCATCAGGATCTTCATGAACTCCGAGGGCTGGAAGCGGATCACCCCGGGGATGTTGATCCAGCGCGTCGCGCCCATGGCGTTGTGGCCCATGATGTCCACCACCATCAGCAGCACCACGCCGACCACGTAGCCGAGCGGCACCCAACGCGCCATGAACCGTGGTTCGAACTGGGCGATGACAATCATCGACACCAGGCCGATGCCGAACGACGTGGCTTGTTTGCCCAGCAAATCCCAGCTTTTGCCACTGGCCGAATACAGCACGAACAGACTGCCTGCGGCGAGGATCAGCAGCAGGATCAACAGCGGGCCATCGATATGCAGACGTTGCAGCAGCGTCGCCCGGCGACGCATCACATCCTCGCTGGAGAGCATGCGATCAAAATTATTCATCACGGGCCGTAGCCTCCGCACTGATAGGACCGGCGTATTCGGCCTTCAATCGACCATCCTGGTCCAGAAGCCAGGCATCCATGACCTGACGCACCACTGGCGCGGCGACACCGGAGCCGGACTCACCGTTCTCGACCATCACCGAGACCACGATTTTCGGGTTGTCGGCCGGGGCGAAACCGACGAACAAGGCGTGGTCGCGGTGGCGTTCCTGAACCTTGGAGCGGTCGTATTTTTCACCTTGTTTGATCGCGACGACCTGAGCGGTACCGGACTTGCCGGCGATGCGGTATTGCGCACCGATTGCTGCCTTGCGCGCAGTACCCCGGGCGCCGTGCATCACCTGCTGCATGCCGTGGTTGACCTTGGTCCAGTCCGACGGATCGCGCAGGACGATGTCCGGCATCGGGTTCTCGTCTACCGGTTTGGCGCCTTCGATGGTCTTGGCCAGGTGCGGCCGGTTCCAGATGCCTTTGTTGGCGACCAGCGCCGTGGCCTGCGCCAGTTGCAACGGTGTGGACTGCATATAACCCTGGCCAATCCCCAGAATCAGGGTTTCACCCGGGAACCACGCCTGCTTGCGCGTCGCACGCTTCCACTCGCGGGACGGCATCAGGCCGGGGGATTCTTCGAACATGTCCAGCGAGACCTTCTGGCCGATGCCGAACTTGTTCATGTAGGCCGACAACCGATCGATGCCCAGCTTGTGCGCCAGGTCATAGAAGTAGGTGTCGTTGGAACGCATGATCGCCGTGTCGAGATCGACGAAGCCGTCACCGGTGCGGTTCCAGTTGCGGTACTTGTGATCGTAGTTGGGCAGCATGTAGTAACCGGGGTCGAACACCCGGCTCGACGCTGTCACTACGCCAGAATCGAGACCGGCAATCGCCACCGCCGGCTTGATCGTCGAACCCGGCGGGTACAGGCCGCGCAGCACGCGGTTGAACAGCGGCCGGTCGATGGAATCGCGCAGTTCGGCATAGGCCTTGAAGCTGATGCCGGTGACGAACAGGTTCGGGTCGAAACTCGGCTGGCTGACCATCGCCAGCACTTCGCCAGTCTTCGGATCGAGCGCCACCACCGCGCCACGTCGCCCGCCCAGCGCAGCTTCGGCCGCTTCCTGCAGTTTGATGTCCAGGCTCAGGACGATGTCCTTGCCGGGAATCGGATCGGTACGCTTGAGCACGCGCAATACGCGGCCCCGAGCGTTGGTTTCGACTTCCTCGTACCCCACCTGCCCGTGCAGCTCCGGCTCGTAGAAACGCTCGATGCCGGTCTTGCCGATGTGGTGGGTGCCGCTGTAGTTGACCGGGTCGAGGGTCTTCAGCTCTTTCTCGTTGATGCGCCCCATGTAACCCACCGAGTGCGCAAAATGCGCGCCCTGCGGGTAGTGGCGCACCAGTTGCGCGACCACTTCCACCCCAGGCAGGCGGAACTGGTTAACCGCGATCCGGGCGATCTGCTCTTCGGTCAACTCAAACAGGATCGGCACCGGCTCGAATGGCCGACGCCCCTGACGCATGCGTTTCTCGAAGATCACCCGGTCCTCGGGCGTCAGTTGCAGCACTTCGACGATCACGTCGAGCACTTGCTGCCAGTCGCCGGAACGCTCGCGGGTCATGCTCAGGCTGAAGCTCGGACGGTTGTCCGCCACCACCACGCCGTTGCGGTCGAAGATCAAGCCGCGGGTCGGTGGAATCGGCTGCACGTGGACGCGGTTGTTTTCCGAGAGTGTCGAGTGGTACTCGTATTGGATCACCTGCAAGTAGTACAGCCGCGCAATCAGCACGCAGATCAACAGAATGACCGCAATGGCCCCGAACACGACGCGGCTGCGCACCAGGCGGGCGTCCTTTTCGTGGTCCTTAATGCGGATCGGCTGAGACATGAGGGCAGGACTACTTGTGGTAAGGGTGACCGGACAGCACGGTCCAGGCACGGTACAGCTGTTCGCCGATCAGGATCCGCACCAGCGGGTGTGGCAAGGTCAGCGGCGACAACGACCAGCGCTGATCGGCGCGGGCACAGACTTCCGGCGCCAGCCCTTCGGGGCCACCGACCATGAAATTGACCGTGCGCGAATCCAGCCGCCAACGGTCGAGTTCGACCGCCAGTTGCTCGGTGCTCCAGGGCTTGCCGTGGACTTCCAGCGTGACGATCCGCTCGTTCGGCCCGACCTTGGCCAGCATGGCTTCGCCTTCCTGGCGGATGAAACGGGCCACGTCGGCGTTCTTGCCACGGGTATTGAGCGGAATTTCCACCAGTTCCAGCGCCAGCTCGGACGGAAGACGCTTGGCATATTCATGCCAGCCTTCTTCCACCCACTTGGGCATGCGTGAACCGACGGCGATCAGTCGCAGTCGCACAGCAATCCCTTACAGCTGGTCTTTGTTGAGCTTGGTGAAATGCTCGTGGGTGTTTTCCGGGCTGTGGTGCTTGGCGTCTGCCGCACGGCTTTGCTCGGCACCGGCCCACAGGCGCTCCAGGTCATAGAACTGACGTGCCGAGGCAGTCATCATGTGCACGATCACCAGGTCCAGGTCGAGCAGCACCCAGTCGCTGTCGCCCTTGCCTTCTTCGCCCAGCGGCTTGGCGCCCTGCTTTTTGACTTCTTCACGGACCTTGTCCAGCATCGCGTTGATCTGGCGATTGGACGTACCGGTGGCGATGATCATGTAGTCGGTGATGCTCTGCTTGTCGCGCACATCGATGATCTGGATGTCTTGTGCCTTGACGTCTTCCAGAGCTGCCACGGCAACCTTGACCAGCTCGTCGCCCTTGAGCGGCTCGTTGGTGTTGGCGACTTCCGGCAGCGGTGCGCTCTTGAACGTGCCTTTGCGCTTAACTTTGCTTACGTCTTTGTCAGTCATATAAAACTCGTTTTGCTCGTATATTCGGCGGCTTGGCGATACGTGGATTCGTATCAGTGAAGCACGCCTTGTTCAGTTCGACGCACGGTAGAGACCGTGCGCATCGATGTAGGCCAGGACCGCGTCGGGCACCAGGAAACGTACCGACTTACCGCTGGCCAGCAGTTGACGGATCTGGGTGGCGGAAACCGCGAGCGGTGTCTGCCAGACGAATGCAATCTGTCCGCTCGGCCCTTTCAGGGCCAGCGGGTCGCTCACCGAACGCGCTGCCAGCAGGTTGCGCAAGGCATCCGGCGGTTCGCTGTCGGCGTCCGGGCGCTGTAGCACCAGGATGTGGCAATGCTGGAGCAACTCTTCCCAGCGGTGCCAAGTGGGCAGGCCGCAAAATGCGTCCCAGCCCAAAAGCAGAAAAACCTGGGTCTCGGCGGCCATTTCGGCACGCATCAACTCCAGGGTATCAATGGTGTAAGACGGCTTGTCCCGCTGCAATTCGCGGGCGTCCACCACCAGCGGCGGCACTCCGGCCACCGCGCACTCAACCATTGCCAACCGATCCTGCGCCGACACCTGCGGCGTATCGCGGTGCGGCGGCCGGGCGCTGGGCATCATGCGCAGCTCGTCGAGCAGCAGCGCTTCGGCGACTTCCAGCGCACCACGCAAATGGCCGATGTGCACCGGGTCGAACGTGCCGCCCAGTACGCCGATGCGCCGGGGTCGGAGTTCGCCGTCAGGCAGCGGCGCTGTCAAGTCGAGGTCGGTCAAGTCAGACCGTCGCCTGGCCGCGCAACTGGCCATCACCGACCACGATGTACTTCTCGCAGGTCAGTCCTTCGAGGCCCACCGGGCCGCGGGCGTGCAGCTTATCAGTAGAAATGCCGATCTCGGCACCCAATCCGTATTCGAATCCATCGGCGAAGCAGGTCGGGGTGTTGATCATCACCGACGCCGAGTCGACTTCCGCGACGAAACGCCGGGTGTCGGCGAGGTTTTCACTGACGATCGAGTCGGTGTGATGCGAGCCGTAATGGTTGATGTGTTCGATGGCCTGATCCAGTCCGTCGACCACACGGATCGACAGGATCGGCGCCAGATACTCGGTGCTCCAGTCGTCTTCGCTGGCCGCCACCGCGTCGATGATCGCGCGGGTGCGTTCGCAGCCACGCAGCTCGACGCCTTTCTCGCGGAACTGGGCAGCCATCGACGGCAGGAAATCCTTCGCAACACTTTGATCAACCAGCAAGGTCTCCATCGCGCCACAGATGCCATAACGGTAAGTCTTGGCATTGAAGGCGATGCGCTGGGCTTTGGCCAGATCGGCGTGCTCGCTGACAAATACGTGGCAGATACCGTCCAGGTGCTTGATCACCGGCACCCGGGCATCACGGCTGATACGTTCGATCAGGCCACGGCCACCGCGCGGCACGATCACGTCGACATACTCGGGCATGCTGATCATCGCGCCGACGGCGGCACGGTCGGTGGTTTCGACCACTTGCACCACGGCTGCCGGCAATTCGGCCTCGGCCAGACCGCGCTGAATGCACGCGGCAATCGCCCGGTTGGAATGAATCGCCTCGGAGCCACCGCGCAGGATGGTCGCGTTACCGGACTTCAGGCACAGGCTGGCGGCATCGATGGTCACGTTGGGCCGGGATTCGTAGATGATCCCGATAACGCCCAGCGGTACGCGCATCTTGCCGACCTGAATCCCGGACGGGCGAAAGCTCATGTCACGGATCGCACCGACCGGATCGGGCAATGCTGCCACCTGACGCAGGCCGACGATCATCCCGTCGATGCGCGCCGGAGTCAGTTCCAGACGCTCCAGCAAGGCCGGTTCCAGGCCATTGGCGCAACCGGCGGCCAGATCCTGTTCATTGGCTGCGGCCAGCTCGGCGCGAGCAGCGTCCAGCGCATTGGCAGCAGCCTGCAGGGCGCGGTTTTTCTGCGCGGTGCTGGCACGGCCGATGACCCGGGAAGCTTCGCGGGCGGCGCGACCCAATCGGGTCATGTAGTCAAGAACGGACTCAGTCATGGTCTGCTGGGGTCTTGGCAAAGAGGAAAGCGGCAGATTATAGCTGTCGCGTCCCGGGACTAACAGCGGAGACAGGCGGATGGTCGAAATGGACTGCAATTTGCCGACGTTCAGCCGTAATTAAGCCGCGGATTGTTATCATCACGACCTCCTTCGCCTGGATAACCACCGTTTGCCATGTCCAACCTGACCGTTCGCGCCACCGCCGAGCGCCTGCCACTGGGCCTTCCGGACGCTTTTTTCGACCGTGACGCGCAAGTGCTGGCCCGCGACCTGCTCGGCAAAGTCATCCGCCACCGGGTCGGCGATCTGTGGCTCAGCGCCCGGATCATCGAAACCGAAGCCTATTACTGCGCGGAAAAAGGCAGTCATGCATCGCTCGGCTACACGGAAAAACGTAAGGCTTTGTTTCTGGATGGCGGGCACATCTATATGTATTACGCCCGCGGTGGCGATTCGCTGAACTTCAGCGCTCAGGGGCCCGGCAATGCGGTGCTGATCAAGTCCGCCTACCCGTGGGTCGATGAAATCAGTGGGCCGGCGAGTCTGGCGCAGATGCTGCTGAACAACCCCGATGCCCAAGGCCGGCCGCGCCCTTCGCAAAAGCTTTGCGCCGGGCAGACGCTGCTGTGCAAGGCGCTGGGGTTGAAGGTGCCGATGTGGGACGCCAAGCGTTTCGATCACGAGCTGATGCTGGTGGAAGACACCGGGCCGGCGCCGACCCAGATTATCCAGACCACCCGCCTGGGCATCCCCCATGGCCGCGACGAACACCTGATGTACCGTTTCGTCGACGCCGCGTATGCCCAGTGGTGCACGCGGAACCCGCTGCGCCGGGGCCAGGTCGAAGGTCGCGATTATTTTTTGCTGTCCTGAAGTGACACAGGTTTTGAACCCAATGCGCCCGCTCCCACAGGGGTACTGAGTGATTGCTGAAATTTTGTGCAGCCTTCGGGACTTATTGAAGATTTGATGGAGTTGTGTGTATGGGCCCATGGCTCGATAGCGTGACCGGGTGGCTCGCCGCCAATCCGCAGTGGCTGGCGGCTGCGGTATTTATCGTCGCTTGCGTGGAGTGCCTGGCAATTGCCGGGCTGATCGTGCCCGGCACGGTGTTGCTGTTTGCCGTGGCCGTACTCGCCGGCAGCGGCGCACTGTCGTTGAGTGAAACCCTGCTGCTGGGCTTTCTCGGCGGGATACTCGGCGATGTGATCTCGTACTTCCTCGGCCGCCATTTCCATCAGAACATCCGCCGCCTGCCGGGGCTGCGCCACCATCCGGAATGGATGGCCGGGGCCGAAACCTACTTCCAGCGTTACGGCATCGCCAGCCTGCTGGTCGGGCGCTTCATCGGCCCGTTGCGGCCGATGTTGCCGATGGTTGCCGGGATGTGCGACATGCCCTTCCCGCGTTTCGCCGCCGTCAGCCTGCTGGCCGCCGCTGGCTGGAGCGTCGCCTACCTGCTGCCGGGTTGGGCCACCGGCGCGGCGATCCGCTTGCCGCTGCCGGAAGGTTTCTGGCTGCAGGCCGGCATCGTTGCCGCCAGTATTGCGGTGATGGTCGGCATGAGCGTCAACAGCAGCTTGCGCCAGCATCGCCGGGCGACGATCTGGATCAGCAGCATGAGCCTGATGATTCTGATCGGCCTGTTTATTGGCTATCCGTACCTGCACGCCCTCGACCAGGGCGTGATGACCCTGGTGCAGGAACATCGCCAGCCGATGCTCGATGAAATCGCAGTGACCTTCACCCTGATCGGTGAATTCCGCAATATGTTGATGTTCAGCGCCCTGCTCACCGGTCTGTTGCTGCTGTGCCGGCAATGGCGTCAGGCGATTTTTGCCGGCGGTACGCTGCTGTGCACCGCGCTGCTCAATACCGTCACCAAACAGTTTTTCGCCCGGGTCCGCCCGGAAGTGCTGACCGATCCGCTGACCAGCTACAGCATGCCCAGCGGCCATGCCTCCGGTTCGTTTGCGCTGTTTCTGGTGCTGGCGGTTCTCGCCGGTCGCGGACAACCGCCGCGCATGCGCCTGACCTGGCTGCTGCTCGGCTGTATTCCAGCGCTGTCGATTGCTTTGTCACGGGTGTATCTGGGTGCGCACTGGCCGACGGATATTCTGGCCGGCGCAATGCTGGCGGCATGCGTATGTGCGGCGGGCTTGTGGCTGAGCCAGCGCAAGGCGCCGCTCAATGCCATGCCGTTCAAGGTCTGGTGGCTGATTCTGCCGGCACTGCTGGTGCTGTTCAGCCTGTTCGTTCTGCGGCATCTGCCGGACACGATGTTGCGTTACGCCTACTGATACTCAGGCGAACAGCTCGCCCTGCAACTCATCGAGCAGCGCCTGGATCGCATCCAGTCGCTGCTGCGGATCGTCGAGTTGCAGCAGGTCGATCTTGTCTTCTTCGGCGAACGGCAGCAGATACGCCAGCTGATTGGCCAGCGACTGCTGCCCCAGCGCTTCGGTGCCCATGTTCAACGCCTCGACCATCGGGTGCTCGGCCAAGGCCTTGAGCAGCGCCACCAGATCGGCGTCTTCGTCCTGCAACGGTTGCTCCGGCTCATCGTCCAGCCACTCGACGTCGGCGAGGATCAACTGATCGCGCTGCACCTCTGTGCGCAACACCTGAAAACGCCGCCCGCCCTGCACCCGGATCCCCAGCAGACCGTTGTCCTGTTGCTGGAAATCGGTGATCCGCGCCTCGCAGCCGACCAGGGCAAAGCCCTCTGGCGCAACGCCGACTTCGTGGCCGTCAAGAATGCACACCACGCCGAAACCGCCACCCTGTTTCATGCAGCGGCCGATCATGTCCAGGTAGCGCGCCTCGAAGATCTGCAAGTCAAGGTTGCAGCCGGGAAACAGCACTGTATTCAGCGGAAAAAGCGGCAGACTCATAGACATTTCCTTACACCACCATCGACACCGCCAACGGCAGGAACACCGCCGTGGCCACGCCCATCAGACTCATCGCCAGCGCCGCGAAGGCGCCGCACTCATCGCTTTCCTGCAACGCCACCGAGGTGCCTACCGCGTGTGCGGTCATGCCCAGCGCCATGCCGCGCGCCTCAGGGCTGTGCACGCCGAGCCGGGTCAGCAGCGCCGGGCCGAAGATCGCGCCGATCACCCCGGTGATCAGCACGAACACCGCCGCCAGCGCCGCCACGCCACCGATCTGCTCGGCCACCAGCATGGCAATCGGCGAGGTCA
Organism: Pseudomonas sp. JAI115; assembly: GCF_014200835.1. NCBI lineage: Bacteria > Pseudomonadati > Pseudomonadota > Gammaproteobacteria > Pseudomonadales > Pseudomonadaceae > Pseudomonas > Pseudomonas sp. JAI115. The sequence goes on from NZ_JACHCY010000007.1 coordinate 139,323, forward strand.
CCGACTTCGGCGCCATGGTCATCAGAATCATGTGTTCGGCACCGAACCACCAGCCGAGCAACACGCCCATGCCCGTGGCGACCACGCCGCCTATCACCAGCGTAGTAAAAATCGGCCAGAACAATTGGCGGATGCGTTTGAGGTTGAGATACAGCGGCACCGCCAGCGCCACCGTCGCCGGGCCCAGCAGAATGCTGAGGATTTCGGTGCTCTTGCGGTACTCGGCGTAGGTCAGGCCGCAGCCGACCAGCACGCCGATCACCAGCAGCATCGAGACCAGCACCGGTTGCAGAAAGATCCAGCGGGTTTTCTCGAACGCCGCCAGTACCAGTTGATAGGCACCGAGGGTGATGCCGATGCCGAACAGCGGATGATGGATCACCGAAGCCCAGGCGCCTTGCCAATCGAAGAGCATCACGACTCCTCCGAGTGCGGCGCATGGCGCTTGACCAGGCGTTGCATCAGCACCCCGGCGAAAGCCATCGACAGGATCAACGACAACACCAGCGCGCCGACAATGGCCCAGAAGTCAGCGGCAATGTCGCTCGCATAAACCATCACGCCCACCGCCGGCGGCACCAGCAGCAGCGGCAGATAACGCAACAGACTGCCGGCCGCGAGGTTCAGCGGCTCGCCGACTTCACCGCGAATGATCAGGAACACCAGCAACAGCAGCAGACCGATGATCGGCCCCGGCAGCACCGGCAACAGCAAATGGTTGAGTGCCGTGCCGAGCAATTGGAACAGCACCAGCATGGTCAGGCCACGTAACAACATCAGACATCTCCCCCCGCAAGTCCTCGGCATTATAAGCACGGCAGCGCTATGGATCGGCATTCGCCAAAAGCATGGTCGGTTGACCGGAGCAAATCGCCATGTTGATCTACAGTGGTTCGCAGGGCGGTCAAATCCCCCACCTGAAAAACTATAAAACCGATGAACCCAAGGAGAGTCTCAATGCCCTATGTTCCCGTTGCAGAGCTCAAAGATTATGTCGGCAAGGAACTCGGACGTTCCGAATGGCTCACCATCGATCAGGAGCGCATCAACCTGTTCGCCGAAGCCACCGGGGATTATCAGTTCATCCATGTCGACCCGGTCAAAGCCGCGCAAACGCCTTTTGGCAGCACCATTGCCCACGGTTTCCTGTCGTTGTCGCTGATCCCGAAACTGATGGAAGACATCCTCGTGCTGCCGCAAGGCCTGAAGATGGTGGTCAATTATGGTCTGGACAGCGTGCGTTTCATCCAGCCGGTGAAGGTCAATTCAAAAGTGCGCCTGAAAGTCGATCTGGCCGAAGTGACCGAGAAAAAGCCCGGTCAATGGCTGCTCAAGGCCACCGCGACGCTTGAGATAGAAGGCTCGGACAAACCGGCCTATATCGCCGAACCGCTGTCGCTCTGCTTCGTTTGAGTCACGGGATGCGAAACAGCGCACGCTGTTTCGCATCAGCGCTGTTTTCCCGGCTGTATAAGGTCACATAGCTGCGGCATACTCGGTCGCCTAATTGCCCGGATCCCGCTATGCGCCCACTCGCTTCTCTTGCACCCCTTGCCCTGACCCTGATGCTCACCGCGTGCGGCGACGGCGAATCGCTGTTGCCCCCGGATGCACGGCTGCCGGACGGCGGACGCTATCGCGGTGAACTGGTCAACGGCTTGCTGCAAGGCCAGGGTCGGGTCGACTACCCCAACGGCAGTTGGTACGCCGGGCAGTTCGACAAGGGCCAATGGCATGGCCAGGGCGAGTGGCACGGCAGCAACGGCGAAGTCTATCGCGGTCAGTTTCAGCAGGGCCTGTTCGATGGCCAGGGCAGCCTGACCACCAACGCCAGCAGTTACACCGGCGGTTTCAGGCAGGGCCGACGCGACGGCGAAGGCACCCTCAAGGAAAACGCCATGACCTACCGTGGCGAGTTCAAGGCTGACCAGTATTCCGGGCTGGGCCGTCTGGAAATGGACGACGGCAGCTCCTATCAAGGCCAGTTCGCCCACGGCAAACCCAACGGCGAAGGCCAGCGCGGCGACTCCAGCGGCAATACGTTCAGCGGCCACTTCGTCAACGGCCAGCTCGAAGGCAATGGCACGTTCAACAGTGCCGATGGCGACATCTATGTCGGCGGTTTCAAGAACAGTCAGTTGCACGGCAAGGGCCGCTACGAGAACGCCGACGGCGACGTGTGGCTCGGCCAGTTCAAGGAAGGTGCGCTGACCGGCAAGGGCGAACTGATCGGTGCCGACGGCAGCCATTACATCGGCTTCTTCAACGACTGGCGCTTCAGCGGTCAGGGCCGCTTGAACCTGTCTGACGGCAGCTTCTACATCGGCGGGTTCGACGGCGACAGCTACGCCGGACGCGGCACTCTGGTGCTGACTGACGGCACCGTGCTCAGCGGCACGTGGATCAACGGCCAGCGCGTACGTGACGCCGACGGCAAGCTGTTGCCCGACACCCTCGAACTCGGCTTGCTGGCCCAAGGGCGTCTGCTCGATGACGCACTGGCCGCCGTGCCTGCCTCAACTCCGGCAGTCGAGCTGTACACCCTGACCCTCGGCGGCGACGGCAAGCAAAGCGTGTTCCTGCGCGAGTCCGACTACGTCGCCAACATGCTCACCACACGTTTCGGTGCCTACGGCCAGATTCGTCTGGTCAACCACCGCGAGCATCTCGCCGACCGGCCGATGGCCACCCGCGAAAACCTGCGCCGCGCCGCGCAGACCCTCGCTGAACGCAGCGGCCCGGAAGACCTGGTGTTCATCTACCTGACCAGCCACGGCACCGCCGAACACGAACTGGTGCTCGATCAGCCGCGTATGGAGCTGGCCGACCTGCCCGCCGACGAACTCGCCGCCGTGCTTGCGCCACTGAAAAATCGCGACAAGGTGATCGTGATCTCATCGTGCTATTCCGGCGGTTTCATCCCCGCGCTGAAAGATGAGCGCACACTGATCATGACCGCCTCGCGCGCCGACCGCGTGTCGTTCGGTTGCTCGGAAGAAGCCAACTTCACCTACTTCGGCGACGCCCTGTTCGCTCAGGCCCTGAACCAGACCGACGATCTGGAGCAAGCCTTCAAACTGGCCAAGGCCACCGTCGCCGAGCGCGAACTGGCGGACAACTTCGAAGCCTCGGAGCCACAGATCTGGGCACCGAAAACCGTGCTGGCGCACTGGCAACTGCTGCGTAAACAGCAGGCCAGAAAAGCGTTGCAGAGTGCTGCATTGAACGACGGAGCAACAAACAGCAACTAAGCTGAACAGTATCAAGGGAGAAACACTATGTACTTGACGCCTCAGCACGTATTGCTTGCCGGAGCCACCGGACTGACCGGTGAGCATCTGCTCGACCGTTTGCTCAACGAGCCGACGATCACCCGCGTGCTCGCGCCGTCCCGTCGGCCGCTGGCGGAACATCCGCATCTGGAAAACCCGGTGGGCGACCCACAGGCGTTTCTGCCGCAACTCAGTGGTCGCGTCGATATCGCCTATTGCTGCCTCGGCACCACCATCAAACAGGCGGGTTCCGAAGCCGCGTTCCGCGCGGTGGATCTGGACATGGTGGTGGCCTTCGCCAAACGTGCGCGGGAGATGGGCGCGCGGCACCTGATCGTGATCAGCGCGCTGGGCGCCGATCCGAAATCGTCGATTTTCTACAACCGGGTCAAAGGCGAGATGGAGCAGGCGTTGCGCGCGCAGGACTGGCCGCAACTGACCATCTGCCGACCATCGCTATTGCTGGGAGATCGCACCGAGCCGCGCTTGGGCGAACAACTGGCGGCGCCGTTCTCCAAACTGATTCCCGGCAAATATCGCGGCATCGAAGCCTGCCAACTGGCCCGGGCGATGTGGCGCCTGGCGTTGGAAGAACAGGATGGGGTGCGGATCGTCGAGTCGGATGAGCTGCGCAAGCTCGGCAAGTAAACACCGTACTTTGTGGCGAGGGGATTTATCCCCGATCGGCTGCGCAGCAGTCGTCGTTTTTCAGATTTTGGGGGCGCTGCGCACCCCATCGGGGATAAATCCCCTCGCCACACTCCCCTACAACCCACCAGTCGCCTGAAACCCCACGCCAATCACGGTCAGCAAAGACAACGGCAACAGCAGCGTATCAAGCAACGCACTCGCCGGCAGGTCCACTCCCGGATAACTCGGCGCCTCAGCCCCGAAGCGGTCCATCGCACAGCACCCGCCATTCATCGCGTACAAATCCAGGCGTGTCCCGGAATACACCACCGGCGCCCCCGGCTTGGCGGCATCCAGCGTGCGCGCGGTGGCGCAGCCGGCCAGTTGCAGCGCCAGCGCAATCATCAACAGCTTATTCATCGCTGCTCAGATGATGCTCGCCCCAACGCGGCAGCATGTCCTGTGGAATGCCCAGCAGATTGAGAATCCGCGCCACGACGAAATCGATCAGGTCATCGATAGTCTGCGGCTGGTGATAGAAACCCGGCGAGGCCGGCAGGATGGTCACGCCCATGTTCGACAACTTGAGCATGTGCTCCAGATGAATACTCGAATACGGCGCCTCGCGCGGTACCAGAATCAACTGGCGGCGCTCCTTCAAGGTGACGTCCGCCGCGCGCTCGATCAGGTTGTTGCACGCGCCCGTGGCAATCGCCGACAAGGTACCCGTGGAACACGGCACCACCACCATCGCCGCTGGTGCGCCGGAGCCCGAAGCTACCGGCGACATCCAGTCTTCCTTGCCATACACGCGGATCTGCCCGGCGGCCGCCCCGGTGTACTCGGTGAGGAACGCCTGCATCATCTGCGGCTTGGGCGGCAGCGTGACATCGGTCTCGGTAGCCATCACCAGTTGCGCGGCCTTGGAGATCAGGAAGTGCACTTCGCGATCTTCCCGTACCAGGCAGTCGAGCAGGCGCAATCCATACTGCGCGCCAGACGCGCCGGTCATCGCCAGAGTGATGCGTTCCGGGCCGCCGCTCTGGGCAAAAGTGTTCATTGCAGCGCCTCGGCGAGTTTGCCGTGCAGGCCGCCGAAACCGCCGTTGCTCATGATCACCACGTGGGTGCCGGGCTGGGCCTGGCTCTTCACGCGTTCGATGATGCCTTCCAGCGAATCGCTGACAATCGACGGCACGCTGCACAGCGCGGCGGTGGCGCCCAGATCCCAGCCGAGGTAGGCCGGGGCATACCAGATCACTTGATCGGCATCGACCACGCTGTCCGGCAGACCGTCACGGTGCGCGCCAAGCTTCATCGAGTTGGAGCGCGGCTCGATGATCGCAATCAGTGGTGCGTCGCCGATGCGCTTGCGCAAACCATCAAGGGTGGTAGCAATGGCGGTCGGGTGATGGGCGAAGTCGTCGTAGATGGTGATGCCGCGCACTTCGGCGACTTTCTCCATCCGGCGTTTGACGTTCTTGAATGCGCTCAACCCGGCGATGCCCATCGCTGGCACCACACCGACATGCCGCGCCGCTGCCAGCGCAGCCAAGGCGTTGGCGACGTTGTGCTGCCCCGTCAGCTCCCATTCGACAGTGCCCTGGGACACGCCTTCGAACATCACTTCGAACGCCGAGCCATCGTCCTTGAGCAACTTGACCTGCCACTGACCGCCGACGCCGGTGGTCTGCACCGGGGTCCAGCAGCCCATTTCAATCACGCGCTGCAAGGCAGGCTCGGTGGTGGGGTGGATCACCAGACCTTCGCTCGGAATAGTCCGCACCAAGTGGTGGAACTGCCGCTCGATCGCCGGCAAATCGGGGAAGATGTCGGCGTGATCGAACTCAAGGTTGTTGAGGATCGCGGTACGCGGACGGTAGTGGACGAACTTCGAACGCTTGTCGAAGAACGCGCTGTCGTATTCGTCGGCCTCGATCACGAAGAACGGCGTGCCGCCCAGACGTGCGGACACCGAGAAGTTCTGCGGCACGCCGCCGATCAGGAACCCCGGGCTCATGCCGGCATGTTCCAGCACCCAGGCGAGCATGCTGCTGGTGGTGGTCTTGCCGTGCGTACCGGCGACTGCCAGCACCCAGCGACCTTGCAGCACATGGTCTGCCAGCCACTGCGGGCCGGAGACGTACGGCAGGCCTTTGTTCAGCACATATTCCACCGCCGGGTTGCCGCGGGACATGGCGTTGCCGATCACCACCAGATCCGGTGCCGGATCGAGCTGGGCCGGGTCGTAGCCCTGGGTCAACTGAATGCCCTGGGCCTCAAGCTGCGTGCTCATCGGCGGATAGACGTTGGCGTCGGAGCCAGTCACGTGATGGCCCAGCTCTTTGGCCAGAACCGCCATCGAGCCCATGAAAGTCCCGCAGATACCCAGAATATGAATGTGCATAGTCGACCTCGTAAAACATGGCCGCAGGTTAGCGCAGGGAGGGGGAAATCGCACCTGGTGTTTCGCCTGCGCCGACGCCTTCGCGAGCAAGCCCGCTCCCACAAGGTTGGCGCTGATCTTGTGGGGCGGGCTTGCTCGCGAATGGCGCGACGCGGTTCAACGGGAGATCGCGTGTTTGCGCAGCTTTCTATAGAGCGTATTACGGCTGACCCCGAGCTGCTGCGCGGTCTGGGTCATGTGCCAGCGCGTTTGCTCCAGCGCATTGAGCAACGCCAGGCGTTCGGCGTCCTCCAGCGGATGCCCGGACTCAACCGTCTTCAGCTCCAGCCTTGGCTGCGCCTGGCGAATCATCGCCGGCAAATCCTCCAGCCCGATCCATCCTTCATCGCACAACGCCGCCAGCGTGCGCAGGACATTGCGCAACTGCCGCACGTTGCCCGGCCAGTTGAACGCCAGCAACGCCTGACGTGCCGTCTCTTCGATCACGATTGTTTCTCCGCCGGCCTCCTCGGCCAGCAGGAAATCCAGCAACTGAGACTTGTCGCTACGCTCACGCAGCGCCGGCAGCGCGACCTCCAGCCCATTCAGCCGGTAATACAGATCTTCGCGGAAGCTGCCGCCTTCGACCCGTTCCAGCAGATTGCGGTGAGTGGCGCTGATGATCCGCACGTTGACCGCTTCCGGCTCGCCGCCAATCGGCACCACCTGCCGGTCTTCCAGCACCCGCAACAACCGGGTTTGCAGCGCCAGCGGCATGTCACCAATTTCATCGAGGAACAACGTGCCGCCATCGGCCTGCTGCAGCTTGCCGCGCATGCCGTCCTTGCGCGCGCCGGTGAAACTGCCACCGCGATAACCGAACAGCTCGCTCTCGATCAGGCTTTCCGGGATCGCCGCGCAATTGAGGGCGACGAAGGCTTTGTTGGCGCGCTGGCTGGCGTGATGCACAGCCTTGGCAAAGGCTTCCTTGCCGGAGCCGGTTTCGCCATTGATCAGCAGCGGCACGTCGCGTTCGAACACCCGCAGCGCCTTGCGGAAATCCGCTTGCAGCGCCGTGTCGCCGAGGCAAATGCCCGCCAGCGCTTGCGGCTTGGCCACGATCGGGGCCGGCAGGATCGGCGCCGGCTTGCGCGATTCGCCGCGCAACAAGGCAAACAGATGCCGCCCGTCGCGGGTGCGCAGCGGCCAACTGGCGCTGGCATTGGCGCTGGCCCGACCGAACAACTCGTCCAGCGAACAATCGAAGAACGCTTCCACCGGCTTGCCGAGCAAGCCTCCGCGAATATGCCCGAGCAGGTTCAGCGCGCTCTGGTTGACCGCGCTGATCCGCCCTTCCCCGTCAAACGCCAGCAGCCCTTCGCTGAACAAGCCGACGGATTCGGCCTGAAGATGGAAACGCAGCAGCCATTGGTTATCGAAGCAGCGCAGGAAATAGCAGCTCTCGATCATCTTCGCCGACAGATTGACCAGCGCCATGGTGTGGAACTGGCTCTGCCGCGAAACGTCGTGGCGCGCCGAGGACACGTCGAGCACCGCCAGCAGTTCGCCGTGCGGGTCGAACACCGGGCTCGCCGAGCAGGTCAGGCCGGTGTGGCGGCCGCGAAAGTGTTCGTCCTGATGGATGGTCAGTGCCTGGCGCTCGACCAGACAGGTGCCGATGCCGTTGGTGCCTTCGCAGGCTTCGCTCCAGTCGGCGCCGAGCCAGAGACCGGCGCGTTCGAAAATCTTGCGCTCGGCCGGCGCGGTGAGGCAGTTGAGGATCACCCCGCGCGCGTCGGTCAGCAGCACCGCATGACCGGCGCCGGAGAGTTGTTGATGCAGGCTGCTCATTTCATTACCGGCGATCTGCAACACCTGTTGCAGGCGTTCGCGGCTTTCAAGCACGCGCCCGTGTTCGAGCACGGTGGGCGCCATGGTCAGGGCCGGATCGAGGTGATAGTCCTCAAGACAGCGCAGCCACGAGCGGGCAATCGACGGATCGGCACCGGGCCCGTGCAGGTGCGGCTTGCCCTGACTGACGGTGAGAACCTGCTGGGCATGGCGACTCAAATGGTTGTCGTGCATTTCTTATTATTCTCCCCGAGATCAGTGCCGCCTCTTTATTGGCTGGCACATACCTTGTGGTGAGGGGATTTATCCCCGATCGGCTGCGCAGCAGTCGTAAATCCGGCATACGCGGTGAATCTGAGTCGCCACAATTTTTATTGGGGCTGCTTCGCAACCCATCGGGGATAAATCCCCTCACCACAAAGGTGCATCTGGGCGATTGGCAGTCAGCATCCTCCAGCCATCGGCGCATTGCAATGCTGGCAAGACCAGCCGGTCACTGGCTGTGCCAAAAGCGGTACAAACTGTCACCCCCTCTGTACCGAAACCATCACAGGCTGCGTCCGCCCGTCCGACACAAACCGCGCAAAGCCTTGATTTGCCTGCCCTGCACGGCAGTGGCCCGACCTTTGCTCTACGCTTATAGCAAGCGCACTTGCGCGTTTCTCTAATAAGTACAAAGCCAAGGAGAACAACATCATGCGTTACGCTCACCCCGGTACTGAAGGCGCCAAAGTCTCGTTCAAGAGCAAGTACGGTAACTACATCGGCGGCGAGTTCGTCGCACCTGTCAAAGGTCAGTACTTCACCAACACCTCGCCAGTGAATGGCCAGCCAATTGCCGAATTCCCTCGCTCCACTGCCGAAGACATCGACAAGGCACTGGACGCCGCCCACGCCGCTGCCGATGCGTGGGGCGCGACCTCTGTGCAGGCGCGCTCGCTGATCCTGCTGAAAATCGCCGACCGCATCGAACAGAACCTCGAACTGCTGGCGATCACCGAAACCTGGGACAACGGCAAAGCCATCCGCGAGACCCTCAACGCCGACATCCCGCTGGCCGCCGACCATTTCCGCTACTTCGCCGGCTGCCTGCGCGCGCAGGAAGGAAGCGCTGCCGAAATCGACGGCAACACCGTGGCCTATCACATCCATGAACCGCTGGGTGTGGTCGGGCAGATCATCCCGTGGAACTTCCCGCTGCTGATGGCCGCGTGGAAACTCGCCCCGGCACTGGCCGCCGGCAACTGCGTGGTACTCAAGCCTGCCGAGCAAACCCCGCTGGGCATCTGCGTGCTGATGGAGCTGATCGGTGATCTGCTGCCACCGGGCGTGCTCAACGTGGTGCAAGGTTTCGGCAAAGAAGCCGGCGAAGCCCTGGCCACCAGCAAACGCATCGCCAAGATCGCTTTCACCGGTTCGACCCCGGTCGGCTCGCACATCATGAAATGCGCGGCCGAGAACATCATTCCATCGACCGTGGAGCTGGGCGGCAAGTCGCCGAACATCTTCTTCGAAGACATCATGCAGGCCGAACCGACCTTCATCGAAAAAGCTGCCGAAGGCCTGGTGCTGGCGTTTTTCAACCAGGGCGAAGTCTGCACCTGCCCGTCCCGCGCACTGGTACAGGAATCGATCTACGACGAATTCATGCAAGTGGTGATGAAGAAAGTCCTGCAGATCAAACGCGGCGACCCGCTGGACACCGACACCATGGTTGGCGCGCAGGCGTCCGAACAGCAATTCGACAAGATCCTGTCGTACCTGGAAATCGCCAAGGGTGAAGGCGCCGAGCTGCTGACCGGCGGCAAGGTGGAAAAACTCGAGGGCAACCTGGCAACCGGGTATTACATCCAGCCAACCCTGCTCAAGGGCACCAACAAAATGCGCGTGTTCCAGGAAGAAATCTTCGGCCCGGTGGTAAGCATCACCACCTTCAAGGACGAAGCCGAAGCCCTGGCGATCGCCAACGACACCGAGTTCGGCCTCGGCGCCGGCCTGTGGACCCGCGACATCAACCGCGCCTACCGCATGGGCCGCGCGATCAAGGCCGGTCGCGTATGGACCAACTGCTACCACCTGTACCCGGCGCACGCCGCGTTCGGCGGATACAAGAAGTCCGGCGTTGGCCGTGAAACCCACAAGATGATGCTCGATCACTATCAGCAGACCAAAAACCTGCTGGTGAGCTACGACATCAATCCGTTGGGCTTCTTCTAAAACCCGGGGGCGATACAGATATTTCTGTGTCGCCCTTTCGACCGCTTTCGCGAGCAGGCTCGCTCCCACAAGGGAGTCGTGTCGCACCACATACACAGGCTCGGCACAAATCCACTGTGGGAGCGAGCCTGCTCGCGATGGCGTCCTCAATGACACAACACAAGGCCTGGCCGCTCTGGCACGGCCCTTGCGTACCCGTCATTCAGGTTTTGCACAAAAACTGCCGCTGCGTGAACAGCATCCATCCACCTCAACCACTGCACCCGAAAGTCCAACAGATCGAACAATAAAAAACAGAGAGGACTTATGACTTCCACCACACAGCTCAAACCCACACTCGGCACCCTGCACCTCTGGGGTATTGCCGTCGGCCTGGTGATTTCCGGCGAATACTTCGGCTGGAGTTACGGCTGGGGCACCGCGGGCACCCTCGGATTTCTGGTCACGGCGCTAATGGTCGCGACCATGTACACCTGCTTCATCTTCAGCTTCACCGAACTGACCACCGCGATTCCCCACGCAGGCGGACCGTTTGCCTACAGCCGCCGGGCGTTTGGCGAAAAAGGCGGGTTGATTGCCGGCATCGCCACGCTGATCGAATTCGTTTTTGCCCCACCGGCGATCGCCATGGCCATCGGCGCCTACCTCAACGTGCAGTACCCGGAGCTTGATCCGAAGGTCGCGGCGGTCGGCGCGTATTTCGTGTTCATGACCCTGAACATCCTCGGCGTCAGCATCGCCGCGACTTTTGAGCTGGTGGTCACCGTGCTGGCGGTCGCCGAGTTGCTGGTGTTCATGGGCGTGGTCGCGCCGGGCTTTAGCTTCAGCAACTTCGTGCTCAACGGCTGGTCGGGTGCCAACGAGTTCACCCTGGGCTCGATCCCCGGAATCTTTGCCGCGATCCCGTTCGCGATCTGGTTCTTCCTCGCCATCGAAGGCGCGGCCATGGCCGCCGAAGAAGCGAAGGATCCGAAACGCACGATTCCCAAGGCCTACGTCAGCGGCATCCTGACCCTGGTGTTCCTTGCCATCGGCGTGATGGTGATGGCCGGCGGCGTCGGCGACTGGCGTCAGCTGTCGAACATCAACGACCCGCTGCCGCAGGCGATGAAAGCGGTGGTCGGCAACAACTCATCGTGGATGCACATGCTGGTGTGGATCGGCCTGTTCGGCCTGGTGGCGAGTTTCCACGGGATCATCCTCGGCTACTCGCGACAATTCTTCGCCCTCGCCCGCGCCGGTTATCTGCCGAAAAGCCTGGCCAAGTTGTCGCGCTTTCAGACCCCGCATCGGGCGATTCTGGCCGGCGGTGTGATTGGTATCGCGGCGATTTACAGCGATGGACTGGTCAATCTGCAAGGCATGACCCTGACTGCTGCGATGATCACCATGTCGGTGTTCGGCGCGATCGTGATGTACATCATCAGCATGCTCAGCCTGTTCAGACTGCGTAAGACCGAGCCGAATCTGGAACGCACCTTTCGCGCCCCGGGCTATCCGGTGGTGCCAGCAATTGCGCTGTTTCTGGCCGTGGTGTGCCTGGTGGCGATGGCGTGGTTCAACACGCTGATCGGCTGTGCGTTCCTGGGTTTCATGGCCGCTGGCTATCTGTATTTCCAGCTGACCGCCAAGCAACGCTCAGAAGCCCCGGCAGACGCTATGCTCGAAGGTATCTAGTTGCACCGGCACCGGGCCTGTCGCCCGGTGCCCGCTATATAGAAGTGCATGAAGATCCCCTGTGGGAGCGAGCCTGCTCGCGAAAGCGGAGTGTCAGTCGACACCTGTGTTGAATGTCAGTCCGTATTCGCGAGCAGGCTCGCTCCCACAAAGGCTCACCTCCTGCACAAAAGCAGATTGCAGTAATGATTGGAGAACACCGCCCCATGGCCGCATTTGCCCATTCCGTCGGCGCCCAGACCTACCGCTTCGACAGCCTCAAGGACGTCATGGCCAAGGCCAGCCCGGCGCGCTCCGGTGACTTTCTGGCCGGCGTTGCCGCGCTCAATGACGGCGAACGCGTGGCCGCGCAAATGGCGCTGGCCGACATCCCGCTCACGCATTTTTTGCAGGAAGCGCTGATTCCTTACGAGACCGATGAAGTCACCCGACTGATCATCGACACCCACGACAAACAAGCCTTTGCCGTGGTCAGCCACCTCACCGTCGGTGGTTTCCGCGACTGGCTGCTCAGCGACGCCGCTGACGAAACCAGCCTGCGCGCCCTCGCCCCCGGTCTGACCCCGGAAATGGTCGCCGCCGTGTCGAAAATCATGCGCGTGCAGGATCTGGTGCTGGTGGCGCAGAAGATCCGCGTGGTCACAAAATTTCGCGGCACCCTCGGCCTGCGCGGGCGCTTGTCGACCCGGCTGCAACCGAACCATCCGACCGACGAACCCTCCGGCATCGCCGCGAGCATTCTCGACGGCCTGCTGTACGGCAACGGTGACGCGATGATCGGGATCAACCCGGCCACCGACAGCATCGCCTCGATCTGCGCGATGCTGGAGATGCTCGACGCGATCATCCAGCGCTACGACATCCCGACCCAGGCGTGCGTACTGACCCACGTCACCACCTCGATCGAGGCGATCAACCGGGGGGTGCCGCTGGATCTGGTGTTCCAGTCGATTGCCGGCACCGAAGCGGCCAACGCCAGTTTCGGCATCAACCTCAATGTATTGCAGGAAGGCTATGACGCCGGGCTGAGCCTCAAACGCGGCACCCTCGGACAGAACCTGATGTATTTCGAGACCGGTCAGGGCAGCGCACTATCGGCCAACTCCCACCACGGTGTCGACCAGCAGACCTGCGAAACCCGGGCCTACGCCGTGGCGCGGCATTTCAAGCCGTTTCTGGTGAATACCGTGGTCGGCTTCATCGGCCCGGAATACCTCTATAACGGCAAACAGATCATCCGCGCCGGCCTCGAAGACCACTTCTGCGGCAAGTTGCTCGGCGTGCCGATGGGTTGCGACATCTGCTACACCAATCACGCCGAAGCCGATCAGGACGACATGGACACCCTGCTGACCCTGCTCGGTGTGGCCGGGATCAACTTCATCATGGGCATCCCCGGCTCCGACGACATCATGCTCAACTACCAGACCACCTCGTTCCACGACGCGCTCTACGCCCGTCAGACCCTGGGCCTGAAACCGGCGCCGGAGTTCGAGCAATGGCTGGCGAACATGGGCATTTTCACCCAGGCGGACGGCAAGGTTCGCTTTGGCAACAACCTCCCGCCGGCCTTCCGCCAGGCGCTGGCGCAACTGGGATGAGTGTGATGGACAAACCGCCTGTCGACCCGCAAAACCCATGGTTGGAGCTGCGCCGCCTGACCCCGGCGCGCATCGCTCTGGGCCGTACCGGCACCAGCCTGCCAACCAGCGCCCAGCTGGATTTCCAGTTCGCCCACGCTCAGGCACGGGATGCGGTGCATCTGCCGTTCGACCACGCCGGGCTCAGCGCGCAACTGAGCGAGCGCGGGCGCGAGACCTTGTTGCTTCACAGCGCCGCGACTGATCGCAACAGCTACCTGCAACGCCCGGATCTGGGGCGCAAGCTCAGCGACACCTCGGCGCAGAGCCTGCGGGATTACGCGCAGGCCAACCCCGGCGGGGTCGATCTGACGATTGTGGTGGCGGACGGTCTGTCGGCACTGGCGGTGCATCGGCATACCCTGCCGTTTCTGACCCGCCTGGAGGAGCAGATGAGCGCCGACGGCTGGTCGCTTGCCCCCGTGGTGTTGGTGGAGCAGGGTCGAGTGGCCATCGGTGACGAGATCGGTCAGTTGCTGGGTGCAAAAATGGTCGTGATGCTGATCGGAGAGCGTCCGGGCCTCAGCTCGCCCGACAGCCTCGGTTTATATTTCACCTACAATCCAAAAGTCGGGCTGACCGATGCCTACCGCAATTGCATCTCCAACGTGCGGCTTGAGGGCTTGAGCTACGGCATGGCGGCGCATCGCTTGCTGTATCTGATGCGCGAAGCCTGCCGGCGGCAGCTGTCGGGGGTCAATCTGAAGGACGAAGCACAGGTGCAGACGCTGGAGTCGGACGCCGGTGCGGACATGAAGGGAAACTTCCTGCTCGATCCGCCCACAACCTGAACCGTTTCCGCATTGCGTTTCTGCGCTGCTTTCAGGCAGGATCGACGCACGGCCGCAGGGTTTCCCATCGCCGTCAGAGCAGTTGAAGACAGCCACTTGAAGACGAGACCTATCATGCGGATTATTCAAGCGACCCTCGAACACCTGGATTTGCTGACCCCGTTGTTCGTCAAATATCGCGAGTTCTACGGTTCCCTGCCCTACCCGGATTCCTCCCGCGCGTTTCTCGAAAAACGCCTGCGCCGCAAGGAGTCGGTGATTTATCTGGCCCTGGCCGATGATGACGACAAGAAGCTCATGGGTTTCTGCCAGCTGTATCCAAGCTTTTCCTCGCTGTCGCTCAAGCGCGTGTGGATCCTCAACGACATCTATGTCGCCGAAGACGCCCGCCGCCAACTGGTGGCCGACAACCTGATTCGCACCGCGAAGAAAATGGCCAAGGAAACCCAGGCCGTGCGCATGCGCGTTTCCACCAGCAGCAACAACGAAGTGGCGCAGAAAACCTACGAATCCATTGGCTTCAAGGAAGACACCGAGTTCAAGAACTACGTGCTGCCGATCAGCGACGAGCTCTAGCACTCATCAAGGGCCTGTTGTGGCGAGGGAGCTTGCTCCCGCCGGGCTGCGAAGCGGCCCCACCTCAGTCATCTCAACAGGTCAGACAAATCAAGGCTTGGGAGTGCTTCGCCCTCCAGCGGGAGCAAGCTCCCTCGCCACACCAACCTTGCCGCCACCATCAATGCCTGCCTGACATTTGTTCACACCCCGACATCCCTCGCTACAAAACCAACGCGCTTTTCACCTCTCAGACCGTATAATCCCGAGCTTTCCGGCTTGTAAGAAAAACTACACCCCGCTGTAGGCTTACACCCGAATCATCCGCACAGGCCTGCCGAGTCGGGCCGTCACCACAGGTGCCCCCATGGATTTCAACCCGCTCGACCTTATCCTGCATCTCGATGTGTACCTCGATTTGCTGGTCACCAACTACGGGCCGTGGATCTACGCGATTCTGTTCGCTGTCATCTTCTGTGAAACCGGTCTGGTGGTGATGCCGTTCCTGCCGGGTGATTCGCTGTTGTTCATCGCCGGTGCCGTGGCGGCGGGCGGTGGCATGGATCCGGTGCTGTTGGGCGGACTGCTGATGCTCGCGGCGATCCTCGGCGACAGCACCAACTATGTGATTGGCCGAACGGCGGGCGAAAAACTGTTCAGCAACCCGAACTCGAAAATCTTCCGTCGCGACTACCTGCAAAAAACCCACGATTTCTACGACAAGCACGGCGGTAAAACCGTGACCCTGGCGCGCTTCCTGCCGATCATCCGCACGTTTGCCCCGTTCGTCGCCGGCGTCGGGAAAATGCCCTACCCGCGTTTCTTCGCGTTCAGCGTGTTCGGCACCATCCTCTGGGTCGGCGGCCTAGTGACCCTGGGTTACTTCTTTGGCAACGTGCCGTTCATCAAGAAGAACCTGTCGTTGCTGGTGGTTGGCATCATCCTGCTGTCGCTGGTGCCGATGATCATCGGCGTGGTGCGCAGCCGTTTCGGCGGCTCCAGCTCCAAAGCCGAAACCCACTGATCCGATGTGGTCACTGAGCGCCTGGCGTCGCCGGCGCATTCTGGCCAGGCACCCGATTGCCGACGACCTGTGGCAACGGGTGCGCCATCACCTGAGCTTTCTCGACGGCATCAGCGCCGCCGAAGACCAATGGTTGCGTGAAGCCAGCGTGCTGTTTCTGGAAGAAAAACACCTGACCGCCCTGCCCGGCGTCGAACTGCATCAGGAACAGCGCCTGCTGCTCGCCGCCCAGGCCCAGTTGCCGCTGCTCAATCTCGGCGACTTGAACTGGTATCAGGGTTTCCACGAAATCGTCCTCTACCCCGACGACTTCCTCAGCCCGCAACGCCATCGCGATGCCAGCGGCGTCGAGCACGAGTGGGACGGCGAACACAGTGGCGAAGCCTGGCAACAGGGGCCGATCATCCTCGCCTGGCCGGGGGTGATGGCCAGTGGTGGCTGGGAAGGCTACAACCTGGTGATCCACGAACTGGCGCACAAACTCGACATGCTCAACGGCGACGCCAACGGTCTGCCGCCACTGCACGCCGACATGCGCGTCAGCGACTGGGCCGAGGTCATGCAACACGCCTACGATGACCTCAACCGCCAGCTCGACCGCAACCCCGACGCCGAAACCGCCATCGACCCGTACGCCGCGGAGAACCCGGCGGAGTTCTTTGCGGTCACCAGCGAATACTTCTTCAGCGCTCCGGATCTGCTGCACGCGGCTTATCCACAGGTCTACTTGCAACTGCAGCTTTTCTACCGGCAGGATCCGTTGGGCAGGCTGCGGCAACTTCAGGCCACAGACCCGGTCTATCAGGCGCACGAGTAAGCGCTGCACGACTTCTGGTACGTGGCGTCGGCGTAGGAATATGCCTATAATCGCCGCCACTTTTTGGTCAATCCGGCCAAGTGTTTTTGGTCAACTACGGGGGCAACGCCCAATGAGCTACAGCAAGATTCCGGCTGGCAAAGACCTGCCGAACGACATCTACGTCGCGATCGAGATCCCGGCCAACCACGCGCCGATCAAATACGAAATCGACAAAGACAGCGATTGCCTGTTCGTTGACCGTTTCATGGCCACCCCAATGTTCTACCCGGCCAACTACGGTTACATCCCGAACACCCTGGCTGACGACGGTGATCCCCTCGACGTGCTGGTTGTGACCCCTTACCCGGTTGCTCCAGGCTCGGTGATCCGCGCGCGTCCAGTCGGCATCCTGAACATGACCGACGACGGCGGCGGCGATGCCAAAGTCATCGCAGTCCCACACGACAAGCTGTCCCAGCTGTACGTCGACGTGAAGGAATACACCGACCTGCCACCGCTGCTGATCCAGCAGATCGAGCACTTCTTCGCGAACTACAAGGATCTCGAAAAAGGCAAGTGGGTCAAGATCGAAGGCTGGGCTGGCGCTGATGCCGCTCGCGACGCGATCACCAAGTCGGTAGCTGCCTACAAGGGCTAAGCGCCGGCTGGCTGCATGACGCTTGAAGAAAACCCCGGTTGATCCGGGGTTTTTTGTGCCTGAGAAACGCCGCTTTAAACAGTGTGTTTATTGCGGACTACAGAAAAGTTTCGAAGTGAGTGATTTCCCACAAGCACGTCTTACATCCAGTCGCAAAATACAGGCTTTTTTTGAACAGCCGGTTTATTCAAACCGCTCTGGCACGGCCGTAGACTCGGTGTTTATGAGAAAGAACACTAGCGGTCCAAGATTCAAGGCACTCCTGGAAGCAGCGAACATCACCACCACGGGATTCGCAAAGTTCTGGGGCACGGAAGCCCAAAACATTCATAACTGGTACACCCGGGGCGTCCCGGCGTATCGCATGGAGGAAGTCTCACGCCTGCTCTCGGTCAACAGCGAGTGGCTGAAAACCGGCGAAGGCAGCAAAGAGTCACCCCGCCTGCAAACGCCTGCCAGCAACGGCGACACCTTCGACGCGCAGTCCGTCAACGGCGTCTATTCCATCATCAACCCCAACGACATCGAACTGCCGTTTTTCAAGGAAACACCGCTCAGCGCCGGCGCCGACAAAACCCACGTCATCCTCGACCCCGAGCAGACCGTCCGCCTGCCCCGGGCCCATCTCGCCCAACTGGAAATCCGCCCAAGCGACGCCATCTGCGCGCACATGATCGGCAACAGCATGGCCGAGCGCATCGAAGACGGCTCCATCGTCGGCATCGACCGCGGCCTGACCCAGGTGGTCGACGGCGAAATCTACGCCATCGAACACGACGGCATGCTGCGCATCAAATACCTGCACCGCATGCCCGGCAACGCCCTGCGCCTGCGCAGCCACAACAGCGCCGAATACCCGGACGAAATCTTCCGCGCAGCGCAGATCGATGAGCAGCGGATCCATATTCTGGGCTGGGTATTCTGGTGGTCGACCCTGGGCAAACGCCGGCCGGTGGTGCCGTTTCTCTGATCGGATAGGGATCTTCAACCCTGCACCAACCCCTGTGGGAGCGAACATGCTCGCGAAGAGGCCCCGAAAATCAGTACAAATCGCGAATTTTGCCCCCCGCGGTGGCTCTATTCCGCAGTTGAGGCTGGGAATCCCCAACAAAACTCAGTATCCTGCGCCCCACATTTGCGCATCGCCCCGCTCCCGCGGCTCAGATGACGCCTGACGCGGCAGACCAACGTCTGGCCAAGTCCCACAGCCGGACGCAGATCCGGGTGTACGTTTTGAAGGCTGACGCGGTTTACCAAAAATAAACCAAGCCAGTCCCCGAGAAGCCGGCCACAAGCCGGCTTTTTAATGCCTTTCTGTCTGACCCTGAATAACGCTTACACCTGTTTCAGGACCAGACAATCAATCAAGCTGAATTGCAAATCGCCGGCGCGTTGACGTTTAGAGCCTGCTTGCAACGTCATTCAGTATCGCTACAACGCGATCCTGCTGCTCCTCCGACAGTCCCACCCAAAGGGGTAACCGTACGAGCCTCTCAGCTTGTCGATTGGTGACATCAAGATTTCCATGAGCACGTCCATATCGCAGCCCGGCCGGTGATGAGTGCAGAGGAACATAGTGGAAAACCGACCAGATCTCGTTGCTCTTGAACTGGTTCAGCACGTCCTGACGATCAATTTCCGGTGACAACAGCACGTAATACATGTGGGCATTATGCTCACACTCTGCAGGCACGATCGGACGTCTCAGCACGCCCTTGGCTTCCAGCGGCGCGAGTAACTCGTGATAACGCTCCCAACTGGCCAGGCGCTCCCGAGTAATGCGGTCGGCCTCTTCAAGTTGCGCCCAGAGAAAGGCAGCAATGAGTTCTCCCGGTAAGAACGAAGAGCCAACTTCCTGCCATGTGTACTTATCCACCTCGCCTCGGAAAAACCGGCTACGGTCTGTGCCCTTCTCGCGAATGATCTCTGCCTGCAGGGCCAGAGTGGACTGATTGACCAGTAATGCTCCGCCCTCTCCGGATATCACATTCTTGGTTTCATGGAAGCTGTACGCTCCGAGGTCACCAATACTGCCCAGCGCCCTCCCCTTGTATCTGGCCATAACTCCCTGCGCCGCATCTTCGACGACCATCAAGCCATGGCGGCGTGCGATCGACATGATTTCATCCATCGCGCACGCTACACCCGCATAATGAACGGGCACGATTGCACGAGTACGCGGCGTAATCGCTGACTCGATAAGTTTTTCATCAAGATTCAACGTGTCTTCACGAATATCGACAAAGACGGGAACCCCTCCGCGCAGAACAAAAGCGTTAGCAGTGGACACAAACGTGTACGACGGCATGATGATTTCGTCACCCGGTTGAATGTCCAGCAGAAGGGCTGTCATCTCTAGCGCCGCTGTGCAAGAGTGGGTCAGCAATGCCGTATTACACCCGGAACGCTCTTCGAGCCAGCTATGGCAACGCTTCGTAAAAGGCCCATCACCCGCCAGGCTGCCGTTGAAGTGCGCTTCGGCTATGTAGTAAAGCTCCTTTCCCGTCATATGTGGCCAGTTGAAAGGAATTTTTGAGTTTACTTTTTTCATTTACTCTCCGAAATGCGACTTCAACGCGGAATTCAAAACTGAAAACAACCTGAGCCAGAAACATTGGGTGACCGGCAACTAGCCCCGGGCGGCGACCACGGTACCTACAACGATCAATCCGACTCCTAATACTTTCTGCAATGTAATGGGCTCACTCAAAATCCAAGCACTCAAAAGCAAAACCACAACAAAGTTGATACTCATGAATGGATAAGCGTGACTCAATTCAAACTTTGTCATGGCCGCCATCCACGCCAGCGAAGCCAAAAAGGCAGCGGCGAACCCCGAAAATATTGCAGGATCCAGAAGCAGCCCTAAAAGAAACTTGATTTTGCTGAAAGTATCCACTGGCAGCGGACCAAACTGTGCTATACGCCACTTTAAAATTAACTGTCCATATACGGTGAAAACGATAGTTGCCAGAATGTACATGTAATCGAAAACGCGGATCACGAATATCTCTCCACTACAGCGATGCCCGATTCCTTCCGCCCGTAATTTCGGCCGCAATAAAGCCGGTGCTGGAATTTTGCGTGAACGACCACGATCAGATACTCAACCATCTCGCAACCTCTGCCAGAATACCTCATAGTCCCCTCAGACTCGTGCTTGGAAAGTTTGAACGCTCGGTAGCGGTGCCAATATAGACGCCATCGGCAGCCGCATCTGCCAGTAGCAGTGTTCCGGCACCGATAACACACCTTTCTGCGACTTTTATATGATCGCGCAAAGTGGAATTTATCCCGATGAAACACTGCTCGCCGACTTCGACGCCACCGGAAATAGCCGCATGCGGGGCAATGAACGTGTGATCTCCGATTACCGAGTGATGGCCAATATGACTTCCGCTCCACAAAGTCACATTCTTGCCAATCGATACGAAAGGCTGGACGATACTGTTTTCCAGAATCAGGCAGTTTTCGCCTATCTCGCCATTGTTGAGAACCGTTGCGCGGGAACTGATATAACTGACCAAGGTGTAACCCAAAGCCTTTACAGCGAGAAACTTTTCTTTGCGCACGGCATTAAGACTGGCGTAACCGAGCGCTACAAAAAAATCGAAATGCTCTGGCGGAAACCTGCCTGGTATATCCTCGAATGCAATGACAGGCAGACCACAATACTCTGGGGCCTTGATGTATTTGGAATCAACGGTAAAGGCGACCACTTCATATTCCGAGTCCGAACTGAAGTAGAAATACGCAAGTTGGGCGATCTCGCCAGAGCCGAATATTACAATCTGCCTTCTCATATTACTTTCGCACCAGAATAGTGAACTCATATAGCCCATAGTCATGCAGCAACGCTACTTGACGTGAGTAACGGCGCTTGCACAGATCAAATAACTGGCTTGGGTCCGCGTAGTAAAGATAATCACGCTTCTTGTCTTCATCGGAATATGAAGTCAGGCAATTGAAGGAAAAACCGCGTCGACTGGATTGATCCAGGATATCCAGCGTCGCCTGAAGGTAGTCATACCATTCAGCATCCGTACGCTGCAGACGAACATTGAAAATACCACTGGCAACACTGTAGTCACTCACTACATCGGGTTGCGATGCGGTGAATAATCGCGCATTGGCTGATTGGATGCGGGCCTCGGCGGCAGCAGTCATCTCCGCCGACACATCTACCCCCAGGTAAGAAGCCTTTGGATGTTTCGCCACAAGAAAATCGTACAGTGCACCATATCCACAGCCGAGGTCAGTCAACGAAAACGTAGCTGACGTCGGGTCGATAATTTTGCATAACTGCTCGAACCGGACGAATTGACTCTCTACACCGTTCCAGTCGACTCCGCGAGGCGTTACGCCATGCTCGGCCAGTTTTTCCGAGTAGTACGTCGCTACTTCTTTGAGCAAATCATTCTTGTCGTTGTGCATAAATCTGTCTCACGATGGTATAGGGACGCTGTTTCGTTTCCGAGAAGATTCTCGACAAGTAGATACCCACTACACCGATGAATGAAATGATCATGCCGCCGAGCAACCAGATCGACGCCATCACCGAAGTCCAGCCGCTCATGGGTTTTGCAAGGAACAACCAGTGCGCAACGAGGTAGGCGATGTATATACTTGCAAACAGGGAGATGGATACGCCTATATAGAAAATACTCACTAAGGGCGCGTTGCTGAACGAGGTCACGGAATTGACCAACAGCGACATTTTCCTGCGAAGGGTATAGGTGGTTTCACTGGTGCTGTGTTTATTGATCACACGGGCATGTTGAGTAAAGCCAGTGGTATGCCAAAGGCCTGCCATGAAGACTTCACGCTCCCGGTGCTGCAACAGGGCATCTACATAACGCCGCGTCATCATTCTCGTCGTAACAGCGTTTACTGGCAATGCGAGCCCCGTCAGACCTTTGAAGAAACGATAAAACCACTGGCCGCTCCAGCGCTCGAACCAATTGCCTTTTCTGCTCTCCTGAACGCCATACACTACATCGCAGTGTTCCCGTTCCATTTGCCCGGCGAAATCCACAAGCCATTCGGGCTCTTCTTCAAGATCGCTGTCAATCAGGAACACGCGTTTACCTCTGGCTTGCGCCAGCCCGGTCATCATGGCCTTGTGGTGACCAAAGTTGCGTGACAGGTCAACCACAACGACATGCGGATCCTGTTCGGTCAACTTTACTGCCAGTTTTAAACTATTGTCCGGAGAACCATCGTTTACGAGGATTATTTCGTAGTCGTCGCCCACCAGTGTTCTGGCGGCAGCACTGGCTCTCTCGTGAAACTCGGTAACGTAGGCAGCAGACTGATAGAGAGTCGCCACAATGGAAAGATTCATGCAACGTACCTCATGTAGCGGGGAGCGTCCCTGCCACAATTGAAAAGCAGATCGAGAATAGTGACGCCATGCGCGAAGTCGCCCCACATCTGAGGGTATTCGGGGTATCCGGCATAATCGAACCAGCTAAGTTTGACCCCGGAGGCGGAAAAAAGACCTTCATCGATATAGTCTCTAGCCGCCGGACCCGAGATGTATTCACCGCCACCAGCTTTCATACAAAGGTCCACCAAGCGCTCGGTCTTTCCATCCTCAAAGGTGTAGTCCCACGAGTTGCTGATCTTAGTCTTGATCGAAAGATAGCGGCAGATGGCTTCGATCAGGCTGCGGTTCAACTGCGAGAGATGCGTATAGCTCTCCTGCAGATAAAGCGGCTCTAGCCACTGCGCAATCTCAGCGAAATGCGGAGCGCGGCGATAGTTCTGCTGCAAGGTTCGCCAATGTGCCTCTGCCCAGTCTGTGCCATCGATTTTGGTTTCTCGAATGGTTTGATGGTATTTACCCTTGACCGATACAGGAACGGTTAACCATTGAATACCCTGAGGCGTTTTGATCTGGTTACGGTTTCGCCAGTCGCGTCGGGTGTATTGCATGTCGTCGAAAAGGATGAACTCATCCACGGCGGCGATCATGTCGAAATAGCCCTTCCATGGAATATAGTTCGACTGAAGAATGGCGATTTTTTTCATTGACCGGGGACTTTTGTTTGATAAATCTCAAAGGGCGGATTGCTCAAATCCGGAACCCGCTCAAACTTGTCAACAATATATTGATAAGTCAAAGGGTGTGTATTTCTGAAGCGCAGTTCATCTCTTCCATCTAAGGCCAGATCAAAAACAAGTGCAAAGCCGGGTCTGGATTCCTCTATCCGGCTAATTTCCTTTTCTTCGAACACTGCGGAGCGAGGGAACAACGCATAAATCTCCCACATTGGGGATTTGCGCTCCAACAGTGCATAGGCTCCCGGCCAGAACGGCACTACGACAAAAGGCTTCTCACCACCGGAGGAATACTGATTATCCAGTTGATGGAGCAGGGTTATTGCTTTTGCCGTGCCAAGATCGACCTGAAGGTTCCTACCGGAAACCTCGACATTCACACATTCTTTGCTTGCCAGACATTGCAAGCCAGGATGGAACACATTCATCACCCAGAAACTGGCAGCACACAGGGCAACGGCAAGCGGCCATTTTGCTTTCGATTGAACGCTGGAAAGCACCACCAGACATCCCATAAGAAACGGGAATAAACCTTGCGCGAGATGCCCCACATCCGCACGCGAGAAGGCGTAATGCGCATAGGGAAGTGAAAGGAAGGCCGATGCAACCAGCGCCGGAGGTACAGGCTTTTCCCTGAACTTGCAGTAGATAACCCATGCAATCGAGATCCCGCCAAAGGCGAGAGTTGCGACAAAGAAAAGGCCGACCAGTAAGCCGCGGACAGCCTCACCGACCGTAGCGCTGGCAAATCCGACCGTCCACGGCCAAGGGATCGGCAACGGCAAATTTGTCGCCTGCTGCTCGAACAGGAAACGAATACTTTCCCAAAATGCCATGGCAAAGCCTGGCATTAGCAATGCCATTAAAATAACAGGAAGAAATCCGACAACGACACCGGCCGCCCACAACAATCCCCCTTTGAAAAAGTTTGGAGCAGAATGATTCCTGATAGAGATCCAGGCAAACACTCCCACACTGCCAGCAACGCCATAAATGCCATGATTGCGTCCGAAAACCGCGACCAGACCTACAAGAATTCCGACAATAAAATAGCGTTTTGGAATTGGATGACTGATCAGATAGCTGAGTACGCCAATCAGTAATATCGACAGGGTAATATCAAAAAGCTTATGCCGCGGAAACATCCAGAGAACTAGAGTCAAAGCCGAGATCAAAGCGAATACAATATCCGGCTTACGTGCAACTTTTCCGGATCGGGAAATCAACCAAAGGCCGACAAAAAGCCCCACCCCCTGAAAAATCGCAACACTGGCCCGCAGACTAATTATGTCGTTGCTACCGACGATGTTCATAATCGCCGCAGACCAATAATAACGCCCTGGGTCGTAGGCCATAAAATCAAGTATTGGCACTTCACCCAGCATGACCCGCTGGACGCCGTACCAAAGAAACCCTTCATCCCAAAGATTAAATCCCTTGCTTCCTTGCCATATAAAAAGCAAAGCGATTATAAACAAAGACAATATTAATTCTTTAAATGGGATATATAATTTGTTTTGCCCCAAGCGGTTCATGATCACTTCTTTCGATAAAATTGCCATATTGATCGGCGCAGAGATAAACGTCACCCTTTGATCTGGGAGGTAGCCCGTACGCCACACGCAAAATACGGGGCTACTAATGCCCCGTGACGCGCAATTATAAACAGTTTTACCTATCGTGTTGCCGCTTCTGTTCCACCTGAAAATGAGATCCACACCGCGTTTTTTCCAGTATTCAGTATTAGTGAGCCGAATTTCAGCAACTGCTCTGCCGCTCATGGATAGCTGAAAGATTTTATTAACGTCAACTCCCCCACCGCCCGCATCGGGATCAGAAACGTCTCCATCTTCTCGCTCGGCGTCCCCTCTTCAGTAATCACCGTCACCTGCGCCGTGGTCAGTGCCTTTACCGCCTCATCTCCACCCTCATCATCCCCGCGATACCCACCGCCGTAATAATTCACATACACCAGATACTGGCCCTTGATCGGCGCCGGCATGGCGAAGATTTCCGGGCCATAGCCGGTGGTGACGTCGACGTCGAGCGCGGCGCCGTTGGGTGCGACGCGGTCGCCGTACCAGATGTGCGCGCCGTCGGGGGTGATCAGGTGCAGGTCGAGGTCGGTGCCGTCGCTGTCCCAGGAGAGCAGCACGCGCAGTTTGGCCGGGGTGGCGCCGCCGCTGGCGTTGAGGAACTGCGTGCGATGGCGTTGCTGGCCGTCGGGGCTGCGCACTTCGACGCTGTTGCTGCCGTTGGGGAAGGAGAACGGGCGGTCGAAGCGGCCACTGTCGTCGATTTTCAGCGGCATGCTGACACCGTTGACGATCAGCCGGCCGGGATCCTTGCTCTTGGGGGTGGCTTTGATTTCGCCGCTGATGCGCGCGGTGTTGGCCTGGCCGACCGGGGTGTTGACCGAGGAGGCCGGGTAGTTGACGGTCTGGCGGAAGTTCTCGCCTTCGCCCTCGGGCGCGCCGGTGCGCCAGCCGCCGACCGGGGTATCGAGTTTGACGCTGTCAGCGGCCATTGCCATCGGCCATGCATTGAACGCACAGAGCAACAGCAAGACCTGTGGATAACGGAGTGTCATGGTCTATTCCAGCAAGAGGTGACGGGCGAGCCCTTCGATGTAGGTTTCATCCTGACCATTGGGATGTGCTTCAAAGGCCAGGTGCAGGTATTCGTGAGTCAGGTCGAGGCGATCCTGCAGCGTGAGCACGCCGCGCACGTAAATGCGCTGGCGTTCGCGATCGACAAACGGGCGGCCGAACGCAAGTTTGCACACGGCGAACGAGCTGACTTCGTTGTAGCCGGTTTCGCTTTCCAGCGTCGGACGCCAGCCGCGACGCTGCTTTTGCAGCCAGTCCTGTGCGGCGGGCAGTGCTTCGCAGGAAGCAACCGGGTTGTCCCAACGGCTGAGGCTGGCGCGCGGATAGGCGTGCAGCAGAATCGCGTCGTAGCGCTGGCCGGCGTTGGCCTGCTCGACGGCTTGTTGCCAGGCGAGTTTGTCCGGGCCGGGTTGATCGGAGTGATAGGTGACGGTGCTGCCGGCCAACACCAGATCCGCGGTCCATGCGGCGATGTTGCGCGACTCGGCGGAGGCTGGGCGTGGGGCGACGCGCTGGCGGTTGCTGCTGTCGTCGATGCTCAGGCAATCGCCGTTGCGCGTGGCGTTTTGCAGCAGATAGGTGCGGATCGCCACGGCCAAGGCTTTGGCGGCTTCGGCCGGTTCAGGTTTGGCTTCGCGCTCAAGCACACGGGCGACGTATTCTTCGCGATCAAGTCTGGCGACCAGTTTGTCGTTGAGCAGAAACAGTTCGCCGCCGCTGTGGATATCCAGCGCATTGCCGTTGGCGAATTCGACGCGGTAGTCGCCCTGCAAAGGCCCAGAGCCAGCGACGCGCTCACCCGACAGGACTCGCGAAAGCGGATAACGCGAGAACAGTCCGACCTCTACACAACGCCCTGCTTCCGCCGGCCACGAAGAAGGCAGCACCGTCGCCAGCGACTGACCGTAATGGCGCAAAACCATCTGACTGGTACCACGCCCACTGGCCCAGATCGGCGAGCCGTCCGCCGTCCAACCGGCGAAACCGCCCTGCCGCGATTGCGGATCCTGATCGCCGAGCCAGCTCCAGGTTTTCACCCGCAAGCGCCCGCCCAGCTCACCGACCACATTGCCGTCCGCCGCATTCAGCACGACGTCGAGCAACACGCGGCGCATCTGCTCCCGCGCTGGCAGCACCGACAACACCTTCAGCAAGTCAGTCACGGAAACCCGCGTGGCCGGCTGCACGCCTGGCAAATCCAGCAACCACGAAGGCGCCTGCCGCACCTGCCAATACGTGCGCCAATCGGCAGCAGCGATGCCCAATCGCGCCGGCTCAAAGTACAAGCCGCAGGATTTGACCAACGCCTGATCACGCTCGATCCTGCCGCCCGCCGAGCAGCAATAAACCTCTTCCTTCGACTGCCCGCGACATTCATACGCCGGCTCGCGCGCACCGGTATCCACCAGCCACGCATAGACGAACAATTTCCACAGACTGCCCAGCGGCGTATCCAGCGTCGACGGCAAGGGCTCGCGGGCGGTCAGTTGCGTCTGATTCAACGACAGCAACTCGCCCTTGTACGCCAGCCGCAGCGGCTCATCCTGCGCCGTCGCCAGCGCAGGCATCACACACATCAACAGCCACAGCAGCGGCCGGTTCATGTCAGTTGACCGTGACCTGACCGAGGGCGGCTTTCGCTTCCCGGGCCTGATGCTGCGGCGCGTAGACCTGAGTGAAACGCACCGGCGGCAGGTTGAACTGACCCTTCTGCGAGAAGCGCACCAGATGGCGCAGACGCAATTCGCCGCTCAGCGCATCCACCGGCACCGCGTAGGCCAATTGCCCCGGTTCGAAGCGCGCCTTTTCCAGCGCGGTCGGCTCGGTGCCGTCCTTGCCCTGCAACTTGATCCCCCAAGTGGTGCGCTCGACATCGGCGCCCGGTGGCAGCGGCACTTCGAGCATGCCGTAGCGCAACGGTTTCGGCGCCTTGCTGGTGAGGATCACTTCGTCCAGGTACAGGCTGTCGCTGGACAGCGGCTTGTTGCCGACCGGTTCCAGTTTGAAGGTGAATGCCTCGTCGCCCGGCACCAGTCGCGACAGACGACGGGTGATGGTCACGGCCATTGGGTCGACCGCCGGTTGCTGGGTCTGGAAGCTCAACGCCGCCCGCAGCGGACGCTCCTGCGTGCCGGACACCGACAACACGCTCGGCACCGGCGTCGCACCCTGCCAGGTCCAGAACATCTCGCCGGTTGCGCCGTAGTTTTTCTTCCAGCCTTCACCCGGCATCAGTGCGATGGTCGGCGAGGCCTGGGCGATGCTGCGTTGCAACCAGCTCAGCGCCAGGGCGCGTTCGAGGGTCGATTGCTGTGGCAACAGACGTTGCAACAGCGCCGTCGCCCGCGCCTGATCAAACGGTTGCAGCGACAGGTTCAGCGCTTCGGCAAACGGCTGCGAACTGACCGCCAGACGCTGTTGCGCCGCGCCAACCTGACGGTTGAATGCCTCCGGCAACGCGACTTTCGACTGGGTCGCCAGCGCCGCAGTCAACACCCGCGCGGCCGCCAGACCGAGCGCCGAATCCGGGTCACTCATCACCAGGCTGTCTTCGCCGTCGTCCATCAGGGTTTCGGCATTGCCCTCACCGGCCTTGGCCAGATCGTCCATCAAACCGCTGAGCAAGGTGTTCACTGGCAGATGCATTTGCCTGGCAAACGACAGGATCAGCGCCCGCTGCAGCAGCGGCGTGTTCGGCGCTTGCTTGGCGTAGACCTCCAGCACTCGCTGCCAATGCTCCGGCGGCAAAGTCAGTTCCAGCACCTGACTGGCGTTCCAGTCGGCGTAGTAGGCGTAAGCGGTGAGGAACGCGTCCGGCTCGCCGTCGAAGCCCCACCAGGTGAAGCTCGCCGACGGCCCGGCCATTTGCACCAGACGCAGACGGCTGTTCTGCATGATCAGGCGCAGGCGATCGCGGATCTGCGGGCTCGACGCCAGCGACGGATACGCGATGCTCAGCGGCAGCAAGCGGCTGGCGGTCTGCTCGACGCCGCCGTACGGGTAGCTCAGCAAATCATCGAGGGCGGAACGGAACAGCGCTTGCGGACTGTCATCCAGACGCAGACGAATGTCGGTGGCGTCGGCCGGCAGGCTCAACGGGGTGTCGCCGCTGGCGACGTCGAAGCTCTGGGTTTGCGTGACTTGCCAGCCGTCACCGGTCGCGCTCAGGCGCACGGCGAGGGCGTCAGCGGTTTTGCCGTCCTGCACCAACTCGGCGGTCCACTCACCCGAGGCCAGGGCGAACGCTGGCAGCGGCACGTAGTTGATGCCGTTGTTCAGGGTTACCGGCAGGCGTTGTTCGGCGCCAGCGTAATGGGTGACCAGCTCAGCCTTGACCGGTTTTTCGGCCTGGCTGAAGGCAAACACACCGAGTTGCGGCTGATCGCCCTTGCGGAATTTGCTCGGCCCGCTCCACTTCAGGTACAGCGGTTTTTCCGAACGGACGAACTGCTTCTTCTGCCCGACCTGGCCGTCGTCGGCGATAGCCCGGGCGGTGATGCGCCAGCGGGTCAGCGAGTCCGGCATCTTGAAGGTGAAACGGGTTTTGCCGTCGGCACCTGTGAGCAATTCCGGCTGCCACGCGGCGGTGTCGACGTCTTCACGACGTGGGCGCTCCAGCACTTTCACCCCACGTTCGCTGCGGTTGGCCTTGCCCGGCGCGCCGGGGCTGCCCGGCAACGCCACGTCGTAACTGATGAACGACAGGCTGGCGCTGGTGCGCACATTATTGCGACGCGGGTGGTAGAAGAACTGGTCGATGGTCGGCGCGACTTCCGGTTGCAGCGCGTAGACCATTTCATCGACAACACTCACCGTCAGATGCGCCGGAACTGCTTTACCGGCGAACTGCGTAGTCAGGTCGACGGTCACCGTGTCGCCCGGCAGATACACCTGTTTGTCGGTGCTGATCGCCACGTCGATTTGCGGGGCAATCACTTTGATCCCGGCGTTCTGGAAGCTGTACTGCCCGCCCTTGGTGTAGAGCACCGAGAAGGTCAGGTTCGGCGCGAAGTTGTCCTTCACCGGAATGCGCGCGCGGTATTGGGTGTCGCTGAGTTTTTCCAGTTTCAGCCAGTCGCCGCCCTTGGCCAGCAGCGCGGTGGCTTCGACCTTGTCGCGCTCCAGCGACAGCAATGCATCGCTGACCGGCTCAGGGAAGGTGATCAGTGCCAGCGCTTCATCGCCGGCCTTGTACTCGGGCTTGTCGAGGACGATTTCCACAGTGCCCGGCACCGCTTTGACACCGTCGCCGGTGACCGAATGGCCGGTGGCGCCGAGGACGCGACCGTGTTGATCTTTCAGCGTCAGGTTGTAAGTACCCGGACGCTCGAAGGCCAGACTAAAGCCTTTGTCAGTCGCCGCGAGTTTGCCTTCGCCAGTGCTCTGGTCTTCCAGACGCACCCAGCTGTAGCTGCTTGGGGTCACGGCTTTGCTCTGCTCGCTGCCGCCCTCGTTGGCGTAGCTGAACGCGACTTTGTCGTTGACTGCGCTGAAACGTTGCGGCGCGCTCAGGCGGAAGCTCGCAGCGCCACGGTCGATGAGGATCTCCTTGGTGGTCTTGACCCGATACGCCGCGCCATCGCTGGCAAACACGGTGAGCATGTAACGGCTCGGTTTGTCGGCGGCAGGCAGGTCGAGTGTCGCGTTACCCTTGCTGTCAGTGGTCAGTTCGGTGCTGGTCAGCTCCACCGGGAATTGCCCGAGGTATTGCAACTCGTTGTCGACCATCGACAGTTGCTGGGCACGCAGGCTCAGGCTCAGTTTGGCGTTGGCCACCGGTTTGCCGTCCGGGTACAGCAGCACCAGACTGCCCTTCACCGGCTCGCCGGTGCGGTAATCCTGCTTGGCCAGATTCAGCGAAATTTCGAAGTGCGGCTTGATGTACTCGGCCACGCGGAAGGCGCTGCTGTAGGCCTGATCCTTGTAGTTGAAGCGGATCTCGTAACCACCGGCCACAGCGTTGTCCGGCAACTGGAACCGGCCCTGGGTACCAGCCTTGGAATCGAGTTTCAGGTCGAGGCGTTGCAGCTCGGTGCCGGTGGCATCAAGCACACTGACGTTGACGTCAGCAGCGCCCGGCAGCACCGAATCCCGCGCATTCTTGAACTCGCGACCGACGATTTTCAGCGACACCCAATCCCCCGGGCGATACAGCGGTCGGTCGGTGAACGCATAGAGTTTGGTGTCGTAGATTTCGCTGTCGTAATAGAAGTTTTCCGAGACGAACACCCCGCCCTCTTCGTCCTCGCCAATGACGAACGAGCGCTCGGGGCTGACGTGTTTCAGGCGCAGCAAACCATCGGCATCAGTGGCACCGCTGCTCATCACGCCGAGGCCGTCAGTCCACAGCACATTGACCTTCGGCACCGAACTGCCTTCGTGTTTGCGTGCGGCCCAGACCAGCAATTCATCACCGGCAATCTTGCTCACTGCCACGGTGTTGGAAACGAAGACCATGGTGGTCGCGCGATACTTGCCGATCAGCGCTTCGACCAGGTACAGGCCCGGCTTCAGGTTGCCCAACGGGATGTACACGTTACCCGGTGCAACGCTGACGAACTCGCTGGAAGAACCGGCCAGATTGACCCCGGCCGGCGGCTGTATCGGTTTGGCCTGCCACAGCGGATAGCGGAACTGGCTGACCACCGGCAGACCCGGAATCAGCGCGAATTGCGGCTGCGCGTCGTACGGGGTTGGCGCGGCGATGGCGGTGCCCATCTTCAGCTCCGGCACTTCCTCGGTGACCTGCTTGCGCGACTCGTAGGAGAACGCGCGCTGCATCACCCGCCGCGATTTGCGGTACCAGTTGTCCCACAGGTACGCGAGGGTGTTGGACAAGCCCTCGCCCTTGAACTGACCGTCGCTGACCACGCGGTGCAGGTTCTTCTGACGTTTGAGGAAATCCAGCGGCTTGTCGATGTGGTATACGCGGATGTCGGCGCCGCCGTACGGCTCCATGCGGAAACGACGATAGTCCCGGCCCGGCGCTTCGAGACGAACCATCGCCTGTTCGTCGGCGGCGAAACTGCTGTCGGCCAGCAGGAAGAAGCTTTCACCGGGGACCGGCGTGTAGCCGCTCGGCTCCACCGAATCTTCAGCGTTGACGGTCGCCAATGGCAGCAACAGCGCCAGCAGCAGAGGAATTCGAGCGCAGAGTCGCAGCATGCGGGCACCGGTCATTGGGAGAGAAAGTTCAGTCGATAGACGCCGATGAAGTTGGGGTTGGCTGCGTCGGGTATCCATCGGGTGTCCTTCCATGTCATGAGTTGCTGCAGGCTTGCCGAACGCATGCCGTTGTCAGTGGGGGTGGTCGTGCCGGTGTGATAGGCGATGTAGCGGCCCATCCAGATCATCAGGTGCTGGTCGTCGCCCTGATCGAAAAACATCAGGTCGCCGGGGCGTGCCTGGGACACGTCGCGGCTGACCAGATGGCTGTTGAACTGAATCAGTTTGATCGCGTTGACGTACGGCCCGACCTTGCCGCCGCCCTGCTGCCATTGCTGGGCGAGCTTGCGCTGCTCATCGCTGAGCGTCAGCTCCGGCGGCAGGTAGCGATTGGACAGGCCATTGCTGCGCAGCCACTTGTCGTCGTGGACTTTCAGCGCTTCGTTGGCGGCGAAACGCACAAGGCCTGCGCAGTCCTGCTGATACCAGCGCGGGCTCGGGCCCTGGCTCAGTTGTTCCTGAGCGATGCGCACGAACCAGGCACGGAACACCTGGGACTGCGCCGGATCCAGCGCCGGCGCTTCGACGGCTCTGGCACCGGCGCTGAGTAGCAGCGCGAGCAGGCCGAGGCTGCGGATCAATGCCGTCACAGCGCTTTCCATTCCAGCGGCAGCCATTGCCAGTGGCCGTCAGGCTCGCTGCCTTCAGGCAGGGTCAGCGCGTATTTTCCGTAGCCGCCGAGGGTGCGCAGTTTCGGGATCAGGTAGGTTTGTGCGGCGTTGTAGAACACCGGCTCCATGTCCTGCGGCAGGCTGTCGAGGGTTTCCTGCTGCATCAGTTGCGCCATCGAATCCGGGCCGAAATAGATCGGCATCAGCACATCTTTCGGCAGCACGTCGGCCATCGGCGGGAAGCGTTTGTCGAGGGTGCCGAGGGCCTTGTCCACCAGTTTGTCGTCGAGGGAAAACAGCAGCGTCGAACCGTGACGGGCGAGGCTGACTTTCATATAAGCGCGGCCGCTGATCGCGTCCGGATTCTCGGCAGTCTTGGCGGCGTACGGGCCGAAGTTCGAGCTGACCTGACGCTGCCAGACATGACTCTGGCCTTCCTGTTTTTCAACCACCGGGAATGCGTGTTCATCGACATTCGCCTCGTAGGCGCCCACCATCGAACCGAACAACGTGCCCAGGTCGCCATCGAGCTTGCTGCTGTCCTCGTCCTTCAGGCTGGCGACCAGCAACGGCGTGTACAACCGCGAATCTGCGTACCAGCACAGGCCTGCCGCGCCGGCCACGTGCTCGGTGAGTTTCTGCGCCACCGCTTCGTCGGCGCCAAGTTTCACCAGCAGCGGTTTCTGCGGTTCGGCCGCCACCGGCAAGGTCACGCAGGCACTGGCGCCCAGCGGCATGGCTTGCCACACCGGTTTGAAATCGAAGTCCGGCTGATTATCCAGTTCGTCCATGGCGAGGTAGCTGTGCCAGCCCTTGTCGTCCATGTCGAAACGCAGCCCGGCGAAGTTCGGGATGAAGCGCTGATAGCCCATCGCAAGGACGCTGGAATTGACCGACAGACGCTGTTTGAGCTCCGGCGCCTTGGCCGGTAGACCGAAAGCCTCGGGGAACAGTTTGTCGCCGCTGAGCAGCGCTGCCAGCGCTTGCGGCGAGACGTGCCCGGACTCTTCCGATTCGCCACTGGCCGGGTCGTAATATTTGTTCGGGTTGGACAGCACCACCAGTTTGTCGCCGCGCGACGCGAACAGCAGCGATTTGCTGGCGTTGTAGCTGAGCTGGTACAGCGGCACTTCGTCGCTGCCGACCTTGAGGCTGCCGAAGACGCTGAGTTGCGAATCGTCCAGCGCCACTTTCGCCAGCGGTTCGAGCAGCTTCGCCAACCCGCCGCGATCCATTACCAGCAGAAAATCCTTGAGCCGGCCATCAGCGCCACGCCACAACGCCACATCGGCCGGTTGATCGAAAAGCTGTTCGATCAGGCTGTCCTGCAGCTTCAGGTCGTGTTCGTAGATGATCCGCCGCAGGCTGCCGATCAACCCCAGGCGGTCGGCGTGGGTTTCGTAATAGAAGACGAAATCCTCGGTGAGCGTGGCCTTGAGGAACGGCACCGTCAGCAGGTCCTTGGGCAACTGGCTCAAGGAGCGGGTTTCCAGCAGCGCATCCGGACGACTCAGGCCGAGCTTGTCACTGGCAAGTAGAGCTGCCGGCACCTTGGGCTTGTGCAGGAGCCAGCCAAGACCACCGGCCACCCCGGCTACCAGGACCAGGCCGATCAGCAGCGCCGGCCAGCGCCGGGAGGTTTGGCCGGCAGGTGTCGGGACGGCCGGAGAAGCAGCGTTATCACTCATGTTCACAAAACCCGAAGTTCATCCGTGGAGCGGGATGCTTAATAGTTGAAAGTCTTGACCAGCAGCAGATCACCGATCGCCCGCAGGGGCACGATGAATGTTTCGCGTTTTTCGTCGACCGTGTTTTCGTTGAGCACCAGCGTGATTTGCGAGGTGATGACCTCGTTCTGATTGCTGGCCTCCTCGAAGTTATAGCCGCCGTCGCCGAAGTTGCCCCAATAGTTGACGTAAACCAGATAGGTGCCATGCAGCGGCGCGGTCATGGTGAACATTTCCGGGCCGGGGCCATCGACGCCGTCCGGGTCCAGACCGCCGCCGTTGGTCAGCGCCGTATGGGCGAAAAACGCGTGCTGGCCGTCCGGGGTGATGATGTGCAGGTCGAGCTCGGCCTTGGGATCGTCCCAGCCGAGCACCACACGGATCTTCGCCGGGGTGCGCAGGTTGTTCGCTTCATAGAACTGCACGCGCTTGAGCGACTGGACCTCGGCACTGCGCACTTCGACACTGTTGGAACCGGCGCCGAACGCATACGGCCGGGCGAAACGCCCGTCATCGTCGGTATACAGATTCAATGGATTGCCGTTGACCGCCAGCGTGTGCGGCCCGCGCTGATTGCCGATGGCCTTGAGCTGGCCCTGAATCATCGTGCGATTGCGCTGAATGCCGCGATCGATCGGCGGCGTGGGATAGGCGACTTGCGGGTTTTCACTGCGATCAAGCAAGCCGTTATAGCGCCAACCGCCCACCGGTTCCGACAGCTCGGCATTCGGCGCTGCCAGCAGCGCAGGCGCGCAGGCCAAACCGATCAGCAGCCAAAGAAATGAACGCATGTAATGCCTCCTGCCATGCCTGAACGAAACCTTGCACCCGATCCTCGGTACTTCACAGCGGTGGAAACTGCGTTTCGTCTGAAAGACCCGTGACTATGGGGTCGTAGAAGGCGCGAAGATTAGCGATTCGGCAGTTTTTTAACAATCGGATACATGTGGATTTGCGGTGGGAATCACGCCGTAAAGTAGACGGTGAGCCGAATAGCCGTCATATTCGGCTCACTAAATGAGCCGAATAGCATTTCTATTCGGCTCACGCCCCTATTACAGGCAGTAACCGATGACCACTCAATGGATCTGGCAGCAGCCGGATTGGCCCGACTTCAACTGGCAGGCAGAACGTCTGGCGCCGCTGCTGCGTGAATGCGTTCAGGCACAAGGCCAATTGATGGGCATGGCTGGATCCGTAGGCAACTCCCTGAGCGCTCAGACCGAACTCGACGCACTGTTGCAAAACATCGTGACCTCTTCGGCCATTGAGGGTGAGCAGTTGAATGTCGGCTCGGTGCGCTCGTCATTGGCTCGACGCCTGGGGCTGGAGTTGCCCGATAGCGATAAAGTCAGTCAACGGAGCGAAGGCCTGGCCCAACTGATGCTCGATGCCACGCGACGCTTCGCCGAACCACTGACGCTGGAGCGATTACTGGAATGGCATCGATGGCTGTCTCCGGACCAGGAAAGCGACTTCACCGCAAGGTCGATGCATCTCGGTGCGCTTCGCGGCGAGGAGCCGATGCAGGTAGTTTCCGGTCGTCTCGACCGTCCCACTGTGCATTTCGAGGCCCCTGCGCGCCAAGGTCTCGAACGACAGGTGGATAAATTTCTCGCCTGGTTCGAGGCCAGCCAGCATCAAACAGCGCTTGATCCTTTGCTACGTGCCGGCATCGCGCATTTCTGGTTTGTCACGCTGCATCCGTTTGATGACGGCAACGGTCGACTGACTCGGACCATCACCGATCTGGCGCTGGCGCAAGGCGAAGCACAGGCCATCCGGTTTTACGCCATGTCGGCCAGCATCCTCGATGACCGAAGCGGCTATTACCGAGTGCTTGAGGCCAGCCAAAAGGCCACGCTGGACGTCACCCAATGGCTCACCTGGTTTCTGCAGACTCTTTTACGCAGTCTGCGGCAAGCCATCGCGCGTATCGAAAGTGTGCTGGGTAAAACCCGCTTCTGGCAGGCGCACCGTGAATCCGAGCTTTCGGTGGAGCAGAGTAAAGTGCTCAATCGTTTGCTTGACGGTGGAGAGCGCGGGTTCGAACACGGTATCAGCGCGGCGCAGTATCAGGCGGTGGCCAAGGTTTCCAAAGCCACGGCGACGCGACATCTGGCGGAACTGCTGGAAAAGGGTTGTCTGCAGCGTATGCCCGGAGGCGGACGGAGCACACGATACAAAATCAATTACCCGGACAATTCCTCGAATTGAACCGCTGCCCCTGTGGCGAGGGCTCGCGAAAGACCCGCTCATTTGCCCATAAACCCCCTATCTGCTAGTGTCGCGCCGGTTTAACGTCAACCGGAAATCGCCGCCATGGCCCGCAAAAAAGCTGCACTGGATTTCGAACAGTCCCTCGCCGACCTGCAAACACTGGTCGAGCGTCTGGAGAACGGTGAATTGTCGCTGGAAGACTCGCTGACCGCTTTCGAGCAGGGCATCGGTCTGACCCGTGACTGCCAGGCAGCGCTGGCCCAGGCCGAGCAGAAGGTGCAAGTGCTGCTGGAGCGCGATGGCGAACTCGCCGAGGAACCCTTCGACGCGGAACAGCCAGAATGATTGCCGCGTATTCGGCGACCAGCCAGGCGCGGGTCAATGCGGCACTGGAAATCCTCTTCAAGGCTCCGCTGCCGGAGCTGTCGC
This sequence comes from Pseudomonas sp. JAI115, assembly GCF_014200835.1. Classification (NCBI taxonomy): domain Bacteria; kingdom Pseudomonadati; phylum Pseudomonadota; class Gammaproteobacteria; order Pseudomonadales; family Pseudomonadaceae; genus Pseudomonas; species Pseudomonas sp. JAI115. The sequence goes on from NZ_JACHCY010000007.1 coordinate 176,706, forward strand.
GCCTGTATGAGGCGATGCACTACAGCGTGATGATCGGCGGCAAACGCGTACGTCCGCTACTCGCCTACGCTGCGTGCGAAGCGCTGGGCGGCAAGGCTGAGCAAGCCAACGGTGCGGCTTGCGCGGTGGAGCTGATCCACGCTTATTCGCTGGTGCACGACGATTTGCCGGCGATGGACGACGACGATCTGCGTCGCGGCCAGCCCACCACCCACAAGAAATTCGACGAAGCCTGCGCGATTCTCGCCGGTGACGGCTTGCAGAGCCTGGCTTTCAGCGCCCTGCTCGACCCGCGCCTGAGCAACCTCGACGCTGACATCCGTCTGCAACAGGTCACGGCGCTGGCGCACGCGGCCGGCCCGGCAGGCATGGTCGGCGGTCAGGCCATCGACCTCGGCTCGGTCGGCCTGAAGCTGGATCAGCAAGCGCTGGAGCAAATGCACCGGCACAAGACCGGCGCGTTGATCGAAGTCAGCGTCAAGCTCGGCGCCCTGGCCAGCGGCCGCGCCGAGCAGGATCAACTCAAAGCCCTGCAGACTTATGCACAGGCCATCGGTCTGGCCTTCCAGGTGCAGGACGACATTCTCGACGTCGAAAGCGATACCGAAACCCTCGGTAAACGCCAGGGCGCCGACATCGCTCGCGACAAACCGACCTACCCGGCCCTGCTGGGACTGGACGCGGCCAAGGTCTACGCTCTGGAACTGCGCGATCAGGCCCTGCACGCGCTGCGACCGTTTGACGCGGCAGCCGAGCCTTTGCGCGACCTGGCCCGGTATATCGTCGAGCGGCGCAACTGAACGCCAACCTGCCAAAAAAGACCAACGCGTGGGCAGGGGGCGATGCATCAGGTAAACTGCCGCATCTTTTATACCTATAACGATTCGCCTGATGCCCACGACGTTTCATGAGATTCCCCGCAAGCGCCCGACCACGCCCCTGCTCGACCGCGCGAACACGCCGGACGGCCTGCGCCGGTTAGGCGAAGCCGAGCTGGAAACCCTGGCCGATGAGTTGCGCCTGGAATTGCTCTACACGGTCGGTCAGACCGGTGGGCATTTCGGTGCCGGCCTGGGCGTCATCGAGCTGACCATCGCGTTGCATTACGTCTTCGACACCCCGGATGACCGGTTGGTGTGGGACGTCGGTCATCAGGCGTATCCGCACAAGATCCTCACCGGTCGTCGCCAGCGCATGGAAACACTGCGCCAGAAGGACGGCATCGCCGCTTTCCCGCGTCGCGCCGAGAGCGAGTACGACACCTTTGGCGTCGGCCACTCCAGCACCTCGATCAGCGCCGCGCTGGGCATGGCGATTGCCGCCCGCCTGCAAAACAGCGATCGCAAGGCGATTGCGGTGATCGGTGACGGCGCGCTGACCGCCGGCATGGCCTTCGAGGCGCTGAACCACGCGCCGGAAGTCAACGCCAACATGCTGGTGATCCTCAACGACAACGACATGTCGATCTCGCGCAACGTCGGCGGCCTGTCCAATTATCTGGCGAAGATCCTGTCCAGCCGCACTTACGCGAGCATGCGTGAGGGCAGCAAGAAAGTCCTGTCGCGCCTGCCCGGCGCCTGGGAAATCGCCCGCCGCACCGAAGAATACGCCAAAGGCATGCTGGTGCCCGGCACCCTGTTCGAAGAGCTGGGCTGGAACTACATCGGCCCGATCGACGGCCACGACCTGCCGACCCTGATCGCCACCCTGCGCAACATGCGCGATCTGAAGGGCCCGCAGTTCCTGCACATCGTCACCAAGAAAGGCAAAGGCTTCGCCCCGGCGGAAGTCGACCCGATCGGTTACCACGCGATCACCAAGCTCGAGCCGGTCGACGCCCCGGCTGCTGCGCCGAAAAAGGCCGGCGGGCCGAAGTATTCGGCGGTGTTCGGCGAATGGCTGTGCGACATGGCCGCGGCTGATCCGCGCCTGGTCGGGATTACCCCGGCGATGAAGGAAGGCTCGGACCTGGTGGCGTTCAGCGAACGTTTCCCGCTGCGCTACTTCGACGTTGCGATTGCCGAACAGCACGCTGTGACGTTCGCTGCCGGCATGGCCTGCGAAGGCGCCAAACCGGTGGTGGCGATCTACTCGACGTTCCTGCAACGCGGTTACGACCAGTTGGTGCATGACGTGGCGGTGCAGAACCTCGACGTGCTGTTCGCCATCGACCGCGCCGGTCTGGTGGGCGAAGACGGCCCGACCCACGCCGGCAGCTTCGATCTGTCGTTCCTGCGCTGCATTCCGGGCATGGTCATCATGACCCCGAGCGATGAAAACGAATTGCGCAAAATGCTCACCACCGGCCACCTGTACAACGGCCCGGCGGCGGTGCGCTACCCGCGCGGCACCGGCCCGAACGCGACCATCGACAAGGATCTCGAGCCGATCGAAATCGGCAAGGGCATCGTCCGCCGCCAGGGCAGCAAAGTCGCCCTGCTGGTGTTCGGCGTGCAACTGACCGAAGCGCTGAAAGTCGCCGAGAAGCTGGATGCGACCGTGGTCGACATGCGCTTCGTCAAGCCGCTGGATGAAGCGTTGGTACGCGAGATTGCCGGCAGCCACGAGTTGCTGGTGACCATCGAGGAGAACGCGATCATGGGCGGCGCCGGTGGCGCGGTCAGCGAATTCCTGGCGCGCGAGAACATTCTCAAGTCGATGCTGCATCTGGGCTTGCCGGACATCTACGTCGAGCACGCCAAACCCGCGCAGATGCTGGCCGAGTGCGGGCTGGATGAAGCGGGAATCGAAGCCTCGATTCGCGAGCGCCTGGAACTGCTCAACAAGTAACACGCAATACCCATGTGGGAGCGGGCTTGCTCGCGAAGGCGTCGGATCAGTCGATGATGAGTGGACTGATACACCGCCTTCGCGAGCAAGCCCGCTCCCACATTTGATTTGTGTACATCAGAAATACCCACGGGAACACCGATGAACCTCTCGCGCCTCGCCCTGCCCTTTCTCCTGCTGCCAGCCGCCAGCGCCCTCGCCGACACCTTCGAACGCGACGAAGCGCTGAAGCTGCCCGACACGTTGATCAGCGCCAACCGCCAGGTCGAAGCGCGCAACGACAGCAGCGCCGCCAACACCGTGTTCACCCGAGAAGACATCGACCGCCTGCAACCGGGCAGCGTCACCGACCTGCTGCAAAGGGTACCGGGCGTGCAAGTGGCGCAGGCCGGTGGGCGCGGCAGCCTGCCGGGGATCTACATTCGCGGCACGCAATCGGCGCAGAGTCTGGTGCTGGTCGACGGCCAGCGCATCGGCAGTTCGACCTCCGGCGACAGCAATCTGCAGCACCTGAACATCGACCAGATCGAGCGCGTGGAAGTGTTGCGCGGTTCGCGCTCGGTGATTTACGGCAGCGATGCGATTGGCGGGGTGATCCAGATCTTCACCCGGCGCGGCACCGAGCAAGGCCTGCAGCCGCGCTTGCACGTCGGCTTCGGCAGCAACCAGACCTGGGAACGCAGCCTCGGCCTGTCCGGTGGCGATGACAAGACCCGCTTCAACCTCGGCGCCAGCCTCGATGACACCGCCGGCCTCGACCGTACTCATGAGTCATACCCCAGCGACAGCGATCACGATGCCTATCGCAATCAATCCGTCAGCCTGAGTCTCAGCCATGCACTGACCGATGACATCGAAGTCGGCGGCAACCTGCTGGATAACCGTGGCAAAAGCGAGTTCGACAACCCGTTCGGCCGCTTCGATACGACTACTTTCGAGTCGGTGCAACAGCAGCCTTACAGCGACTTCAACGTCAGCAGTGTCAGCAGCTACGTCGATGCCCGGGTCAACGAAATCTGGAAAACCCGCGTCGAATTCGGTCACAGCGAAAATCGCGAGAAAACCTTCGACAAGCTCAGCGACGAGCGCACGGTGTTCAATACCTATCGCGATTCGGTGAACTGGCAGAACGACCTGACTCTGGATGCGCGCAACAGCTTGATCCTCGGCGGCGACTGGTACGAAGACCGGGTCAACAGCAGCACCGCATTCAACGAGGACAGCCGCTGGAACCGTGCCGCGTTCATCCAGCATCGCTATCAGGCCGACAGCTTCTCCACGGAACTGGGTCTGCGTCACGACGACAACCAGCAATTCGGTAGCCAGAACACCTGGAGCGGCACCTTCACCCTGCCCCTGAACCCGGACAACGATCTGCTGCTGAGCTACAGCGAAGGCTTTCGCGCGCCGACCTTTAACGACCTGTACTACCCGGACTTCAGTAACCCGGATCTGAAACCGGAAACCTCGAAAAGCTACGAGCTGCAATGGCGCAGTCAGTTGAGCGATAGCAGTCGGCTGGAGGCGTCGATTTACCGCACTGATCTGCAAGACGCGATCATCTTTGGCAGCAACTCACGCCCGGAGAACGTGGCCTCGGCGCGGATCAATGGCTTTGAAGCGGCGCTGAAACAGGAACTGTTCGGCTGGCAGAGCAATCTCGGTGTGGCGATTATCGACCCGCGTGATCGCGATAGCGGGCACACGTTGGCGCGTCGTGCGCGGCGCACGATGAGTTGGGATCTGGATCGACAGTTTGACCGGTTGGGCGTCGGCGCGAGCTGGCAATTGGTCAGCAGCAGTTACGACGATCTGAACAACACCCAGCCGTTGGGTGGCTACGGCACGCTTGGACTGCGCAGCAACTGGGCGCTGAATCGCGAGATCAAACTGGATCTGAAGGTCGAGAATCTGCTGGACAAGGGTTACAGCCGTGCGCTGTACAGCTATGACGGCAGCCAGTATGGCTATCGCGAGGAAGGTCGGGCGTGGGTAGTTGGCGTCACCTGGACTCCCCAGCTTTGATTTGAATCTTCGCTGATTTGACTGGCTCCTTCGCGAGCAGGCTCGCTCCCACAATTTGGAATGCAATTCCCTGTGGGAGCGAGCCTGCTCGCGAAGAAGCCACCCCGGCTTCAGCGGTCAGGCGCGATCAATTGGCAGAGTTTGGCGGTGGCATCGATCATTTGGCCGCTTGGGCGCTCAAGGCCTTTATCGGTAACCAACAGCAGTTTCCCCTGCTTCACTGCTGCCACCTGCGGCCAGTCTTTCCATGCATCGAGCTGGGCCTGCTCACCGGCCAGTATCACCTGCGGATCGCGCTGCAGCACCGCCTCGACACTCACCTGCGGCGCCGGCAAACTCAGATCGGCAAACACATTGCGTGCGCCACAGACTTCGAGCGCATCGCTGATGATCTGCCCGCCACCGACGGTGTACAGCGGCTTGTCCCAGACTTGATAGAACACGGTCAGCGGCGTGTCCCGGCGATAGCGTTGGCGCAGGTCATCGAGCTTCTGGCGCAGGTCCGCCGCCAGTTTCGTCCCACGCTCAGGTCGCCCCAGTTGCGCGGCAATCGTCTCGATCTGCGCAGACAGCTGTTCGAGATTGTGCGGCTCGGCGACGTAGGTCGGAATGTTCAGGCGTTTGAGCTGATCGCGTTGTGCCGGGCCGACACTGCCGGGCCACAGCAGCAGCAAATCGGGCTTCAAACTGAGCAGACGCTCCATGTCCAGCTGACCGTAGCGCCCCACTGAGGGGATATCCTTGAGCGCCGCCGGACGCTCGCCGGCATCGAGCACGCCAACCAGCAGATCGGCCGAGCCCAGCTCGATAACGATTTCCGACAGAGAAGGCGCGAGACTGACCACTCGCAGACTCGCCAGCACCGGGCCGGCGCAGGCCAGCAGCAGAACCGCCAGCCACAGACGACGCATCAGCCGAGTTGACGCGGGATGCGATAGAGGTAGAACAGCACCGCCGTGGACAACGCCAGCAGCATCAGCGGTACGGCTTCGAGGCCGACGAACACCGCCAGCGCACCGATCCATGCCGGCAATGCGGCCGCGAGGAATGCACTGCGACGCTGGGCCGCCAAGGCAATCCAGGCCGCCGGTTCATCAGGGGTGTCGAGGGCTTTCTGCGTGGCGATCAACGCGTGTTTGTAGCGCCCGAAGAACTTCAGGCTGACAAACATCGACGCAACGCCGGCGATGAACAATGGCATGGTCAGCACCGGCAGAATGCCCTCGCCCTGACCGAACAGCAGGTTCAGGACAAAAAGTGGCAGCAGCGCCAACGCCAGGTATTTCCACCAGTCGACCGCCAGACGGCGTCGCACCTGACCGCGGGTCACGCGCGGTCGACCTCGCCCTGATGCTCGTTGCCCATCATGTGGTCGAGCTTGCTGGCCTTGGTCGCCAGGTACAGTTTGTTGTGCGGGTTGTGGCCGGTGTGCAGCGGCACGCGCTCGGCGACGACGATGCCCATGTCGGTCAGGGCTTTGACCTTGCGCGGGTTGTTGGTCATCAGACGCAGCGACTTCACACCCAGATGCTCGAGCATCGGCAGGCACATGGCGTAGTCACGCTGATCGGCGGCAAAGCCCAGACGCTCGTTGGCTTCAACAGTGTCAGCGCCGCCGTCCTGCAACTCGTAGGCGCGGATCTTGTTCAGCAGACCGATGCCACGACCTTCCTGACGCAGGTACAGCAGCACGCCGCGGCCTTCGCGGGCGATGGCCTTGAGCGCCGCTTCGAGTTGCGAGCCGCAGTCGCAGCGCTGGCTGAACAGGGCGTCACCGGTCAGGCACTCGGAGTGCAACCGGCCGAGAACCGGGGCACCGTCGGCGAAATCACCCAGGCTCAGCACAACGTGCTCGCGGCCGGTAGCCTCATCGAGAAAACCGTGCATGGTGAATTGCGCAAAAGGCGTTGGCAGCTTGGAAGCGGCGACAAAAACGACAGGCACCGGTGTGCTCCTGATCTAAAAATTCTGAAAATTCGCAGGCCGGCATTGTAACAGCAGGTTCCTGCAGACGCTTAGGCTGAATTATCGGGCATAACGATCAAAAAGTTTGATAACACCCGGGCAGTGCAGATCCCTGTGGGAGCGAGCCTGCTCGCGAAGGCGTCGGTAGATTCAATCTCTGTGCTGCCTGACCCAGCGCTTTCGCGAGCAGGCTCGCTCCCACAGGGGGGGGCAGTGCTGCACACAAGATCTGCACTCAGTTCGGCTCGAACGGATACGGCTGCTTCCACTGTTCGAAAATTGGCTTCAGCTCGCCGCTCTTGATCAACTGCTCCATGCGCCGGTCGAACACTGTCATCAACATGCGCGCTTGCGGTGTGTTGGCGAAGCACAGGTACAGCGGCAGTTCGGCGATATGCGTCTTGCGAAACTGCGTCGGTTCCCTGGCCCGGCCAAGCACGTAATCGATTTCGGTCAAAGCATCGATGTAATAGTCGGCGCGGTTGTGGGTGAGCATCGAGAGGATCCCGGTACGTCGCACGACCTCGTTGAAGTTGCGTACGCCGGGTAGATAATTCTGATAGTCGTAACCACGAACCCAGGCCAGCCGATATTGACCGAGGGTTTCCGGGGTCGGTGCTGGATTACTTGCCAGGCCCAGGGCGTAGATGTGGTCGGTGTCGAAATTCCAGCGCGGATAGAGCAGGTCGCTGAATTCTTCATGATAAGAACCGACACAAGCATCGACCTCGCCACGCTGGGCCAGCCCAACTGAACGAGTGTATGGTTCGCTGCGAATGTCGAGTTTCACCCCGGCCGGTTCGAACACCTTGCGCAGCACGTCCCAGCCCAGGCCGTGGCCGTCGGCGGCGGTGTAGTCTTCCCAGTCTTCGCTGGCCAGATGGATGACCGCAGGCGTCGGCACGGCTTCTTGGGCACCGGCGACGGTGCTCAACAAGGTAAACATCACAAGCGCCAACCAGCGTCGAGCCATCCCTAGTTTCCTCACTTAACCCTGACGATCCGGATCAGGCGAAAATCCACACCAGTCCCTGCATTGCCAGCCAGGCGAATACGCCAGCCAGCACGTCGTCGAGCATGATGCCGACGCCGCCGTGGACATGCCGGTCGATCCAGCGAATCGGCCACGGCTTGAGAATGTCGAAGAAACGGAACACCAGGAACCCCGCGAGCAACCAGTACCAGCCCTCCGGCACCAGCCACAGGGTGATCCACATCCCGACCATTTCGTCCCAGACGATGCCTTCATGGTCGTGCACCCGCAGATCGTCGGCGACCTTGCCGCACAGCCAGAAGCCGAACAGCATGGTGATTCCGAGCATCAGCCAGTAACCCCAGTCGGGCAGCATCTGCCACAACGGGATAAAGGGTAGCGCAACTAACGAACCCCACGTGCCCGGCGCTTTCGGCAAGGTGCCGGAGCCAAAGCCGAACGCGAGGAAATGCCAGGGATTGCGCCAGACCGACGGCGGAACGAATTCGGCCGGAACCTGTTTCGGGTGATCTGTCACGGTGTCTCCTGAAAATGTTGATAACCCCGGATTTGCGGGGTGATGTCGTGTCCTTCGCGATCCAGCAGGACCACACCCTGGCCCTGCGCCACACGCCCGATCACATGGATCGGCCAGCCATCGGCCAGCAGTGCCGGCAACTCGACGGACGGTAGCGTGAAGGCCAGCACATAGTCATCGCCGCCGCTCAACGCCGCCCGTTCGGCACCGCGCTGACCGAGAAACGCCACTAAAGCATCGGACAACGGTACGCGCTCACGTTCAACTTTGAGGCGAACCTGCGAGGCCAGGGCGATATGCCCACAGTCGGCGAGCAGGCCGTCGGAGATATCGAGAGCCGCAGTGGCCTTGCCACGCAGCGCCTGACCAAGAGCCAGTTGCGGCTGAGGCGACCAGTAATGATCGAGCAACGGCTGGGCGATATCCGTTGCGGCTTCACGCTGGCCAAGCACCAGCGGCAAGGCACCGGCGGCATTGCCCAGCTCGCCGCCGACGCAGAGCAGATCGCCCGGTTGTGCGCCGCTGCGGGTCAAGGCCTGCCCGGCCGGCACCCGACCGAACACCGTGACCGTCAGGCTCAACGGCCCGCGCGTGGTGTCGCCGCCGACCAGCGCGATGCTGCAGCTCTGCGCCATGCGGTTCAAACCGTGGGCATAGGCTTGCAGCCAATCGGCGGTCACCGTCGGCACAGTCAGGGCAAGGGTAAAGGCAACGGGCGTGGCGCCCATGGCGGCCAGGTCGCTGACCGCAACGGCCAGCGAGCGCTGACCGAGCAGAAACGGATCGCAGGGATCGGCGAAGTGCACGCCGGCCACCAGCGTATCGGTGGAAATCGCCAGCTGTTCCCCGGGGGGAACCGCCAGCAAGGCGCAGTCGTCGCCGATCCCCAGAGCAACGCCCTCGCCGCCCTGCGCACAAGGCGCGGCGGCGAAGAAATTGCGGATCAGCTCAAACTCGCCCATGAGGTCTCAAGCGCGTATCAGCGCTTGAACGCCTTCACTTCAGCTTCACGCAGGCGCGGAGCCAGCTTGTCGAGTACGCCGTTGACGAACTTGTGGCCGTCGGTCGAACCGAAGACTTTCGCCAGCTCGATACCCTCGTTGATCACCACGCGGTACGGCACATCGACGCGCTTGAGCAGTTCCCAGGTGGACAGGCGCAGAACCGCCAGTTCAACCGGGTCCAGCTCTTCGATTTCTATGTCCAGGCACGGCTTGAGCGCGGTGTCGATTTCAGTCTTGAACTGCGGAACCCCGTGGAGGATTTCGCGGAAATACGCGCCGTCGACATCGGTGAAATCGTTATCAACGCGGAACTGCGCTTCGATCTCGTTCAGCGAAGCCTTGGCCATGTGCCACTGATACAGGGCCTGAGTCGCGAGCTGACGGGCTTCGCGACGCTTGACGCTCTTCGATGGCTTGCCGGCATCCGCAGGTTTCGGATCGCGCGGGTTGAAACGATCGCTATCGTCGCTAATCACTTGGCCTCCAACTGCGCCAGCAGGCTGACCATTTCCAGAGCGGACAGGGCAGCTTCAGCACCTTTGTTGCCAGCCTTGGTGCCGGAACGTTCGATGGCTTGCTCGATGGAATCAACGGTCAGGACGCCGAACGCGACCGGTACGCCGAACTCCATGGACACCTGGGCCAGACCCTTGGTGCACTCGCCTGCCACGTATTCGAAGTGTGGAGTGCCGCCACGAATGACCGCGCCGAGGGCGATGATGGCTGCGAACTCGCCTTTCTGGGCGACTTTCTGCGCAACCAGCGGGATTTCGAAGGCGCCAGGCGCGCGGATGATGGTGATGTCGCTTTCGCTCACGCCGTGGCGAACCAGGGCATCAACTGCACCGCTGACCAGGCTTTCAACCACGAAGCTGTTGAAACGGCCCACTACCAGAGCGTAGCGGCCTTTAGGGGCGATGAAGGTACCTTCGATGGTCTTCAGGGTCATTCGTCAGATCTCTTAAAGAGCCGGGACACGTTTCGTACGCATCCCTCAGTGATATTAGCCACAAATTCATGACCGGAAACACCGCATTGCTGTTCGACTACACCCCTGTGGCGAGGGGATTCATCCCCGATGGACTGCGCAGCAGTCCCAACCAAATAGGGCCGCTACGCAGCCCGTCGGGGATGAATCCCCTCACCACAAGGATCTACATCAACAATGCCGAATTCACCGGGTCATTATTCGGAGGGCACGTATTCTACAACTTCCAGATCGAAACCGGATATCGCATTAAATTTCATTGGCGCAGACATCAGGCGCATTTTGCGTACGCCGAGGTCACGCAGGATCTGCGAACCGGCACCGACGATGCTGTAAGTGGTCGGCTTTTTCACCGCCGCCTGATCAGCGGTTTCGCGGATATGCGCCAGCAACACATCGCCGTCCAGCGGGTGGCCGAGCAACAGCACCACACCGCTGCCGGCCTCGGCCACCGCAGCCATCGCGGCGCGCAGGCTCCAGCGGCCCGGTTGCTTGACCATCAGCAGGTCGCGCAGCGGATCCATGTTGTGCACGCGAACCAGGGTCGGTTCCTCGGCGCAAACGGTGCCCAGCGTGAGGGCCATGTGCACGTCGCCTTCCACCGAATCACGATAGGTCACCAGGTTGAATTGGCCCAGTTCGCTGTCCAGCGGCTGCTCGGCAATCCGCTGAACGGTACGTTCGTGGATCATCCGGTAGTGAATCAGGTCGGCGATGGTGCCGATCTTGATGTTGTGTTCGGCGGCGAACGCTTCCAGCTCAGCGCGACGGGACATGGTGCCGTCGTCGTTCATCACTTCGCAGATCACGCCGCTTGGTTCGAAACCGGCCATACGCGCCAGGTCGCAGGCGGCTTCAGTATGACCAGCGCGCGCCAGGGTGCCGCCGGCCTGGGCCATCAGAGGGAAGATGTGGCCCGGGCTGACGATGTCTTCAGCCTTGGCGTCTTTTGCCGCCGCCGCTTGCACGGTGCGCGCACGGTCGGCGGCGGAGATACCGGTGGTCACGCCTTCGGCGGCTTCGATCGACACGGTGAACTTGGTGCCGAAACCGGAACCGTTGCGCGGGGCCATCAACGGCAGCTTCAACAGTTCGCAGCGCTCGCGGCTCATCGGCATGCAGATCAGGCCACGGGCGTGCTTGGCCATGAAGTTGATGTGCTCGGCCTTGCAGCATTCGGCGGCCATGATCAGGTCGCCTTCGTTCTCGCGGTCTTCGTCATCCATGAGGATGACCATCTTGCCTTGGCGGATGTCTTCAACCAGTTCTTCGATGCTATTGAGCGCCACAAGGCACCCCCTTCAGTCAGGATTTGAGATAGCCGTTGGCGGCCAGAAAGCTTTCAGTAATACCGCCAGCGCTTGGCTCAGCAGCCTTGTCGCCGAGGAGCAAACGCTCCAGATAACGCGCCAGCAAATCGACTTCCAGGTTCACCCGGCGGCCCGGCTTGTAGGAAGCCATGATGGTTTCGCTCAAGGTGTGCGGAATGATCGTCAGCAGGAATTCGGCGCCATCGACCGCGTTCACGGTCAGGCTGGTGCCGTCGACGGTGATCGAGCCTTTATGGGCGATGTACTTGGCCAGTTCTTTCGGCGCGCGGATGCGAAATTCGACGGCGCGGGCATTGTCGCTGCGCGACACCACTTCGCCGACACCGTCGACGTGACCGCTGACCAGATGCCCGCCGAGACGGGTGGTCGGGGTCAGGGCTTTTTCCAGATTGACCGGGCTGCCGCTTTTCAGGTCATTCATGGCGGTGCAGTCGAGGGTTTCGCGGCTGACGTCGGCGGCAAAACCGTTGCCCGGCAGTTCAACCGCCGTCAGGCACACGCCGTTGACCGCGATGCTGTCGCCGAGTTTGACGTCGCTCAGGTCGAGCTTGCCGGTTTCGACATGCACCCGCACATCACCGCCCTTGGGGGTCAGTGCACGGATACTGCCGATGGATTCGATGATGCCGGTAAACATGGGGTTCTCCTTGAGAACGAAGCCAGCGCTAAGGCGATGGCCGGGAATTATACGCTCGCCGAAACGACTGGCGTCGCAGTGACTCGCCAGTCATCGCCAACCGCGCGGATTTCAGTGATTTTCAGCTCGGGAGCGTCCTTCATATAGGCCAGCGGCCAGTCCAGCAGCGGCCGCGCCGAGGAGCCGAGAAACTTGCCGGCGATGAAGATCACGAACTCATCGACCAGACCAAGCTGCGCGAACGCGCCGGCCAAGCGTGGGCCAGCCTCGACCAGCACTTCGTTGACGCCACGGTTGGCCAGTTCGATGAGCAACTGATGCAGATCGACCTGACCGTCGTCACCCGGCACGATCAGGCATTCCGGGCCATTGGCGTATTGCTCTTCGACCGCCATGCAGGTGGCGACCAGCGCCGGGCCGGCCTTGAAGAACGGCGCATCCAACGGCACCCGCAAGCGCCCGTCGATCAGCACCCGCAGCGGCGGACGGCTCATGGCCCGTGCGGTTTGTTCGGCATCCAGACCCAGTTCGTCGGCGCGCACGGTCAGGCGCGCGCCGTCGGCCAGTACGGTGTCGGCGCCGGTCAACACCACGGCCGCCTGTGCGCGCAAACGCTGCACGGCGGAACGCGCGGCCGGGCCGGTGATCCACTGGCTCTCGCCACTTTCCATCGCCGTGCGCCCGTCGAGACTCATCGCCAACTTGACCCGCACGAACGGCAAGCCATGTTCCATGCGCTTCAGGAAACCTTGATTGAGCTGGCGCGCCTCGACTTCCAGCACGCCGCTTTCGGTGGCGATCCCGGCATCGCTCAGACGCTGCAAGCCACGCCCGGCGACCTGTGGGTTCGGATCGCGCATCGCGGCGACCACCCGAGCCACCCCGGCAGTCACCAACGCATCGGCGCACGGCGGTGTGCGGCCATGGTGGCTGCACGGCTCAAGGGTCACGTAAGCCGTGGCGCCCCGGGCCAGTTCACCGGCAGCGCGCAGGGCGTGGACCTCGGCGTGGGGTTCGCCGGCGCGCTCGTGAAAGCCTTCGCCGACAATCTGCCCGTCACGCACGATCACGCAGCCAACCCGTGGATTGGGATGGGTGGTGTAGTGGCCCTTGCGCGCCAGTTCCAGCGCGCGCGCCATGAAGTGGGCGTCGAGGATCGCCTGCTCGGCGGCGCGGGTCATTCTTTCACCGGTTCGCGGGCGAGGCGGTCGATCTCTTCACGGAACTCGTTGAGGTCCTGGAAGCGCCGGTACACCGAAGCGAAACGGATGTAGGCCACCTCATCGAGCTTTTGCAGCTCGGCCATCACCAGTTCGCCGACCACGAGGGATTTGACCTCGCGCTCGCCGGTGGCGCGCAGCTTGTGCTTGATGTGAACCAGAGAGGATTCGAGGCGCTCGACGCTCACCGGACGTTTCTCCAGCGCGCGTTGCATGCCGGCGCGGAGTTTTTCTTCGTCGAACGGTTGGCGGCTGCCGTCGGTTTTGATCAGGCGCGGCAACACCAGTTCGGCCGTCTCGAATGTCGTGAAACGTTCGCCGCAGGCCAGGCATTCACGCCGGCGGCGCACCTGTTCGCCCTCGGCGACCAGACGCGAGTCGATGACCTTGGTGTCGTTGGCACCGCAGAAGGGACAGTGCATGGTGGCTGGCAACAAAAAAAGGGAGGGCCATGGTAGCGCATCCCGGTGGCAAGACAAGCCATAGGGTTTGCGGTATACAGACTGCCATGATCGTTTGATCCACGGATTTCATTTTCTGGAGCTGCCAATGTCGCTACGACCGCTCGTTTTGCTCAGTCTTTTCGCCCTGCTGGTGGCCTGCGGCAGCGACAAGCCCAAACCGCAACCGCCAACACCGGGACCTGCACCACAACAGGCGCAGAAAAAAGCCCGCGAGGCCGCTGATCTTGGTCCGCTGCCGGCCTATCAACGGGAACTGAGCGGCACCCTGCAAGGCGTGCCGGCCGGGGCCGAAGTCGAACTGGCGCTGCTGGTGATCGATGAAAAGTCGCGCCCGCAACAACTGCTCGCCAGTTCCAGCCTGATCGGCAACAACCAGATTCTGCCGTTTCGCCTGCGCTTCAATCCGGAAGCCTTCCCGGCCGGCGCACGGGTTGAGCTGCGCGGGCGAGCCACGCAGTCCGGTCAGTTGATCCTGCACCTGCCGTCGCAAACCATCACCCAGCCGACCACTCAGGCGCTTGGCCAGCTGCAATTTGTCAAAGCACCTTGACCGTACCGCTCGACCTGCAACAGGCGTTGGGTGAATTGCTCGGTGATGCGCGGCTCAAGGCCTGTGCATTGCCGGGCACCGATTTGCAGCTGTGGCTGATCGACGGTGACAACATGCACCGCGAGTTCAGCCCGGATGAAACCCGACGCATCCTTCACGAGCCGCCCTATTGGAGTTTCTGCTGGGCCAGCGGCCTGGCGGTGGCGCGCTATCTGGCCGAGTTCCCGGAATGGGTGCGCGGCAAGCGGGTGCTGGATTTCGGCGCCGGCTCCGGGATCGCCGCGATTGCTGCGGTGAAGGCCGGGGCTTTGGAGGTGGTGGCCTGTGATCTGGATCCGCTGGCGATTGCTGCGTGCCGGGCCAATGCTCAACTCAATGATGTGCAGATGAGTTATTCGACGGACTTCTTTGCCGAGGCTGATCGCTTCGATCTGATTCTGGTGGCGGACGTGCTCTACGACCGCGAGAACCTGCCGCTGCTCGATGCGTTTCTCAGCCGTGGCCGCGAGGCGCTGGTGGCGGATTCACGGGTCCGGGATTTTCGCCATCCGTTGTATGAGCGAATCGAAATGCTTGAGGCGATGACCTTGCCGGATCTGGCGGAGCCGGAAGAGTTCAGACATGTCAGTCTTTACCATGCGCGGCGTGACTAAAAGCTTCGCGAGCAGGCTCGCTCCCACAGGGGTAACGCATTCCAAATGTGGGAGCGAGCCTGCTCGCGAAAGCATTCTGGCAGGCAACACACCTCTCAAAGACTGACCGCTTCCGGCCACACCCCGCCAAGCCGTATAGTTGCCCCATCCACGCTTTTACGAGATCCCCCATGAGTCAGCAAACGCCGTACATCTTCGACGCCACGACTGCCGATTTCGACCAGTCGGTGATCGAAGCCTCCTTCAACAAACCGGTGCTGGTGGATTTCTGGGCCGAGTGGTGTGCGCCGTGCAAGGCGTTGATGCCGATGCTGCAAGGCATTGCCGAGAGCTATCAGGGCGAACTGCTGCTGGCCAAGGTCAACTGCGACATCGAACAGGACATCGTCGCCCGCTTCGGCATCCGCAGCCTGCCAACCGTGGTGCTGTTCAAGGACGGTCAACCGGTGGACGGTTTTGCCGGTGCGCAACCGGAATCCGCAGTGCGCGCGTTGCTTGAGCCGCATGTGCAAATGCCGCCGCCGGCCGCCGCCGATCCGTTCGAACAGGCGCAGGCGCTGTTCGATGAAGGGCGTTTCGCTGACGCGGAAGCGGCGCTGGTGGTCATGCTCACCGAAGACAACAGCAACGCCAAGGCGCTGATCCTCTACGCCCGCTGCCTGACCGAGCGCGGCGAACTGGGCGAAGCGCAAACCGTGCTCGACGCGGTCAAGAGCGATGAGCACAAG
This sequence comes from Pseudomonas sp. JAI115, assembly GCF_014200835.1. Classification (NCBI taxonomy): domain Bacteria; kingdom Pseudomonadati; phylum Pseudomonadota; class Gammaproteobacteria; order Pseudomonadales; family Pseudomonadaceae; genus Pseudomonas; species Pseudomonas sp. JAI115. The sequence goes on from NZ_JACHCY010000007.1 coordinate 192,572, forward strand.
GCTGCACTGGCCGGGGCCAAGGCGCAGATCAAGTTCCTGGGACTTGCCCGTGATCTGCCGGATGCTGCCGACCTCAAGGCGCGTCTGGCCAAAGATCCGCAAGACGACGAAGCGGTGTATCAACTGGCGATCCAGCAACTGGCGCGTCAGCAATACGAAGCGGCGCTGGAGGCGTTGCTCAAGCTGTTCATCCGTAACCGTAGCTACGGCGAAGGGTTGCCGCACAAGACGTTGCTGCAGGTGTTCGAACTGCTGGGCAACGATCATCCGCTGGTGACCGCTTACCGGCGCAAGGTCTTCGCTGCGCTGTACTAACCGCTCACTCGACCCAGCTGTAGAGCGGCGTATCGCCGCCGCTCGCCACTTTCACCTGTGAACTGTGGCGCAAGCGCACCAGCAGGCGTTTGCCTGCGGCCGCGCTGCCGGTCAATCCCTCAAGCTGCTCCAGAAGATCTGGCCCGCTGAGTTGCCCGGCCTTGCGCAACAGATCCTGCGCGACGTGCCACAACGCATCGTCCTGGTTCAGTGGCTTCACTGCCGGCGTGCTCAATGCCGCTTCAGGCTGATCGCCCTGCGGCTGCGCGCCAAGGGCTGCGCCGAGCTTCGCCCAATCACTGTCATCCAGCTCCACCGTCAAATCCACCGGCGTCGCGCCGACGGTTCCGCGTATCCGCAACATCTGCTTCGCTCCTGCACATTTCTGACCTGCATGCTCCCACGGGACTTGTGCAACGCCAAGCGCACGGGCAAACTCTGCGAACTTTCGTTATAAGATTACATAACAAACTCTTCACTTTACTTTCCGGAGACCGCCATGCGTCGTCTGCTGCTCGCTTTGCCGTTTGCCCTGTTGCCGCTGGCCATCGCCCATGCCGCCGATGAGCACGATCATGACCATGAGCACGGCAGCCTCGGGGCCCACGAACACGGTGTAGGCCGACTGAACGCCGCACTCGACGGCCAGACCCTGGAGCTGGAACTGGAAAGCCCGGCGATGAACCTGGTGGGCTTCGAACACGCCGCCGCCAGCGACGCCGACAAAGCCAAAGTCGTGGCCGCGCGCACCAAACTGGAAAACCCGCTGGCGCTGTTCAGCCTGCCAGCCGCCGCCGGTTGCAAGGTCACCAGCCAGGAACTGGAAAGCCCGCTGTTCGGCGACAAACCGGCTGCCGACGAGCATGACGATGATGACCACGACGAAGATGCCAAGGGTGGTGAAGCGCATCACCACGATCACAGCGAAATCCACGCGCACTATCAATTTACCTGCGCGGCCCCGGGTGCTCTGAAGACGCTGGATCTGGCGAACATCTTCAATACCTTCCCGGCCACCCAGAAAATTCAGGTACAACTGATCGGGCCGAGCGGCCAGCAAGGTACCGAAGTGACGGCCAAGGCGGCTGCCTTGAATTTCTGATCACACCGATAATCCCCTGTGGGAGCGGGCTTGCTCGCGAATGCGGTGTGTCAGTCAACATAGATTTGGCTGATCCACCGCGTTCGCGAGCAAGCCCGCTCCCACAGGGTTATGTGTTCACTCCATGAAATTGGTGCCATGACCCAAGCACTCATCGAACTGTCCGACCTGGGCTTCAACTGGCCCGGTCACCCGCCGCTGCTGGACATCCCGACGTTTCGCCTGGAACCGGGCGAAACCCTGTTCCTCAAAGGCCCCAGCGGCAGTGGCAAGACCACCCTGCTCGGCCTGCTCGGTGGCGTGCAGAAGCCCGGTCGCGGCAGCATTCGTCTGCTCGGCCAGGAACTGACCGAACTCGGTGCCGGCGCCCGCGACCGCTTTCGCGTCGATCACACCGGCTACATCTTCCAGCAGTTCAACCTGCTGCCGTTTCTCTCGGTGCGTGAGAACGTCGAGTTGCCGTGTCACTTCTCCAAACTGCGTGCCGAACGGGCGAAACAGCGTCACGGCAGCGTCGATCAGGCCGCCGCCACCCTGCTCGCCCACTTGGGCCTGAAAGATGAAAGCATCCTCGGTCGTCGCGCCGATTCGCTGTCGATCGGTCAGCAGCAACGGGTCGCCGCCGCTCGTGCCTTGATCGGCCAACCGGAACTGGTGATCGCCGACGAACCGACCTCGGCGCTGGATTACGACGCCCGGGAAAACTTTATCCGTCTGCTGTTCGCCGAATGCCGCGAAGCCGGATCGAGCCTGTTGTTCGTCAGCCACGACCAGAGCCTGGCGCCGCTGTTCGACCGCCACCTGTCCTTGGCCGAGCTCAATCGCGCCGCCACGTCTGCCGAGGTCTGAGATGTATCTGTTTCGTCTGGCCATGGCCAGCCTGGCCAACCGCCGCTTTACCGCCCTGCTCACCGCGTTCGCGATCGCCCTGTCGGTGTGCCTGTTGCTCGCCGTCGAGCGCGTGCGCACCGAGGCCAAGGCCAGTTTCGCCAGCACCATCAGCGGCACAGACCTGATCGTCGGCGCCCGTTCAGGTTCGGTGAACCTGCTGCTGTATTCGGTGTTCCGCATCGGCAACGCGACCAACAACATCCGCTGGGACAGCTTCGAACACTTCGCCAGCAACCCGAAGGTGAAGTGGGCGATCCCGATGTCCCTCGGCGATTCACATCGCGGCTACCGGGTGATGGGCACCACCGAAGCCTATTTCGAGCACTACCAATACGGCCGCCAGCAGCATCTGGAACTGGCCGACGGCCGCGCATTTGCCACCGACCCGTTCGAAGTGGTGCTCGGCGCCGAAGTCGCCGAAGCGCTGCATTACAAACTCGGCGATCAACTGGTGCTGGCCCACGGGGTGGCGGCTATCAGTCTGGTCAAACACGACGACAAACCGTTCACCGTGGTCGGCATTCTCAAGCGCACCGGCACGCCGGTAGATCGCACGTTGCACATCAGCCTCGGCGGCATGGAGGCGATTCACATCGACTGGCACAACGGCGTGCCGGCGCGCGGCAACGGCCGGATCACCGCAGATCAGGCACGCAACATGGATCTGACGCCACAGGCGATCACCGCGTTCATGCTCGGCCTCAACAGCAAGATTTCCACCTTCGCCCTGCAACGCGAGATCAACGAATACCGCGGTGAGCCGATGTTGGCGATCCTGCCGGGCGTGGCCTTGCAGGAGTTGTGGAGCCTGATGAGTACCGCTGAAAAGGCGCTGTTCGTGGTCTCGCTGTTCGTGGTGCTGACCGGGTTGATCGGCATGCTCACGGCGATTCTCACCAGCCTCAACGAGCGCCGCCGGGAGATGGCGATTTTGCGTTCGGTCGGCGCGCGGCCGTGGCACATCGCGAGCCTGCTGGTGCTGGAGGCCTTCGCGCTGGCGCTGACCGGGGTGATCGCAGGACTGGCATTGCTGTACATCGGCATCGCCGCCGCGCAGGGCTATGTGCAGGCCAATTACGGTTTGTATCTGCCGCTGGCGTGGCCGAGCGAGTATGAATGGACGCTGCTCGGTGGCATTCTGGCGGCCGCGCTGCTGATGGGCAGCGTGCCGGCCTGGCGCGCGTATCGCCAATCCCTGGCCGATGGCCTGTCGATCCGTTTATGAGGATGTTCACCATGCCCCGCGCCGTGCTTGCGCTGCTGTTGCTGGTTGCCCTGCCTGTGTGGGCAGCGGCGCCGAAAGACCTGACCTGGTCGGAGATGATCCCGCCAGACGCCGCGCCGGAAGTGCCGAACATGACGCCATTGCACGACATGTCGAAGATGAGTGATGCGCTCTCGGCCGAGTCGGCGCCAGCCGCCAAGCAGGACATGCCCAACGCGCCGGTGGTGCAGAGTCTCGACGGGCAGAACATCCGCCTGCCGGGTTACATCGTGCCGCTGGAAGTCAACGAAGAGGGCCGCACCACCGATTTCCTGCTGGTGCCGTATTTCGGCGCTTGCATCCATGTGCCGCCACCGCCATCGAACCAGATCGTGCATGTGAAAAGCGAGCTGGGCGTGAAGCTCGACGAGCTGTATCAGCCGTACTGGGTCGAGGGACCGTTGCAGGTCAAGGCGTCCACCAGCGAACTGGCCGATGCCGGGTATCAGATGGCGGCTGACAAGATTTATGTGTATGAGCTGCCGGAGTGAATCCCGGTAGTTTTTGTATTGTTTGATCCGTCCTCTTCGCGAGCAAGCCCGCTCCACAGGTGACCGCGTTCCAAAGTGGGAGCGGGCTTGCTCGCGAAGGGGCCGGCCAAGGTTCCACAAAAAACCGCGGCATCACTGTTTCATTGAGCTGAGTCAAAAGACCGTATCAGTTGGCTTCATACCATAGGACATCAGACACTTTTAACGTCCTTTTGGAGCCCCCATGAACAAGTCCTTGCTCAGCGCCTCGCTGTTTGCCCTCGCGCTCGCAGCCCCGCTCGCCCACGCTCACGAAGCCGGCGACATCATCGTTCGCGCCGGTGCGATCACCGTCAACCCGAAGGCCGACAGCTCCAATGTCAAGGTCGATCAGGGTCCGTTGAGCGGCACCAACCTGGGCGGCAAGGCGACCATGAGCAGCGATACCCAACTGGGTCTGAACTTCGCCTACATGCTGACCAACAACATCGGGATCGAGTTGCTGGCGGCCTCGCCGTTCGAGCATGACGTTAAAATCAAAGGCACCGCGCTGCCAGCTGCCAACGGCAAACTCGGCACCCTGAAACACCTGCCGCCCACCCTCAGCGTCGTGTACTACCCGCTGGATGCGAAATCGCCATTCCAGCCGTACATCGGTGGCGGCATCAACTACACCTGGATCTACGACGAGCACGTCGGCAGCGAAGCCCAGTCCAACGGCTTCAGCAACTTCAAGGCGAAAAACTCCTGGGGCCTGGCCTGGCAGGTCGGCGCCGACTACATGCTGACCGACAACATCATGCTCAACGCCCAGGTGCGCTACATCGACATCGATACTCGAGCCACCGTCGAGAACAACGCCGTGGCGCCGGGCACCCGTGCCAAGGTCAATGTTGATGTCGATCCGTTTGTGTACATGGTGGGTCTGGGCTACAAGTTCTAAGGCAGATTCAACCAGGAACGTTCACGTGGTGGTGAATGAGGCTTTGGGTGAGCAGGCTTAGAACTGACGACGATCACTTCTTGATCGATCGGGGATAAATCCCCTCGCCACAGGATTAGCGACAAATTCCGGCCGTGAAAAAGGCGCCTGTAAAAAGGCGCCTTTTTCATGTCTGCGGTAAACCTATTTGCCGAGCAACCGCGCCAGCCCCACACGCATCGGCGTCGGCTCTGGCAGCTTGAAGCGTTGCAGCAAACGCGCGTTATTCGCCCGCGAGTGACGGATGTCGCCGGAGCGCGCCGGGCCGTAGCTGACCGGGGGCAACTCGCCGACCACTTCCTGCAGCGCTTGCAGCATCTGCTTGAGGTTCATTGCCTGATTCCAGCCGACGTTCATCGCCCCCACTTCCACTTCAGGCTTGTCGATCGCTTGCACCAGCACGTCGACCAGATCCTCGACATAGAGGAAATCGCGGGTCTGCTCGCCATCGCCGAACACCGTGATCGGCAGGCCTTTCTGTGCCCGCTCGCTGAAGATGCTGATGACCCCGGAGTACGGCGAAGAGGGATCCTGGCGCGGGCCGAAGATGTTGAAGAAGCGGAAGATCACCGGCTCCAGACCATGCTGACGACGGTAGAAATCGAAGTAGTGCTCGCCGGCCAATTTGTCCGAGGCATATGGCGTCAGCGGGGCTTTTGGCGTCTCTTCGTCAATCGACTCGCCTTCACCGTTGTTACCGTACACCGCTGCGCTCGAGGCGTAGAGCACGCGCTTGACCCCGGCCTGGCGCATGGCTTCGCAGACATTCAGGGTGCCGATGAAATTGCTCTGGTGGGTCTTCACCGGATCGTCCACCGACGCCTGCACCGAGGCCACCGCCGCCAAATGCGCGACAGCGCTGCAGCCTTGCATGGCCTGCGCGACCAGCGCGGCATCGGCGACGTCACCGACGATCAGTTCGACCTTCGGGTTGTCCAGCGGCAGGTTGCTGCGTTTGCCGGTCGACAGATCATCGAGAATCCGCACCGAGTGGCCGGTGGCGAGCAACGCGTCAGTCAGGTGCGAGCCGATGAAACCGGCGCCGCCGGTGATTAAAACAGGGCCTTCAGCCATGACGATAAAACCTATCCAGTAAAGCCGGGAGTGCGGCGCGCCAGGCGCGGGGCTTGATCCCGAAAGTGTGCAGAATTTTCTTGCAGGCGAGTACCGCGTGCTGCGGTTCCTCGGCGGCGTCCGGCCGCGCGGCGTGGGCCTGAGCGGTCGGTGCTTCGATTGCCAGCGGATGCAGACTGCGCGCTTCGGTCAGAATCGCCTGGCCGAGCGCCAGCGGCGTGGTCGCTTCGTGGCCGGCGTAATGGTAAGTGCCCCACAGCGGCGCTGCGCAATCGAGTTGCTTGAGCACCGAAATGATCACCCGTGCCGCGTCATCCACCGGGGTCGGATTGCCCCGGCGGTCATCGGCCATGAGCAATTCGTCCGGTTGTTCGGCGCGGGCGAGGAAGCGCCCGAGGGTGCCTTCAGGGCTGTCATCGAGCAGCCAGCCGAAGCGCAGCAACACGTGTTGCGGGCAAGTGGCGCGGACACTTTGTTCGATCCGCCACAGCGCCTGACCGCGCAGGCCCAACGGCACCGGCTCGTCCTTTTCGCTGTAGGCGGTCGCACGCGAACCGTCGAACACCCGATAGCTGGAAGGCTGCACGAGGATGATGTTGTGGTGCTGGCACAGCTCGGCCAGCCGTTCGATGGCGCGTTCCTGCCCGGCCAGACGGCTTTCGCTGACGGTCTCGGCCTGGAACCAGTCGAAATAGTAGGCGAGGTTGATCAACGCATCCGGACGGGTATCGTCGAGCAGTTGCGTCAGGCTCGCGGCATCCCAGCCGTCTTCTGGCGGGCGGGGGGCGAGGAAACCGATGTCTTCTTCCGCACCGAGGCGAATCAGCGCCTGCCCAAGGGCATTTCCGCCGCCCAGTAACATAAGGCGCATTCGCATAGAGTCAGCAGGCCCAGTCTGATTGGAACGATGGCTTTAGCGACGGTGCTTGTGACACCCGTCGTCGATAATTGCCGGAATCGTTGCATTTTGCGGGTTTAGTGCGCAACCGTCACCCGTAAAGTGTAGATCGCCGGGAATTGTGCTGAATCAACTGGCCCCATCGCTGGCAAGCCAGCTCCCACAGGGTTCAGTGTTGATTGCCAACTTGTGAACAACAAAAATCACTGTGGGAGCTGGCTTGCCAGCGATGAGGCCCTGATGAACAGCGCAGGTCCCCAGCGGTACTTGCATCTTGCCGCCCCCACCCGCATAACTTGAGCCATGAATCTGCCCATCCCCAAGGACGCGGCCCTGGCAGGCTTTCACCCCGCCGTCAGCGCCTGGTTCAGCAGCACCTTCCCGACGGTCACCGCCGCCCAGGCCCGCGCATGGCCGTTGATCCGCCAGCGCCGCTCGACACTGATCGCCGCGCCCACCGGCTCCGGTAAAACCCTCACCGCATTCCTCGCCGTGCTCGACGACCTCGTCCACCGTGGCCTGGAAAACCCCGAAGGTCTGCCGGACGAAACCCTGGTGGTCTACGTTTCGCCGCTCAAGGCGTTGTCCAACGACATCCGCATCAACCTGCAAAACCCGCTGGCGGGAATCACCGAGCAGTTGCGCCAGACGGGCCTGCCCGAACTGCAGATCACCACGGCAGTGCGCACCGGCGACACGCCACAGAAAGACCGCGCCGCCATGCGCAAAAGTGCGCCGCACATTCTGGTGACCACTCCGGAATCGCTGTACGTGCTGCTTGGCTCCGAGTCCGGACGCAAAATGCTCGGCAGCACGCGCACGGTGATCATCGACGAGATTCACGCCATCGCTGCCGGCAAACGTGGCAGTCATCTGGCGCTGAGCCTCGAACGCCTGCAGGCGCTGTGTGCCGAACCCTTGACCCGCATCGGCTTGTCCGCCACGCAAAAGCCGATCGATGCCGTGGCACGGTTTCTGGTCGGCACCGATCGCCCCTGCGAAATCATCGACATCGGCCACGCCCGGCCACGGGATCTGGGCATCGAGGTGCCGCCGGTGCCGTTGTCGGCGGTGATGGCCAACGATGTCTGGGAACTGGTTTATGACCGGCTCGCCGAACTGGCCCGCGAACACCGCACCACGCTGATTTTCGTCAACACCCGGCGCCTGGCCGAACGCCTTAGCCGACACCTCAGCGAGCGTCTGGGCAAACACGCGGTGGCCGCGCATCACGGCAGCCTGGCCAAAGAATTCCGCCTCGACGCCGAACAGCGGCTCAAGCGTGGCGAACTGCAAGTGCTGATCGCCACCGCCTCGCTGGAATTGGGCATCGATATCGGCGAAGTCGATCTGGTCTGCCAAATATCCTCGCCGCGTTCGATTGCCGGGTTTCTGCAAAGGGTCGGGCGCTCCGGGCACCAAGTCGGCGGCACACCCAAGGGCCGCTTGTTCGCCACCACCCGCGACGACCTGATCGAGTGCGCCGCCCTGCTCGACTGCGTGCGCCGTGGCGAACTCGACACCCTGCACATTCCCCAAGCGCCACTGGATGTACTCGCGCAGCAGATCATCGCCGAAGTCAGTTGCCGGGAATGGGCGGAAGACGCGCTGCTGGCGCTGTTCCGCAAAGCCTCGCCGTACCGCGATCTCGACGAAAAACACTATCAGGCGCTGCTGACCATGCTCGCCGAAGGCTATAACGGTCGTCAGGGCATCCGCAGCGCCTACCTGCACCGCGATGCGGTCAGCCGCACCCTGCGTGGCCGCCGTGGCGCGCAACTGACCGCCGTGACCAGCGGCGGCACCATCCCCGACAACGCCGATTACAGCGTGATGCTTGAGCCACAAGGCCTGAACATCGGCAGCGTCAACGAAGACTTTGCCGTGGAAAGTATCGCGGGTGATGTGTTCCAGCTCGGCAACACCTCCTACCGAATCCTGCGGGTTGAAACCGGCAAGGTGCGGGTCGAGGATGCTCAGGGCCAGCCGCCGACCATTCCGTTCTGGCTCGGCGAAGCCCCGGGGCGCAGCGATGAATTGTCTGCGGCGGTGGCGCGGCTGCAAGCGACTCTCGACCTGTTGCTCGGCGCCAGCCCCGGCGATCTGCAACCGGCGCTCGTTTGGCTGACCGCAACCCTCGGTCTGAACCGCGCCAGCGCCGAACAACTGGTGGACTATCTCGCCCGCGCTCGCCTGACCCTCGGCGCCCTGCCCTCGCAGGACACGCTGTTGATGGAACGGTTTTTCGATGAGTCCGGCGGCACCCAATTGATCATCCATTCACCGTTCGGCAGCCGCATCAACCGCGCTTGGGGCCTGGCGCTGCGCAAGCGTTTCTGCCGCACCTTCAACTTCGAATTGCAGGCTGCCGCCAGCGAAGACGCGATCGTCCTGTCGCTGTCCACCAGCCACAGTTTCGAACTGGATGATGTCTGGCGGTACCTGCACAGCAACAGCGCCGAGCACATCCTGATTCAGGCAATTCTCGACGCGCCATTGTTCGGTGTGCGCTGGCGCTGGAATGCCGGGGTGGCGTTGGCGCTGCCGCGTTTTACCGGCGGGCGCAAAGTCGCGCCGCAGTTGCAGCGGATGAAAAGCGAAGACCTGATTGCCAGCGTATTTCCCGATCAGATCGCCTGCCTGGAAAACCTCGCCGGTGAACGGGAAATTCCCGAGCATCCGCTGATTGAACAGACTCTCGACGATTGCCTGCACGAGGCCATGGACAGCGACGGCTGGCTCAATCTGCTGCGGCGCATGGAGCGCGGCGAGGTGCGGTTAATCAGCCGCGATCTGCCGACGCCGTCACCGCTGGCGGCAGAAATTCTCAGCGCGCGGCCGTACAGCTTTCTCGACGATGCGCCGTTGGAAGAACGCCGCACCCAAGCGGTGATCAACCGGCGCTGGAGCGATCCGCAGTCCACTGATGATCTCGGTGCGCTGGACGCAGACGCCATTAACGCGGTGCGTGAAGAAGCGTGGCCGACGCCGGCCAACGTCGATGAAATGCACGAGGCGCTGATGAGCCTGGCCTGCATCAGCGACCTTGAAGTTCAGGCTGGCGAACACTGGCGCGAATGGCTTGACGCGCTGACTGCGAGCGGTCGCGCCTGCCGCTTGGCCGTTCCGCCAGTAACGGCAAAAGAAAAGCTTCGCGAGCAGGCTCGCTCCCACATTCAACCGCGTTCCGCCAGTTGGAACACTGTCAACTGTGGGAGCGAGCCTGCTCGCGAAGACGGCCTCACAGTCACTACACATCCACAGCCTGGCTCGTTGTGGCTGGCGCGAGAACGCCTGACCTGCCTGTTGGCGCTTTATCCACAGGCCACGCTGCAACCGCAGCAAGAGGCCTTGCCCGGTTTCAACGAACCTTGGACGTTAGAGGAAGCGCTGGTCGAAGTGCTCCGCGCGCGACTGGGCGCATTTGGCCCGCTGCCGTTAGCCGCCATTGCCGAACCACTCGCGTTGCCGATACCGCAGGTCAATCAGGCCCTCGCGCAACTGGAGCGCGAAGGCTACGTGCTGCGCGGTAAATTCACCCCGGGCGCGACGGTTGAAGAATGGTGCGAACGGCATCTGCTGGCGCGCATTCATCGCTACACGGTCAAGCGTTTGCGCCGGGAAATCGAGCCGGTGGCTCTGCAGGATTTCATGCGTTTTCTGTTCGACTGGCAGCATCTGTCCTCCGCTACGCGCGCTCAGGGCAGCGCGGTGTTGCCGGCGATTGTCGGCCAGTTCGAAGGTTACCCGGCAGCGGCCTCCGCGTGGGACAGCGACATTCTCCCGGCACGCCTGAAAGACTATTCGCCGAGCTGGCTGGATGACCTGTGCCGCAACGGCAAACTGGTGTGGACGCGCCTCAGCGCCCGGCAGAAAGTCAGCGGCACGGCGTTGCGCAGTACGCCGATTGTGCTGCTGCCGCGCAGTCAGGTCGGACTGTGGAGTGCGCTGGCCGAGCAAACGCCGGTCAGCGAACTGTCAGCGAAAACGCAAAAGGTCTACGAGGCGCTGAGTCAGCACGGCGCGTTGTTTTTCGATGAGTTGATGCATGAAGCGCATCTGCTGCGCACCGAGCTGGAAATCGCCTTGCAGGAACTGGTCGGTGCCGGCCTGGTGAACGCCGACAGCTTCGCCGGTTTGCGCGCCCTGATTACCCCGGCGAGCAAGCGCCAGCAACGCAGCAGTCGACGCGGGCGCGGGGCGTTTGTCGGTGGCATGGACGATGCCGGGCGCTGGGCGTTGTTGCGGCGCGGGCCGCTCGTGGAGAACAGCCAGAGCGCTTCGCCGGAAACCCTCGAACATGTCGCCATGACGTTGCTGCGCCGCTACGGCGTGGTGTTCTGGCGTCTGCTGGAGCGCGAAGCGGACTGGCTGCCGAGCTGGCGCGAATTGCTGCGCACGTTTCATCGGCTGGAGGCCCGTGGCGAGATTCGCGGCGGGCGCTTTGTCAGTGGTCTGGCGGGGGAACAGTTTGCCTTGCCCGAGGCGATTCCGTTGCTGCGCGAAGTACGGCGGCGGGCGCATGACGGCAGTTTGATCGCGGTGTGCGGGGTGGATCCATTGAACCTGGCGGGGACATTGTTACCGGGAGCGAAGGTGCCAGCGTTGGTTAGTAATCGGTTGGTGTATCGGGATGGGGTGCCGGTTGCTGCCGAGATTGCCGGCAAGCAGGTTTTCTGGAGTGAGCTGGATCAGGTGGTCATGGAGCAGGTGCGTAGCAAGCTGATCCGGCATTGATGTCGACAGTTCCGGCCCTTTAGCGAGCAAGCTCGCTCCCACAGTGATTTTTGGTGTGCCTACTATTTCAACATCACCCAGAACCCTGTGGGAGCGGGCTTGCCCGCGAAGAGGCCGGCAATCCCAGCACGAAATCCGGCCGTCAGGTACTCGACCGTTGTGGCGCCTCGCTCGCCACCAACTCCCCCTCACCCTGCCGCTTGGGCAACAAAACCTGCTGTGGATAAGTCTGCGCGAAATGCACCTCGGGACTGTTATCCACAAGCTTTTTCAAACGCTGGTTGAACGCCCGGCTCACCGCATATTGCCCACCCGACACGGTACGGAACTGCGCCGTCAGCACCACGCCGTTCAGGTCCATCCGGTCCACCCCGAACACATCCAGCGGCCCTTGCAGGTTGTACTTGAGGAACGGGTCTTCACGGATCGAGTCGCCAGTCTCGCGGATCAGCTCGATGGCCTTGTCGACGTCGGTGTCGTAGGTGAACTGCACCGAGAAAAATGCGTAGGCAAACTGGCGTGATTGGTTGGTCACTGCCTTGATCTGGCCGAACGGCACCGAATGCACAAACCCCTTGCCGTCACGCAGGCGCAGGGTGCGAATGGTCAGGCCTTCGACGGTGCCGGCGTGCCCGGAATCAAGCACCACCCAGTCGCCGATCGACAGGGTGTCCTCGATGATGATGAACAGCCCGGTAATCACGTCCTGCACCAGTTGCTGCGAACCGAAACCGATGGCCAAGCCGACCACCCCGGCCCCGGCCAACAGTGGCGCAACGTTGATACCGAGGTTGGCCATGGTGGTAATCGCGCAGATCACCACGAGGATGATTTTGATCGCGTTGCGCAGCAGCGGCAGGATGGTTTTCACCCGGGTGCTGGGCTGGCGCGACGAGCGTTTGCTCACCGGTGGTTTCAACGCTTCCTGAATCGTCGTGTCGAGCACCACCCACAGCAGCCAGGTGACGAGGAAGATCAGGCCGATGCTGCTCAACGCATTACTGATCGCCCGGCCGATCGTGCTGCTCTGGGCGAAATCAAGCAGTGAAACGCCCCAGATCCGCCCGAGAATATCGATGAAGGCAATCGCAATGACGATCCGCAGCAGCGCGTGCAACAGGCTGAGAAAGCGTTCCTTGTAGGCGCTGCTGCGCTGGATCGCTTCGGCTTTGCGCGACTTGAACAGGTGCTGGAGGATGGTGCTGAGGAACACCGTGCCGATAAGCAGCACGGTGGTGAACAGCGCACAGCGCAGGGCCTTTTGATTGTCCTCACCGATGCCGATCAGATTCACCGCCGAAACCAGCACCATCAGCACGATGGGCCAGTACCAGAGCCCGGAAAAAATCCGCAGCGACTCCTGCAGTGAGGGCTGTTTCAGACGTTGCGCCAGTGGCCGATTACGGATCAGGTGCGCCACCGGCCGGCGCAGGCGAATCACCAGCAGACCGAAGATGATCGAGGCTATCAACCCAGTGAACACCGCGACGCTGCTGGTGATGTTGCCACCCAACTGACGGGCGATCTGTGGACTGGTCAACGCGTCACTGAGGGCGGCGAGAAAGCCAATCAGGAACAGCGGCTTCGGGCAGTAGTCGCGGATGATCCGCGCGGCCGGCCGTTTGTGGCCGACGTTGAACATCACCACCACGCACAACAGCATCGAGGTGGAGAAAATCCCGCTGCTGGTGGCATACGCCAGACACAACGCCAGCGCCCGACCCACCGAGGCTTGCAGAAAGTGGCTGACGTACAGCGTCAGCGGCAGGCAGATCAGCGCCGGCACGGTGTACGGCAGCAGGTAACCCGCCAGATCCTGACTGCGCTGGCGGGTGCGCAGCCAACGGCCCTGACTCAGCCGCTTGGCCAGCAGGCTGCCGAGCACCGTAAGCAACGCGAAGGTGCCAAGCCACACGCCGGACAGAGTCAGGAAATCCCCGGCGACGCTCCAGCCGGATCGGTCCGTCGGCTGGTTGACCAGTTTGTCGACCTCATCCGCCGCGCGATCGGCACGCAGGCGCCAGGCGTCGACCAGATGCTCGTTGAGATCGAGTTTGTCCTGCACATCGTCGATGCTCGAACTGATCGCGCCGAGCAGACCACCCTGCACAATCGGCTCGGGTTTGGCCGGTTCTTCAACAGCGGCCGGAACACCCGGCAGCGTGGCGGCTTCGAGTTCGCTGGCGCCGAGAAACAGCAGCGCTCCCAGCAAAATGGCGATCCTGAACTTGATCAAAACTCCGATCCCTCTTGGCTGAACCTGTAAGGAACTGATCGGTAATTGTCTGGCAAGTTCAAGAGCACCCTCACCCCAGCCCTCTCCCCGAGGGAGAGGGAGCCGACCGAGTTGTGCTCTCGAGCTACATCGACCTGAAATATCCAGCCGAACTCAATATTGAGTGCAACCGAGATCAGCTCCCTTCCCCCTCGCCCCTTTGGGGGAGAGGGTTGGGGTGAGGGGGAGCGCTTTTGACCTTTGCGTCCAAGGCAAATATCAAATGCCCAACCCCGTATTTTTCCGCACAACCCAAACCCCGACACTGCGCTCCATTCAAACCTCTACCGGAGTGCTGTCATGCCCATTGCCTTGCTCGCGCTGACTCTCAGCGCATTCGCCATCGGGACGACCGAGTTCGTCATCGTTGGCCTGTTGCCCACCATCGGCGCCGATCTCGGCGTCAGCCTGCCGTCCGCCGGGCTGCTGGTCAGTCTGTATGCACTGGGCGTCGCCATTGGCGCGCCGGTGCTGACCGCCCTCACCGGCAAAGTCCCGCGCAAATTGTTGCTGCTGTCGCTGATGGTGCTGTTCACCCTCGGCAACCTGCTGGCGTGGATGGCGCCGGGTTATGAATCGCTGGTGCTGGCGCGGATCGTCACCGGTCTGGCCCACGGGGTGTTCTTCTCTATCGGCTCGACCATCGCCACCAGCCTGGTGCCCAAGGAAAAAGCTGCCAGCGCGATTGCCATAATGTTCACCGGCCTCACTGTGGCTTTGGTCACCGGCGTGCCACTGGGCACGTTCATCGGTCAGCATTTCGGCTGGCGCGAAACCTTCCTCGCCGTCTCGGCGTTGGGTGTGATCGCCTTCATTGGCAGCCTGCTGTATGTGCCGAACAACATCGCCCACAGCAAACCGGCGTCCTTGCTGCAGCAACTGCAAGTGCTGAAACAACCGCGTCTGCTGCTGGTGTACGCCATGACCGCGATCGGTTACGGCGGCTCGTTCATCGCCTTCACCTTCCTCGCGCCGATCCTGCAGGACCTCTCCGGCTTCAGCGCCAGCACCGTCAGCCTGGTGTTGCTGGTGTACGGCGTGTCGGTGGCGGTCGGCAATATCTGGGGCGGCAAACTGGCAGACAAACGCGGGCCGATCAGCGCCCTGAAAATCATCTTCGCCCTGCTCGCGGCCGTGTTGTTCGTGCTGACCTTCACCGCCGCCCATCCATGGCTGGCGCTGGCCACGGTGCTGGTGTGGGGCGCGGTGGCGTTTGGCAACGTGCCGGGGTTGCAGGTGTATGTGGTGCGTCAGGCTGAACATCACACACCGCGGGCAGTGGACGTGGCATCCGGGCTGAACATTGCTGCGTTCAACCTCGGGATTGCCGGTGGGGCGTGGGGCGGCGGATTGATCGTCGAACATCTGGGCCTGATTCATACGGCGTGGATCGGTGGTCTGGTGGTGCTGGTGGCGCTGGCACTCACCGCATGGAGCGGTCGACTGGATCGGCTCGGTCCGGCCTATGCCGAACCGGCTCAAGGCCGAGTATTCACGGGCCACTGAGTAACCCTGTGGGAGGGGGCTTGCTCCCGAAGTCGGTGTATCAGTCGCCATTGATGTTGACTGAACGACCGCCTTCGGGAGCAAGCCCCCTCCCACATTAGCTTTGTGTTGCTCTCAGGGATGTACCGTCCGTAACGCCACCGAAACTTTCCCGAACCGCCCGCAGTCATCAACAGACACAGGCTGTACGAGGACTGACAACGGGAGGGCGGCATGGCAACGATTCACATCGGTATTTCCGGCTGGCGCTACGCTCCGTGGCGCGGGGATTTCTACCCGAAAGGACTGACGCAGAAGCGCGAATTACAGTTCGCTTCGCGGGCGGTCAACAGCATCGAAATCAATGGATCGTTCTACGCCCTGCAACGGCCCGAACGTTATGCCCAGTGGTACAGCGAAACGCCGGACGACTTCGTGTTCAGCGTCAAGGCGCCGCGCTTCATCACCCACGTCCGGCGCCTGCGCGAGATCGAAAAGCCGCTGGCGAACTTCTTCGCCTCCGGGGTGCTGGAGCTTAAGGAAAAGCTCGGGCCGATCCTCTGGCAGTTTCCGCCGAACTTCAAATTCGACCCCGAGCGCTTCGAACACTTCCTCTCATTGTTGCCCCACGATACTGCAGCGGCCGCCGCCCTCGCCCGCCAACACGATTCACATCTTCACGGCCACGCCAGCCTCAAAGCCTGGCGCAAAAAACCGCTGCGCCATGCCGTGGAAGTGCGCAATGACACGTTCATCGATCCCAACTTCGTGCGCTTGTTGAAACGCTACAACACCGCCCTGGTGATCGCCGACACCGCCGGCAAATGGCCGTACCGCGAAGACCTCACCAGCGATTTCGTCTACCTGCGCCTGCACGGTGCCGAAGAGCTGTACGCCAGCGGCTACACCGACGCCGCGTTGAACAAATGGGCTGAACGCATCGACGCCTGGCATCACGGCCGGCAGCCGGGCGATGCGCATCTGATCGCGCCGCGCCTCAAGCCGCGGGCGCGTACATCCCGCGAAGTGTTCTGCTATTTCGACAACGACATCAAAGTCCGCGCGCCCTACGACGCGCGCAGTTTGCTCCACCGATTCGAGCTGGATAAAACGCTCGCCACCACCCCCGGTGAACCGGCTGCCGAAGGGGTGCTGGCATGAGTATTCCAGAGCCGGTCGGGTTCACCGACGAGCAGACCAGCGTTGAAGTGTCGGTGCGTCGTTTCACCGTGCTGACGGTCAACACCCACAAGGGTTTCACTGCGCTCAACCGACGTTTCATCCTCCCGGAGCTGCGCGAAGCGGTGCGCAGCGTGGCCGCCGACGTGGTGTTTTTGCAGGAAGTCCACGGCACCCACGAGCATCATCCCAAGCGCTACAGCAACTGGCCGACGATGCCGCAATACGAGTTCCTCGCCGACAGCCTGTGGCCGCAGTTCGCCTACGGGCGCAACGCGGTGTACCCGGAGGGCGATCACGGCAATGCATTGCTGTCGAAATTCCAGATCATCCGCCACGACAACCTCGACGTCTCGATCAGCGGCCACGAGAACCGCGGGCTGCTGTATTGCGTGCTGCGCCTGCCCGGCGATGGCGTCGAAGTGCATGCGATCTGCGTGCATCTGGGTCTGCGCGAAAGCCATCGCAATGCGCAATTGAAACTGCTCGGCGAGCGTCTGGCGGAGCTGCCGGTTGACGCACCGGTGATCGTTGCCGGTGACTTCAACGACTGGCGCCAGCGTGCCGACGCGCTGCTCGAACCCTGCGGCCTGCGCGAGGTGTTCGCCGAGCATCACGGCAAACCGGCGCGCAGTTTTCCGGCGCGCCTGCCGACGCTGCGGCTCGATCGTATTTATGTACGCAACCTCAAGGCCAGCCAACCGAAAGTCCTGGCCAACCGGCCCTGGTCACACCTTTCCGACCACGTCCCGTTATCGGTGGAGATCGAACTATGAGCAGCGCACCGCTGGAGAAATCCGCCGTGGAACCGATCAGCATCAACCCGCCAGTGCGCGAGCCCGGGCATGTCGATGTCGAGTACGGCTGGCAGGGCAATAACCGCGTCGAGTTGCTGGAAAACGGCGAGGAATATTTCCCCCGGGTGTTCGACGCCATGCGTGCGGCGAAGAGTGAAATTCTGCTGGAGACCTTCATCGTTTTCGAAGACAAGGTCGGCGCAGAGTTGCAGCAGATCCTGATCGACGCCGCCCGGCGTGGCGTGCGCACCACTGTCAGCCTCGACGGTTTTGGTTGCGGCGAGTTGACCACCGGTTATCTCGCGGCACTGAGCGAAGCGGGCGTGCATCTGCAAATGTTTGACCCGGCGCCCAAGCACCTGGGCATTCGCACCAACTGGTTCCGCCGCCTGCACCGCAAGATTGTGGTGGTCGACGGACTGATCGCGTTCATTGGCGGGATCAACTTTTCCGGCGATCACCTAGCCGATTTCGGCCCCGAAGCGAAACAGGATTATGCGGTGCAGATTCAAGGGCCAGCGGTCGCTGACATTCATCATTTCGCCCTGCTGCAAAGTGGTCGTCCGGGACGCGCACGGTTCTGGTGGCAGCGCCGGCGTCAGCGCCGGGCGGACATGGCTTTCAACGATCACGACGGTCAGGTACGTCTGGTGTTTCGCGACAACGATCAGCATCACACCGACATCGAAGATGTGTACTTGCACGCATTGCGCCGGGCCAAACGCCGGGTGGTGATCGCCAACGCCTATTTCTTCCCCGGCTACCGCCTGCTGCGCGAGATCCGCAACGCCGCGCGCCGTGGCGTCGAGGTGCGGCTGATCCTGCAAGGTCAACCGGACATGCTGGTGGCCAAACTCGCGGCGCGCATGACCTACGACTACCTGCTCAAGGCCGGCGTGCAGATCCACGAATATTGCCAGCGCCCGCTGCACGGCAAAGTCGCGTTGGTGGATGAGGAATGGAGCACCGTCGGCTCGAGCAATCTCGACCCGCTGAGCCTGTCGCTGAACCTGGAAGCCAACGTGCTGATCCGCGATCGCGCGTTCAATCAGCATTTGTTTCAGCGCCTTGAAGACCTGAGCCAGAATCACTGCAAGGCCATGGACGCCGACATGTCGCCACGCGGGCGGATCTGGCACATGACCGTAGGGTTTCTGGTGTTTCACTTCCTGCGGCATTTCCCGTCAATGGCCGGATGGTTGCCGGCGCACAAACCGCGGCTAAAGCCGTTTCGGGGGCGCACGTCATGAGCCATTCCCACGCACAGTCTGCGCCCGCCACTCACTCTCGCTGGAGTCGCTGGAAACGCCCACTGACGTTGCTGTTCTTCCTCGCGCTGATCGTGTTGCTGACGATGTTCGCCACCCGTATCGAATGGGCGGAAGTCCTGCAAACCCTGGCCGACTTCAAGGTGCGCACGCTGATCATTGCCGCCAGCCTGACCCTGCTGAGCTTTCTCACCTACGCCAGTTTCGACCTGATCGGCCGCACCTACATTCGCCAGGACCTGACCTGGAAACAGATCCTCCCGGTGGGAATCATCAGTTATGCGTTCAACCTCAATCTCAGCGCCTGGGTCGGCGGGATTGCCATGCGCTATCGGCTGTATTCGCGCCTGGGGGTGAGCAAAAGCAACATCGCCAAGATTCTCGGTCTGAGCCTGGCCACCAACTGGTTCGGTTATATGACGATTGCCGGCGTAGTGTTCAGCAGCGGCCTGGTGAGCATGCCGCCGGGCTGGAAAATCAGCAGCGCCGCGTTGCAGGGCATTGGCGTGCTGCTGTTGTTATTGAGTGCCGGTTACCTCGCCGCGTGCAAGTTCTCCAAGCGCCGCGAGTGGTCGATTCGCGGGGTGGAAATCAACCTGCCATCACTGCGCATGGCCGTCCTGCAATTGCTGCTCGGTGCATTGAACTGGTCGCTGATGGCGGCGGTGATTTTCACTCTGCTGCCGAGCAAACTGGATTATCCGTTGGTGCTCGGCGTGCTGTTGATCAGCGCGATTGCCGGAGTCATCACGCACATTCCGGCGGGGCTTGGAGTGTTGGAAGCGGTGTTTGTCGCGCTGCTGCAGCACGAAGCTTCGCGGGGCAGTCTGGTGGCGGGGTTACTGGCTTATCGGGCGATCTATTTTCTGTTGCCGTTGTTGATTACGGTGGTGATGTATTTGCTGGTCGAGGCCAAGGCGAAGGCGTTGCGGATCGAAAAGAAACCTTCATGATTTTTTTGTTATGGCTGATGGCCCCTTCGCGAGCAAGCCCGCTCCCACAGGTAGAAAGCATTCCAAATGTGGGAGCGGGCTTGCTCGCGAAGGCGTCCGAAGAGCCACAACAAATCATGTGGACTGGATGATGCTCAACCGCTCACCCACCACCATCTCGGTAATCCAGTCCACCAGAATCGAAGTATAGGCCTGCTGCGAAACCGGCTCGCTCAAGGCATGGTCGGCGCCATCGATTATCCGGTGCGTCAGCGAATGCGTCTGCTGACAGGCGGCACGGTAGCTCATGATCGTCGCGTGGGGCACGTAGTCGTCGGTTTCCGATTCCACCAGCAACACATCCCCGGTGAACTGTGAACAGGCGTGCAATGCACGGTTGCTGTCTGCACGGACCAACGTCGCCCGGTAGTCGCGCAGGTCGGCCTTGTCCAGTTCACGCTTGGGCGTGTGCCATTGCTCGTCGCGATACAGCGCCGGTACCCGCAGCGCCAGCCAGCGCACCGGACGCAACGAGGTGAGGATCGAAGCCAGGTAACCGCCATAACTGGTGCCAACCACCGCAATCGCCGAGGTGTCGAGCGCCGGATGCGCCAGCAGGCGGTCGTAGGCTGCGAGTAGGTCACGCAGATTGTCTTCGCGCGTCACCCGCGTCAGCGGAATGCCGGTGCCACCGGTGTGGCCGCGCAGGTCGAAGGTCAGGCATACACAACCGAGACCGGCGATGCCCTTGGCGCGTTCAAGATCACGCTCCTGGCTACCGCCCCAACCGTGCACAAACAACACGCCGGGGACCTTCGATTTTGGACTGAGAAACGTCCCGCTCATCTGTTCATCATCAATGTCGATCTGAATGCTTTCGCTTCTAGCCGTCATAAGATTTGACCGTTACGTATTTGAGAAGGAAGTCGCTGTTCTCCGCTGGCCCGCGATAGATTTCGATGGCGTCCGCCGGCAGGCTTTGATCGCTATAGGTTTCTACGGTCGACACGCGGATCGCGGGCATCTGCGGATCATTGACGAAGCTTTGCAACGCGGCCAATTCAGCGCTGCTGGCACCGCCCATGCGCCAGGATTGTTCGAGCACCCCGCTGCGGGGTTTGCCATTGCTGTCCAGGCCTTGGGCAATGTCGTAGTTGCGCCGCGAGGCGTAGAAATCTGGATAAGCCTCATCCGCCGCCCGGTCGAAAATCTGCGCCTGCTTGATGGCCAGTCGCACGTCATCCGGCAAGTCCAGCGCCAGCAGATCTTCGTAGCCGCCCTGCACTACCAACAGATTCGAACCACCATAGACGTCTTCGCCATGGGCATCCTTGGTCAAGTATTGATCACCGCAGTAGCTAAGCACTTTGTCGCCGATGAATGACTGGCCAACGCTGTGGGTGAAGACCTTGCTCAAGTCCTGTTCGAGCACCACGCCATCGCGAAACAACGCTTCCGCTTCTGCACGGGCCAGTACTTCATCGAACGCGTCGAGGCTGTTGATAACTTCCTGGCCACGACCGGCACAGGCGTGAATCGGCTTCAGGCGGATCGGTCCGCTGTACAGCAGATGCTCGGCAGCGGGTCGCGCATCTTCCACGGCAAACACCGTCAAGCCGTCGAGCACCACATCGCGAACGCGCTCGGAGAATTGCGGCGCCCAGCCTTGTGGCGCGTGAGCCAGATGACTGCGCAAGCCGTGGCTGATGGCTTTGGTGCAAATGAAATCGTGTTCGACGTACCCGCCCCACAAATCGCCGGGACCCCTGATCCCCAGATTACGCGCGCTGGCCGGGCCAACAATGGTCTGGGTCGGCAGCCAATACAAATCGCGACCGCGATGCTTCTGCGGGTCAAAGCTTCCGCCGAAGCTGAGCCCCAGAATCTGCGCCAGCCAGCGGGCAAGTGCCTTGTTGGTCTGCACTTCATGTTGCGGCGCCCCGGCCCGAACCGAATGGGCGACGACCACTTTCCTGCTCGACATCGGGGTCATGCGTCCCCCTTCAAGCCAATTGATGAATGTAATGAGAGAAGTGCAGAGATCAGGCCAATCGCCTGGCGCCGGGAATGCCCAATGATTCAATCGCTTGGAACAAGCATGGTGGCATCGGGCCTGTTTCAAACTGCACGACTGCCAGCGAATCCGCGGCAATTTGCACGAAACGGGACGCCGACTACTGCTGACTGACTTCCTTCCAGATGGCATCGAACATGACACAACGTTTGAGCATAGCCTGACGCCCGGTTTGAATCGCAAGCCGCTTGGCTTCAGGAGTCTGGTTAGTCAGGCGTTGCAGAATTCCCAGCATGGTTATCGCGTGGTCCTCATCCTCTTCGATATGCAGGCGAAAGAACTCCAGGCCTTCCTCACTGACATTCAGTCCCTCCAGTGCCAGCAGAATCGGTTTGTAAATCAGCGGCACAATGGCTTCGGCTCCCAGGCAGAGCGCTGCGAGGCCCTCTACAGGATTTTCACTCCGGCAAAGCTGCATGATGCATTGGGTGAAATCCACGGTCTGAGGTAAAGGCAATTCAGCCAAGGGATGGGTGCCCAGGATCCGCAGCGACCTTTGAAACAACTCGGCATGCGTGAGCTTGTTATTCCCATCTATGCCCATTTCCTCTTGCATGTTTTCCAATAGCAATTTTATGTCGCCAAGGGACTCAAGGCGATTGAGGATCGCGCACAGAAAGCGGGTAAAGTTTCGCGAGTAGTAATGATGCTGGATCAGAAAGTAACGCATCCCCTGCAGAGAAACATGACCGTCTTGCATTGCCAGCAACAGTTCATGATTAACCAATCCATCTAACGCATCAGCGTCCAGCCATTCGTCCCATAATGTGCCTCCGGTTATGAATTTAATGACCTTCACCCTATCGCCGCCATTCAACTCTTTGTTTTCATCCAACTTTAAATTCCTTTTAATTCTTTATCAGCCATCCAACTGATCGAAACTTTCCAGTTATTCCGAAACCCCGAAAAACTTACAAAACCGTATTCATTGTGCGTCGCTGTAAATGACCGGGCGCTCAAACCTGGCCAGAAAGTAAGCACATAGAGAGGCGAAAATGATGCACAGACCGCCTGACGCAAGAATCACAGCACTGCTCGAGAAATGCAGTAACAGCCATCCACTCAGCAGGCTCGCGGGAGGAATCGCGAGGTAGGCAATGAGCCGTGTAACTCCCACCGTTCGCCCCAGAATGGTTTGCGGAACCACTTGCTGGCGATAGGTGAAAAAAGCGATGACCACCACGGATTGGCAACCGGTAGAAAGCGCCCACAGTGCCGAAAGTGACCACGGATCGTTGGCCATCGCCCCCATCAGCGTGAACACCCCGGCCAGCAAACAGCTTCGACGGATAAGAATGCCGGCCGGATATCTCTTCACCAGAACCCCCCCCATAGCTGATCCGGCGACGGCACCTGCACCAATGAGCCCGTAGTAATAGCCCACATCACTCAATGGCACGGCCAGTAGCGTGGTGTAGACATAGACAAGGCTGGCACCGATCAAGGCAAAACCGAAATTGCAGAAAAAGAACAGCATGACAAACGAACACAGTTCTCGCTGCTGGATGACATACAGCAGTCCGGCTTTGATTTCCGTGAATACCCGCGTGGTGGCAGGCGCAGGCTTACCCTGCTCTTTCAGCAAGAAGCAAAGCGGCAGGGATAGCGCAAA
This sequence comes from Pseudomonas sp. JAI115, assembly GCF_014200835.1. NCBI lineage: Bacteria > Pseudomonadati > Pseudomonadota > Gammaproteobacteria > Pseudomonadales > Pseudomonadaceae > Pseudomonas > Pseudomonas sp. JAI115. Next base: position 215,927 of record NZ_JACHCY010000007.1, read on the forward strand.
TCCGACAATGCTGCCAATCAGCAACTGCTCCTTGGTACTGAAGGCCAGCAAGGCTGCAACGCCGATTGGTGCAACGATGCGAATGATGTTGTCACTGGCGTTGACGATCGCATTGAACCGGTGGAGTTTGGGCCCCTCGATCAGCGCAGGCGCAATACTCTGGAAGACCGGGTGGTGGGTGGCACCGACGCTTGCCAACAGAAAGCTCAGCAGTAACAGAGTAATACTCAAGTTGCTCCCGGACAGCGTACTCACGGCAGCATATATGAGGCAGCCGGTGACGATGTTGATCAGATCACCACCAATCAGAAAACGCCGTTTGCTGTAGCGATCACTCCACACACCGGCGAAGGGCGTGACCAGTATGTAGGGCGCCATCGCGGCGAAAAAAGCCAGCGACGTCCAGACTGGGGAGCCGGTCTGCTCATAAACATAAAGCGGGATCAGAAACGCGATGGCCCATGAACAGATGGACGTGATGGCATAGGAAGCCAGGAGTTTGAACATCTAGACAGTCTCCGCCTGCCGCGACCGTTGCCCGTTCGCGAGATGTCCACACACTGTGCAGTCCGGATTCTGCTGCCAGACTTCAGCAACGCTGACGTTCAGGTCGTCGAATGTGAATTCCTTGAGCTTGTTGGTCAATTGTGGCGGTTGGCAGCCGGTGATGATCTTGACCGTTTCGCTGACCATCATCCCGGCGGTGACAGCCACCAAAGTCACAAGAGCCGGGCCGGGATGCTCATAAGTGATGTCGTGCTGTTTGGCCATGGTCGAAACGCTGTTCACCAGGCTGCTCTTGTTACGCGCCGACGTCAGCCAGCAAGCACCGCAGCCCGAGGAGCCAGGCACCACCGAATAAAACACCGAGCGCCGTACATCAAGCCCGCCTGAAATGAAGGGTACGCCCTGTTCAACACAGGCCTCATTCAGCCAGTCGGCCATGTAGTTCGCGGGTTTATCGGCGACACAAATCACAATATCGTGGCCGCGTACGATGCCGGCGACGTCTTGCGCCGACTGCAGGCGGGTTTCGTGAGCAGTAATGTCGAGGTGACTGTTGAATTCAAGCAACCTGCGCCTGGCCGTTGCAACCTTCGGCATGCCGACGTCGGCTTCCTTGTAAAGGATCTGCCGGTTCAAATTGCTCAACTCGATCGTGTCAAAATCGAGGATCGTCAGATGGTGGACACCCAGCGCTACCAGGTCGAACAGAATATGGGTGCCCAGACCGCCGCAGCCCAGGACACAGACCTTGGCCATGCGCAGTCTTTCCTGGGGGGTGAACTTGTTCTCGCCCACAGCCGCCATCGACCCGAAAAAGTCGATGTTGCGGGAAAATCTGATGCGATCATGATCCGAAAGAGAAGTAGTCTCAAAGGCATCCGGACTCTCGACCAGCCGGTATTTGATCAGATCTTGCGCGACGCTTCGGATTTCGTCCTGATCCACCGCGGGATAACGGCCTGCCACCTGGGTAATCAACTCCTCATAGGGTGTACGGCCATCAAGTGCCTTGGCGAACTCCCAGACAGCACCGTGGGGGTCGGGGATTTTTGCGTATTGACCGTTAAAGCGCAAAACGACCTGACCATCAAGTTTGAACGGAATAATCGTCGGTTTAAGACAAAGCTTCATATTCGAGCCTCAATCGCTATTAAAACAACTTGATAAAGAACCAGGGCCATTAAGGCCCCGGTTCTTACTGATCAGATCAGCCGATCTGAGAATCGCCAGCGGAAGATGCTTTTTCGAAAGTCATAATGATTTCCTCAAAAGTTGAAGGGCCGGTGGTGAAGCTGTTTCCACCGGGGTGAAGATGTGCACACCCCAAAACTAGAATAAGTTTTCAGTGGTTGCGAACTCACCTTGTTTCTTAATATTACTCACGCAAAATACACTTCCTACGCTTTTACGAAGTGCCGCCATTACTTCTTACGGAAACATAGAAAAACAATGTAGGAATTATCTTCAATACTTAAACAATAAAAAATCACAGCGAGAGAATTGAGAAACAAACTCGCCTTCCAGACAATAAACATCAGTGATTAATCAGAAACACACTCCCCACCCGGGACAACGCTTGCGACCACCACCTCATCAGCGATGTCGACATGCCGAAAAAATCTCACGCGTGAGCCATTGATGGCATTTTGAATTGGTTGTAGTGTGGCTCACGCGTGAGATGTTCATAACGGAGTCATTGCCATGAAAAGTCGCTCCCCCACCGTTGCATCAGAGAGCCCAAAGGGAGAGCGCTCGAAACCGTCCGCGAAAAAACCGTCGAGCTTCTACATGAAGCAGATGCGCGCGGGCCTGGCTGCCGCCGGTTATGTGAAACACGAAACTTGGGTGCTTCCGGAAAACCGAAGCTTGCTCAAGCAGATGGAGCAACAGCTACGCCAACCGATTCTGGCTGGCTCATTCATGTCGGAGAATTACATGAGCGCAGGCAACAACTGGAACATCGATAGCCTCTTCAACGCCCTCAAGGCACTGGACGAGGTGGCTTCGCACGAGATCACGCTGTCTCTGATCCAGAGCTCCGAACCCAGCATCAGGCTGGAAATGAACGAATTCGGCGGTCTGCCGATTCACATCGCCGTGGCCGGTCAGCAGATCATCGTCGACACCGTGCTGGTGGATATCGATTCGATCACTGACGTGCGCGCCTTCAACGACGCCGTGCTGCGCAGCCGGGAAATGTTCCCGCTGTCGTCGATCGGCATCGAGTCGATGCCCAACGGTCAGACCGTCTACAACATGTTTGGCGCCCTCAGCGCCGACTCGAGCCTGACCAACGTCGTCACCGAGGTGAAAACCCTGGTCGACAACGTGCAGCGCGCGAGCGAAGCCTTCGAACACTTCTTCAAGTAATCAACAGGGAATATCCAATGACTCAGTCCATCTGGAGCAAGTTGTTCACCGCGCTGCGCGGCGGCGCCAATGAAGTTGGCGAAGCGATCGTCGACCAACAGGCCCTGCGCATCCTCGACCAGGAAATCCGCGACGCCGACACCGCGCTGTCGAATGCCCGCCGTGAGCTGGTCACCATCATGGCCAAGCACAAGCTGGCCGCCGACCGCGTGAGCGAGTACGACGCCAAGATCAAGGATCTGGAAGCCAAGGCGGTTTCCGCGCTGAACGCCGGCCGCGAAGACCTGGCGATGGAAGTGGCTGAAGCGATTTCGACCCTGACCAACGACCTGACCGCCGAGAAAGCCCAGAGCGACGAATTCGGCACCTACGCCGAAAACATGCGCAAGGACATCAGCAAGGCCGAGTCGCGGATCAAGAGCCTGCGCCAGCAGGTGGACATGGCCAAGGCCCGTGAAAGCGTGCAGAAAGCACAGGTCAGCGCATCCATCGCCAGCGGCGGCGCCAATGGCAAGCTGGAAACCGCGGTGGGCACGCTGAACCGTCTGCAGGCCAAGCAGCAGCAACGCGCTGCCGAGCTGAGTGCCGCCGATGAGCTGGCTGACGCTTCGACCGGCAATGACCTGGAACGCAAACTGCGCGACGCCGGCATCACGCCGAACGAAGGCAGCGCCAATGCGATCCTCGAGCGTCTGAAGCAGAAGTCCGCGCAGTAAGCGTTTGCACAAAACCTGTGGGAGCGGGCTTGCTCGCGAAAGCGGTGTGCCAGTCGGTACCTTAGCTGCCTGACACACCGCCTTCGCGAGCAAACCGCTCCCACATGGTTTACGGCGTGTCGTTCGTCGCCCGGCCCGGTACACTGGCGGCGTTTTTTACGACGAACACCTCCACCTGCGTCAAGGAATGTACCCATGGGATGGTTCAAAGACTTGCTGGGCACCAGCAACTGGCAGACCGCTGCGCCAACGCCAACCGTTGCCAGTGGCCCACTCGGGATGGCACAAGGCAAAGGCGTGCGATTCGATTCGACTCTGGCCTTGCTGCTCGATGGCAGCACTTCGGTGCAGGTTCCAGCGGCAGAGGCAATCTGGAGCGCCGGCTGGATCGACCTCGGCCAATCCAACAAGCTGCATCGCTACTACCTCAATAACGAAGACTTCTGGCTGCAGATCCACGTCACCGGTGACGACCAGATCGAGTCGGTCACCCTGTTCAACTACCTCAGCTACGTGACCGTCAACAGTGACGCCGAGCTGCAGCGCCTGGCCGGCCCCGCAAGCCCGATCGGCCTGCCGATCTACACCCACGACGGCGTCCAGTACAGCCGCGAATGGGGCACCGAACAAGGCCAGACCGAACTCGTACCGATGACCGAACATGTGGTCAACCCGGACGAGAGCTACACCATCGAACACCACTCCATGCTTTACGCGCGCGAGACCGGCCTGACCGATCGCCGCGAACTGCTGCTGTTCTCCGTCGAACAGGACGAGGAAGGCACCGTCAGCCTGAGTACCTCGCTGGGCATTTCGCTGTACACGACTGATTTGAGCACCATTTAAATAAGGAAGTTTTCCATGCTGGAAGTGCTGGCCGTTTCCCTGAACAAGACCGCACTGGTCGGTTTCGTCGTCTACCTGATCGGCGCCGTGCTGCTGTTCATGCTGTTTCAGTTCGTCTACACGCGCATCACGCCCCACAAAGAATTTGAGCTGATCCGCTCCGGCAACATCGCTGCCGCGATCGCCCTGTCCGGCGCGATCATCGGTTTTGCGATTCCGGCCAGCAACGTGATCGCGTTTTCGGTCAACGTCCTCGATTTCGTGCTGTGGGCAGTGATTGCGGCGGTGGTGCAATTGCTCGCGTTCCTCGCCACCGGCCTGGTTCTCAAAGGCACCTCCAAGCGGATAGCCAACGGTGAAATCGCTTCGGGTATCTACGTGGCCGCAGTGGCCATCAGTGTCGGCATGCTCAATGCCGCGTGCATGACCCCGTCCAACTGATCGGCAGGAAGCCTTCGATGAAACGCAGCAAGTACGTTCAACTGTCCCTCGCCGCTTCGGTGGCGCTGGCGATTTCCGGCGAGGTTGCCGCGCAGGATCAGCAACGCTTCCAATCTGTCGAGGAGTGCGTCGGCGCCGAAGTGGCCGCCGATGTCTGCTCCAACGCCTACGTCGCGGCATTGACCGAACACCGACGCATTGCCCCGGCCTACGATGACAAGGCCAAGTGCGACGCCGACTTCGCCGCCGACTGGTGCCAGAAAAACTCCGATGGCCGCTTCGTGCCGAAGCTCGGCGGTTTCAAGGTGCCGCAGAACGGCGAGGCGCCACAGGACCTGAATGCGCTTGCCAATGCGCAGATGCCTGCCGGTGAAGCCTCCGCCGCGCAGAACGCACAAAGTACATCTCACTCGTCCGGCGGCGGCAACGGTTGGCTGACGGGCTGGCTGATCGGCAATGCGATGAGCAACAACGCCAATCGCACGGTCTATCGCGATCGCGATACGCGCCAGACCTACAACACCTCGACGCGGTACCGCAAAATCGAATCGGCACCGGCTACCCGCACCGACACCCGCTACGACAGCACCCGGAGCAAACCGGTCAACGTCGCTTCGTCGACGTCCCGCGGCGGCTTCGGCAGCCAGTCTTCCGCGCGCAGCGGTTGGGGCGGCTGGGGCAGTTCGAGCAGCTGACCATGAAGAAGATCCACTGCGCCGAGCGCCCCGACTGGAAACAGACTGCCGAAAGCCTCGGCTTTCTGTTCCACACCATCGACGACGAGCCGTACTGGGACGAAAGCGCCTACTACCAGTTCACGCTCGCGCAGATTGAAAACGATCTGGAGGATCCGACCACCGAACTGCACGAGATGTGCATGAACCTGGTCGACCGCGTGGTGCACAGCGAAGAGCTGCTGGATCGCCTGAGCATCCCGGCGCCGTACTACGACATGATCCGCACTTCCTGGCTGGAAGGTCATCCCCATCTCTACGGGCGCATGGACTTTTCCTACAGCGGCAACGGCCCGGCGAAGCTGCTGGAACTCAACTACGACACGCCGACCAGCCTTTATGAGGCAGCGGCGTTTCAGTGGGGCTGGCTGGAGCAGTGCATCGAGCGCGGGATGCTGCCGCGCCATGCCGACCAGTTCAACAGCATCGATACCAAGCTGCACCAGGCGTTTGCCGAGTTGCAGCTCAAGCGGCCGTTCTACTTTGCGTCGATGAAAGACTCGGTCGAAGACAAGGGCACCACCGACTACTTGCGCCTGATCGCGGAAAAGGTCGGCATCGAATCCCGGCACATCGACATCGAAGACATCGGCCTGACCGCCGAGGGTCGCTTCGTCGACCTTGAGGATCGCTGGATCCCGCACCTGTTCAAGCTGCATGCCTGGGAATTCATTTTCCACGAGCCGTTCGGTGCAGCGATTGCCGAAAGCGATACGCAGTTTTTCGAACCGGCGTGGAAGTCGATCCTGTCAAACAAAGGCGCGCTGCCTTTGCTGTGGGAGCTGCACAAGGGGCATCCGAATCTGCTCGCGGCGCACCTTGATCCGAATCCGGCCAGTGCGGTGCCCAAGGGCTGGGTACGCAAACCGTACTTCTCCCGCGAAGGCGCGAATATCGAACTGCAAACGGCAGAAGGTCTGATCGTCAAAGAAGACGGGCCCTACACCGATGCGCCATTCATCCTGCAGGAATTTGCGCCATTGCCGAAGTTCGACGACAGCTACACGCTGATCGGCTCGTGGGTGATTGGTGATCAGGCGGCGGGGATCGGCGTGCGCGAAGACAACAGTCTGATCACCAAGGATTCAAGCCGGTTTCTGCCGCACCTGATCCTCGACTGAACCACACATCCGCATTTGTGGGAGCGGGCTTGCTCGCGAAAGCGGACTGCCATTCAACAAATGCTTTGACTGATCCGACGCCTTCGCGAGCAAGCCCGCTCCCACAGGAGATCAGTGGTAATCGCGGATTTTGCGCAATGAAAAAGGCCCGTCGTTTTGAACGACGGGCCTTTTTTATTCAGCGTGGATGCAGCAGCGAATCAGAACGGGATATCGTCATCGAAGCTGTCGAAATCCGGAGCTGGTTGCGGTGCAGCCTGCTGTGGAGCCGGGGCTGGACGCTGTTGCGGAGCCGACTGCTGCGGACGCGGAGCCTGTTGGCGTGGCGCCTGCTGCTGGTAGTTGTTGCCACCGCCTTGTTGGTCGCCCTGTTGTGGACGGCCGCCGAGCAGTTGCATGGTGCCTTGCATGTCGACCACGATTTCTGTGGTGTAACGCTTGATACCGTCTTTTTCCCACTCGCGGGTCTGCAGCTTGCCTTCGATGTACACCTGCGAACCTTTACGCAGGTACTCGCCGGCGATTTCCGCAACCTTGCCGAACATCGAAACACGGTGCCATTCGGTCTTCTCGACCTTTTGACCGGTTTGCTTGTCGGTCCACTGTTCGCTGGTTGCCAGACTCAGGTTGGTCACGGCGTTACCGTTAGGCAGGTAGCGAACTTCGGGATCCTGGCCGCAAGTGCCGACCAATATGACTTTGTTAACCCCACGGGCCATAACGTTCTCCTAGGCTTCGCAAGCAGCCCCGGCCGGGTTGTTCACCAGGCGTTCGAGGGTGTCGCGATCCACTAATTCTTTGTCCAGTTTGATGTAAACAGCCGCTTCATCAGCAACTATCACTGCATCTGTTACCCCTACGAGGGCCTTGAGGCGCTCGACCAGACCCGCTTCGCGGATCGCCTCGGGCGACAACGGCAAGCGCAGGCTCGTCACGTAGGGAGGTTCGCGCATGGTAACAGCAAAGGCCAGCCAGATGGCAGCTAGACCCGCACATCCAAGGAACACAACCGACAGACCGCCATGCTGAAACAGCCAGCCGCCAAGTATCCCGCCGAGTGCCGAACCGAGGAACTGACTGGTGGAATACACGCCCATGGCCGTGCCCTTCCCGCCTGCCGGTGAAACCTTGCTGATCAGCGACGGCAACGAAGCTTCCAGCAGATTGAACGCGGTGAAGAACACCACCGTACCGATCACCAGAGCCCGCAAACTGTCACCGAACTGCCAGAAGAATAGCTCAGTGAACATCAGCGTCAGGACGGCGCCGAGCAAAATTCGTTTCATTTTGCGTTTCTTCTCGCCATAGATGATGAACGGGATCATGGCGAAGAAAGAGATCAGTAGCGCAGTCAGGTAAACCCACCAGTGCTGCTCCTTGGGCAAACCGGCCTTTTCCACCAGCGCCAGCGGCAGCGCGACGAAGCTCGACATCAGCATCGCGTGCAACACAAAAATGCCCAAGTCCAGGCGCAGCAGATCGGGATGTTTGAGCGTCGGCATCAAGGCCTGACGCGCCACTCCGGATTCACGATGGCTCAGCGGCCCGGTGGATTTCGGCACCATGAACATCACGATGACGATCCCGAACAGGGCCATGCCGCCCGTGGCGAGGAACAGGCCGGACAGGCCGAACGCGCGGGTCAGCAACGGCCCGACCACCATGGCCACGGCAAACGACAGCCCGATGGTCATGCCGATCATGGCCATGGCTTTGGTGCGGTGTTGTTCGCGAGTCAGGTCGGAAAGCAACGCCATCACCGCAGCGGAAATTGCCCCGGCGCCTTGCAGGATGCGTCCGGCGATCACGCCCCAAATCGAATCGGCCTGAGCCGCCAGCACACTGCCGAGGGCGAAGACCACCAGCCCGAGGAAAATCACCGGCCGCCGGCCGATACGGTCGGAAATGATCCCGAACGGAATCTGGAAAATCGCCTGGGTCAGGCCGTAAGCGCCAATCGCCAGCCCGATCAGGGCCGGGGTCGCTCCCGCCAGGTCCATGCCGTAGGTCGCCAGTACCGGCAACACCATGAACATGCCAAGCATACGGAAGGCGAACACCAGGGCCAGACCGCTCGCTGCGCGGGTCTCGCTGCCACTCATGCGTTCGCTGTGGGGATCGTGCATGGAAAAACCTCGTGTGAACCGGCGGCGATTCTACCAGTCCCATCGAAAGACGGGGTATATCGCGACGCTATGACGCGTATAGATGAAACTCTCTTCATGCAAGGTAAAAAACCCTTCGTTTGATAGTGTGCATCCATCCAGTATTTGCCCGTATACTCCTACGTTTTCGACGCCCGCCGAGCGAGGCCACTTTGGACAAGATCCTGATACGTGGGGCCCGTACCCACAACCTGAAGAACATCGACCTGACCCTGCCACGGGACAAACTGATCGTCATCACCGGCCTGTCCGGATCCGGCAAGTCGTCCCTGGCCTTCGACACGCTGTACGCCGAAGGTCAGCGCCGCTATGTCGAATCCCTGTCGGCCTACGCCCGACAGTTCCTGTCGATGATGGAAAAACCCGACGTCGACACCATTGAAGGTTTGTCGCCGGCGATCTCCATCGAACAGAAGTCGACCTCGCACAACCCGCGTTCCACGGTCGGCACCATCACCGAAATCTATGACTACCTGCGCCTGCTGTATGCACGCGTCGGTACGCCGCGCTGCCCGGATCACGATATTCCACTGGAGGCGCAGACCGTCAGCCAGATGGTCGATCTGGTGCTGGCACAACCGGAAGGCAGAAAGCTGATGTTGCTGGCGCCGGTTATTCGCGAACGCAAAGGTGAACACCTTTCGGTTTTTGAAGAGCTGCGCGCCCAAGGCTTCGTCCGCGCCCGGGTCAACGGCCGCATTTGCGAACTCGATGAACTGCCGAAACTGGATAAACAGAAGAAGCACTCGATCGATGTGATCGTCGACCGTTTCAAGGTCCGCGCCGACCTGCAGCAGCGTCTGGCCGAATCGTTCGAAACCGCACTGAAGCTGGCGGACGGCATTGCCTTGGTCGCGCCGATGGACGATGAGCCAGGTGAAGAGATGATCTTCTCCGCGCGCTTTGCCTGCCCGATCTGCGGCCATGCCATCAGCGAGCTTGAGCCGAAGCTATTCTCCTTCAACAACCCGGCCGGCGCCTGCCCGACCTGCGATGGCCTGGGCGTGAAGCAGTTCTTCGACATCAAGCGCCTGGTCAATGGTGAACTGACTCTTGCCGAGGGCGCGATTCGCGGCTGGGACAGGCGTAACGTCTATTATTTCCAGATGCTCGGCTCACTGGCCTCGCACTACAAGTTCAGTCTTGAGAAGCCGTTCAACGAGCTGACCGCCGAACAGCAGAAACAGATCCTGCACGGCAGCGGCTCGCAGAATGTCGACTTCAAGTACCTCAATGACCGCGGCGACATCGTCAAACGTTCGCACCCGTTCGAAGGTATCGTGCCGAACCTTGAGCGTCGCTACCGCGAAACCGAATCGGCCAGCGTGCGCGAAGAGCTGGCCAAGTTTCTCAGCACCCAGGCTTGCCCGGATTGCCGAGGTACCCGTCTGCGTCGTGAAGCGCGGCATGTGTGGGTGGGCGAGAAAACCCTGCCGGCAGTGACCAACCTGCCAATCGGCGATGCCTGCGAATACTTCGGCGAGTTGAAGATGACAGGTCGGCGTGGCGAGATCGCCGACAAGATCCTTAAGGAAATCCGCGAGCGTCTGCAGTTCCTGGTCAACGTCGGCCTCGACTATCTATCGCTGGATCGCAGCGCCGACACCCTGTCCGGTGGCGAGGCGCAACGCATTCGTCTGGCGAGCCAGATCGGCGCCGGTCTGGTCGGGGTGCTGTATATCCTCGACGAACCGTCCATCGGCCTGCATCAGCGCGATAACGACCGGTTGCTCGGCACCCTCAAGCACCTGCGCGACATCGGCAACACGGTGATCGTGGTCGAGCACGACGAAGACGCGATTCGTCTGGCCGACTATGTGGTGGATATCGGGCCGGGCGCCGGGGTGCACGGCGGGCAGATCGTGGCTGAAGGCACGCCGGCCGAAGTCATGGCGCACCCGGATTCCCTGACCGGTAAATACCTGTCGGGGCGGGTGAAGATCGAAGTGCCGGCCAAACGCACGCCGCGTAACAAGAAGCTGACGCTGTCGCTCAAGGGCGCGCGCGGCAACAACCTGCGCAACGTCGATCTGGAAATTCCGATCGGCTTGCTGACCTGCGTGACCGGCGTTTCCGGCTCCGGCAAGTCGACGCTGATCAACAACACGCTGTTCCCATTGAGCGCTACTGCACTCAATGGTGCGACCACGCTGGAAGCGGCCGCACACGACAGCATCAAGGGCCTGGAGCATCTCGACAAGGTCGTCGATATCGATCAGAGCCCGATCGGCCGTACGCCGCGCTCCAATCCGGCGACCTACACCGGGCTGTTCACACCGATCCGCGAACTGTTCGCCGGTGTACCCGAGTCGCGCTCCCGTGGTTACGGCCCGGGGCGCTTCTCGTTCAACGTCAAGGGCGGGCGCTGCGAGGCGTGCCAGGGCGACGGCCTGATCAAGGTCGAAATGCACTTCCTGCCGGACATCTACGTTCCGTGCGATGTGTGCAAGAGCAAGCGCTACAACCGCGAAACCCTTGAGATCAAATACAAGGGCAAGAGCATCCACGAAACCCTCGAGATGACCATCGAGGAAGCCCGGGAGTTCTTCGACGCGGTACCGGCGCTGGCGCGCAAGCTACAGACGTTGATGGATGTGGGCCTGTCGTACATCAAGCTCGGGCAGTCGGCAACCACGCTGTCCGGTGGTGAAGCGCAGCGGGTCAAGCTGTCACGCGAGCTGTCCAAGCGCGACACCGGCAAGACCCTGTATATCCTCGATGAGCCGACCACCGGCCTGCACTTTGCGGATATCCAGCAATTGCTCGACGTGCTGCATCGCTTGCGCGACCACGGCAATACCGTAGTGGTGATCGAGCACAATCTGGACGTGATCAAGACTGCCGACTGGCTGGTGGATCTGGGGCCGGAGGGCGGCTCCAAGGGTGGTCAGATCATCGCCACCGGTACGCCGGAGGAAGTGGCCGAGATGAAGCAGTCTCACACCGGTCATTACCTCAAGCCATTGCTGATTCGCGATCGGGCCTGATCTCCGGGCATGAAAAAGCCCCTGTCACTTCAACCGTGACAGGGGCTTTTTTGTGTCTGTGCAATCAGGTGTGAGATTGCAGGTAATTCTCGAGACCGATGAGCTTGATCAGGCCCAACTGCTTTTCCAGCCAGTAGGTGTGATCTTCTTCAGTGTCGTTGAGCTGAACACGCAGGATTTCGCGACTGACATAATCCTTGTGCTGCTCGCACAACTCAATGCCTTTGCACAGAGCGGCGCGGACTTTGTACTCGAGACGCAGATCTGCTTCGAGCATCTCCGGGACGGTGGTGCCGACGTCGAGATCGTCCGGGCGCATGCGCGGTGTGCCTTCGAGCATCAGGATCCGGCGCATCAGTGCGTCGGCGTGCCCGGCCTCTTCTTCCATCTCGTGGTTGATTCGTTCGTAGAGCTTGGTGAAACCCCAGTCCTCATACATCCGCGAGTGAACAAAATATTGGTCACGCGCGGCCAGTTCGCCGGTCAGCAACGTGTTGAGGTAATCGATTACGTCTGGGTGGCCTTGCATCGCCCTACATCTCCCTGCTTGAAAGTCTGTAGTTTGAACCAAGCTGACCGGAAGGTCACCCCGTTTCGCGCAATAAAAGCGAAGATATTCCGAGAAAACCAGCCTAAATAACGCAAAAACCGCCCCAATGAGGGCGGTTCTGCTTCTCGTTTAGACTTCGTTAAGCTGTACGTCGAGCAGCTTTGCGATTGCTTCTCCATACGCCGGATCGGCCTTATAGAAATGCTGCAACTGACGATCAACCACATCAGGTGAAACACCGCTCATGGCGCCGGCGATATTGCTGACCAGCAAGGCTTTCTGCTCGTCGCTCATCAGACAGAACAGCGCACCGGCGTGGCTGTAGTAATCGGTGTCTTCGCGATGATCGTAACGGTCAGCAGCACCGCTCAATGCCAGTGCAGGCTCGGCGTAGTGCGGAGCTTGCTTCGGTGATTCAATGTAGCTGTTCGGTTCGTAGTTAGGTGCTGCACCACCATTGCTGCCGAAAGCCATCGAACCGTCGCGCTGGTAAGTGTTCACCGGGCTGCGTGGAGCGTTCACCGGCAATTGCTGGTGGTTGGTGCCAACACGGTAGCGGTGCGCATCCGCATAGGCGAAAACCCGGCCTTGCAGCATGCGATCCGGCGACAGACCAACACCCGGCACCATGTTGCTCGGACCGAACGCCGCTTGCTCAACTTCAGCAAAGTAGTTCAGCGGGTTGCGGTTCAACTCCAGCTCACCGACTTCGATCAGCGGGAACTCCTTCTGCGACCAGGTCTTGGTCACATCGAACGGATTTTCGTAATGCGCTGCGGCTTGCGCCTCGGTCATGATCTGAATGCACACACGCCATTTCGGGAAGTCGCCACGCTCAATCGCCTCGAACAGATCACGCTGAGCGTAATCCGGATCGGTACCCGCCAGGCGCGCAGCATCGGCCGGTGCCAGGTTCTTGATGCCTTGCTTGGTTTTGTAGTGCCACTTCACCCAGTGACGCTCACCTTTGGCATTGATCAGACTGTAGGTGTGGCTGCCGAAGCCGTGCATGTGACGGTAGCCATCGGGAATGCCGCGATCCGAAAACAGAATGGTCACCTGGTGCAGTGCTTCCGGCGAATGCGACCAGAAGTCCCACATCATCTGCGCGCTTTTCAGGTTGCTCTGCGGGAGGCGTTTCTGGGTGTGGATAAAGTCGGGAAACTTCAACGGGTCACGGATGAAGAACACAGGAGTGTTGTTGCCAACGATGTCCCAGTTGCCTTCCTCGGTGTAGAACTTCAGAGCGAACCCACGTGGATCACGTTCAGTGTCAGCCGAGCCACGTTCGCCGCCTACAGTGGAGAAGCGCAAGAACGTTGGCGTTTGCTTGCCCACGGCCTCAAACAGTTTGGCGCTGGTGTATTCGGTGATATCACGGGTCACGGTGAACGTACCGTAAGCACCCGAGCCCTTGGCGTGCACGCGGCGCTCAGGAATGTTTTCACGGTTGAAATGGGCAAGCTTCTCGATCAGATGAAAATCGTCGAGCAGCAGCGGGCCACGGGGGCCGGCGGAGCGAGAATTCTGGTTATCGGCGACAGGTGCGCCACTGGCGGTCGTAAGCGTTTTGATCTGGCTCATATGGTCTTCTTCCTCTGTCAGTCTTGAAACTGCCGGCTAATCGGCTTGCTGGGAAGTATTGATCATCGATGAGACACCTACAAATTCATTAACTTTCAGTCATCGATAGATAATTACTAATTATGTTTCCCTGCACATAGTGGCAACACAACAATGTCAGAAGCTTGTACGAACAGCGCATTTCTTGCGGGCACAAAAAACCGGGCACTAGGCCCGGTTTTTCGTTTCAGACTGACGTCTTACTCGGCGGATACAGCTTCGCCAGCAGTAGCACGATCAACCAACTCGACGTACGCCATAGGCGCGTTGTCGCCAGCGCGGAAGCCGCACTTGAGGATGCGCAGGTAGCCACCCTCACGGGTAGCGTAACGCTTGCCCAGGTCGTTGAAGAGCTTACCAACGATAGCTTTCGAACGAGTACGGTCGAAAGCCAGACGGCGGTTAGCCAGGCTGTCTGTCTTGGCCAGAGTGATCAGCGGCTCGGCAACGCGGCGCAGTTCTTTGGCTTTTGGCAGAGTAGTCTTGATCAGCTCGTGCTCGAACAACGACACCGCCATGTTCTGGAACATGGCCTTGCGGTGCGAGCTGGTGCGGCTCAGGTGACGCCCACTTTTACGATGACGCATGGTTCATTCCTTACCAAACACTACGTTCGGTGATTACGACGATCAGGCAGTCGCCTTGTCGTCCTTCTTAAGACTTGCAGGCGGCCAGTTGTCGAGGCGCATGCCGAGGGACAGACCGCGGGAGGCCAGAACGTCCTTGATTTCAGTCAAGGATTTCTTACCCAGGTTCGGAGTCTTCAACAGCTCTACTTCGGTACGCTGAATCAGGTCGCCGATGTAGTAGATGTTTTCCGCCTTAAGGCAGTTAGCCGAACGTACAGTCAGTTCCAGATCGTCAACCGGGCGAAGCAGGATCGGATCGATCTCGTCTTCCTGCTCGACAACCACTGGCTCACTGTCACCTTTGAGGTCGACGAACGCAGCCAACTGCTGTTGCAGGATGGTTGCAGCGCGGCGGATAGCCTCTTCAGGATCCAGAGTACCGTTGGTTTCCAGATCAATAACCAGCTTGTCCAGGTTGGTACGCTGCTCGACACGGGCGTTTTCCACCACGTATGCGATACGGCGAACCGGGCTGAACGAAGAGTCGAGCTGCAAGCGACCAATGCTGCGGCTTTCGTCTTCATCGCTCTGACGCGAGTCGGCTGGTTCATAACCACGACCACGAGCTACGGTGAGCTTCATGTTCAGGGCGCCGTTAGACGCCAGGTTAGCGATTACGTGATCGGGGTTAACGATCTCGACATCATGATCCAGCTGAATATCGGCAGCGGTAACCACCCCCGAACCCTTCTTCGACAAGGTCAGCGTAACTTCGTCACGACCGTGCAGCTTGATGGCCAGACCTTTAAGGTTCAACAGGATTTCAATTACGTCTTCCTGTACACCTTCGATGGCGCTGTACTCGTGGAGCACACCGTCAATCTCGGCCTCGACTACTGCGCAGCCGGGCATTGAGGACAACAGGATGCGGCGCAGCGCGTTGCCCAGGGTGTGGCCAAAACCACGCTCGAGAGGCTCGAGAGTGATCTTGGCGCGGGTTGGACTGACAACCTGCACATCAATGTGGCGGGGTGTCAGGAACTCATTTACCGAAATCTGCATGGATGCACCTATTTTCTAGCCCTTACTTGGAGTAGAGCTCGACAATCAGGCTTTCGTTGATGTCGGCGGACAGATCACTGCGAGCAGGAACGTTCTTGAAAACGCCCGACTTCTTCTCAGTGTCTACTTCTACCCATTCTACGCGGCCACGTTGGGCACACAGATCGAGAGCTTGGACAATGCGAAGTTGGTTTTTTGCTTTCTCGCGAACTGCGACCACGTCACCAGCACGAACCTGATACGACGGAACGTTTACGGTCTGACCGTTAACGCTGATCGACTTGTGCGATACCAGCTGACGGGATTCGGCACGAGTCGAACCAAAGCCCATACGGTATACAACGTTGTCCAGACGGCATTCGAGCAGTTGCAGCAGGTTTTCACCGGTTGCACCTTTCTTGCCAGCAGCTTCTTTGTAGTAGCCGCTGAACTGACGCTCGAGAACGCCGTAGATACGACGGACCTTCTGCTTTTCACGCAGTTGGGTGCCGTAGTCGGACTGGCGACCGCGGCGTTGGCCGTGGATACCAGGTGCTGCTTCAATGTTGCACTTCGATTCGATCGCGCGCACGCCGCTCTTCAGGAAGAGATCGGTGCCTTCGCGACGAGCGAGTTTGCATTTTGGACCAATGTAACGAGCCATTCTTTACAATCTCCTGGATTACACGCGGCGCTTCTTCGGCGGACGGCACCCGTTGTGCGGGATTGGCGTCACGTCGGTGATGCTGGCGATCTTGTAGCCACAGCCGTTCAAAGCGCGGACTGCGGATTCACGACCTGGACCTGGACCCTTGACGTTAACGTCGAGGTTTTTCAGGCCGTATTCCAGCGCAGCTTGACCAGCACGCTCAGCAGCTACTTGAGCAGCGAACGGGGTGGACTTGCGGGAACCGCGGAAACCCGAACCAC
Source organism: Pseudomonas sp. JAI115 (assembly GCF_014200835.1). Taxonomy (NCBI): domain Bacteria; kingdom Pseudomonadati; phylum Pseudomonadota; class Gammaproteobacteria; order Pseudomonadales; family Pseudomonadaceae; genus Pseudomonas; species Pseudomonas sp. JAI115. The sequence continues at coordinate 232,527 of NZ_JACHCY010000007.1, forward strand.
CGGAGGTAGCCCAGGAAAGAGCGTTACCTTGACGGTCGGTAATGGTCACGATGGTGTTGTTAAAAGAAGCATGGATGTGGGCGATGCCATCAACCACTGTCTTTTTAACTTTTTTACGAGGACGAGCAGCAGGTTTTGCCATGATTAAATTCCTGTCGATTCGCTGGGGCGATTACTTGCGGATCGGCTTACGCGGACCTTTACGGGTACGCGCGTTGGTCTTGGTACGCTGACCGCGTACTGGAAGACCGCGACGATGACGCAGACCGCGATAGCAACCGAGGTCCATCAAGCGCTTGATTTTCATGTTGATTTCGCGACGCAGGTCACCTTCAGTGGTGAACTTCGCCACTTCGCCACGCAGCTGTTCAATTTGCTCGTCGCTCAGATCTTTGATCTTTGCTGCTGGGTTTACCCCAGTGTCTGCACAGATTTTCTGCGCAGTAGTGCGACCGACACCATAGATGTAGGTCAGCGAGATAACAGTATGCTTGTTATCTGGAATGTTAACGCCTGCAATACGGGCCATTCAGTGGGACTCCAATTGACAGCTACCTACGCCCCGGAAGCCAAGAAATAGGGCGCGAGATAATATCGCTGTAATAACAAATAATCAACCCGGCAGCGCACTAGCTGCCGGGCTTGAAGCACAATCACACTCAGCCTTGGCGCTGTTTGTGACGCGGTTCCGCGCTGCAAATTACTCGAACAACACCTTCGCGGCGAATAATCTTGCAGTTACGGCACAGCTTTTTCACCGATGCACGAACTTTCATCACCAACTCCTCGAACCTTATGGGTACTCAGCGCAACATGCCGCTGCCGTAACCCTTCAGGTTGGCTTTCTTCATCAGGGATTCGTACTGGTGCGAAACGAGGTGCGATTGTACTTGGGACATGAAGTCCATCACAACCACGACCACGATCAGCAACGAGGTCCCGCCAAGGTAGAACGGAACGTTTGCTGCAACCACCAGGAATTGGGGCAACAGGCACACGGCCGTCATGTAAAGAGCACCGAACATGGTCAAGCGAGTCAGAACGCCATCAATATAGCGTGCAGACTGCTCACCTGGACGGATGCCCGGAATAAAGGCACCGGACTTCTTCAGGTTTTCCGCTACGTCTTTCGGATTGAACATCAACGCCGTATAGAAGAAGCAGAAGAAAATAATCCCTGCACTAAACAGCAGAATATTCAACGGCTGACCAGGAGCGATCGACTGCGAGATGTCCTGCAACCAGCCCATACCTTCAGACTGACCAAACCAGGCACCCAACGAAGCCGGGAACAGCAAAATGCTGCTCGCGAAAATAGCCGGAATAACACCGGCCATGTTCACCTTCAGCGGCAAGTGGCTTGTCTGCGCAGCAAAAACCTTGCGGCCCTGCTGACGCTTGGCGTAGTGAACAGCGATACGACGCTGGCCACGCTCAATGAACACCACGAAACCGATAATCGCTACTGCCAGCAAACCGATGGCAACCAAGGCAAAGATATTGATATCACCCTGACGCGCAGACTCGAAAGACTGCCCGATTGCTCTCGGAAGACCGGCGACGATACCCGAAAAAATCAACATCGAGATACCGTTGCCTACACCACGCTCAGTAATCTGCTCACCCAGCCACATCATGAACATCGCACCAGCCACAAAAGTGGATACCGCGACGAAATGGAAGCCAAAGTCACCAGTGAACGCAACGCCCTGCCCCGCCAGACCAATGGACATGCCAATAGCCTGAACGAGAGCGAGGACGACGGTGCCGTAGCGGGTGTACTGGCTGATCTTGCGACGGCCAGCTTCACCTTCCTTCTTCAACTGCTCCAGCTGCGGGCTGACGGCGGTCATCAGTTGCATGATGATCGATGCCGAAATGTACGGCATGATCCCCAGTGCAAAGATGCTCATCCGTTCCAGCGCGCCGCCGGAGAACATGTTGAACAAGCTAAGAATGGTCCCCTCATTCTGTCGAAACAGGTCTGCGAGTCGGTCCGGGTTGATACCTGGAACCGGGATGTGTGCGCCTATTCGGTAGACGATAATCGCCAGGAACAGAAAACGCAGACGAGCCCAGAGTTCAGACATACCGCCTTTGCCGAGCGCAGAGAGAGCACCTTGCTTAGCCATTTATTCCTCGAACTTGCCGCCAGCTGCTTCGATAGCCGCACGCGCACCTTTGGTGGCGCCGATTCCCTTGCCGATAGTGACAGCGCGAGTCACTTCACCGGACAGCATGATTTTCACACGCTGTACGTTGACGTTGATCACGTTGGCATCTTTCAGGGACTGCACGGTGACGATGTCGCCTTCCACTTTGGCCAGCTCGGACAGACGCACTTCTGCGCGGTCCATGGCTTTCAGGGAAACGAAACCGAACTTCGGCAGGCGACGATGCAGCGGCTGTTGACCGCCTTCAAAGCCTGGAGCAATAGTGCCACCGGAGCGGGAGGTTTGACCTTTGTGGCCACGGCCACCAGTCTTACCCAAACCGCTACCGATACCACGGCCCGGACGATGCTTTTCGCGACGGGAACCCGGCGCTGGACTCAGATCATTGAGTTTCATCGATTAACCCTCGACACGCAGCATGTAGTAAGCCTTGTTGATCATCCCGCGATTCTCGGGAGTATCCTGGACTTCTACAGTGTGACCGATGCGACGCAGACCCAGACCCTTAACGCACAGTTTGTGGTTAGGGATGCGGCCGGTCATGCTTTTGATCAGCGTAACTTTAACGGTAGCCATGATCAGAAGATCTCCTTGACAGTCAGGCCACGCTTGGCAGCGATGGACTCAGGAGATTGCATGGCTTTCAGACCTTTGAAAGTGGCGTGAACCACGTTTACCGGGTTAGTCGAGCCGTAGCACTTGGCCAGAACGTTCTGAACGCCAGCAACTTCGAGGACAGCACGCATAGCGCCGCCAGCGATGATACCGGTACCTTCAGAAGCAGGCTGCATGTACACCTTCGAAGCGCCGTGAGCGGACTTCATTGCGTACTGCAGGGTAGTGCCGTTCAGGTCAACTTGAATCATGTTGCGGCGAGCAGCTTCCATTGCCTTCTGGATCGCAGCAGGCACTTCACGCGACTTGCCACGGCCGAAGCCAACACGCCCTTTACCATCACCAACCACGGTCAACGCGGTGAAAGTGAAGATACGGCCGCCTTTAACGGTTTTGGCTACGCGGTTAACTTGAACCAGCTTCTCAATGTAGCCTTCGTCGCGCTTTTGGTCGTTATTTGACATAACTTAGAACTCCAGCCCAGCTTCACGAGCAGCATCAGCCAGCGCTTTAACGCGGCCATGGTACTTGAAGCCAGAGCGGTCGAAAGCCACTTGCGAGACGCCAGCGGCCTTAGCACGCGTAGCGACCAGCTGGCCAACCTTTGTGGCCGCGTCGATGTTGCCAGTGGCGCCATCACGCAGTTCTTTATCCAAAGTCGAGGCGCTTGCCAGGACTTTGTTGCCGTCGGCCGAGATGACCTGGGCGTAGATGTGCTGCGACGAGCGGAACACGCAGAGACGCACGACTTCGAGTTCGTGCATTTTCAGGCGTGCTTTGCGAGCGCGACGCAGTCGAGTAACTTTTTTGTCGGTCATTTGCTATGCCCTACTTCTTCTTGGCTTCTTTACGACGGACGACTTCGTCCGCGTAGCGCACACCTTTGCCTTTGTACGGCTCTGGTGGACGGAAGTCGCGGATCTCAGCGGCCACTTGACCTACCAGCTGTTTATCGATGCCCTTGATCAGGATATCGGTCTGGCTAGGAGTCTCAGCGGTGATGCCTTGCGGCAGTTCGTAATCCACTGGGTGCGAGAAGCCAAGAGCCAGGTTCAGCACCTGACCTTTTGCTTGCGCTTTGTAACCAACACCGACCAGCTGGAGCTTGCGCTCGAAGCCTTGGCTTACGCCTTGGACCATGTTGTTTACCAACGCACGCGTGGTACCGGCCATTGCGCGAGTCTGTTGATCGCCATTGCGAGCAGCGAAACGCAGCTCACCAGCTTCTTCAACGATCTCAACGGACGAATGGATGTTCAGTTCAAGAGTACCCTTGGCACCCTTCACCGAAAGCTGTTGGCCTGCGAATTTTACTTCGACACCGGCTGGCAGCTTAACGGGGTTCTTAGCGACGCGAGACATGCTTATCCCCCCTTAGAACACAGTGCAAAGAACTTCGCCGCCGACACCGGCAGCGCGCGCAGCACGATCCGTCATCACACCTTTGTTGGTGGAGACGATAGACACGCCAAGACCGCCACGAACTTTCGGCAGATCTTCAACGGACTTGTACTGACGCAGGCCTGGACGACTAACGCGCTTCACTTCCTCGATGACCGGACGGCCTTCGAAGTATTTCAGCGAGATGGACAACGACGGCTTAGCGTCGGTGGTGATCTGAAAATCCGCGATGTAACCTTCGTCCTTCAGGACTTTTGCTACAGCCACCTTCAACGTGGAAGACGGCATGCTTACGACAGACTTTTCAGCCATCTGGGCATTACGGATTCGAGTTAGCATGTCCGCTAACGGGTCCTGCATACTCATGGGCTAGACGCTCCTAATACAGAAAAATTAGCCTTGCGGCTACTACATGTCGCCGAGAAACTCCGGGCATGAAAAACACGGGCTCAGGCGAGCCGGTCATTCTAGACACACCCCAGAAATGAATCAAGCCCCAAAAGGGGCTTGATTCAGATTCAAGGCCACCGATGGTCAGGTTCTTGCGAACCCGACCATCAAGGCTTTGACAGCGATTACCAGCTGGCTTTAACCAGACCTGGAACGTCACCACGCATTGCCGCTTCACGCAGTTTGTTACGGCCCAGGCCGAACTTGCGGTAAACGCCGTGCGGACGACCAGTCAGGCGGCAACGGTTACGCATGCGCGAAGCGCTTGCGTCACGTGGTTGCTTCTGCAGAGCTACGGTAGCTTCCCAACGCGCTTCTGGACTTGCGTTCAGATCAACGATGATAGCTTTCAGCGCTGCACGCTTGGTGGCGTACTTGGCAACAGTGAGCTGACGCTTCAGCTCACGGTTTTTCATGCTCTTCTTGGCCATTTTCCTACTCCAATCAGTTGCGGAACGGGAATTTGAAAGCACGCAGCAGAGCGCGGCCTTCATCATCGTTCTTGGCAGTGGTGGTCAGGGTAATGTCCAGACCGCGGAGAGCATCGATCTTGTCGTAGTCGATTTCCGGGAAAATGATCTGCTCTTTCACGCCCATGCTGTAGTTGCCACGACCATCGAAGGACTTGGCATTCAGGCCGCGGAAGTCGCGAACCCGAGGCAGGGAGATCGACAGCAGACGATCCAGGAACTCGTACATACGCTCACGGCGCAGAGTCACTTTGACGCCGATCGGCCATCCTTCACGGACTTTAAAGCCAGCAATGGATTTACGAGCGTAGGTCACAACGACTTTTTGGCCGGTGATCTTTTCCAGGTCAGCAACAGCGTGCTCGATGACTTTTTTGTCGCCGATCGCTTCGCCCAGACCCATGTTCAGGGTGATTTTGGTAACGCGCGGAACTTCCATCACGTTCGAAAGCTTAAGTTCTTCCTTAAGTTTCGGAGCGATTTCCTTCCGGTAAATCTCTTTTAGTCGTGCCATGGTCTTCTACCTAGCAGTGTTCAAGCATCAACCGCTTTTTGGGTCGACTTGAAGACACGAATTTTCTTACCGTCTTCTACTTTGAAACCAACGCGGTCAGCCTTGTTGGTTTCGCCGTTGAAGATGGCGACGTTGGAAGCGTGCAGTGGCGCTTCTTTCTCGACGATACCGCCCTGTACGCCCGACATCGGGTTAGGCTTGGTATGACGCTTGACCAGGTTCAGACCACCAACAACCAGACGGTTGTCAGCAAGAACCTTCAGCACCTTACCGCGCTTACCTTTGTCTTTGCCGGCGATCACGATGATCTCGTCGTCACGACGAATCTTTTGCATGTCGGATCTCCTTACAGCACTTCTGGGGCGAGCGAGACGATCTTCATGAACTTCTCAGTACGAAGTTCACGGGTCACTGGCCCAAAGATACGGGTGCCGATCGGCTCTTGCTTGTTGTTCAGAAGAACAGCAGCGTTGCCATCAAAGCGGATAATGGAGCCATCAGCACGACGTACGCCGTGACGAGTGCGGACTACAACAGCAGTCATCACTTGGCCTTTTTTCACTTTACCGCGAGGAATTGCTTCCTTGACGGTAACTTTGATGATGTCACCGATACCAGCGTAACGACGATGGGAGCCACCCAGCACCTTGATGCACATAACGCGGCGAGCGCCGCTGTTATCGGCCACATCGAGCATGGATTGAGTCTGAATCATATAATTTCTCCGACCCCTAGCCCTTAGACTTCCACAGCGCGTTCGAGAACATCAACCAGCGCCCAAGACTTGGTCTTGGCCATCGGACGAGTTTCACGAATAGTGACTTTGTCGCCGATGTGGCACTGATTGGTTTCGTCGTGCGCGTGCAGCTTAGTCGAACGCTTAACGTATTTACCGTAGATCGGGTGCTTAACGCGACGCTCGATCAGAACGGTGATGGTTTTGTCCATCTTGTCGCTGACAACACGGCCAGTCAGCGTACGGACAGTTTTTTCGGCTTCAGCCATGATCACTTACCTGCCTGCTGGTTGAGCACAGTCTTCACGCGAGCGATGTCACGCTTAACTTGCGAGAGCAGATGAGACTGCCCCAACTGGCCAGTTGCTTTCTGCATACGCAGATTGAACTGGTCGCGCAGCAAGCCGAGCAGTTGCTCGTTCAGCTGCTGTGCGGATTTTTCACGAAGTTCATTCGCTTTCATCACATCACCGTCCGTTTAACAAAGGAGGTGGCGAGCGGCAGCTTTGCAGCAGCCAGGGCGAAAGCCTCACGCGCCAGCTCTTCAGAAACACCCTCGATTTCATACAGGACTTTGCCTGGCTGAATCTGGGCAACCCAGTACTCCACGTTACCCTTACCTTTACCCATACGAACCTCGAGAGGTTTCTTGGAGATCGGCTTGTCCGGGAATACACGGATCCAGATCTTGCCACCACGTTTTACGTGACGGGTCAGAGCACGACGCGCTGACTCGATCTGACGAGCGGTGAGACGACCACGAGCAACAGACTTCAGCGCGAACTCGCCGAAGCTGACTTTGCTACCGCGCAGTGCCAGACCACGGTTGTGGCCGGTCATCTGCTTGCGGAACTTCGTACGCTTTGGTTGCAACATTTGGCGTACCCCTTACTTAGCAGCTTTTTTACGAGGCGCTGGTGCTTGTGGCTTCAGCTCTTCTTGGCGACCACCAATTACTTCGCCTTTGAAGATCCAAACCTTTACACCGATCACACCGTAAGTGGTGTGAGCTTCGTAGTTGGCATAGTCGATGTCGGCACGCAGGGTGTGCAGTGGCACACGACCTTCGCGATACCATTCAGTACGTGCGATTTCAGCACCGCCGAGACGACCGCTCACTTGGATTTTGATGCCTTTGGCACCAATGCGCATGGCGTTCTGTACTGCGCGCTTCATAGCGCGACGGAACATTACACGACGCTCCAGCTGCTGAGCTACGCTCTGCGCAACCAGCATACCGTCGAGCTCCGGCTTGCGGATCTCTTCGATATTGATGTGCACAGGCACACCCATTTGCTTGGTCAGGTCCTGACGCAGTTTCTCAACATCTTCACCTTTCTTCCCGATAACGATACCTGGACGAGCGGTGTGGATGGTGATGCGTGCAGTTTGGGCCGGACGATGGATATCGATACGGCTTACGGACGCGCTTTTTAGTTTGTCTTGGAGATACTCACGCACTTTCAGATCTGCGAACAAGTAGTCCGCATAAGTCCGACCGTCTGCGTACCAGACGGAGGTGTGCTCCTTGACGATTCCCAGGCGAATGCCAATGGGATGTACTTTCTGACCCATCTCTTCGACTCCGTTACTTGTCAGCAACCTTGACAGTGATATGGCAAGACCGCTTGACGATGCGATCAGCACGGCCTTTGGCACGTGGCATGATGCGCTTCAGCGAACGCCCTTCGTTGACGAAAACGGTGCTGACCTTCAGGTCATCAACGTCTGCGCCTTCGTTATGCTCGGCGTTGGCTACGGCCGACTCCAGCACTTTCTTCATGATCTCGGCGGCTTTCTTACTGCTGAAAGCCAACAGGTTGAGCGCTTCGCCCACCTTCTTCCCGCGGATCTGGTCGGCGACCAAGCGGGCTTTCTGGGCGGAGATTCGAGCGCCCGACAACTTAGCGGCTACTTCCATTTCCTTACCCCTTAACGCTTGGCTTTCTTGTCAGCCACGTGCCCACGATAAGTGCGGGTACCGGCGAACTCGCCCAGTTTATGGCCAACCATGTCTTCGTTCACGAGAACTGGGACGTGCTGACGGCCGTTGTGTACTGCGATGGTCAGACCGACCATTTGTGGCAGGATCATCGAACGACGCGACCAAGTCTTAATTGGTTTGCGATCGTTCTTTTCCGCCGCCACTTCGATCTTCTTCAGTAGGTGAAGATCAATAAAAGGACCTTTTTTCAGAGAACGTGGCACTGTCGTATCCCTCTATTTACTTGCGACGACGGACGATCATTTTGTCGGTACGCTTATTACCACGAGTCTTCGCGCCCTTAGTCGGGAAGCCCCATGGCGATACCGGATGACGACCACCAGAGGTACGACCTTCACCACCACCATGTGGGTGGTCAACCGGGTTCATGGCAACACCACGAACGGTTGGGCGAACGCCACGCCAGCGTTTGGCACCAGCTTTACCCAGCGAACGCAGGCTATGCTCGGAGTTCGAGACTTCGCCCAGGGTCGCACGACATTCAGCCAGGACTTTACGCATTTCACCTGAACGCAGACGCAGGGTAACGTACACGCCTTCACGAGCGATCAGCTGAGCCGAAGCACCAGCGGAACGAGCGATCTGTGCGCCTTTACCTGGCTTCAGTTCGATGCCGTGTACGGTAGAACCGACTGGAATGTTGCGCAGTTGCAGAGCGTTGCCTGGCTTGATTGGAGCCAGAGCGCCTGCGATCAGCTGGTCGCCAGCACTCACGCCTTTAGGGGCGATGATGTAGCGACGCTCGCCGTCTGCGTAGCAGAGCAGTGCAATGTGAGCAGTACGGTTTGGATCGTATTCGATACGCTCGACAGTGGCGACGATGCCATCTTTGTCGTTGCGACGGAAATCGACCATACGGTAATGCTGCTTATGACCACCACCGATGTGACGAGTGGTAATACGGCCATTGTTGTTACGACCACCAGTCTTCGATTTTTTCTCGAGCAGCGGTGCGTGAGGAGCGCCTTTATGCAGCTCCTGGTTGACCACCTTGACCACAAAACGGCGGCCAGGGGAAGTCGGTTTGCATTTAACGATTGCCATGATGCACCCCTTCCTTACTCAGCACTGCTGCTGAAATCGAGATCTTGGCCTGGCTGAAGGGAGATAACTGCCTTCTTCCAGTCATTACGCTTGCCCAGACCGCGAGCAGTGCGCTTGCTCTTACCCAGAACGTTCAGGGTAGTGACGCGCTCTACTTTCACGCTGAACAGGCTTTCGACGGCCTTCTTGATTTCCAGCTTGGTTGCATCAGTAGCAACCTTGAAAACGAACTGGCCTTTCTTGTCTGCCAGAACCGTAGCCTTCTCGGAAACGTGCGGGCCAAGCAGAACTTTAAATACGCGTTCCTGGTTCATCCCAGCAGCTCCTCGAATTTCTTCACGGCCGACACGGTGATCAACACCTTGTCGTATGCGATCAGACTAACTGGATCGGAACCTTGCACGTCACGTACATCTACGTGTGGCAGGTTACGAGCAGCCAGGTACAGGTTCTGATCAACAGCGTCCGACACGATGAGAACATCGGTCAGGCTCATGTTGTTCAGCTTGCCCAGCAGATCTTTGGTTTTCGGAGTTTCAACAGCGAAATCCTGAACCACGACCAGACGATCAGTACGCACCAGCTCAGCAAGGATGGAACGCATTGCTGCGCGATACATCTTCTTGTTCAGCTTCTGGGAGTGATCCTGTGGACGAGCTGCGAAAGTGGTACCGCCGCCACGCCAGATTGGGCTACGGATAGTACCGGCACGAGCACGGCCAGTACCTTTCTGACGCCATGGGCGCTTACCGCCACCACGAACGTCGGAACGGGTCTTTTGCTGCTTGCTACCTTGACGGCCGCCGGCCATGTAGGCCACGACTGCTTGGTGAACCAGCGTCTCGTTGAACTCGCCGCCAAATGTCAGTTCGGAAACTTCGATCGCTTGAGCGTCATTTACATTTAATTGCATGTCAGCTTCCCCTTAACCGCGAGCCTTGGCTGCTGGACGTACAACCAGGTTGCCGCCAGTAGCGCCAGGAACAGCGCCCTTGACCAACAACAGATTGCGTTCAGCGTCCACGCGCACTACTTCCAGGGACTGCACGGTCACGCGCTCAGCGCCCATATGACCGGACATTTTTTTGCCCTTGAATACACGACCAGGAGTCTGGCACTGGCCGATAGAGCCTGGGACGCGGTGGGATACGGAGTTACCGTGGGTGTTATCTTGCCCGCGGAAATTCCAACGCTTGATCGTACCCTGGAAGCCTTTACCCTTGGACTGACCGGTTACATCAACCAGTTGACCAGCGGCGAAGATTTCAGCGTTGATCAGATCGCCAGCCTGGTACTCGCCTTCTTCAAGTCGGAATTCCATGGTGGTGCGACCAGCGGCAACGTTCGCTTTAGCGAAGTGACCAGCTTGAGCTGCTGTTACACGCGAAGCACGACGCTCGCCGACAGTGACTTGCACTGCACGATAGCCATCGGTCTCTTCAGTTTTGAACTGGGTGACGCGATTCGGCTCGATCTCAATGACCGTGACCGGAATGGAGACACCTTCTTCGGTGAAAATACGGGTCATACCGCATTTACGACCGACTACACCAATAGTCATGTTGTAAACCTCATGAGTGTACGGGGCTTTCACCCGCTATGGCCGCCCATTTCAGAGCGTTACACGACCAAGACCGAGTCTTAGCCGAGGCTGATCTGCACTTCCACACCGGCCGCAAGATCAAGCTTCATAAGAGCATCAACGGTTTTATCCGTTGGCTGGACGATGTCCAGAACGCGCTTATGAGTGCGGATTTCGTACTGGTCACGCGCGTCTTTGTTGACGTGCGGGGAAACCAGAACGGTGAACCGCTCTTTACGGGTAGGCAGTGGAATTGGACCACGCACTTGAGCACCAGTACGTTTCGCGGTTTCCACGATTTCCTGGGTTGATTGGTCGATCAGGCGATGGTCGAAAGCCTTCAACCTGATACGGATTTGCTGATTTTGCATTGGATTTCAGACTCCGGCTGCTATTCCCACCGGGCGCAATACGCCCGTTAAAAGGAGGCGCAATTCTATAGACGCCCCAGATAGGTGTCAACCCAATAAAAAAGCCCCCGCTGAGCGGGGGCTTTTTCACTTCATCAAGCAGACTCTATAAAAGAGAATTACTCGATGATTTTGGCTACGACGCCAGCGCCGACGGTACGACCGCCTTCACGGATAGCGAAACGCAGACCGTCTTCCATCGCGATGGTTTTGATCAGGGTAACAGTCATCTGAATGTTGTCACCTGGCATTACCATTTCAACGCCTTCTGGCAGCTCGCAGTTACCAGTCACGTCAGTAGTACGGAAGTAGAACTGTGGACGGTAGCCTTTGAAGAACGGAGTGTGACGACCGCCTTCTTCCTTGCTCAGAACGTAAACTTCTGCGGTGAACTTGGTGTGCGGCTTAACCGAACCTGGCTTGACCAGAACCTGACCACGCTCAACGTCGTCACGCTTGGTACCACGCAGCAGAACGCCGCAGTTCTCGCCAGCACGACCTTCGTCGAGCAGCTTGCG